>JAGCCP010000032.1 GCA_017651625.1 Candidatus Ruminimicrobiellum bubulum | reverse complement strand
TAAGGTCTTGAACTGCAACGACAAACCGCACTTTTTTTTGTATAATCTTACATTGTTTTTTAGAGAACGATTATGAAAAGAGCGGTAAGAATAGGTTTTGTTGATGCAATAATATCTTCTGTAAGTTACGGTTTGTATCCTTTGTTTGCCATACTGTTATATAACACGGGATCGTCCGTATCCAACTCACTGTTTTACAGATATCTGTTTGCATTTCTGATTTATTTGTATATATTGAAAGTTCATAAGAAAATTAGTTTGTCTGTTACGGTTAAAGAGTTTATAATACTGTTTTTTGTGGGTATCACTTTTGCTGTATCTTCCATTGCATTGTTTGCCGCTTTAAAATATATAGATTCCGGAATTGCTTGTACAATAGTGTTTGTTTATCCGGTAATAGTTGCTTTAATTATGACGTTGTTTTTCCATGAAAAACTTACAAAAACAACTGTTATTTCCATTGCCTGTGCCTTTTTGGGAGTCGCCCTTTTAAACTATGCCGGCGGCATGAGTACCGGCGGAAAATTCTTGGGATTTTTGTTCTCTGTGTGCGGTGCGATAATGTATGCAATGTATATGATATTTGTAAAAACCGTAAAAACCATAAAACATATGCAGCCGGAAAAAGTAACTTTTTATGTTATGCTTTCCGGAACGGTTTTTTATTTTATATGTTTAAGGTTCGGGCTGGATTTTCAGTTGCTTACAAGACCGAATCAGTGGATATATGTGCTTTGTTTGGCGGTAATACCTACGATAGTTGCTATAGAAACTGTTAATGTTGCAATAAAACTTATCGGTGCAACAAAAACTTCGATAATCGGTGCACTCGAACCGCTTACTGCGATAATTGTTGGGGTTCTTGTTTTCTGGGAACAGGTGTCGTTGCTTAATGCGGTTGGGTTTCTACTTGTAATAACGGGAATTTTTCTTGTTGTAAGAAAGTAATCCTATTTCTTCTCAATATTGTACTCATTCGTGAACTGCAAAAAACTTCCAATCAGATTCTCATTCCAAACCTTAATATCTTTCGGAACATCCAATATACACGGTGTAAAATTCCAAATATTCTTTATTCCTGCTCCGGCAAGATAGTTTGCCGTTGTTTTGGCATTTTCTCTGGGTACGGTAAGTATGGCAAAATCCACTTTCATTTTTGTTGCAAGTGTTGCCACTTTAGTTACATTGAAAACTTCTTTACCGTTAATAAAAGTTCCTATCTTTTTTGTGTCCGTATCGAACATTGCAACGATATTTAATCCGTAATCTTTAAAACTGTTATACTTTGCAAGAGCAGAACCTAAATTTCCGGCACCTATAATAAAAGCATTTCGTTGTTGCTTAAAACCCAACTTTTCTTCTATCGTCTTTTTCAATTTTTTGGCATCGTAACCTACACGACATTTGCCTAAATCGGAACTGCCCAAATACTTTAAATCTTTTCTTACCTGGGAATTATCTATATTTAACAGTTCGGCAATTTTTTTGCTTGAAATATATTGTTCGCCTTCTCTTAAATCGTCAAGTATAAAATGGTATAAAGATAAACGGTTTAGAACTTTATCGGGTATATTCATTTAGTAACACCTTTCATTTTTTTTTTTTTTTGTCAGGTAGAATTTGAAAGTTGATTTCAAATTCTACCTTGAATGTTATCCTGCGAAAGTAAAATCAAAGATGCATTGTTCGGATAACATTTACACAATACCGTTATAAGCATTTAAGAATATTTGTTTAATTTCCGACATTAACGGATAAACAGGGTTTGCTCCGGTGCATTGATCATCGAATGCTCTTTCTACAAGAGTATCGAGATTTTTCATGAACTCTTCTTCTTTTACACCGAACTCTTTTATGGATTTAGGTAAATTGATTTGTGTCATTAAATCGTCAACGGCTTTTATTAACCTTTCTGTTTTTTCATCATCGTTCTTACCGCCCAAATCAAGTTCGTCTGCAATTTGCGCATATTTCATTTTTGCATTGGGATACTTGTATTGCGGGAACGTGGCTTGTTTTCTGGGCCTGTCGTTGGAATTGAATTTTATAATTTGTCTTATTAAAAGAGCATTTGCCACGCCGTGCGGAATGTTGTACATTGCACCGAGCTTGTGTGCCATAGAATGACATAATCCCAAGAAAGCATTTGCAAAAGCCATACCTGCTATTGTTGCGGCATAATGCATTTTTTCTCTTGCTTTAGGATCTTTTTTACCGTCTTTGTATGAACGTGGAAGATACTTGAACACAAGTTTTGTTGCTTCCAAAGCGTTGGAGTTTGTAAAGTTTGTTGCCATGCAGGAAACGTATGCTTCCAACGAATGTACCAAAGCATCTATACCGGAAGCGGCTGTAAGACTTTGCGGCATACTGTCAACAAAGTTAGGATCAACAATTGCCATGTTAGGTGTTAAAGCATAATCTGCAATTGCATATTTGTAATGTGTCTTTTCATCTGTAATAATTGAGAACGGTGTAACTTCCGAACCTGTACCTGATGTTGTCGGTATACATACCATGGTGGCTTTTTTGCCTAAATCCGGTATTTGGCAGATTCTTTTTCTTATATCCATAAACCTCATGGAAATATCTTCAAAGTTTACGTCCGGTTGTTCGTACAACAACCAAAGAATTTTACCGGCATCCATAGGTGAACCGCCGCCCAAAGCGATAATTACGTCCGGTTCGTAAGTTCTTACCATTGTAAGAGCTTCATCTATAGTTGCAAGTGTCGGGTCCGGTTTAACATCGAAAAACATTTGATGATCTATTTCCATTTCGTCCAAAACATCGGTAATATTTTCAACAGCACCTGAATTGAACAAGAAACGGTCTGTAACGATAAACGCTCTTTTTTTACCTTTAAGTTCTTTAAGAGCAAGGTCCAAGCATCCTCTCTTAAAATATATTTTTTGCGGAACTTTAAACCATAACATATTTTCTCTCCTTTCGGCTACAGTCTTGTAATTTAACAAATGTTCTACTCCGATATTTCCCGATATCGAGTTGCCGCCCCACGAACCGCATCCGAGCGATAACGAAGGTTCAAGTTTAAAGTTGTAAATATCTCCTATACCGCCTTGCGATGACGGTGTATTAATTAATACACGGCAGGAAGGCATTTTTTCCGCAAAAACGTTTATTCTTTCTTTTACTCTTGCATCCGTGTACAAAACGGAAGTGTGACCGGGCCCGCCCTTGGATACAAGTTCGTAAGCCATTTCCGTTGCCTGTTCAAAGTTCTTTGCTTTGTACATTGTTAATATAGGTGAAAGTTTTTCTCTTGAAAAAGGATCGTTCCAATCCACTTTCGGTCTTTCGCATAACAACAATTTTGAATCCTGCGGAATTTTAAATCCGGAAAGTTCCGCGATTTTTTGAGGTGTTTGACCTACTATTAAAGGATGTGCGGTTCCTCTTTTGGCATCTATGAAAGGAAGTGCAACCATCTTTTTTTCGTCACTTTTACTTACAAGGTATGCTCCTCTGTATATAAACTCTTTTTTGATTTTTTCGTAAACGGATTCAACAACAACAACCGCTTGTTCGGAAGCACATATCATACCGTTATCAAATGTTTTAGACATTATAATCGAAGATACGGACGCTCTGATATCGGCAGTTTCATCTATAACGGCGCAGGCATTTCCGGGACCAACACCGAGTGCAGGTTTTCCCGAAGAGTATGCCGCTTTAACCATTCCCGGTCCGCCGGTTGCCAAAATGCAGGCAATATCCGGATGATGTAACAACGCATCCGAAAGTTCCATTGAAGGAGTATCTATCCAACCGATAATATCTTTCGGAGCTCCCGCTTCAACGGCAGCGTTAAGAACAACTTTTGCAGCTTCTATTGTACTTTTTGTTGCTCTGGGATGAGGGGAAAATATAATTGCATTTCTTGTTTTTAATACTATAAGTGATTTAAATATTGCCGTTGATGTGGGGTTTGTTGTAGGTATGATACCTGCAATAATTCCCAAAGGTTCGGCAACAATTTTTATACCGTTTTCTTTATCTTCACTTATTATTCCGCAGGTTTTTGCATATTTGTGTTTGTTATAAATGTATTCGGAAGCATAATGATTTTTTATTATCTTATCTTCCAAAACACCCATACCTGTATCTTCCACTGCCATTCTTGCAAGCGGAATTCTTACTTTGTTTGCTGCGGTTGCCGCCGCTTTAAAAATTTTGTCTACCTGTTCCTGGGAATAGTTTGCATATTCCGTTTGAGCTTTTTTTACTCTGGCAATTAAAGCATTTAATTTTTCTACCGTATCAACAATGTTTGGTGCGGTATCTTTTTCGGTTTCTGTTATCTTTGCTTTAGTAACAGTCCCTTTAGGTTGTTTTTTCTTAGGCATATCTCATCACTCCTTTTATTGTGATTTATTTCACGATTAATTATAAAATATAAAAATATGTTTGTCAATAAATATTTTGTAAATATATTGATTTTATGTATATTTTTAGTTTTTAATAGTGTTGCTTAATTGGGATTTTTATCCTTATTTTAAACGACAATGTATAATGTCGGTAAAAAATGCAAAACAATTTTTGACAAATACAAGTTGATTTTTTATAATAACCAAATAGTGAAATATTCTTTATAATAAGGAGATAATAAATGAAAAAAAGTTTATTGGTGTTGTTGTTAGCAGTAGCAATGGTAGTACCTGCATTCGCAGAAAAAGGTGAAATGTCTATTAACGGAAAATTAGGTTTAGGTTTAATCAGCAGCGTTTCATTAAACAGTGACAAAGATGCATACAGTGTTTTCAAAACAGATATGCCTTTTATGTTGGGTGCAGAATTTTTTTATGGAATAATAGATTGTTTGTCTGTAGGTGTTGGTGCAAATTACCTTTTTGATACGGAGACAAAAGCAAAACTTGGTGGCGACAAACCTAAAGGTGGAACAACAAATATTTATTTGGCGGTAAAACCTGAAATAAAAACAAAATCCGATATATTTTCGAGTGTATATTTTATAGGTCAAATAGGTTTGAGTATGGGAAGATGTAAGGTTAATGGACAAGAACCATCGATGGACAGCGGATTATATTTAGGTACAGGTTTCGGTACAATAATAAAAGATGTAGTTTTAGTTGAACTTATATTCTCGTCATCTAACAGTACTATAAATGAACCTGATGATGATTTTAATTTGGAATATAGTGTAACGTCACTCAACATTGGTTACAAATTTACAATATAATAATAAAAAAACAATTAATTAAAACACAGAAAGAAAATATTCTTTCTGTGTTTTTTTGTTTTTTTATTAATTATTTCTTTATTCCCTGTTTTGCTTTCATATCGTTCATTTCTTTGTTTTTCTTTTTAATGTTTTTCAAAACGGTTTGTACCGTTTCGAATTTCGGTTGTTTGTTTGTGTTAAGTTCAAAGTAGCAGGTATGTTCCGGTGAATCTACAAGAATTAAATTTGTGGATTTTGCAGTAACAAAAATGGGTGCAAATTTTGTTTCGCTGTGACCTACCAACTGGTTAGGGAAATATGAATCTTTGATTAATGAAAAAGGTCTTATCCAAGTCGGGGTTTGTGTAACTTCGTCACCGCTGGGACTTGCGAGACCTGTCCAATCGAAATAATGAAAGTTCTTTTTCAATAACATTTTGTTGCACCAATCAATAATGTTTTCTTTATCGGGATTAAATCCTCTTTCTTTTTGGTTGTTTACCCAAGTGTTAGAAAATCCGGCATGAGATATTACCCAACCGTCATACTCTACGGCAATTTTAAATTCTTTCATGTTATCCAAAAATGCCTGTGCGATTTCTTTGTCGTGTTCATGTTGATGACCGTTGACTTTTTTGGAAATAGGATTTTTGGATATATAAGATAAACAGTGATTACCCAACAATAAATCAATTTTGTCGGGATATTTTTGTTTATAAGATACAACTTTGTTTATAATGTTTACGGGATTATGTTCGGGGTCATGCCACCATAACTTTGAGAACCAGTGATCAACATAGTCGCCTAAAAAAACAAGTTTATCCAAACGGTTGATATTGTTTTCAACCATTTTGATAAAGAGTGTTGTTTGATGAACATCAGGTACTATTCCTATAAGCATGTATGTTATTATACATTATTCTTTTATTTTGTTAATACTCTTTTTACAATTGTTTTCTTTTAAACCTTTCACCCCATAACCTTATAACCCTATAACCAACAAAATGCTTTGCATTTTGTTCCGTTTGACAAACAAAGTTTGTAAAGGTATAATTTTTGGTATTAAATGCAAAGATGCGGATTAGTAGATATTTTATAAGATATTTATAATATTGAATTCACCGCGGAGCAGCTGTAAGAAATCGTTTATAAAACGAAAGTAGAAACAGACGGATTCTCCCGTAAAAGAGAATAAGTGTATTCTGCAATGAAGCAGAATAAAAAAGAGTGGTACCGCGGAAGTATTTTTATACTTTAACAATTTAGTGCTTTCGTCTCTTTAAGTTATTTTGTATAACGGCAGAGATGAAAGTTTTTTTGTTGGTGGAGGTTTTTTATTATGGCAAAACAGAAAATGCCCGGTTCAAGGATTGTTATTGAAACACTTATAGAGCAAGGTGTAACCGATGTGTTCGGTTATCCCGGCGGGCAAGTGTTGAACATATATGATGAACTTTATAAAGCAAGCGACAGAATTAACCATTATCTTGCTGCACATGAGCAAGGTGCCGCACATGCCGCGGACGGTTACGCGAGAGCTACCGGTAAAGTAGGTGTTGTAATAGCAACGTCCGGACCGGGAGCAACAAATTTGGTAACCGGTATTGCAACGGCAATGCTTGATTCTATACCGATGGTAGCAATTACGGGTAACGTTCCTACTTCTTTGATAGGTAAAGACAGTTTTCAGGAAATAAATATTACGGGTGTTACATTACCTATAACAAAACACAACTATTTCGTAAGTAATGTTAAAGATTTGGCAGATACAATAAGAGAAGCCTTCCAAATTGCAAAGTCCGGAAGACCGGGACCCGTATTAATAGATATTCCGAAAGATGTTCAAATTGCGGAATACGATTTTGAGTGCGAAGGTGTTATTGAACCTTATCCGCAGAAAAAAGCGGACGATAAAGATATAGATGCCGCAGTTGATTTAATAAATAAAGCACAAAAGCCTTATATTTATATCGGCGGCGGTGTAATAACGGCAGGATTAAGTAAAGAAATAAAAAAACTTGCCGAAAAAATTGACGGATATATCGGCTGTACACTTATGGGTCTTTCCGCGATAGAAAATTCGTATGAAAGATTTTTAGGTATGCAGGGCATGCACGGACAATACGAATCTTCAATGGCAAACAAAGAAGCGGATCTTGTAATAGGTATCGGTGTAAGATTCAGTGACAGAGCTACCGGAAATGTAAAAAAATATTCCAAGAACGCAAAAGTTATACAACTTGATACAGACCTTTCCGAAATAAATAAAAATATTAAAGCGGACGTGGGTATTGTGGGAAAGATTTCTTGTGCTCTTTCAAAAATAATTGAAAAATGTGATAAACAAAAACATGAACAATGGAAAAAGACAGTAGATGATTTGAAAGCAAAAAGCAAAGAAATTTCCAAGAAAGTTAATGCTGCTAAAAGTGACAATATCAGCCCCAAACAGGTTTTTGACATAATAAACAAAATTAAAGATAAAGATACTGTTGTTGCCACCGATGTGGGACAACATCAAATGTGGGCTGCACAGTTTACAAGTTTCGAAAAGCCGAGAACATTTGTTTCAAGCGGCGGTCTTGGAACCATGGGATACGGGTTGGGTGCTGCAATAGGTGCAGCGGTAGGAAGTAAAAAAAGAGCAATTTTAATTACCGGTGACGGAAGTTTCGGTATGAACTTGAACGAACTTGCAACCGCTGTTACTTATAATATTCCGGTTGTAATAGTTATTATAAATAACGGTGTTTTGGGTATGGTAAGACAATGGCAAACACTGTTTTACGGTAAAAGATATTCAAATACTGTTTTGGGCAGAAAAACGGATTTTGTAAAACTTGCGGATGCTTTCGGACTTAAAGGTGAAAGAGTAACAACCGTACAGGAATTTGAAAAAGCATTTAGTAAAGCATATAAAGCAAATGCACCTTACATTATAGATACAGTAATTGATATGGATGAGTTTGTTCTTCCTATGCTTCCTCCGGGAGGATCGATAGAAGACATAATAACGGAAAGGCAGAAGATTTGAAGAATAGAAGATTAGAAGAATGGATGAAAAGAGGAAAACTAAATAATAACAAAATTTGCTTTGCAAATTTTACAATTCAGCTTCCAATCATCCAATCCTCCAATCATCCAATCTTCCAAAATGGGGAGGTAAAATGAAAAGATTTGTAATTGCCGCTTTGGTGGAAAATAAGTATGGAGTATTAACAAGAGTTGCGGGCCTTTTTATGAGAAAAGGTTTTAATATAGATTCTTTAACCGTAGGCGAAACCGAAGATTCCTCATTTTCGAGAATAACAATAACTCTCAGAGGAGACGATAACGATAAAGATCAACTTATCAGTCAGTTAAGAAAACTTCATAATGTTACATATGTTAAACATATAGATGAAAAAAACAGTGTGGAAAGAGAATTGATACTTATAAAAGTTAAAAATACCGTTCAAAACCGCAGTGAAATTATGGCTATAACGGAAATTTACAGAGCAAAAATTGTTGATTATAATCCTAAAACAATATGTGTTGTTATGACGGGTAAACCGTCAAAAATAAATGCTTTTATCGAAATTTTAAGACCGTTGGGAATAGTTGAACTTTGCAGAACCGGTGTTGTTGCCATTGAAAGAAATAAAGCAATTTATAATGTATAATGTACAATGAACGACAAAATAAAACAATAAACTATATATAAGAGAGGAGTAAGAAAATGCAAAACATTTATTATCAAAAAGATTGTAACTTAGCAAAACTTAAAGGTAAAACCGTTGCAATTATCGGTTACGGTTCACAAGGTCATGCACATGCATTGAACTTGAAAGAGTCCGGTGTTGATGTTATAGTAGGACTTTATAAAGGTTCCAAAAGTTGGGAAAAGGCGGAAAAGCAGGGATTGAAAGTTTATACAGCTGCCGAAGCTGCTGCAAAAGCAGATGTTATAATGATACTTATCAACGATGAAAAACAGGCAAAATTGTATAAAGAAAGTATTGAACCTAACCTTAAAGAAGGTAAAACAATAGCATTTGCACACGGCTTTAACATTCATTTCGGATGTATAAAACCTCCTAAAAATGTTAACGTTATAATGATTGCGCCTAAAGGTCCGGGACATACGGTAAGAAGCGAATATTTGGCGGGTAAAGGTGTTCCTTGTTTGGTTGCAGTTGAACAAAATGCTACAGGTGATGCACTTGAAATCGCACTTGCTTATGCTTTAGGTATAGGCGGAGCAAGAGCAGGTGTTATCGAAACAACTTTCCGTATTGAAACAGAAACGGATTTGTTCGGAGAACAAGCAGTTTTGTGCGGAGGAGTTTGTGCTTTGATGCAGGCAGGTTTTGAAACTTTGGTTGAAGCGGGATACGATCCGAGAAACGCTTATTTTGAATGTATTCATGAAATGAAATTGATTGTAGATTTAATATATCAAAGCGGATTTGAAGGTATGAGATATTCTATATCAAATACTGCGGAATATGGTGATTATACAACAGGTCCTAAGATAATTACGGAAGAAACCAAAAAAACAATGAAAAAGATTCTTAAAGATATTCAGGACGGAACATTTGCAAAAGCATTTTTACTTGATATGTCTGAAGCAGGCGGACAAGTTCATTTCAATGCAATGAGAAAAATTGCTGCTGAACATCCAAGCGAAAAAGTAGGTAAAGAAATAAGAAAACTTTACAGCTGGAGCGATGAAGACAAACTTATAAACAACTAAGTTGGAAGATTTGAAGATTAGAAGAATAGAAGATTGGAAGCAAAGCGGAAAAGCGGGAAGAAAATTTTCTTCCCGCTTTTTTATTTTGTATAATTAAAGAAATATAAACTATATAAAAGAGGATATCAAAAAATGAAAAAGATTATCCTAACGGTAATATTATTAGCATTGTTTATAGCACCGACGTTTGCAAGCGAAGTCGGTGATATGGAAATATTGGGAAAAATCGGTTACACGTTGGATACTAATGTTAAACTTTTCTATAATGGCGGAGATTCCGGTTCAACTAAACAGAATTTTACTTTAGGGACAGATTTTTATTTTTATGTTAATTCCCAGGTAGCAATGGGTTTTGGTGTAAACCATGTTTTTGATTCAACAGCCGAATATGGTGCGGATGATAAATACGGATTTACAAATGTTTACCTTGCCGTTAGACCAAAAATGGATGTGGATTCCGATATTATTAACAGCTTTTATTTTGTAGCACAAGCCGGTTACGGCTTTTTTAGATTTGATAATGATGATTCTTACTATGACTTACCTGCTCCGTCAACAAACAACGGTTTTTATTGGGCAATCGGGATAGGCGTAGAAATAGTGTATGATTTCTTCCTTGAATTTACACATTCGTTTAATTACGGCTCTGTTATATCTGAAGGCAGTACATACGATGTAACATATTCAGCCTTTGCACTAAACGTAGGTTATAAATTCAGATTCAAACCTTAATACATAAACAAAAAATCAATTATTTCGGAGAAAAATATGATAAAAGAAAAAATTGTAGATGGTTCGCATAATGCACCGCACAGAAGTTTATATCATGCCTTGGGAATAACTAAAGAAGAACAATCGAAACCTTTCATAGGAATAGTAAGTTCTCATAATGAAATTGTTCCCGGTCACATGAACATAGATAAAATTGTTGAAGCCGTTAAAATCGGTGTTGCAATGGCAGGCGGAACACCGATAGTGTTTCCCGCGATTGCCGTTTGTGATGGTATTGCCATGGGACATAACGGAATGAAATATTCTCTTATTACAAGAGATATGATTGCAGATTCCACGGAAGCCATGGTAAGAGCTCACGGGTTTGACGGACTTGTTATGGTACCAAACTGTGACAAAAATGTTCCCGGTCTTTTAATGGCCGCGGCAAGAGTAAACATCCCTACAATTTTCGTCAGCGGCGGACCTATGCTTGCAGGCAGAGTTAACGGTAAAAAGACAAGTCTTTCGGGAATGTTTGAAGCGGTAGGTGCTTTTAAAGCAGGAAAAATTAACGAAGAAGAACTTACAAAATATGAAGAAAAAACTTGCCCTACATGCGGTTCATGTTCGGGAATGTACACGGCAAATTCAATGAACTGTTTAACCGAAGTTTTAGGTATGGGACTTAAAGGTAACGGAACAATACCTGCAGTATATTCGGCAAGAATAGAACTTGCAAAACATGCAGGTATGCAGATAATGGAACTTGTAAAGAAAAATATTTGTCCCCGTGATATTATGACAAAACAATCAATAAAAAATGCATTAACTGCGGATATGGCTTTAGGTTGTTCAACCAACAGTATGTTACATCTTCCGGCAATTGCCAACGAGTGCGGAGTGGAATTTAATTTGGATATGGCAAACGAAATAAGCGAAAAAACTCCTAACCTTTGCCATTTGGCTCCGGCAGGTCACACATATATGGAAGATTTAAACGAAGCAGGCGGAGTATATGCCGTTTTAAAAGAATTAACAAAACTTAATTTGCTTGATACATCGGTTATGACTTGTACCGGTAAAACGTTGGGCGAAAACATTGAACAGTCAGTAAATTTAGATAATGAGATTATAAGAAATATAGATAACCCTTACAGTAAAACAGGCGGAATAGCAGTGTTGAAAGGTAACATTGCACCGGACGGTTGTGTGGTTAAAAGAAGTGCGGTTGCACCCGAGATGTTAAAACACGAAGGTCCCGCGAAAGTTTATGACAGTGAAGAAGAAGCTATTGCGGCAATATATGCGGGTAAAATAGTTAAAGGTGATGTTGTGGTTATAAGATATGAAGGTCCCGCAGGCGGTCCGGGAATGAGAGAAATGTTAAGCCCGACATCCGCAATTGCAGGTATGGGGTTAGACAAAGATGTTGCACTTATTACAGACGGAAGATTTTCCGGAGCTACAAGAGGTGCATCGCTCGGTCATGTTTCTCCGGAAGCTGCATCAGGCGGTCTTATAGCTTATGTTAAAGACGGTGACATTATTTCGATAAATATTCCGGAATATAAAATAGAATTAAAAGTTTCCGATGAAGAAATAGCAAAAAGAAAACAAACAATACAGATAAAGAAGAAAACGGATATCGGCGGTTGTTTGGCAAGATATGCGGCGCAGGTATCGTCCGCCGACAAAGGAGCGATAATCAATAAGTTTTTGCGATAGCAAAAATTTGGAAGATTAGAAGATTGGAAGATTGGAAGATTTGGAACGGCGATGCATGGATGCATAGAGGAATGGATACAAAACGACAGAAAATTGGAAAATATAGGAATGGAATAAAAATGAATGAACAATGTAAAGAAAAATTAGCATGTGAACTTTTGGCATTAAGTGTATTTAGAAATATACTTAATACTAAAACCATGCAATCTTTTATTTCTTTTTTAACCGAAAAAGATGATATAAAAAAAATAAACTTTTTCGGTGAGTTTGTTTATTCGTTGGCGGAATTTAATTATTCTTTTTCAAACTTTTTATCCAATGCCGTTTTAACCGATGAAAACAAATATATTTTATCCATAGCACAAAAAAAAGAAGTATCCGAAACTCTTTTGGAAAATACAACAAAAGAATTAAAGATATTTTCAGACCTTTCAAAAATTACGACAGATGACCTTTTCGATAAAGTTGATTTTAAATATATCCCTGAATTCGAAAATACCAAAACCGATTTTGTAAAACTTTACGAAAAACAAATAAAAAATATTTCTAAAGTCGGGTACGGCATTTTTGCCACAGCAAAAATGTTTAAAGTGCTGGATGAACAAATAATACCTATAAAATCCGCGGACGAAATTTCCGTTGACAGTTTTATCGGTTATAAAGAACAAAGAAAAGAAATTTTTGATAATACAAAAGCCTTATGTGAAGGCAAACCTGCAGCAAACATATTGTTATACGGTGATGCGGGTACCGGTAAATCTTCTACGGTTAAAGCATGTGCCAACTATTTCTATAATGAAGGTGTAAGACTTATAGAAATAAGGAAAGATCAGTTGTTAAGTTTATCTTATATTATGGGCAAAATTACGGATAATCCGTTAAAGTTTATAATATTTATTGATGATCTTTCATTCAATAAAAATGATGATAATTTCAGTATGTTAAAAGCTGCACTTGAAGGTTCTGCTTCCGCAAAAGCAAACAATGCAGTAATTTATGCTACAAGTAACAGAAGGCACATTATAAAAGAAAGCTTTGCAGACAGACATAACGAAGATGATATTCATATTAACGATACAATCCAGGAATTAACTTCTCTTTCGGACAGGTTCGGTTTAACCGTATATTTTGAAAAACCGAACAAAAATCTTTATCTTGAAATAGTGTTTGCACTTGCTGCAAGAAACAATATCAAAATGGATAAAGAAGATTTATCTCTTAAAGCGGAAACTTTTGCTTTAAACAGAGGTAACCGTTCCCCGAGAGTAGCGGAACAGTTCATAAACAGTTTAATCCTGTAAATTAAATGATTTTAAAATTTAACAACTTTAGGATCTTTACCGAAAGAATAAAAAGTTGCGGTTGCATCTTTTAAGTATAAAACCTGAGTATTGTCATCATCGGCTTTATACATTTGTCGCAACGAAGGGTAATTGTCCAACATATGTTGTTTTGCTTCTATTCTGTCATCGTTTACAACGGTAGCCTCTATTCTTATCCAAGAGCTGCCGTCGAAAGCGCATATTTCCACTTTAGGGTTTTTAGCCATTTGTTTGGAAACATTTTTTACTTTACCGGTTTGTATATATATCTTATCTTCAAATATATCTACTGTTCCGAAAGGTCTTACTCTTGGTTGATCGTTTTCCACCGTTGCAAGATAATAAGTTTCGCATTTCTTTAAAAAATCATAAACTGTTTTCATGTCCGGCTCCTCCAAATTTACGGTTTCGGCTATTGCAGTTTTTTGTTCTTGTGTTGCTGTGGCATTTTGATTTTTTTTATTGGAATCTTCCACTATTGCAGCATAAATAAAACACAGAAAAACAATAGCAATCAAAGATGTGATTTTTGTTAGTGTCGGTGATTTCGTTTTAAACTGTGCATCTATTCCGATTAATTTGTAATACCATGAAAAAAAACGATGCTGAAGCTGCAGATATTTTTCCGTGAAAAAAAATCCGAAAAAAAATACAATGAAAAGAATTAATAAAATTATTTTAAATAATATCGGCATTATATTGAGTATTTATAACCTATGTTAAGATGGATGCTGTACATCGAACCGTGACCGGCATAATCGTTATCGGGAATTAACCAGTTATAATAAGTATACAAAGCTTCTATTATTAACCATTTAGCTTCTATGCCTACACCGGCACCCATATATAAACCCGAAAGACCGCTTGCATCTATTAATTTTATATCTGCATTACTGTAACCCAACTGACCTATAATATATACACTGTCTATTTCTTTATTTTCTAAAACCAATTTAGGTTTACCGGCAATATAAAAGTTTGTTGCTGAAATTTTTTGTGCGGTGTTTTCGATATCAGTTTTAAATAAGTGAAAAAAACCTACACCGACACCTATATTTTGCCACGGATAAGCAAAAACTTCTCCGCCCAAAGTGAATCCTAAATCCACATCCAAAATTCTGCTGTTTATTATTGTCCTTTCTTGTTCTTCTCCGTTGACCATGCCGATATCCGTGAATACTACATTTTTATCCAAATCAATATAAGGAGAAGCTAAAAGTCCACCTTTTACAATAAAATCCATATTCATTTTTGCACTTACCGGCAAAACACATATAGTAAGCAATAAAATTGAAAAAATTATTTTTTTCATTATAATACCCCAAAAAAATATTTCTTATATTATATACAAAATTATTTTAATTTACAATTTAATTGCAAAATACAAATTATAAATTGCCTTTATACCTCTTATTTGATAAAATAAAAAGATATGAAACTGTGTATTAATTTTAAAAACATTAACAAAAATAATTATGCAAAATTTATAAACAAGAAAAATTCGGCTATGGCGGAAAAGTTTAAAACTGTTCCCGTTTCCGAAAGAATTGTTCTTTTACCGCACTGTATGAGAAGTACAAAAAATTGTAAAGCCGTTGATGAAGGAACACACTATTCTTGTGTAAAGTGCGGAGCATGTAAAATCGCACAGATACAAAAACTTGCCGATGAGCTTGGTTATAAAAAAGTTTATGTTATGAAAGGCGGTAAAGCCATTTATAACATCTTGGTAGAACAAAAAATAAAAGCGGTTGTTGCCGTTGCTTGCCATTTCGAGGGTGCACAAGGTATAAAAATGACTGACGGTTTAAAAGTTATAGCTCAGTTTGTACCGTTACTTAAAGATGGTTGTTGTGATACCGATGTTGATGTGGAAGTCGTTAAGAAAATTATGGAGCAAAAATAAATAATGGACAAACTAAAATTTACCGAATTGAATTTATCGCCCGAGATATTAAAAGCCGTTACGGATATGGGTTTTGAAGAAACTACCCCGATACAATCTTTGGCAATACCTAAAATGATAGAAGGTGTTGACCTTATAGGTCAAGCACAAACCGGAACAGGTAAAACTGCCGCCTTCGGTATTCCTATACTTGAAAAAATTTCACCTAAAGAGAAAAAAGTTCAGGCACTTATTATGTGCCCTACAAGAGAACTTGCGATACAGGTTGCAGAGGAATTAAAATCATTATCAAAATATAAAAGAGGAATAAATATTGTTCCCGTTTACGGCGGACAACCTATAGTAAGACAAATGGCCGCACTTCATAAAGGCGCACATATTGTTATAGGTACTCCCGGAAGAATTATAGATCATATCGAAAGACAAACAATAAAACTTGATAACACTAAAACAGTTGTTTTGGATGAAGCTGATGAAATGTTGGATATGGGTTTCAGAGATGATATAGAGTTGATATTGAAAAATTTACCGCAGGATAAACAAACGGTATTTTTTTCCGCAACCATGCCGAGAGAATTTTTGGTTCTTACAAAAAAATATCAAAAAAATCCCGTAAATATAAAAGTTGTTCATGAAAAATTGACCGTTCCACAAACGGAACAATTGTATTGTGAAGTCAGAGAACATCAAAAACTTGAAGCGTTGGCAAGATGTATAGATATGGCAGATGCCAAACTTTCGTTGGTTTTTTGCAACACTAAAAAAAGAGTAGATGAAGTTACCGCACAGTTGCAGATAAGAGGATATTCCGCAGATGCAATTCACGGTGATATGAACCAAACACAAAGAGACAGAGTTATGGATAAGTTCAGAAACTGTAAAATAGAAATCCTTGTTGCTACCGATGTTGCCGCACGCGGTATAGATGTTGATGATGTTGAAGCGGTATTTAATTTTGATATTCCGCAGGATATAGAATCTTATGTTCACAGAATCGGTAGAACAGGTAGAGCGGGAAGAGCGGGTAAAGCATACAGTTTTGTTGCAGGTAAAGATATTTATAAAATAAGAGATATTCAAAGATACACTAAAGTTACAATAAAAAGAATGCCGGTACCGTCACTTGCCGATGTTGAAAATGTAAGGATTTCTTCCTTTATGGAAAAGTTAAAAGAAACTTTAAAGAAAAATACGTTCGAAAAATATATAACAAAAATAGAATCTTTAATTACGGATAACATAACTTCGGTAGATGTTGCCGCGGCACTTTTTGAAATGATGTTGCAGGTGGAAAATCCCGAAAAGCATGAAGATATAGATATGACGGTAAATAGTTTCGAAAGAGATTTTTCAAGAGACAGAGATTCCAAAAAGAAGTTTTCAAAAAGTAAAAAGAACAGACACGGTGTAGCAAAAGAGTACGGTATGACAAGACTTTTTATGAGTATCGGTAAAAGTAAAAAAGTAAGACCGGGCGATTTTGTAGGTGCCATAGCCGGTGAAACCGGATTAAGCGGTGATATAGTCGGTTCGATAGATATATTCGATAAATTTTCTTTTGTTGAAGTACCTAACGAGTATGCTCAACAAATTATAGATGCATTAAATAACAGTAATATAAAAGGTCACAAAGTAGCAGTGGAAAAAGCGCAAGGAAAATAGTATGCCTTTATTTGAATTTGTTTGTAAGAAGTGCGGTTCGAAATTTGAAAAAATAGTTTTTTCAATAGATAAAGAAAAAATAGAATGTCCGGAATGTAAAAGTAAAGATGTAGAAAAACAATTTTCTCTTTTCTCTGCAGGATCTTCAGAGACTAATAAACCAATGAGAGTTTCTTGCCAGGAAAAAAAGAGTTCCGGTTGTTGCAACGGATGTTGTCATCACCATCACCATTAGGAAATAACGATGTTAGATTTATCATTAAATTTAGGAATCAATTTAAAAGAAATAAAAAGAACTTGTGTGATTTGTCCTGTATCGGACCATTCACTTTTTGCAAAGTTGGGAAAAACGAAAAGGAACAACCTTTTCTTTGCGAAAATAATGAACTATGAAAATGTAACTGTAATTTCAACCAAAAACAATTTTTTGGTTGGCGATATAGTTTTATGTTTAAAAAATTCCGCTTGCGAAAATATAATTTTGTTCGGCAGTTGCGGCGGAATAGGTGACGTAAAAATCGCAGATAAACTTATAGTGAAAAAAGTATTTAATTTCGAAAGTTTTTCGGAAATGCTTGAAATGAAAAGAAATCCGGATTCTTATTATCCTTCAACAATTTTGCTTGAAAATTTTTTGTCGAAAGCAAAAAAAGATATAAAACAGGTTAAATGTATTACATCAAACTCTATAGTTTTGCAAAGAACTTACAAAGATTGGTTTGATAAGAACAAAATAAATGCTGTGGATATGGAATGTTCGTCCGTATTTTCTGCGGCTTCCGCAATAAACAAAAAAGCCATAGCATTGTTTTACGTTACCGACCACATATCGGAAGCAAGTCCGTTTGAAACGGAATTGGACGAAAGCCAAAAAACTAAATTGTTATCCGTTCGCCAAGAACTTGCAGACAACATTTGTGATTTTATAAAGAACAATGGATAGCAACATTTCGTTAATCAGTAAAAATATTCAACAAAAGTTTCCTTTTTTCGGAATAAATAAAGTAAGAGAACTTACTCGTCTTATTTTTGAAATATCCAAAAAAGAAAATACAGATTCAATAAATGTTATAAATTCGATAGAAGAAAAATCTTACGAAAAAGTAAAAGAGTATCTTTTAAAAAGACGATATCCCAAAACTTATGCTATATCTAAAAAAGAAAATTTTTATTTACCCGATATAACTTTAACAAACGAACAGGCAAAACCGGTTTCTGAAAAATTTAATCCTAAAAATGTTTATTATACAAATGAAGTTGTTAATTCTTCTTTGTATAACAGAATAAGAACTATTTTTCCTAACGCAAATTTTGTTGAAATAGAATCGTTAAAAAGTTTTCTGAAAAAAGAAAAGTTTTCCATAGCAAAATATAATAACAGAAAAGAAAATCTTTTTTTGGTGAACGAAAAGTACGATTTTTTTAAACCGTGTCCTTGTACGAAAAACGTAAGATGTTGCAATTATTCGATATTAAATATCGGTTACGGTTGTTTGTATGAGTGCAGTTATTGCTTTTTGCAGGGATACCAAAATGTAGCCGGAATAATTTTACCTTGCAACTTGCCTGACTTTTTGAACAGAGAAAAAATAAAACCCGTAGATAACAAAATGTTTTTTTTGCCGAGAGTAGGCAGCGGTGAATTTACGGATTCTTTAATATTTGATGATGTAACTCTTTTTTCAAACGATATTGTTAAATTCTTTAAAGAGAATAAAGATATTTCTTTTGAATTTAAAACAAAAAGTGTAAATATAGATAACTTATTAAAATTGGGCGGAAGTGAGAATATTGTAGTGTCTTGGTCTGTAAATGCAGAACAGATGATAGAAGAAAACGAACATTGTACGCCAAACTTACAGGAAAGATTAAAAGCGGCACAAAAATGTGTACAGGCAGGTTACAGTGTCGGGTTTCATTTTGATCCTGTGATACTATATGAAGATTGGAAAGACGGTTACAAAAAAACTATTGAAAATATATTTGATTTTATAGATGGAAAATATATAAAATGGATAAGTATCGGTTCTTTAAGAATGGTAGCAACTCTAAAAAAAGTTATAGAAAACAGATTTTTAGATAACAAAATACTCGACGAAGAACTATTGTTATCTCACGATAATAAACTGAGATACGATGATAATACAAGAATAAAAATATACAAGTATCTTGTTGATTTAATAAAGCAAAAAGATAAGAATGTTGCTGTTTATTTATGTATGGAAAACAACGATATTTGGAACAAAGTTTATAATAAGATATAAGGGCTAAAATTATGGAAATGGAAAAAGTTTACGATTCAAAAAAAATTGAAGAAAAGTGGGTAAAATATTGGATAGAAAACAAAACATTTTCTTCTAAACCGGATAAAACAAAAAAATCTTTTACGATAGTTATACCGCCTCCGAACGTTACCGGTTCTTTACATATGGGCCATGCATTAAACGACTCGTTACAGGATGCGATTATCAGATTTAAAAAAATGCAGGGATTTAACACTTTGTGGGTGCCTGGAACCGATCATGGCGGAATCGCTACACAGAATGTTGTGGAAAAACTTCTTAAAAAAGAAGGCAAAACAAAATACGATTTAGGCAGAGAAAAGTTTATAGAAAAGATGTGGCAATGGAGACAAGAAACAGGTGACACGATATTAGATCAATTGAAAAAGTTGGGTTGCGGTCTTGATTGGGACAGAACAAGATTTACTATGGATGAAGCATGTTCCAAAGCAGTTAAAAGAGCATTCAAACAATTTTACGATAAAGGTTTAATTTACAGAGGAAAAAGATTAGTTAACTGGTGCCCGAGATGTAATACCGCACTGTCCGATATTGAAGTTGAATATCATCCCGAAAAAGGTAACTTGTGGTACATAAAGTATCCGTTAAAAGATTCCAACGAATTTTTAACGGTTGCAACTACAAGACCCGAGACAATGATAGGTGATACTGCGGTTGCAGTAAATCCTAACGATGAAAGATATAAAAATATAGTAGGTAAAACAATAATTCTTCCTTTGGTAGGCAGAGAAATAAAAGTTGTTGCAGACTATATTGTAGATATGCAGTTCGGAACAGGTGCAGTAAAAGTTACACCTGCACACGATGCGGTTGACTATGAAATTGCAAGAAGACATAACCTTGAAATACTTGAAGTTATAGATGCTGACGGTAAAATGACAGACATAATGGAAAAATATAAAGGTATGCCCGCTGTTGCCGCAAGAGAACAAATTGTTGCGGATTTACAAGAACAGGGATACCTTATAAAAACAGAAGATTACAGTCATTCAGTAGGTAAATGTTACAGATGCGGAACAACAATAGAACCGATAATGTCGGAACAATGGTTTTTAAAAGTTGAAGAAATGTCCAAAAGAGCATCGCAGGTTGCAAAAGATGAAAAAGTAAAATTTTATCCTTCATCCTGGAAAAAACCTTACACATTATGGTTAGACAATTTAAGAGATTGGTGTATAAGCAGACAAATTTGGTGGGGACACAGAATACCTGTATTTTATTGTGTAGATGAAAAAGGTAACAAAACAAGTTGTCCTCCTATAGTTGAACAAGATACTCCGACAAAATGTCCTCATTGCGGTAATACGCATTTGGTTCAAGATAACGATGTTTTGGATACTTGGTTTTCTTCCGCTATGTGGCCGTTCAGTGTATTTAATTGGGGAGAAAAACCGGACAATGAAGAATTAAAATATTATTATCCTACCGGAGTTCTTGTAACGGGTCATGAAATACTTTATTTGTGGGTTGCAAGAATGGTTCAAATGGGACTTGAATTCTTGAACGATATACCGTTCAGTGATGTATTTATTCACGGTATAGTCAGAGATAAACACGGACTAAAAATGTCTAAATCCAAAGGTAACGTTATAAATCCTTTGGAAATTATGGACCAGTTCGGAACGGATGCTTTAAGATTTGCTTTGGCGCAGTCTGCAGCACCGGGAAGAGATATGCAAATATCCAACGATTCGTTCTTGGCTGCAAGAAACTTTGCAAACAAAATTTGGAACGCTTCAAGATTTATTCTTATGAATAAAGGTGAATTGGAAGTTTCCGATCAACCTCAAGTAAAAGAATTATCCGATAAGTGGATACTTAACGAATATAACCAAACAATAAAAACGGTTACAAGAGCATTTGAAGTTTATGATATAGATGTTGCTTCAAGAACACTTTACGATTTCATTTGGACAAAGTTCTGTGACTGGTATATAGAACTTTCGAAAATTAGAATGACATCCGAAAATGTTGAAGAGAAAAAACAAGTATTGTCGGTTCTTATTTATGTGTTAAAAGGAACAATAAAAATGTTGGCTCCGATTATGCCGTTTATAAGTGATGAATTGTGGTCGATATTTAATAACACAACGGAAAGTATAGTAAATTCTTCTTTCCCTGTTTACGACGACAAACTTTCTTTCGGTGATGAAGCAAAACAGATGGCTGTAGTTCAGGAAATAGTTTCTAAAATAAGAAATGTTAGAAGCGAAATGAACATTTCACCTGCAGCATTTATTACAACAAAAATAAAAGTGTTGGATGACAGCAAATTTGCTGTTGTTGAAAATAATCAGGGCTATATAAAATCTTTAGGAAAAATAAAAGATTTAAGTATCGGTAAAGATATTCAAAGAGAAAAGAATTCTGCTTTAGCCGTTGCTACAGGTTTTGAAATGTTTATACCTTTGGAAGGTCTTATAGATTTAGAAAAAGAAAAAGCAAGAATAAACAAAGAAATAAAAAATATTTTGGCTGAACAGGAAAAATATAATAAAAAATTGTCTAATCCGAAATTCGTAGAGAAAGCTCCTGCGGAAGAAGTCGCAAGAATAAGACAAAAACTTGCAGATACACAAAGCAAAATTGCAACATTGGAAGAAACGTTGAAGAACTACGAAAACTAGAACGATAAATTAGTAATTGCGGGGAAAAAATGAGAAAGATTAAAATAGTAAAAAATTATTTAAAACATGCCGAAGGTTCATGTATGTTTTCTTTAGGCGAAACAAAAGTTTTGTGCGTTGCAACCGTTGAAGAAAAAGTTCCGCCTTTTATAGAAGCGGAAAAAAGAGAACAAGGTTGGGTAACTGCCGAATATTCCATGATGCCGAGATCTTGTAACGATAGAATTTCAAGAAAGAAATTACAAAACGGAAGAGCACAGGAAATATCAAGACTCGTAGGCAGATCTTTAAGAGCTTGTGTGGATTTGGAAAAGTTAGGTAAAAGAACAATAACTATAGATTGTGATGTTATAAGAGCAGACGGCGGAACAAGAACCGCATCTATTAACGGCGGTTTTATAGCACTTGCTCTTGCACTTAAAAAATTACAGAAACAAAAATTGATAGAAACATTACCTTTAAAAGGTTTTTTAGCGGCAATAAGTGTAGGTTTTGTAGGTAAACAAATGGTGTTGGATTTGTCCGCAAAAGAAGATAATGTTGCAGATATAGATATGAATGTTGTTATGCTTGATAACGGAGACCTTGTTGAAGTTCAGGGAACGGCGGAAGGTCACACTTTTTCAAGAAAAGACTTGGATAAGATGTTAGACAGTGCAAAAACAGGAATATTCCAGGTAATAAAAGCACAGAAAAAAGCATTAGGGAAAATTTAAAATGAAAGAAATAATACTTGCAACGGGAAACAAACATAAAGTTGTGGAAATAAAAGATATTTTAAAAGATTTGTCTGTAACAATAAAACCGATGACCGATTTCGAAAAGTATCCGGAAGTTGTTGAAGACGGACAAACGTTACAAGATAATGCAATAAAAAAAGCAACCGAAGTTGCAAAATATTTTAATTCATGGGCAATAGCAGATGATACAGGACTTGAAGTAAATTATTTGAACGGTGCACCGGGAGTATATTCTTCAAGATATGCCGGTGAAAACTGTTCTTATGCGGATAACAATAACAAATTATTGAAAGCACTTAACGGTGTTCAAATGGAAAACAGGCAAGCACAATTCAGATGTGTTATTGCTTTAAGTGATCCGCAAGGCAACGTAAAAATACTCGGAGAAGGTAAAATAAAAGGATATATTGCCGAAAGTTTGTCCGGAACTACCGGGTTCGGTTATGATCCTTTATTTTATGTTCCCAAATATGAAAAAACGTTTGCAGAACTTGGAGAAGAAATTAAAAATCAAATCAGTCATAGAGCAATGGCTCTTAAAGATTTCAAAAATAAGTTTTTATCTTTAAAATAATTATGAAATCCGTAAAAATTACCGTTTTAAAGCAAACCCAATATAAAGATTTAATAGAAAAATATGAAAATCCGATAGAACATACTTGCGATTTAAAAGTAGGTGACACTTTTATTTCCGTAAATGCACAAAAACCCGAACATCTTTGTGACAGTGCATGGGAAAGTATGGAAAAGTTCGTTAAAGAACTTGCCGAAGGCAGAGGCAACTTTTTTGACGGATGGATGAAAAACAAACATTCCGCAATGATATCTTGTAACGATGGTTTTCGTCCCGTAAGTTTTTATATTGAAACCATGGAATAATAATTGAAAAAAATACTCTTAAAATATATAATAATACCGTTATGAACAGTTTAAGTACAAATTTTTTAGGAATAAAAATGAAAAGCCCGTTGCTTACCGCATCGGGAACGTTCGGTTATGGTAACGAACTAACTGATTTAATCGATATAACAAAAATCGGTGCCATAGTAACAAAAACCATAACTTTGGAAGAAAGGTTGGGAAACCCGCAACCCAGAATTGCTGAAGTTGCAAGCGGTATGCTTAATACTATCGGACTTCAAAATATCGGTGTAAAGAAGTTTATAGAAACGAAGTTGGATGCAATATTGAAATTAAAAGTTCCTGTAATAGTAAGTGTTGCAGGTGCATGTGTGAGTGATTATGCAAGAACTGTAATGGAACTTAACAGGTACCCGAAAATATCTGCAATAGAGTTAAATCTTTCTTGCCCGAACTTGAAAAAGACAATCATTTCCCAGGATGTTGAACTTTTAAGTAACATAATAAAAAGTGTAAAACATATATCAATGTTTCCTATAATTGCGAAATTGTCACCGCAGGTACAAGATATTGCGGCACTTTCACTTACGGCACAAAATTGCGGTGCGGATGCCGTAACATTAACAAACACTTTTCCGGCAATGGCTATAGATATAAATACATTTAAACCGAAACTTTCCACCGTTAAAGGCGGAATGTCAGGCCCTTGTGTAAAACCTATGGCTTTAAGGTGCGTGTTTGACGCTTTCCAAAAAGTATCCATACCTATAATAGGGTGCGGAGGAATAACAAACAGTGATGATGTTATAGAATTTGTTCTTGCAGGTGCAACTTGTGTAAGCATCGGAACACAAGTTTTGGTAGAACCTAAAGTATTTGAAAATACGTGTGCCGGTCTTGAAAAATATTTGAAAGACAGAAAAATAAAGAATATTAAAGAGTTGCAAGGTAAGGTTAAATTATGAACAAAACCATATTGGCATTAGATGTTTTTGATTTTAAAAAAGCTGAAAAATTAGTTAAAGATTTAAGCCCGTATATAGATGTTTTTAAGGTTGGTCCGATACTTTTTTTACAGTCCGGTAAAGAAATAATAAAGATGATAAACGATAACGGTAAAAAAGTGTTTTTAGATTTAAAGTTTCACGATATACCGGCAACGGTTCAAAGAGCGGTACAATCTGCAAGAGATTTGGGAGTTTACAGTTTAACCGTTCATTCTTGCGGCGGTGAAGAAATGTTGAAACTTGCAACATCCGTAGAAAACAGACCGAAAATTTGGGCAGTAACCGTTTTAACAAGTCAGGTTACAACTCCCGAAGAAGTTGTAAGAAGGGCAAAACTTGCTAAAGAGTGCGGTGTTGACGGAGTTATATCGTCACCGCTTGAAATAGAAACAATAAAATCAAATTGCGGTAAAGAGTTTGAAGTTGTTACTCCCGGAATAAGACCTGTTAAAGTTCAGGATGACCAAAAAAGAGTGGCAACTCCCGAAAGTGCGGTTAAAGCGGGTGCAAATTTTATAGTTGTCGGAAGGCCTATAATTCAGGCCGAAAATCCTGTAGAAGTTGCAAAGAATATTTATGAATCAATTAAGGGGATAAATTAGAAGAATAGAAGATTAGAAGAATAGAAGATTAGAAGTAAAGTGGAAATATTAAATAATAACAAGATTTGCAAAGCAAATTTTACAATTTAACATCCAATCTTCCAATCATCCAATCTTCCAATCATCCAAGGAGATTATAATGGAAATGGAAGAAATGAAAGAGTTGTTCAAAAAACATAATGCATTATTAAACGGTCACTTTTTGTTATCGAGCGGATTACATTCCGATACATATTTCCAGTCCGCACTTATATTGCAACATCCGGAAGTTGCACAAGTTTTGGCACAAAACTTGAAAGAAAAAATTACTCAGGTAGTAAAAGATATAGATGTTGTAGTTTCGCCTGCAATGGGCGGAGTAATAATCGGTCATGAAATGGGCAGAGCATTCGGAACGAGAGCAATATTTACCGAAAGAGTTGACGGTAAAGTTACATTAAGAAGAGGTTTTTCCGTTAGTAAAGGTGAAAAAGTTCTTGTGGTAGAAGATGTTATAACAACAGGTCTTTCCACAAGAGAAGTTATAGAAAGTTTGAAAGAAACAGGAGCCGAAATTGTTGCAGTATGCTCTTTAGTAGATAGAAGTGCAGGTAAAGTAGATTTCGGTGTTCCAAGATTTTCGTTGTTAAGTTTGGAAGTTAAAAGTTATAAGCAGGAAGAGTGTCCATTATGTAAAGACGGTTCAAAACCAATAAAACCGGGAAGCAGAAAATAAGAGCAACAAGTAGTAATTAGCAAGTAGTAATTACGGAAGAATATTCCTTTATAATGGAGAACGAACAGATGAAAAAAAGTATAGTTTTAACGGTTGCTTTGTTGTTAGCATTTGCAGTTCCTGTCTTTTGTGAAGAAGGTGTTGTTTCAGCAGCAAAAAGTTCACCGGCCACAACAACTGTAGCTCCTGCCGAAACTATTGCGGAAGAAATTGAAGGATATGATTCCGAACTTGATCTTGATGAACCTGTAGAAGAAAAAACTGAACAGGTAGTAAAAGTAAAAAAAGGAAAGAAATCGTCCGCTGCAAAAACTGCTAAAACAAAAAAAGATTCTTCCGAAGCAAAAAAATCCGAAAGTAAAAAAATATTTAATTATTCCAATTCTAATGTTTCAAACGGTGAAATAGAAATAAAAGTAGGTAGAACTCTAAATGCAGAACCTGAAATTGATAGAGAAGCCGTAGAAGTTGACGATGTATATACGGCAGGTATAGAAATTTTAGCTTATGTGAATTCTTTTGTAGGTTTAGGTATTGGTGCTTACAATATTTTTGATTCCGAATTGAAAAAAGACGGTGCAGTTATATCGGGACCGGATGGAGAATATAAAGTAGCATTTACAAATACTTACTTAACATTAAAATCAAAAGCTCTTCAATTTAACAGCGATATAATCAGAAATGTGTATATATACGGTCAAATCGGTTATGGCTTTATGAGAATAGAAAATGCTTTCGAAACGGAAGACGGATTGTATTGGGGTGCAGGTTGCGGTATAGATATATGGCATTTCTTGTTAGATGTTAATTATGCAACGAATTTCGGAAAGATAAAAACCGTACCGGGATCGGAAAAAACAGATGTAAGACAAACGACAATTATTGTGAGTGTGGGTTACAGATTTACTATATAAAAAATAAATAACTTTATATGCTTGAACAGTTAACGAATAAGATTCTAAATGAAAATTATCATATAACAAAACAGGAAGCTTTATCTCTTGTAAGTACAAACTTACAAGAGATTTCTTTATGTGCCGAAAAAATAAAACAAAAGTTTTGCGGTAACAAATTTGATATGTGTTCAATAGTCAGCGGTAAGAGCGGTAAATGCAGTGAAAACTGCAAATTTTGCGCACAATCTTCACATTATAAAACAAGCATAAAAGAGTATCCTTTACTTGACAGCCAAAATATATTTAAAGAAGCAAAACATAATGCAGATAAAAAGGTTAAAAGATTTTCCATTGTTACATCGGGTAAAAAACTTTCCGATACTGAAATAGATTCCGTTTGCCAAACTTATAAAGATATAAAAAACAAATGTGATATTTTGTTATGTGCTTCCATGGGACTTTTGTCTTATGAACAGCTTGTAAAATTAAAACAGGCGGGTGTTACAAGATATCATTGCAACTTGGAAACATCAAGAAGATTTTTCCCCAATATATGTTCTACACATACCTATGATGATAAAATAAATACAATAAATCTTGCAAAGAAAGCCGGACTTGAAATTTGCAGCGGCGGAATTTTCGGATTAGGGGAAACATTTGAAGACAGAATAGATATGTTTTTTGATATTTATGAACTCGGTATAAAGTCCGTTCCGATAAATGTTTTAAATCCTATACCCGGCACACCTTTTGAAAATAACAAAGTTTTGTTGCAAGAAGAAATTAACAGAACAGTTGCAATAGCAAGATTTATTTTACCCGATGCATTTATTCGTCTTGCCGGCGGAAGACTTTTGTTCAAAGATAAAGGTGTATCAATGTTTTCTTCCGGAGCAAATGCCACAATTACCGGTGATATGCTTACAACATCCGGTACTTCAATAGATGAAGATTTTAAGACGATTAAACGATTAGGCTTGGAAAATTGCTAAATGCAAATTTTATATATTTACTTCCAATCATCCAATCCTGCAAACTTCTGTTCTTCAAAAATTGCAAAGCAATTTTTATATTGATAAAATATGAAAACATTTAATAATAATTTTTGGAGAGCAACATGTTAGAACTAAAAAATATTTCTTTTGATGTTATGGTGAACGGACAGAAAAAAGAAATATTAAAAAACCTTAATATAAAATTCAATAATAATAAATTTATAGTTATTACAGGCCCTAACGGCAGCGGGAAATCTACACTTGCAAAAATAATTGCAGGTATAGTAATTCCCACGCAGGGACAAATTTTGTTTGACGAAACGGATATCACGGATAAAAGTATAACCGACAGAGCAAAATCCGGAATAGGTTATGCTTTCCAACAACCCGTAAAATTTAAAGGATTACAAGTTTACGATTTGTTAAAAATCGCTTCTAAAGGAACTTTAAGTTTGGAACAGGCATGCAACTATTTAAGTAAAGTAGGTTTGTGTGCAGGCGAATATATAAGAAGAGAAGTTAATTCTTCTTTATCCGGCGGAGAACTTAAAAGAATAGAAATTGCTACCATTCTTGCAAAGCAATCGAAAATTTCCGTTTTCGATGAACCGGAAGCGGGAATAGATTTGTGGAGTTTTCAAAATTTAACAAAGATATTTAATTCTATGCGAAAAAATATTAATAACGGAACAATCGTTGTTATTTCTCATCAGGAAAGAATTTTGGATATCGCAGATGAAATTCTTGTTCTTGCAGACGGTAAAATAACAATGCAAGGTTCAAGAGACGAAATTTTACCGAAAATTTTAGGAACCGAATCAGCAGTTACAACTTGTGCAAAACTAAATTAGGAGCATCAAAGATATGGAAATGAACGAAATACAAAAAAGATTAATAGCTGAAGTTGCCGATTTGCATGATGTTCCTATGGGAGCATACAATTTTAGAGCTAACGGCAAACTTGCAGGCAGAAATACTACCGCTAATATTGATATACAAACAAAAACAGAAGGCAGCGGAATAGACATAAGAATAAAAGATAACACAAGAAACGAAAGTGTACATATTCCCGTAGTTTTAAGTGACAGCGGATACAAAGAAGTTGTTTATAATGATTTTTATATAGGTGAAAATTGTGATGTTGTTATAGTTGCCGGTTGCGGTATAGACAATTGCGGCAGCCAGGATTCACAACATGACGGAGTTCACAGATTTTATGTAGGCAAAAACTCTAAAGTAAAATATGTTGAAAAACATTTCGGATCGGGTACCGGAACAGGTAAAAGAATTTTAAATCCCGGAACTGAAGTTTATTTGGAAGATAACAGTTGCATGGAAATGGAAATGGTACAAATTAAGGGAGTAGATAACACTAACAGACAAACAACAGCAAAACTTAATAAAGGTTCGAAACTTGTTGTAAGAGAAAGACTTTTAACTCACGGCAATCAACAAGCCGTAAGCGGTTATAATGTTTCTTTGGACGGTGAAGGTTCAACGGCGGATATAGTATCAAGATCGGTAGCAAAAGAAAAATCTTATCAAAAATTTGAAGTTAAACTTACCGGAAACAATCGTTGCAGCGGTCATACCGAATGCGATTCCATAATTATGGATGAAGGTAAAATATTGGCAATTCCATCACTTGAAGCAAACAATATAGATGCGGCACTAATTCACGAAGCTGCTATCGGTAAAATCGCAGGGGAACAACTTATAAAGTTGATGACACTCGGTTTAACCGAACATGAAGCTGAGGAACATATTATCAACGGGTTTTTAAAATAAAAAAACAGAAATATTTTGGCTACAATTTTGAAACGCAAGGTCTTGAGTATTATAAGACATACACATCGACCTTGCGTTTCCTCATTTCGCACAAAATCTTTTCTGCTTTTTCTACTGTCCTTATATTCTATTGATAACCTTAAATAATAAAAGTCGGCAAATGCTTTATTCTAAGCAAAAACTTGAAAACTCTTCGAGAGTCAAAAATAAGGTATATGTTTTTTTTGATTTAATTACTAATTGCCGATTTTATCATCAGTTCTGACATCGAACAAACGCCTTCGATGTTTATACCCTTCAGTTGTTTAATAGTATCTTTGTTTATTCCGCCGATTGCAAAAACCGGAATTTCCACGTTGGCACAAATCTCTTTTAAAAATTCTATTCCTCTTGGAGCTAATCCTTTTTTACAATCCGTTTCAAAAATATGGCCTGCAATAAGAAAAATATTTTGGTTTGTTTCTTCAACAAACTTTTGTATGGTTAGAGCTTCACTTAACGAATGTATCGAAACGGCGACGATATCAAAAGAATTTAAAACTTCTTTCTTTGTTACAAAATCTTCAAACGAAACTTGTATGTTTTTTATATTTAATTTTTGTGCAATGTTAATTTTTGTGTTTATAAAAAACAAAACATTGTTTTCTTTACATATATCGTTACATTTAACGGCAAACTCTTCATAAGTTTTGTCATCTAAATCTTTCTCTCTCAAAATCAAAGCATAAAGATTTTCTTTACAAATAAGTTTTATTTGTTCGAAAAAGTCATTTTTACATAATAATCTGTTAGTTATACCAATAATTTTCATAATTAAATATCAAAAAATTCACTATGTGAATTTTTACAACAAACTTTAAATTTTCAGCTTTTAGCTATAAGCTAATTTTTGCAAAGCAAAAATTAAAGTCTTATGTGGTTACTGAATACCGGATAAAGACCTTTTTGTTTTATTGTATCCACTATTTCGGCAACACTTCTCGAATCCGAAATTTCAAATTGTTCGTCGCCTTTAGCATCATCTTCATGCCCGCCTACTGATGTTTTTACTCCTGCCGAAATTTTTGTTGCACAAACACCGATAACATTATCTCTGAACCCTGCTCTTTCTCTTGTAGATATTGTTATGTCGGAAAACGGCATAAACAGCCTGTAAGCACATAATGCTTGGAACAATTGCTTTTCGTTCACATAGTGCGGATTTTGCTCTTTATGTTCATGAATGTAAGGCCTTAATCTCGGAACGGAAAATCCTATTTTAAGATCCGGATACTTTTGCTGTAACAAATAAGCATGAACTGCAGTGGAAAAAGCATCTTTTCTAAAATCGTCTAGTCCGAAAAGGATTCCTAAGGATACTCCTCTCATACCTGCAAGGGCAGCTCTTTCCTGAGCATAAAATCTGTATTCGAAAACGGATTTCGGTCCTGCTAAATGTAACTCTTTATATCTTTCTTTATTATAAGTTTCCTGATAAACACAAACAAAATCTGCTCCGCATTCGCAAAGATATTTGTATTCGTCCGTATTTAACGGATATATTTCTATTGATATTGAAGAAAAATATTTTTTTGCAAGTTTTACCGCTTCACCGATATATTCTACACTTGATGCTGTTCTTGATTCACCGGTAAGAATAAGAATATCTTCAAGTCCTGTTTGAGATATTGCTTTAAACTCTTTCTCTATTTCTTCAATGGTAAGTTTGCCTCTGTGTATATTGTTTTTGCAATTGTATCCGCAATAAGTGCACTGATTTTCGCAATAGTTTGAAATGTATAAAGGTGTAAACAAAGATATACTTGAACCGAAATGTTTTCTTGTTTCATATTGTGCTTTATGTGCAATTAAGTTTAAAAAATCCGTCGCTGCGGGGGATAACAAAACTTTTAAATCTTCAATATCCAAAATTTCTTTGTTTAATGTTTTTTGGACATCGTTTTTAGTGTATATGTTATAATCGTAACCGTTTGTCAGATTCAAAACTTGTTCCAACATATCGGACTTTATTTGTTCCATGTTTTTATAAAACATATTATTTGTCCTCCAAAAAGTCTATCAAAGGACTGGATGCTTCCGCTTTAAAGTTTAAAACTCTGCCAAGCCCGGCAAGATAAGCTTTTCTTCCTGCGATAATTGCAAGTTTAAAAGCTTCTGCCATTTCATTTATGTTTTTTGCAGTTGCAATTGCTGTGTTTACCATAACGGCTGCTGCACCTTCCTGCATTATTTCGCATGCTTGAGAAGGAGAACCTATACCGGCATCAACAATTACCGGCAACTTTATTTCATCTATAATTATTTTAATGAAATGTTTTGTAAGAAGTCCTAAATTGCTGCCTATAGGAGCAGCTAAAGGCATAATTGTTGCAGCACCCGCATTTGCCAAATCTCTTGCTGCATTTAGGTCGGGATACATGTAAGGCATTACAACAAATCCTTCTTTTGCAAGAATTTCCGTTGCTTTTATTGTTTCGTAGTTGTCCGGTAACAAAAATTTTGTATCTTTTATAACTTCGATTTTTACAAAATCTCCGCATCCGAGTTCTCTGGAAAGTCTTGCTATTCTAACCGCTTCTTCCGCCGTTCTTGCACCTGAAGTGTTAGGTAAAAGAGTTACCGTTTTAGGTATAAAATCTAATATATTATATTCTGTTTTTGTGTTTGCACGACGCAAAGCAAGTGTTACGATTTCAGCTCCTGCCGATTCAACCGCCGCTTTTACCAAATTCAACGAAAATTTTCCTGAACCTAAAATAAATCGAGAAGAAAACTTATGTCCTGCAATTATTAATTGATCATTATTTTCCATTATATTTCTCCTTAAGTTCTTTTAAAATTTTCATTTGAAAAGCATGATTAAAGCCGTCAATGAGTGTAGAAAAATTTAGAGCAAAAATTATAAATCTAAAAAATTTTTAAACCGCTGATGTTTGAGCTTTTTTCGCTTCATTAGGTTGTTAGAAAAAAGCGAGTTCTGCGGTTGGCTTTAAATTTTTCAAACGAATGGCTTTTTTGCTTGAAAATGAGAAATTTTAAAAGAACGCTCTTTTAGCCGCCGCCGACAAAAGTCAGCACTTCCATAACATCGGTATCTTTTAAATTTATAGTGTTATATTTATCTTTGGAAACGATTTCACCGTTTAACTCAATTACTATTCGTTCCAAATTATAATTGTTGTTTTTTAAATATTCGTATATAGTTTGAGTACTTTTTATAACAACTTCTTTTCCGTTGACTTTCATTTTAGCTCCTTAATAAAAAAATAGAATATGAATGAAGTTTTTGGCGCCCGAGGTGGTGCCCCCCATAACATATTCTATTTAAAATGACAACTTATGATACTATAAAAAATTACCTTTTGTCAATAAAATTTTCGTCTTTTTTTTAATGTTAAAATATTCTATAATTATAAACTATAAATTATGAATTACAAATTGATATATTTTTGGAGGAAAAATGGCTATAACTTATCAAAAAGCAGGTGTAAATATTGATGCCGGAAACGAGTTGGTTAAAAGACTTAAGAAAAAACTTCCTAAAGTCGGCGGTTTCGGCGGAGCTTTTCCTGTAGAAAATACAAAATATAATTTGGTTAGTTCTACCGACGGTGTAGGAACAAAATTGAAAATTGCGTTTTTAGTAAACAAACACGATACCGTAGGTATAGATTTGGTTGCAATGAACGTTAACGATATAATTTGCGTAGGTGCAAAACCTCTTTTCTTTTTAGATTATTTTGCTTGCGGAAAACTTAATGTTTCTCTTACTGAAAAAGTAGTGAGCGGTATTATTAACGGTTGCAAACAATCCAATGCTCAACTTATCGGCGGTGAAACTGCTGAAATGCCAAGCTTTTATAAAGGTGAAGAATACGATTTGGCAGGTTTTGCCGTAGGTATAATCGAAAAAGGGAAAGAGATTACCGGTAAAGATATTAAAGAAGGAGATGTTGTAATAGGTCTTCCTTCAAGCGGTCCTCATTCCAACGGATATTCTTTAATAAGAAAAGTTTTTTCCGAAAAAGAATTAAAAAAATATTCAAAAGAGTTGTTGGCTCCCACGAAAATTTATGTTAAAGAAGTTTTGGCGGCACTTAAAAAATTCAATAACGGTAAAAAGAATAAGATAACCGGTATAGCTCATATTACTGGCGGAAGCTTCTACGATAAAATAGGAAGAATTTTACCTAATGATGCACATGTAATAATAAACAAAGGTTCTTGGAAAGTTCCTGAAATATTTAACATAATTCAAAAGAAAGGAAATGTTCCGGAAAAAGATATTTACAGAACATTGAATATGGGTATCGGTATGGCAATATTTGTCAGACCGGAACATGCACAAGCCGTTCACAAATTCTTGAAAGGTTCTAAAGTTATAGGATTTGTTCAAAAAGGTAAAAAAGGTGTGGAAATAATATAATGAAAAAGTTAGCGGTATTAGTTTCAGGCAGCGGAACCAATTTACAATCTATAATAGATTCAACAAAAAACGGAGTGTTGAAAGATATTGCCGAAGTTGTTATCGTTATATCAAATAACCCCAACGCTTACGGACTTGAAAGAGCAAAAAATGCAAACATTAAAGCGGTTGCATTGGATTATAAAAATATGGATAAACAAGATTACGATAATAAAATGTATAACCTTATAAAAGAGTCCGGTGCGGATTTGATATGTTTGGCGGGATACATGAAGAAAGTTTCCGAACATATTGTTAAAGAATATAAATCGAAAATATTAAATATTCATCCTGCTTTGCTTCCGAAGTTTGGCGGTAAAGGAATGTACGGACATTTTGTTCATGAGGCGGTAGTAAAAGCAAAAGAAACAAAGTCCGGCCCTACGGTTCACTATGTAGACGAAAATTATGATACCGGTTCAATAATACTTCAAAAAGAAGTGCCCGTTTATGAAACGGATAGTCCGGAAGATGTTGCTGCAAGAGTATTGGTTCAAGAACATATAATATTTCCTCAAGCAATAAAAAAAGTTATAGAAAATTTTAAATAAAGAAGGTAAAAAGTATGATACCAAGATATGCAAAACCTGAAATGGAATCGATTTGGACTGACGATAACAAGTTCAAAATAATGTTGGAAGTTGAAATTTTAGCATCCGAAGCTATGAGCAAGTTGGGAGTAGTTCCAAAATCGGCAATTGCAAAGGTAAGAAAAAAAGCTAAGATAAACAAAGACAGAATAAACGAAATAGAAAAAACTGTTAAGCACGACGTAATTGCATTTTTAACAAGTGTCGTTGAAACTGTCGGTCCGGAAGCAAGATTTTTGCATATGGGTATGACATCGTCCGATGTTTTGGATACATCTTTGGCAGTTCAAATGAGACAAGCTTGTTTGCTTCTTATAAAAGAAACTAAAGAGTTAATGAAAATAACAAAAAAGTTGGCTTTCAAATATAAATATACTCCTACAATGGGAAGAAGTCATGGTGTTCATGCAGAACCTACAACGTTCGGTTTAAAAGTTGCAAATTGGTACAGCGAGCTTAGTCGTTCCCTCGACAGATTAAACTATGCATTGGAAACCGTAAGTTACGGAGCAATTTCCGGCGCTGTCGGAACATTTGCGCATTTAAGTCCGAAAGTAGAAGAATACGTTTGCAAAAAGTTAAATTTGAAACCGGAACCTGTTTCAACACAGATTGTTCCCAGAGACAGACATTCAATATTTTTATCAACAATTGCACATGTAGGAGCTAACCTTGAAAGAATAGCTCTTGAAATAAGACATTTGCAAAGAACGGAAGTCGCGGAAGCCGAAGAACCGTTTACAAAAGGTCAAAAGGGATCATCCGCAATGCCGCACAAAAGAAACCCGATAATATCGGAAAATGTTTGCGGTTTTGCGAGACTTTTAAGAGGTTATGCGGTAACCGCTATGGAAAATATTGCTTTGTGGCACGAAAGAGATATAAGTCATTCTTCAACTGAAAGAATAATGTTGCCGGATGCAACAATGGGACTTTTTTATATTTTAAAAAGAATGCAGGGATTACTTTCCGGATTAAATGTGTATCCGGAAAACATGAAAAAGAATCTTAACAAAACTCAAGATGTTATTTGTTCCGGAACACTTTTGTTAACGTTGGTAGATAAGGGATTAACAAGAGAACAAGGTTATGCAATTATGCAAAGACTTGCATTCTCTGCAAGAGAAAAAAATGTAAGTTTGGAAGAAGTAGCATTGAAAGATGCGGAAATAAGAAAATATATGAACGAAAAAGAAATAAGAAGAGATTGTGATTTGTCACCGCACTTTAAGAATGTAGATTTTATATTTAAGAGAGTTTTTAAAAAATAAAACAGCTTAAAGCTTAGAGCTTAGAGCTGAAAGTTCAGTGTAAATTTTTGCTGTACAAAAATTTCTGATAAACGACAAAAATTCACGAAGTGAATTTTTACAATAAACCATAAGCTATAATCTATAAGCTATAAACTAAAAAATCCGTAGGATTTTTTTTGGGGGAACAATGGCTAACAAATTTAAGTATTACCTTAACCAGGACGGAAGTTTTGTTATCGAAAATTACAATTTGGCACCTACCTTTGCAAGCTTTTTCCCGGGTATTTCCGGAGTAAAAGGTATTCCGATGTGGGCATATTATGTTAACAGAGGACAGGGAATTTGTACGTTCGGTGTAAAAAATAAAAATTATGCAATAATGGAATTTTATCCTGCAAATGTAAGTTATAATTTGGTAAATACTTTCGGATTTAGAACATTTTTAAAAATAAAAAAAGGTAAAGAAACTGTTTGTTATGAACCATTTAAAAATAACAGTGCAAATATAAAAGATGTAAAACAAAATATGTATGTTTCTTCTTATGATTTAACACTGGAAGAAATAAATACAAAAATCGGTATTAAAACAATTGTTACATATTTTACTTTGCCTAACCAACCGTTAGCGGGTCTTTTAAGAAAAATTACAGTTGAAAATATATCCAAACAAAATATACAAATAGAAATTGTTGACGGTATGCCGAAGATTCTTCCTTATTATGTTAATTCTTGGTCACAAAAATTTATGTCGACAACAATTCAAGCTTGGACAAAAATCGATAATTTCGATAAAACAGGAGTGCCTTTTTACAGACTTAAAGTTGAAACGGAAGACAGTTCCGAAGTTGTAGAAATTACCGAGGGTAACTTTTATTGCTCTTTGGTAAAAGACAAAAAAGTAAAACAGGCGGACATTATAATTGATCCGGACATTTTGTTCGGTTCCGATACAAGTTTTGCTTTCCCGGAAAAATTGTTTAACGAAAATTTTATTTATCCTAAAAAACAGTTTGCCGATAACAAGTATCCTACGGCTTTCAGTTATGCAAAACAAAATTTGAAATCAAAGGAAAGTTTTAAAATATATTCGATAGTAGGTCATATTGATAGTGTAAAATCTTTAAACAATTTTGTTAAAAAGTTCGATATAAAATATTTTGAAACAAAACAGGAAGAAAATAAAAACTTAATAAATTCCATTACTTCCAACATGGAAACACATTCTTCAATACCTGAATTTGATATGTATTGCAGACAAAATTATCTTGATAATGTTATGAGAGGCGGTCTTCCGATAGAGTTTAAATATAACGATAAATCCGCAATGTATTATGTGTTTTCAAGAAAGCACGGAGATTTGGAAAGAGATTATAACGAGTTCCAAGTATCACCTAACTACTATTCGCAAGGTAACGGAAATTACAGAGATGTAAACCAAAACAGAAGAAAAGATATTTTCTTTAACCCTAACGTTAAAGACAGTGCGGTAAAAATATTTTATAACTTGTTACAAATAGATGCCTGTAACCCGTTGGTGGTTAAAGGAACACTTTTTGTTTTAGATACAAAAAGTAAAGAATATAAAAATATAATAAGTGATTTAACTAACAAAAAAGATGAAGAAAAATTGAACAAATTTTTCCAAAAACCGTTTGAGCCCGGTTCGCTTGCAACATTCATGGAATTTTCAAACATAAAAACAAAAATAAAATTCGAAGATTTTATTTCAAAAGTTGTAACAACGGCAAAAGCTCAAAACGATGCAAATCACGGTGAAGGATATTGGGTAGACCATTGGAAATACAATTTCGATATATTGGAAAGTTTTTTAACAATATATCCCGATAAGAAAAAAGATATTTTCTTTAACGATAAATCTTTTATTTATTATGATAACGATCACTATGTTTTACCGAGAAGTAAAAAGTATGTTTTGACTCCGAAAGGTGTTGTAAGACAATATAATTCCGTAGCAAAATCCGATGAAAAATCAGAACTTATAGCATCAAGAAAAGTTAACCCTAATGCATTAAGAACAAATAACGGTAAAGGTGACATTTATTATACGACACTAGCTTCAAAGTTTATAACAATAATGTCGGTAAAGTTTGCAACTTTGGACAGTGAAGGTATCGGTATAGAAATGGAATCGGATAAACCCGGTTGGTACGATGCATTAAACGGTTTGCCCGGTCTTTTCGGTTCATCGACTCCTGAAGTTTTTGAGTTAAGAAAGATGATGGTTTTCTTTTCAAACCTTTTGAAAGAAAATAAAGATGAAAAAATATTTGTACCGGTAGAAGTTGCAAAATTGTTTAAAGGAATTTTGTCATTATTAAAACAAAAACTTTCTTCTTTTGATTTCTGGGATAAAGCAACAACATTGAAAGAAGAATACAGAAAATCCGTTATATTCGGTATAAACGGTAAGGAAGAACAAATAAATGTAAATTCCATAATAGAGTTCATAGATAAAGCGGTATCAAAAATAAATGCGGGACTTAAAAAAGCTATAGATCCTAAAACGGGATTATATTTCACTTATTTTAGATACGAAGCAAAGAAGTATCAGAAGAACAATGAAAAGAATTCCAAAGGGTTACCATGTGTAAAAGTTTCTAAATTCCAAAGATTCCCATTACCGTTATTCTTGGAATCAGAAACACATTATATGAGAATGTCTGAAGATAAAAAGGAAGCAAAACAACATTTCGCGTCCATTAAAAAGAGCGGACTTTACGATAAAGAGTTAAAGATGTTTAAGGTTTGTTCTTCATTACTTCCGGAATCCAACGAAATCGGAAGATCAAGAGTATTTTTACCGGGTTGGCTTGAAAACGAGTCCGTATTTATGCATATGGAATTCAAATATTTGTTGGGCCTTTTAAGAGCAGGTTTATATGAAGAATTTTTCTCATCAATAAAAACTTGTTTCCCGTGCTTTTTAAAACCTGAAGTTTACGGCAGAAGTATCCTTGAAAATTCTTCGTTTATTTCTTCAAGTGCTTTCCCGGATAAAAGAAATTGGGGCAGAGGCTTTGTTGCAAGACTCAGCGGTTCAACAGCCGAGTTTATAGATATGTGGCTTACAATGAGTTTAGGGTATAAACCTTTTTCCGTAAACGACAAAAAAGAGTTGGTATTTAGTTTGAAACCTATAATTAACGGTGAGTTTTTCGATAAAAAAGGCGAATTTAAGGCAAAATTGTTTTCAACAACAGATTTGGTTTATGTAAACAAATCTAAAAAGAGCACATATTTACCGAACATGAACATTAAAAAGATTGAAATTTTGTGGAACGATAATTCAAAAGATGTTATAGACGGTGACATTGTTGCAGGAAAAAGTGCCGAAAAAATAAGAGCAAGACAGGCAAAACAAATAACCGTTACATTCTAATTTAGTATTTGTTTTAAATATAAAAGAGCAGAATTTTAATTTATAAAATTTTGCTCTTTTTTTATGTAAAAATTTCTTATAATTTTGTAAAATATTAAAGATAATAAAATAATACTTTATATATACGGAGTTTGTTATGAATTTAGCAAGAAAAATTATTAAAAAGCATTTGGTTTCGGGATCAATGGAAGTAGGCAGTGAAGTTGCATTAAAGATAGATCAGACATTAACTCAAGATGCAACGGGAACTATGGCATATTTACAGTTTGAAGCAATGAACGTTCCTAAAGTAAAAACGGAACTTTCCGTAAGTTATGTTGACCATAACACATTGCAGTCCGGTTTTGAAAATGCCGACGATCATAAGTTTTTACAAACTATAGCAAATAAACACGGGATAGTTTTTTCACCTGCAGGTAACGGAATTTGCCATCAGGTACATTTGGAAAGATTCGGTGTTCCGGGTAAGACATTGATAGGTTCCGATTCTCACACCCCTACAGGCGGCGGAATAGGTATGCTTGCTTTCGGAGCAGGCGGACTTGATGTTGCTTGTGCCATGGCAGGTCAACCTTTTTATATAACAATGCCTAAAATAGTTAAAGTTAATTTAACGGGAAAATTAAGAGATTGGGTAAGTGCTAAAGATATAATTCTCGAACTTTTAAGAATATTGTCCGTTAAAGGCGGAAGAGGAAAAATATTTGAGTTCGCAGGTGAAGGTGTTAAAACTTTGTCTGTTCCGGAAAGAGCAACAATTACAAATATGGGAACGGAACTCGGTGCAACAACTACAATATTCCCTTCGGACGAAATAACAAAAGATTTCTTGAAAAGACAAAACAGAGAAAAAGATTGGGTTGAAATGGTTGCCGATTCCGATGCAACATACGACGATGAATTGACAATAAATTTATCCGAACTTGAACCGTTGATTGCTATGCCTCACAGCCCCGATAATGTAAAAAAAGTTAAAGATTTGAAAGGAACAAAAGTTGATCAAGTTTGTATCGGTTCATGCACAAATTCATCTTATGCGGATATGATGTTATGTGCCGAAACTTTAAAAGATAAAAAGATAAACAAAAATACAAGTTTAACGATTTCTCCGGGCTCAAGACAAGTATTTTCAATGCTTGCAAGTTCCGGTAAATTGTTCAACATAATAAATGCCGGTGCAAGAATATTGGAATGTGCTTGCGGACCGTGTATCGGTATGGGACAAGCTCCCAAAACCAAAGCTGTTTCTTTAAGAACATTTAACAGAAACTTTGAAGGCAGAAGCGGAACAAAAGATGCTCAGGTTTATTTGTGTTCACCGGAAGTTGCACTTGCTGCCGCTTTAACTGGAGAAATAACCGATCCTATGACATTGTTCGGTGCAAAACCTAAAATAAGTTTGCCGGACAGTTTTTATATTAATGATGACCATTTCCAAAAACCTTCTAACGAAGGGGAAATTGTAAGAGGACCTAACATAAAACCGTTACCGAAATTCGAACCGATGCCCGATTCGATTTCGGCGGATGTTGTTTTGAAAGTAGGAGATAATATATCTACGGACCATATTCTTCCCGCAGGTGCAAAGATATTGCCGTTAAGATCTAACTTGCCTGCAATATCGGAACATACTTTCGGTGCTGTAGATAAAGATTTTGTAGCAAGAGCAAAGTCTGTTAAAAACGGAGTTATAGTAGGTGCGGAAAATTACGGACAAGGTTCTTCAAGAGAACATGCCGCACTTGCACCCAGATATTTGGGAATAAAATTTGTTATTACAAAAACATTTGCAAGAATACATTTGGCAAACTTAATAAATTTCGGAATTATTCCGTTAACGTTCGATAATGTGAACGATTACGAGTTGATAAAACTTGCAGATAAAATAGAGTTTAAAGATATAAAAAATGTTATAAAAGAAAACAAAGATTTAGTTGTAACCGTTAACGGTAAAAATATTAAATTAAATTACAGTTTTACAGACAGACAAAAAGAAATATTGTTTGCCGGCGGTTTATTAAATTGGATTAAAGAGGGTATAAAATAATATGGAAGAACAAGAAATAAAACAAATAGTTAATAAAAAAGTTTCTTTGGCAAAAGTTGCTTCAATGCAGTTGGGCCTTTTGGATTTTAAACAAAGAAATGCGATATTGTTATCTATAGCCGATGCTTTGGAAAAGAATATCAGCGAGATACAATTTCATAACGATATAGATGTTGAAACCGCAAAAAAGTCCGGTATGGATAAAGCGTTGATTGACAGACTTACACTTACAACAAGAAGAATCGAAGATATGATTCATGGTGTAAGAAGTATAGTTAATCAAAAAGATCCGATCGGTGAAATTATTGAAAGAAGAGAAGTTGACGGTATAAATATACAAAAAGTCAGAGTTCCTATAGGAACTATAGCGATGATATACGAATCAAGACCGAATGTTACGGTTGACGCTGCGGCTTTATGTATTAAGTCCGGAAATGCCATTATTTTAAGAGGCGGTTCGGAAGCGATAAATTCAAACAAGATACTTGCAAAGATTATTTCTTCCGCAGGTGAGTCCGCAGGTATGCCGGTAGGTGCAATAACATTCATAGATGTTGTTGACAGAGCTGCCGTATCTGAAATGATAAAACTCGATAACTATATAGATTTGTTGATACCAAGAGGAAGCGGGAAAATGATAGAGTTTATAAAACAACATTCTACAATTCCTATACTTTCTCACGGTAGCGGGTTATGCCACACTTATATCGATAAAGCAGCAGACATTGATATGGCTATAAAAGTTACCATAAATGCTAAATGTCAAAGACCGGGAGTATGTAATGCTACAGAAACGGTACTTGTTCACAGAGATATAGCGGATAAAGCTTTACCGAAATTGTGCAAACAATTTTTTGAACACGATACCGAAGTAAGAGGTTGCAAGTTAACAAAGGCTATTGTTCCGGAAGTTAAAGATGCTACGGAAGAAGATTGGGCAACGGAATATCATGATAATATTGTTTCAATAAAAGTTGTTAACTCTTTGGAAGAAGCGATAAATCATATTAACAGGTACGGTTCAAAACATTCCGAATCTATTATTACTAACGATAAACAAAGGGCAGAGAAGTTTTTGAAAGAAGTTGATGCCGCGGCGGTATTCCATAACGTTTCTACAAGACTTCATGACGGCGGAGTTTTCGGGTTAGGTGCCGAAATAGGAATATCTACGGGCAAGTTGCATGCAAGAGGTGCGATGGGTGCAAGAGAGTTAACTACAACAAAATTTGTTGTTAGAGGTAACGGAGTTATAAGAAAATAATTCTTATATATATTCGGAGGTGTAAGTAAATTATGAATATCGGGGTTTTTGGCGGTTCGTTTGATCCTGTTCATAATGCGCATCTTCGGATGGCGGAAACAGCTTTAAAAGAGTTTAGTTTGGACAAAATTATTTTTGTTCCGGCGTATGTTCCACCGCATAAGGACAAGTTGGTTGCATCGGGAAAAGACAGATATAACATGCTTTGTAATGTAACAAAAGATATTGAAAAATATGAAATTGATACTTATGAAATCGATTCTCAAAAAGTAGTTTATTCTTACCAAATGCTTGATTATATTAAAAGTAAAAATAGTTCCGATACAATAAAAATGATAATCGGTGCGGACTCTTTTAATCAGTTGCTTAGTTGGAAAAACAGCGAATATATTGTGAAAAAGTACGGATTTATTGTGTTCCCGAGACCTAATGTGGAAACCGATGTGAAAAGCCCGTATTATAAATATTGTCTCTTTTCCAAACACGTTATGGAAGATATATCTTCAACACAAATAAGGCAATATTTAAAAGATAACAAAGATATTTCCGTTCTTGTTCCGCAACAAGTTGCAGACTATATAAAAATTAACGGACTTTACAGTGACTAAAAATATAGAACAAAAAATATACGATTATTTATCATCACATTTAAAACCGGAAAGATACAATCATGTTTTGGCGGTTAACGATTTAGCTGTAAAACTTGCGAAAACTTATAAACTTGATGTTATGAAAATATCAACTGCCGCACTTCTTCATGATTGTGCCAAAAATATGACTTTTGAAGAAAACTTAAAGTATATTAAGAAGAACAATTTGAAAATAAAATATGTTGATTTTATTATAAAGTATCTTCCGCAAGTTTTACATTCTTATATAGGTGCCGATATTGCTAAAAAACAGTTCGGTATAAAAGATAAAGAAATTATAAATTCAATATACAATCATACCATAGGAAGAATAGGTATGAGCGATTACGAAAAAGTAATTTTTATAGCAGATTCATTATCTTTGGACAGACAATATAAGAAGGGTTTTGTACCTAAAAAGATAATGTTTAGCGATTTGGATCAAACATTTAAGTTAGTATTACAAAACAAAATAAATTATGTTCTGTACAAATTTAAAGTGTTGCATCCCGATATTATAAAGATATGGAATTATTATAACAGTTAAAATGATAAAGAAACTTTTGTTGCTTTTAATAGTAGCTTTGTTGGGCGTATTAATTTATTTTTCCGCAACTTCTAAAATAGTTAAAGATTTTAAAGAAGGGAAAAATATTAATATATTGTTTATTTTTGATGATGTTGAAAATAATGAAAATATAAAGTTTTTTGTTGCAAGATATAATTCTTTAAATGAGTATATAAAAGTTCTGTTTACGGATGAAAATCTTACTATAGTGTATAAAACCAAAAAAGCAAGAATATTGAAAGATTTAATTTTGGAAACACCTCCGGAAAAGAGAATAGAGTTTATAAAATCCGAAGCGGAAAAACTTTTAGACAATAAGTTGATTATAGATTATCATATATGCGTAACCAAGGAAACTTTTGAAAATATCATAAAAGTATTTTCCAAACAAGAAAATTTGAAAGATAACTTAGATTTGTTTGATATCTGTTTGCAACCGGAAATTGACAGAGATACGAGAATGGTTGCATGGATAAAAATTTTTAATTACATATATAATCACTTTAACAGATTCTCTTTCATAAAATTAATAAAAGATTTGCACAATAAAAATATTGTTATAAATACCAATTTCGAGTTGAAAGATTTGTTCTTGTTATATTCCTATTTTTTAAATGAAGATAAAGTTATAAAGTATGCTGATTTTCCTACCGTAAACAAAAGAAAAAGAACAGAAATTGATGAAGACAGCAGAGCAAAAATTATTGATTTCTTTGATAAAGATTATTTTGACAGCGATAAATATTTAAGAGTAGAAGTATTGAACACAACAAAAAAATCCAGACTTGCAATAAAGGCTGTTGATAAAATAAGAGAAAATGATTTTGATGTTATAGATTGGGGATCTTCTTCAAAACAGTATGAATTTACAACGATTTTTGACTTTATAAATGATTATGAAAAGATAAAAGAAATAAAAGAAGTTTTAGGTTGCGGTGAAATAATTTTTAGACCTAAAGAAGGTTCGTTGATGGATGTGTCGGTATTGTTGGGACAAGATTGCAGTATATATGACAAATTAGATAGAGAATCGGAAGATTAAATTGTAACTTATAAAATATAAATTGTCGTTTTGGGGGGGGGAGAAATGAAAAAAATAGATTTTTTGAAACTTGCAAAACAGGCAGTAAAAATAGCCGAAGATAAAAAGGCTGAAAATGTTGTTTTGTTGGATGTGCGGGAAAAAACTCCTATTACAAACTATTTTGTTATTGCAACAGCAAATTCTATGCCCCAAATAAATGCAATTATAAACGAAATAGAAAAAACTTTTAAATATGATTATTCAGTTGAAGTGTTAAGAAGAGATGGCGGAAATGCTGCGGTTAATTGGAAAGTGTTGGATTTCGGCGGTATAATTATTCATGTTATGAGCCAGGATTTAAGGCAGTTATACAATCTTGAAAACATTTGGGAAAGTGATGAACCGAAACCGAAAAAGAAAGTTGTAAGAAAAGTGGCAACTAAAAAAACAGCAAAAAAGGCAGTAAGTAAAAAGGCAAAAACAGTTAAAAAATCAACAAAAAAAGCAAAGAAGTAATAGCTGAGATTTGGAGTAAAAATGGCAGCGGAATTTGTACATTTACATAATCATACAGAATATTCTTTGTTGGACGGTTTAACGAAACTTACAAAAAAAGGTAAGCCGTTGGAATTGTTCAATATTATAGGTAAACAGTATCAAATGCCGGCACTTGCAATTACCGATCACGGTAATATGTACGGTGCAATGGAATTTTATTGGGCATGTTTGGATAGCGGTATAAAACCTATTATCGGTTGCGAAGTTTATGTTGCAAAAAAAAGCAGGTTTGATAAAGATAAGGAAAACGGCGGGTATCACCATTTAATATTACTTGCAAAAGATAATGAAGGTTACAGAAATTTGTGTTATCTTGTAAGTGCGGGATTTACGGAAGGTTTTTATTATAAGCCCAGAATAGATAAAGAAATATTACAAAAATATTCTAAAGGTCTTATTTGTTCTTCCGCATGTTTGGCGGGAGAAATTGCAACACTACTTTCTGCAGGTAACAAAGAAAAAGCAAAAGAAGTTGCGGGCTGGTATCAAGATGTTTTCGGTAAAGGCAACTATTATCTTGAAATTATGGATAACGGACTTGAACAACAAAAAGCAATAATTGCTCCTTTACTTGAACTTTCCAAAGAAACAGGAATACCGCTTGTAGCAACAAACGACTGTCACTATTTAAAGCAGGAAGATGCATATTATCATGACATATTGTTATGTATAAACACACAAAAAATGGTAAAAGATCCTAACAGAATGAGAATGGGATCCGATTTGTTTTATTATCGTTCACCGGAAGACATGATAAAAACTTTTTCTTATGTTCCGGAAGCAATAAAGAATACTTTAGTTATTGCCGATATGGTAGATGTTAAAATAAGAAAAGGAAACGGAGACCTTTTACCTAATTTTGAAGTTCCCGAAGGGTACACGTCACAAACTTATCTCGAACATCTTTGCAGAGAAGGTTTAAAAAGAAGATATCCTGTTATAGAAAAAAAACATACCGACAGATTGGAGTATGAACTTTCCGTTATTAAAAAAATGGGATTTGCTTCATACTTTTTAATTGTTTGGGACTTCATAAAATATTCAAAAGATCACGGAATACCTGTAGGTCCCGGCAGAGGTTCCGGAGCCGGTTCAATCGTAACTTATACACTTGGAATTACGGATATTTGTCCTTTAAAATATGATTTACTTTTCGAAAGATTTTTGAATCCCGAAAGAGTTTCAATGCCTGATCTTGATATCGATTTTGCAGATTTCGGCAGGGAACAGGTTATAGATTATGTCAGAAACAAATACGGTCAAAACAACTGTGCTCAAATTATAACTTTCGGTGCCATGGAAGCAAAAATGGTAGTAAAAGATGTCGGCAGGGTTATGGAATTTACTCCTGCCGAAACGCAAAAAATAGCAAATGCAATTCCTGCAGGTTCTTCAATACCGGATGCTATGGTAAATTCCAAAGAATTACAAGAAATTATAAAGAAAGATCCCAGAGTTGCCGAACTTATAAAAATATCTTCAAAACTTGAAGGGACAAAAAGACATACCGGTGTTCATGCGGCAGGTTTGATTGTTGCACCGGAAGATGTTAGACATTTTTCGCCTCTTGCAATAGGTAAAAAGAATGTTATAACTACACAATACGACGGTAGAATTTTGCCGGACTTAGGTCTTTTAAAAGTTGACTTTTTAGGACTTCAAAACTTAACCATTATAAACGAAGCGGTAAAACTTATAAAGAGAAAAGAGCCCGATTTCGATTTGGAAAAAATTTCTCTTGAAGATAAAAAAACGTTTAAACTTTTACAGGAAGCAAAAACGTTCGGTATATTCCAGTTGGAATCTGAAGGTATGAAAGATTTGGTTAGAAGAATGAAACCGACCAGTATAGAAGATGTGACCGCTTTAAATGCTCTTTATCGTCCCGGTCCTATCGGTGCGGGTATGCTTGATGTGTTTGTAGATTGTAAGCATGGCAGAAGAAAAGTTACTTACGATCATCCTTTACAGGAACCTATACTTAAGAACACTTACGGTGTTATTTTGTATCAGGAACAAGTTATGCAAATGGCTATGGCTATAGGCGGTTTTACGGCAGGTCAGGCAGACGGGTTAAGAAAAGCCATGGGTAAAAAGCTTATAGATAAAATGCAGGCAGCAAGAGAAAAGTTTGTTGAAGGCGGCAGATCTAAAGGAATAGATCCTTCAATAACAAACAAAATTTACGATAACATGGTAACGTTTGCAGGGTACGGTTTTAACAAATCACATTCTGCCGCATATGCTTATGTTACGTACAGAACGGCATACTTAAAAGCACATTATACACTTGAATATATGACAGCATGTATGAATAACGAAATAGGTAAATCTGCGGACAGCAAAATAATTGAATATATTGATGATGTTAAACAGTTCGGTATAAAAACTTTACCGCCGGATATAAGATATTCTCAGAGTGAATTTTCAACCGAAGGTAAAAATATAAGATTCGGACTTCTTGCAATAAAAAATGTCGGTGAAGGTGCGGCACAAAGTATTGTTGAAGCAAGAGAAAAGTTCGGAACATTTGAATCTTTTGAAGACTTTTTGGCAAAAATAGATTTGTCTGCCGTAAACAGAAGAGCGATTGAATGTCTTTGTAAAGCGGGTGTGTTTGATTGTTTCGGTAAAAACAAGTTGGAAGTAAGAGCAAAAATACTTGATAATATAGAAGCATCGATGCAACAGGCAATCAAAACGAAAAAAGAACAAAACGACAGCCAAGGATTTTTGTTCGGAAGTGATGAAATATCTACGGCTACTGTTAGCGTGATGGATAAAAAAATTCCTCCATTGGATGAAACCGTAGCATTGGAATATGAAAAAGAAGTGTTGGACTTTTATCTTTCCGGTCATCCTTTGGAAAAATATAAAAGAGACATGATAGCTTTTTCAATGTACAGGCTTGATACAGTTCCTGTTCCTCCTGAAAATACAACTTTTGAGAATGCAAAAATTATCAGAGTTGCCGGAATGATAACGAACCTAAAACATTTAGTTGCAAAAAGCGATAAAACGAAAACTTATGCAACATTCAGAGTTGAAGATATGTACGGCTATTTGGATTGCATAGTGTTCCATAAATTGTACGAAAAAATAAGTGCCAAATTACAGGAAAAAATGATAGTTGTTGTTAAAGGTAAAGTTTTGTTCGATAAGGGTAAACCGAAATTATCCATAGAAGAATTTTATTCTATGGAAGAAGCAAAACAAAAGTTCCCGCCGTTTTTAGGTTCGTTAAGAATACAAGTTTCGGCAGTTGCTTTAGATGATGCAATGTCCGACAAAATTTTGAAAACGATTGAAAAATATCCGGGCAAATCTAAAGTATATTTGGAAATTAAAGATTATAAAACCGAAGATTATACAATAGAAACGGAATATACCGTAAAATACAGTGACGAATGTATAAAAGATTTGGAAACATTGTTAGGTCCCGGAACAGTCACTCTTCAGTATAGAGATATTTAGTAAAAGGAGAAAAGAATGAATACATTGGCATTAACAAAAATACCTTACGGAATGTTTATCATAACATCTGCTTTTGACGGAAAAATCGGCGGACAAATTGCAAACACTGTTTTCCAAATAAATTCCAATCCGGCAACAATAGCAATAAGTATTTCTAAACAAAATAATACTCACTTTTTGTTATCTAACAGCAAAAAAGCAGTTATATCCACAATAACCGAAGAAGCAAGTTTTGAATTTATAGGAAAGTTCGGCTTTAGAAGTTCAAGAGATTTTAACAAATTTGAAAATGTCGAATATAAAACAAACGAAAACGGGTTACCTGTAGTAACTCAATTTTCAAATTCATATTTTGAAACGGAAATTATTTCACAGTTTGATACTCTGACTCATACAGTATTTTTGTGTAAGGTAATAAACTGTGAAGTATTAAATGAAAATCCTACAATGACTTATGATTATTATCATAAAGTGAAGAAAGGTTTAACTCCGAAAAATGCTCCGACTTTTATACAAAAATAGTTTAATAAAAATTTGTAATCAAATAAAAAACGGGAAGAATTTTCTTCCCGTTTTTTTCTGTATTCTTCAAATCTTCTAATCTTCTAATCTTCTAATCTTCCAGCCTTCTACTTAAATATTCCGCCGGTTTGCATAGCCCACATAAGCAGGTCCATGTGCGACATCGGTATTTTTATATCGTTACAAAAATTTATCATTTTTTGTTCTATATCTAAATAAATTTTAGGTGTTAAAGTCGAAGGAATTTCATCTATTGCATGATAAAATTTTAAGTTTCTTAAAATGTGCCTGTCTAAAATTGCCAAATCAAGGCCTAAACCGATATTTCTTAAAAAGTGTCCCGCTTCTTTGTATCCGATACCTTTAATATTATCTATAATCCATTTTCTTAAAGTTGCGGGGTTATCAAAAGATTTTAAGAATTTTTTTATGTTAAGTTTTCCGTTAGATGTAAATTTTTCTCTTGCCTGAACCAAAAAATTTGCTTTGTTATTTTGAAATCTTACATTACTTATATTTTTCGATATTTCTTGTGCCGATGCGGTAAATAAAAGTTTTTTATCGTTTAAAATATTTATTGCTTTCCAACAAGATAATGCTTTGGATTGAGGGGTAAAAATACAAAATGCAAGTTCCGCAAAAATCGCTTCATCGTTTCCTTTAGTAAACACGTCTTTATAATGTTGAACTCTTTTGGAAATAGGTTTTTTTGCCACGTTTTCCCATAAACGAACTAATTCTTCAGCGTTTTCCGGTTTTGCTTTAATATTTTCTATTTCTACAAAGTTTATAGGTATAATCATAAATTTTTCTCGTAAATAATGATGTTTAAAATCTAACATAAAAAGTTATTGTTGTCAACAAAAAATCACGGAGTGATTTTTGGAAGATTTGAAGAGTAGAAGAATAGAGGATCAGATAGGAAGAAAAAATAAATAATAATAAAATTTGCGAAGCAAATTTTACATTTGAACTTCCAATCTTCTAATCTTCCAATCCTCAAATCATCAGTTCTTTTGATTTTTAGTTATAAATGTTATAAAATCTATTCTTGAATTTAAAATACGGGTAAAAGAGGTTTATATGGCAAATATAATCTTAAAAGGTAAAGTTTTTAAGTATGGCGCAAATGTTAATACGGATGAAATTATTCCTGCAAGATATTTAACTACTTCCGATCCTAAAGAACTCGCAAAATTTTGTATGAAAGATATAGACGATAATTTTGCATCACAAGTAAAACCGGGAGACATTATTGTTGCCGATAAAAATTTCGGTTGCGGATCTTCAAGAGAACATGCTCCTATATCGATTAAAGGTGCGGGAGTTTCTTGTGTTATAGCAAAATCTTTTGCAAGAATCTTTTTTAGAAATTGTATAAATATCGGTCTTCCGATTATAGAATCAGATGAAGCTGTTGATAATATAGATAAAGGTGATAAATTGGAGATAGATTTAGCAAACGGCGAAATAAAAAATGTAACAAAAAAACAAACATATAAAGCTCAACCTTTTCCGGAATTTATGCAGAAATTAATAAAAGCCGGCGGGTTGCTTTCCTATATTAAGGGAGGGAAATAAAAATGTCTAAGACTTATAAAATAGCTCTTATTCCCGGTGACGGAACAGGTCCTGAAGTAATAGCTGAAGGTGTAAAGGTTATTAATGCCGTAGCTGCTAAAACAGGTGCAAAATTTGAATTTACTAATTTTGATTTAGGCGGAGAGAGATATAAAAGAACAGGTGAAATCCTTCCTGACAGTTGTGTTGAAGAATTTAAAAAATTCGATGCAATGTATCTCGGTGCAATTGGTCATCCCGATGTAAAACCGGGAATACTTGAAAAAGGTATTTTGTTGAGATTAAGATTCGAACTTGACCAATATATCAATTTAAGACCTGTAAAACTTTTTGAAGGTGTAGATTGCCCTTTAAAAAATAAAGAACCTAAAGATATAGATTTTGTTGTAGTAAGAGAAAATACGGAAGGTCTTTATTTGGGAGCAGGCGGATTTTTGAAAAAAGATACTCCTTTTGAAGTTGCAACACAAGAATCTATTAATACAAGATTCGGTGTAGACAGATGCTTAAAATATGCTTTTGAATTAACGAAAAAAAGGAATAAAGATAATAAACTTACATTGTGCGGTAAAACAAACGTTTTAACATTTGCATCTAACTTGTGGGAAAGAGCTTTTAGAGCAATGGGTGCAAAAAGTTATCCTGATATAGCATTGAATTACGTAAACGTTGATGCGGTATGTATGTGGATGATAAAAAATCCCGAATGGTTTGATGTTATCGTTACAGACAATTTGTTCGGTGATATAATTACCGATTTGGCAGCAATGATTCAAGGCGGTATCGGAATTTCCGCGGGAGGAAATATTAATCCCGAAGGTGTATCGATGTTTGAACCTATGGGCGGTTCGGCACCTAAATATACGGGACAAAATGTTATTAATCCGTTAGCGGCAATTAGTGCCGGTGCTATGATGCTTGAAACATTGGGACTTGAAAAAGAAGCAAAAATGGTGGAAAATTCCATAGCAAAATCTTTGGCAAGCGGGAAGATAAAATCTTTGGCTGCAGGTAAGATGGGTATGGGAACGACGGAAGTCGGAGACTTAATAGCAAACAATTTGTAGAGATTTTAATATTTTGGCTGCACCTTTGTATTTTTCTAATTCATTTACCGCAAAGAGTAAACTTCATTAAAAAAATACTTCGGTTCGCCTAAAATCTTAAAATCTAATTATGTGTTTTAGCTAGAATTAAGAAATCTTTTAACTACAAAATTTAGTTGATATAATTTAAATCGCGGAGCGATTTCTAAGATATTTTTAAAAGATCTCAAAATTTGAGGCGAAATGAAGAGTTTTTGAGCCGAAGTGTACAATGAACAAGATACATGAGGTTCAAAAACTCAAAGTTGCAGCCCAAATATTAAGGTCCACATAGGAGAGAGAAAAAATGAAGAAGTACAAAGTTGCAGTAGTAGGTGCTACCGGCGTGGTAGGTAACGAAATGATAAAGATGTTGGAAAACAGAAGTTTTCCGGTAGAATCAATAAAACTTTTAGCATCACAAAGAAGTGTAGGTAAAAAATTAAAATTTAAAGGACAAGATATACCTGTAGAACTTTTAACACATGATAGCGGTAAAGGTGTAGATTTGGCATTGTTCAGTGCAGGCGGAGGAACGTCTAAAGAGTTTGCTCCTTCATTTGCAAAAGCAGGTTGTTTTGTTGTAGATAATTCAAGTGCTTGGAGAATGGATGATAATTGTCCGTTAGTAGTTCCTGAAGTTAACCCTAACGATTTAAGTAAAGACAAAAAAATCATTGCCAACCCTAACTGCTCAACAATTCAAATGGTAGTTGCATTAAAACCGTTACACGATTATGCAAAAATAAAAAGAGTTATAGTTTCTACATATCAGGCAGTTTCCGGTGCAGGTTCAAAAGGTATTCACGATTTGGAAAACCAAACTAAAGCATTAGGTAAAGGTGAACCTATACCTCCATTGGAAAAATTCCCTTATCAAATAGCATTTAATTTGCTTCCTCATATAGATGTTTTCGAAGAAAACGGATACACAAAAGAAGAAATGAAAATGACAAACGAAACAATGAAAATTATGGGTGATAAAGGTATAAAAGTAAGTGCAACTTGTGTTAGAGTTCCTGTTTTAAGAGCTCACAGCGAATCCGTATGGATTGAAACAGAAAAAGAAATTACACCTGAAAAAGCAAGAGAACTTTTGTCTACGGCAAAAGGTGTAGAAGTTATAGATAACCCCGCAGAAAACAAATATCCTATGCCGTTATTTGCACAAAACCAGCAAAAAACATTTGTCGGCAGAATAAGAAAAGATATTTCTTGCAATAACGGTTTAACGTTTTGGGTAGTATCTGATAACTTGTTAAAAGGCGCTGCTCTTAATGCCGTAGAAATTGCGGAAATGTTGGTAGCAAAAGGTATTTTGTAATAGTATTAAAAAATCTAAAAAAATATAAAAGACTTGTCTTAAAAAGGCAGGTCTTTTTTTGTTATAAAAAGTCATTGCAATTGTTGATTTTTTGTATTATAATAGTATCAAGCAGTAGTGCGTTTGGATTGCTCTGCAGGAGAATACAGGAGGAATATAAGTGAATATAATAAAAACTAAAAAGGGATTTACTCTGATAGAGTTGATAATAGTGATAGTGATAATAGGTATTTTGTCGACGGTATCTGTCCCTATATACAGAAAATATATTGCGGAAGCTACCATGACTGAGGGGTATACCTTGCTTGGTGCGGTGGCAAGGGCTGAATTGATATATAGTACTACAAAAGGTGGAGGTAAGTTCCTTAGCGGTTTTGGAACTTCTTATTATGGAAATAATCCTTACCAGAAAATAAGAGAGTTGGGAATTAACACATCCAACGGTCAGTATAAATATTTTTGTAATGTTTGTATATGTAGTACAGGTTATGATAGGTCTAAATGCACGGATGCTGTATGCATTGAAGCATGGGGATTTTCTGATGGCTTAGATTATGATGGTTGTTGGGAACCGATGTATGTTTGTACTACAGTTTATTCCGATGGTCATATAGAAAATTTTGACGAATATTACTACGAATATTAGTAGTTGTATGGTAAGCTTCTGAAAAATGGAGAAAGAAAATGGGTAATTATAAAAATAAAAAAGGATTTACACTGGTAGAGTTGGTGATAGTAATAGTGATAGTAGGAATACTATCGGCTATATCTGTTCCTGTTTACAGAGGGTACATAGAGAAAGCGATAATGGCGGAAGGACAAACATTGTTGGGAGCGATAGGGAAAGCGGAACTTGCGTAC
>JAGCCP010000031.1 GCA_017651625.1 Candidatus Ruminimicrobiellum bubulum | reverse complement strand
TGACGGTCAAATTTTGAGAGAATACACGGTAAATAGAGAAATAAAAAGAATATGCAACACGGCCGGAATAGATGTTTTTACTTGTCATTCATTCCGAAATACATTCGCAACACGATACATTGAACAAAAACCCGGTGATTATAAAATACTATCTGAAATTTTAGGACATAAAGATATATCAATTACATTAAACCTATACACACATGTTATGAAAGAAAATAAGACAAAATCAATGGAAAGTTTTATAATAAAGATAGGTTGAAAAACTCATTCATTTCTTATATTCTCAAAAAGGCCAAAAAGGACACGGAAACGGAAACCCAAAACCGAAACCGTGTCTTTTTTGTTACCAGGTGACAAGATCACGGAAGAAAATTCAATTCCTGGTGTGGCACTGCTGCCACTTGAAACCGAAAGATCACGGAAAAAGAATTTCATTCTTGCGTAAGCCGGGCGGGAAAGGGGCCGGAAAAAAGCAAGAAAAACCCGCTTGAATATAATTCACGGCAAACAATAAAGTATATTGATCGGCGGCAGCAGTAAAGGAAACAAGATCGGCAGCAGTGCCGAAACTGTAAACCGTACTAAAAAAAACGTGTATAAGGCAGCAGCCTTTATATGTATGTGTAAATTTTCAAAAGTTGGACCGGTGCAACTTTCAAAAATGGAAATCTGAAAAAGCCTATAAAAAGGCGATTTTTCAAAACCGGGATCCTGGATTTTTAAAAGCGAAAAATCACAAAAAATAATTTTATACAACATAAAGAAAGAACAAAAGACATGGAAAGGCCGAAAATATACAACATTTTATACAACACTTTATACAACACTTTATACAAAATATTATGATTTTTACTTTTTAAGACAAACAATAAAATATAATATGTGGGTTTTATAAAGTCCCTATTTTAAGGCGATAAACATAAAAAAAAGTCCGTAACGAATACGGACAAATTATAATAATTTTTAATGCGGGAAATGGGACTTTTTCCACACATGTTGATTTTATAAGGGTTTCAACGATTTATACAACACTTTATACAACACTTTTCAAATTATCCGGTTATTTCTTCATTTTTATTTTCGGAAAGAATGAAATTGTATGTGTCAAAACAATTTGAAATTTGCTTTTCTAATGTTTTGTAAAAAGTCCGAAATTCAAAAAATGAATAAATGTTTCTTTCGATCTTAACAGAAGTGACAAAAAAGTTTATTCTTTCAATTACCTTTTTTTCTTTTCCTTTTGTATAAATTAGAATAGCAGTGTTGTCATTCAAATTTAATTCTTCAATGGTGACATTATCCGTAAATAATAAAATCTCATCATGTATATTTTCATATTCTGAAATTAAGTTTATATTTCCGAAACGATCATTTATATATTTTAATAAATCAATATTAAAATACGGTTTTATTATTCCGGTTGAAACATTTTTTCCGGTAAAATCGGAAAGACATAATAAATATTGTGGTGATACATTCATAATATGATTATTGCGTAAATTATCTGAAATTGTATTAGCAAGTGTTTCCGACATTTTACGGCTGCCACATAAAAGGGAAGAAACTTCATTTTCGGTAATACCTAATAATTCACCCTGGAATGCTCTTTTTTTACATTCATAATCTTTTTCCAGGATAGAAATAATTGTCTTAAATCGGTTGATCTGTAATTCTTCAATTTTAACTTTTCTTATATTATCCAAAATTTACACCCTTAAAAACTTATATATTTTCTTATTTTTTAATGTTTATCGTTAAAAATAACCGGGTATATATAAAAAACATCACCCTAGAATATGTAGCGACAATAAGCCCGGCCACATTTACAATTATATATAGACAAACAATAAACGGCAATAGTGAACAATAAAAGAAAGGAAAAAAGCCAATGAACAAACAAATTGAAACTATTTCGGATCGTGATGTTTCAACAAATAATTTATGTGTTGACATTAAAGGTTTGCAAAAACTTTTGTGTTGTGGAAGTGCTACCGCTAGAAAGATCGGCAATGATAGTAAAGCGGGTTTCAATGTGGGAAAGAGAAAACTATATAAAGTGGACATTATCAACGCATATCTTGAAAGTTTAATTGAAAAATAGTTTTCAATAATTCCATGTTGTGAGATGAATACAAGAGAGGAATATAAAAAAATGAGTAATGGTGAAATGATAGCAAAAAAGCCAAAAAATAATTATGTATCAAACGGAAATATAAATTTTGACGGCATAATAAACGGTGTAAAAGAGAGAGAAAAAGAGAAAAGCGAAAAGTTTTATAAAGATATGCAAGAAAAGGCAGCAGCCGAGCGAGAACGAAACGAGGAAATAACAAACCTTTTTAAAAAGGCTTATGACAAGCAGCAAGAAACAAGAAAAAAGAAAATGCAAGACGAACAAAAGGCAGCTGAAGAAAAAGCATTAAAAGAAGTCAGGGAAAAATACCGGGCAGAAAGTCCGCAAGAGTGGAACGAAAGCGAAAAAGACAAGGCATATAAAACACTTTTAACGGACTTAAATAAAAACAGTTATAAAAATTTTGGGAATTAACCCCGGCAGATCAGGGCGGACAGAACCAAACAAAAAAGCGGTTTAAAATTTGCCCCGCCTTTTTGCTTTCCCTTTTTTTCTTAAAAAAGAATTTAAAAAGTATTTAAAACAATTAAATTATATCAAATAAATATAAAACAGAAAAGGAATAAAAATTACTTTGCCCGAAAATTTAATATTAAAGGATGAACTCACGGCAGATTAGAGCGTGAACGGATGAACCCAAAACAGAAAAGTTGACCAGGGCAGCAGGACAGACAAAAAACACTTTTAAAATGATTAAATATATACTTAAATATATTAAATTTGATTAAATAGGCATATAAAAACGAATAAAAAACCGTTTGAAAATGAATAATAAATCATTAAATTAAACTATTTTTTAACCGCTTTTTAATCAAAATGAGGAATAAATTATTAAAAATAGAACTATTTTTTTGATTTTAAAAAATATTTTTTTAATTTTAATATAAGAGTGAAATTTATCTGTTTTATATTATTTATAGGCTTTTCCCCGCACGAATGGGGCCATATCCCCCCCGCCCCCGCTTCTTTTGGGGTTCCCCCATGCCACTGCGAATATTTCTCGCTGAAT
>JAGCCP010000030.1 GCA_017651625.1 Candidatus Ruminimicrobiellum bubulum | reverse complement strand
GAACACTTGTAAAGACGGGTTAGTTAATGTTTCACCGAAAATAGCTTTTGTGTTAGGTTTTATTGCTTTTTGTATTTCTTCTTCTGTTGCATCTACATCAACGAAAATACATTCTATTCCAAGTTTTTTAAGTGTAAAAGCAAAAAGGTTTATTGTTCCTCCGTAAATTGCGGATGCACTTACAAAACTATCCCCTGAATTACAAAGGTTAAGTATCGAAAGCAACGATGCCATTTGTCCCGAACTTGTGCACATTGCGGCAACACCGTGTTCAAGGTCTGCAATTCTTTTTTCTACAACATCTACTGTAGGGTTAGTAAACCTTGAATATATATGATTTTTTGTAGGATCATCAAAAACTTCCGCAATTTCCTGTGTGGAAGTGTAACGGAATGTGGTACTTTGATATATCGGCATAACTCTTGGTCCGCCGTTTACGGGTGTATACCCGGAATGTAAACATTTTGATTCGTCTTTCATGATTGCTCTCCTTATTAACTACTTATAGCGACATTAATATTTTAGTTATAATTTTGCAACTAACTCAATCGAGTACGCCCTTATGGGAAACATCTGTACACTTCATTCGTTAGTTGCTTCATTCTAACATAAAATCTTAATGTCTTTAACGACAACAACTAACGACTAACAGCAAAAACGTGAAAACTCTTTGAGTGTCAAAACTACAAACTACCAACCACAAACCATAAACTTTAAGCCATAAGCTGTAAGCTCTAAGCTCTAAGCCAGTTGTTTGTAAGCTCTAAGCTATTATTAATGTTAGATTATATAAAATTGAAAATAAAAATACATCATAAAATAATTATTATTTTGTATAATAACATTATGAAAAGCTTAAAACAATTTTTTATAATGGCCGGTATTTTTCTGTTACTTTGTTATCCTGTTTTTATCTTCTTTGCTCCGACAAGAATTGAAATAATTCCTACGGAAACAGAAATTCAAGCAAAAATATATAAGAAAACTATATTAAACCCGTTTAATAAAGAAGTTATACCAAACTTGAAAGAAGCTATGGTAACTGAATCAATAGAAGGGAGAATCAGATTAGAATTAAAAGATTTTCAAGGTCATAGATTCCCCGTTACATCTTATAAACATTCCGGTTACCAATCCGAGATAAAATTAGAAAACAAAATAAACGATGCAATAAAAAACAAAACTTACTTTAAATATAAAATCAGTTCCGGCAATCTGATTATGATTATACTTATTTTAGCTCTGATACTTTTACCTATGCCGAAAGTATGGTTTTATATATCGCGATATGGCGATACTGCAGAAGATGACGAAGAATACTAGAATTGAATATGCACAGATGCATAATCTTTTGATTGTCAAAACAACCATAAACTATAAACCACAAAAATTTATATAATAAGACTATGGAAGAATTAGACTTAACAGTATATAAGATACTTTTTGTGATATTTATCTTAATAGTTGCTATATTTGTTTTCATTACAGGTCTTTCCGTAAAAACAATTACAATAAACCCTACAGAAACAGAAGTAACCGCATATTTAAGTACAAAATCAGCATGGCTACTATTTAATGAGAAAAAAGAAGTTATACCGGAAATAAAACAAGCTATAATAACTAAACAGAAGTTTTATAAGTCTGGAATTTTTTATCTTCATTATGTAGGATTAGAAACTTATTCCGGACAAAGAACATTAATTCGTGTTATATTCGGTTTTAATGAGTCTTACTCTGCACTAAAATTACAAAATCAAATAAATGATTTAATACAAAAGAGAACTCCTTTTACAAAGACATTTAGACAAACAGAACAAATGTTTATAGGCCTTTTTTTTATTATATTGTGCATTTCTGTGTTGTTGTATGAATATATAAAAGCAAAAAGTGATGAAGAGTTGCCGGAATCACTTGAAATTAAACAAGAAGAAGTTGAATATGATGAAGATGAACAAGATTATAATGGAAATGATTATATTGAAATTGATGAATATGAGGAATACGAAAAAAAAGATAATATCCAAATAGAAGATAAAGATACCGATGATTAAACAAGTTTATAGCTTATAGTTTGTGGCCATTTTTGCTTTCAAAGAATTTAAAGATTTTTTTTGTCGTTGTCGTTAGAGAACTTAATATTTTAGGTTACCTTGTTGTTGGCTTCCAAAGGATTTCAAAATTTTAAATTGTAACAAAGTATTTTCCGACTGAAGTGTACTAAAATTATAGCGAAAGCGATGGGTACTCGAAGAAGGAAAATACGAAGTTAGAATTTAAAAGATAAATCCGTTTCACCAAATTAAATAAACAAACTTGCTCAACTAAACATAAAAATGAATAATTTTATATAATAAACACATGAGCAAAAAAAACAGAATAAAAAAAGAAATAAGTTTCTTCTTACTTTTACTGCTGTTCCTGGTATTGGGTTTAAGTGGTATTTATAAAGGCCTTTTTTCAACAAGAATAGAAATAGATCCTACAGGGCAGGAAACTATTGTACATATATACAAAAAACCGGTGATTCCGATATTTAAAGAAAGTGATATTGTAGTCCCGAAAGTATATCAAGCTATAATGACAAGAGAAACGGGAAGAAGCAGAAGTATTTTTCATTTTTTTAGTTATAGAGTAGAATTAAAAGCTCCTAACGGACAAATTGTCCCGATTACATCATACAGCTTATTAGGATATTTTTCCAACAAAAAATTAACAAACCAAATAAACGATTCAATACAAAACAAGATTCCTTTCACAATAAAGTTTATAGATATATCTCCTTATTTGTTAGGACTTTTCGTGCTTGAAATTATTGCTATTTTCTTGTTTGTTGAATATAACACAAGAAAAGAAACAAAGAAAAGATATGAAGAAAGAAAGAGAAGAAGAATGCTTAAGAAAAATCCGGAAGGGATTCAACAAACACCCGATCCGAAACCCGAGAAGTATAATAACATAAATGATTCGATAATAAAAAAATGAAAAAAATTATTTCTATTATATTATTGTTATTGTGCTATTCAATATCTTTTGCTGATTCCGATGCGGATTTGCGAAAGAAAATAGCACAAATGATAATAGTAGGGTTTAACGGAACGGAAATAACCAAAAATAATCCCATTTACAATGATATAGTGAACGAAAATATTTCCGGTGTTATATTGTTTTCCAAAAGTGTTGCAAATAAAAAGGATAGTGTAAGAAACATAAAATCTCCCAAACAACTAAAAGCACTGGTAAAACAAATAAAAAAACTTTCCCCGTCAAAGATATTTATTTCAATAGACCAGGAAGGCGGACAAATATCAAGGTTACCGTCTTCAAGGGGTTTTAAAGTAAAAACGTTATCACATACGGAATTGGGTGAAAGAGATGATGAGGATCTTACATACAATCAAGCAAAAAAAATAGCAAAAACTTTAAAAGATTTCGGTATAAATATAAATTTTGCACCATGTGTGGATTTATCTGTAAATAAAGAATCTCCCATTATATACAAAAGAGGCAGATCTTTTTCCGACGATCCTCAAATTGTTGTAAAACATGCACAAAAATATATAGAAGCACATAACAAATATAATATCTTAACCGTTGCAAAACATTTTCCCGGTCACGGCAGTGCAATAGACGATTCGCATAACGGTTTTACGGATGTTTCATCCACATGGAACGAAATAGAGATTGAACCTTATACGGAATTAAACCAAAAAGGATTATTAAATGCCGTTATGGTTGCACATGTTTATAACAAAAATTTAGACGATACTTATCCCGCATCGTTATCCAAAAATGTTATAACAAACATTTTAAAAAATGAAATAGGGTTTGACGGCCTTATTGTTACCGACGATATGCAGATGAAGGCAATATCGGACAATTACGGCTTAAAAGACAGTATAATAACGGCAATAAATGCAGGTAACGATATTTTGATTTTCGGTAACAATATAAGTTATTCCAAAAACATAGTAAAAAGATTTAATGACATAGTTTTTAATGCCGTAAAAGACGGTGAAATTTCGCAAGACAGAATAGAAGAATCTTATAATAAAATAATTAAAATAAAGTCCGGGTTAGAATAGAAATGTACAAAAAAATAAGAAAGGAACTATTAGCTTTAGCAGACCCCAAATATAAAGAGTTTCACTCCTCGTTATGTCCAGGAACGGACAACATTATCGGAGTAAGAATTCCCGTTCTAAGAAACTATGCAAAAAAACTTTCAAAACAAGAAAATTTCACGGAATACATTTCTTTTAATAAAACTGTTTATTATGAAGAAGTTATGTTGCAAGGTATGCTTATAGGTTTTATAAGAAATACCGATATAAAAGAAGTTTTATCTATAATAAAAAACTTTGTTCCGAAAATAGATAATTGGGCGGTATGCGACATTTTTTGTTCAGGGTTGAAAACAGTAAACAAAAACAAAGAAACAGTTTGGAACTTTATACAAAAATATTTGAAATCCAAAAAAGAGTTTGAACTTAGGTTTGCAATAGTTATGATGTTAGACTACTTTATAGACAACGAATATATAGACAAAGTTTTAACAATATTGGATAACATAAAACATGACGGCTATTATGTTAAAATGGCTGTTGCCTGGGCTATATCGATAGCATTTGTAAAGTTTCCAGATAAAACCATGAAATATTTAAAGAAGAATAATCTCGATGATTGGACATACAACAAATCGTTACAGAAAATATGCGAATCGCTGAGAGTTGATAAAAGTACGAAAGAAAAAATTAAGAAGATGAAGAGATAATGGATATTTTAGATAGGTTGGCAAAATCTACATTTAGGGCCAGTTTCAAACTAAAACAGAAAGATATCGATTACATAAACCAAAAAGGTCTTGATACAATAAGAAGCCATGCTCAAGATTTTATAGCTAAAAGAGTTGCTCCCGCATTTGTTTCCAACGATGGTAAACAGACTCCTATGAGAGGACATCCCGTATTTATTGCTCAACATGCAACGGCAACTTGTTGCAGAAAATGTATAAACAAGTGGCACAAATTTCCTGTGGGAACACAATTAACACAAGAACAACAAGATTATATTGTAGATTTGATTATGAAATGGATAGAAAAACAATTAGAAAAGCAGTAAATGACTAGAGTTAATTTTTGCTTTTTGTACTTTCTATAAATCTTTTATGAGTTGTCTGTTCTAAAATATTATCGGTATTTGATATATGTTTTTGTAAAGCATATAAAAATTCTTTAAAATATAAAATATTCTCAAAAAATTTTCTATACTTATAAAAGAAATCATATATTTGGCTATATTTGATTATCTTATAAGTGTTTTTAGGATAAAGGTCGTTTTCACTTATATAGCTATAATCCGGAACAAAAATATAAAAAAATTTATTTTTATAATATTCAAATATTTCTCCATTTGCATAACGATAGTATTCATATAATTGTCCCTTCACTTTTTTATCTTCTAAAAAAAGATCTTTTCCGTTAATTCCCGATTTGATTTTGTTTTCAATCACTATAATATTTTTGTTTGTTTTATCTGTTATTAATAAATCGGTATGTCCTTTTTCTCTTTCAATATTAAACTGTTCCGATAAATTTAATTTATTGTTTTTAAAATTATTTTTAAGAACTGTATTCGCAAAAGAACAAAAAGCTTTCGGATTTGCGGAAAATATATATTTAAACATATTTGAGAAAATTACTTCATCATAATTCTTGTCTATAATATCTATAATATTAAAATGATTAATATCAGTACCATTTTCATATTCTTGGATTATTTCTTCAACTTTTTTAGTAGAATTTTCTTTTTTCCAATAATCGGAGTTTTCTATTATATACTTTAATTTTTCAAAAACTTTGCTCTGGTCTACAATTTTGTTGTTATATTTTATTTCTTTGTTTCCTATATACATTTTTAAACTTTGTTTGGCAATATTAACAATATTCGTCTTATTTGTATTGTTTTGTTGCTTACATGAATTTAAATATATCAAAACATATTTCGAGTCTTTATCGCAAATATCTTTTTTGGTTGTAGGTAAAAAAGAAATATATATAGGCTTTTTAGGTCGTTTTACTTTATTTGCTCGAAAAGAAATATATATTGCTTCTTCATTTTTTTCATTTTCATAAAATATTTTATTCACGTATTTATCGTTATATTTGATATTATTTTCATAAATATATTCAAGTTGTTTTTCTCTATCTTTGTTTTTTCTTTGAGAAAAATTAACCTGCTCCAAATCATAAGCTTGTGCAAGAATTTCAAAAGTGTCTTTAATGTTGCTATTTCTTACAAGAAGAATGGTATCTATTTTATTATTATGCTTTTTATCCATAGAACCATAAGGATTTACATATATGTAGTTTTGCCCGTTATCTGATTTAATAAGGTTAATAACTTCATGCCCTATATTATCGTTTAGATATCTTCCCACATACATTTTGTTTATGAGAATTTCTTTATTATCATCAACTTTATGTAAAATTCTATTATTATTCATATTTTTTATTTGTAAGCTTCTTTTAATATCTTTATTTCTTTTGCATATCCGTCAATTTCGTTAGGAGTTTCCAAATAAAAAGGTAACTTTTTTAATTTAGGATGATTTATTACTTTACTTATTGCATCAAGCCCTAAATATCCTTCTCCTATTTTTTCATGTCTGTCTTTATGAGAAGCAAACGGATTTTTTGTGTCGTTTAAATGAATTGCTTTTAATTTTTCCAAACCGATAATATCATCAAATTGTTTTATTACAGCATCCAAATCGTTTACTATATCGTAACCGCCGTCGTAAATATGGCAAGTATCCAAACATACTCCTACTTTATCTTTTAGTTCAACCAAATCTATTATCTGTTTTAGTTCTTCGAATTTTGAACCTACTTCGCTACCCTTTCCCGACATTGTTTCAAGTAATACAGTTGTGGTTTGTTCTTTTTTTAATACCGTATTTAATGTGTCTGCTATTATTTTTATTCCGGCATCAATTCCCTGCCCTACATGGCTTCCGGGATGAAAATTGTACATATTGCCCGGAGTATATTCCATTCTTTTTAAATCGTCTATAAAAAGTTCTTTTGCAAGGTCTCTGACACGTTTATCGGCAGAACAGGGATTTAATGTGTACGGAGCATGAGCAAGAATTTTAACAAACTTATTTTCTTTCGTTATCTTTAAAAATTCTTTAACATCTTCTTCATCTATATCTTTAGCTTTAAATCCTCTCGGATTTCTTGTGAAAAATTGAAATGTATTTGCACCTATTTCAATTGCTTGTTTTACCATTGCAACATAACCGTCGGCAGCAGATAAATGACAACCTATATTTAACATAAAAAACTCCTTTATTTATTAGATTAATTATAAACTATAAATTATAAATTGTAAATTATAAATTATCGTTTAAGTTTGACTTTTTTGTTTTAGTTTGTTTTACTAAAGTGTGTTATGGAAGAAGAAATTTATAATTTACAATTATCGGACAATAAAATTGTTCCTGTTCATATAGAAAGGAAAAAAATAAGAAATTATTACATAAAAATTTCCCCCGACTTAAATATTGTTGTTCCTATTCCGTTAAATATGAATATAGAAACTATTTACAGGTTTTTAAATTCGAACAAAACTAAAAAATGGATAGAAAAGAATATAAACAAATTTCAAAAAGCCAAAGAAGAAAATATTAAAGATGATTTGGTTAACGGCGGAACGGTAAAAATATTGGACAGCCAATATATCGTTTATATTTATGAAAGCAGAGAAGATAAAATTGTTTTAGACGGATTTAACTTATACATATATTCAAAAAATTCCAAAGATAAAGATTATTTGCAAAAACAATATAACGAGTTTCTTAAAGCCGAAGCAAAACCGTATTTCCAAAAAGTTATGGACAAATATTTGCCGATATTTAAGAAATATAATGTTCCCCAACCCACACTAAAAATAAAACCGTTAAAAAGTAAATGGGGCAGTTGCAAAATTACTACTGCGGAAATTACATTAAATTTAAATTTATATAAGGCTTCCGCAGAATGTATAAATTATGTTGTCCTTCACGAACTTACACATCTTGTTCATCCCGGACACAAGAAAAGATTTTATAACTTCTTGCAAAAGTATATGCCGAACTATCAGGAAATAGAGAAAAAACTTGACGTGGAGGCTGGTCAAGTTTTGTATTAATAAGAAATTTTTGCGAAAATTTCTTTATATCGAACGAATATTTTGGACTACACTTTTGCATTTTAAAATCTTATGTACCGCTTTCGCGATATCAGGACAAGTTCTTTACTAATAATATAGCGGCCTTAATATTTTGGTTATAATTTTGCAACTAACTCAATCGAGTATGCCCTTGCGGGATCCATATACACTTCATTCGTTAGTTGCTTCATTCTAACACAAAATCTTAAGGTCTTTAACGACAAAACAAAGATAAATAACAAAAAAAAACAAAAACTTTGAAATCCTTTGAGAGCAAAGAAGAATGTATTGATATTTTGATAGATTCAGTGTCGTAGCACGGAATGACATTTCTGTCGTTCGTTGTTGTCGTGGTTGTTTTTGGCATCCAAAGAATTTTCAAGTTTTTACTTAGAATGAAGCATTTGCCGACTGCGGTGTACATAAATGGAAGCGAAGCGGATGGTACATAAAGAAGGCAAATGCGAAATTATAAGTAAAAAATAAAACTCGTTTCGCTAAAAAAATAAAAATTTTTTTTGTATAATTTAACCATTATGAATTATATAATACTTTTATTAAACAAAATCGGTTTACCGCAACAATATGTAGAAACTGTAGCAACACTAACGGCAATTTTACTTTTTATTTTGCTTTTATATTTCATTTGGTATTTTTCAAGAATTATTTCAAAAGCATATATAAACAGTAAATACTTTAAATTAAGAAGTAAAAAATGGGTTTATGCAATAAGAGAAGCAAACATATTTTCCGTTATCGGTTATGTTGCCGCCGGTTTTATTGCAAACTTTGTTTCTATTCTTTTCTTTCCGGAAGAATATGCACAGTTACAACACACAATAAATAAAATCATAAATGTTTACTTTTTAATATGTATAATCCTTATAGTTAATAAAGTATTAACTGTTATCCAAATTGTTCACGATACCGGCAGAGAAATTCCTATTAAAGGTTTTATTCAGTTCATAAAAATATTTATAAACTTTTTCGCTTTCTTAATAATATTCGCGTATGCAATAGGAAAACAACCGTTGTATTTTATTTCGTCACTCGGGATAATGGCATCCGTTTTGATGATAGTATTTAAAGATACTATTGTCGGCCTTACTGCAGGTTGGCAACTTTCAATGAACAAAATGATAAGACTCGGTGATTGGATAGAAATGCCTGCTTACGGCGTAGACGGAAATGTTACAGATATTTCTTTAACAACCGTTTATGTTAAAAATTGGGATAACAGAATAGTTACAATCCCCGCTTATGATTTAATATCGAAATCTTTCCAGAGTTGGAGAGAAATGCAAAAAGTAGGCGCAAGAAGAATAAAAAGAAGTTTTTATATAGATATGCAGAGCATAAAGTTTGTTGATGAACAAATGCTTAAAAAATTACAAAAATTTGAACTTTTACAAGAATATATCGACAGAAAAGAAAAAGAAATTGCAGACTATAATGCCAAACATAACACACAAGATACAATGTATAACGGCAGATATTTAACCAATATCGGTATGTTTAGAATATATTGCCAACAATATATAAAAACAAGACCATTCATAAATAACAACTTTTCCGCATTTGTAAGACAATTGGATCCTACTCCGGAAGGGTTACCTTTAGAAGTTTATTGTTTTACCAACACTGCAGATTGGTTGGTGTACGAAGCATATCAGGCAGATGTTTTCGATCATTTGTTATCCGTAATAGGTGAGTTTGATTTGCATGTGTTCCAGAATCCGTCTGGAAGAGATTTGAAAAGTATAAGTTTACAATCCAAGATTAATAAATAAAAATTTTTTACTTCTTTAAAATTGTTCCGAACAGTATTAATATTGTTAAAGCTACAGGCGTAACAAATCTTAACAGGAAGTTAAATGTTGCATAAATGGCTTTGTTACGGAATGCTCTGATATTTCTTAATTTAACAAACCATCCTATTACAATACATAGTATGATTGTATTTAAAGGTAACAATATGTTGGATGTTATATAGTCGAAGAAATCAAATAAATTTAATCCGAACAATTTAAATCCGCCGAAAATTCCCATGGATAAAGTTACCGGAATTGCCAATGCAAAAACAACAATTGAAACGATTGTTGCCGCTTTATTTCTGGATATTTTAAAGTTTTCTATCAATGCTGCCGTAGGAACTTCTACGATACTTATTGAAGATGTAAATGCCGCAAAAAACAACAAAATAAAAAATAATACGGCAAATACGTTTCCGTAAGGAATTTGAGCGAAAATATTCGGTAATGTAATAAATGCAAGTCCCGCACCTGAATTAACATCCAAACCGAATGAAAATGCCGCGGGAAAAATCATAACCGCTGCAAGAAGAGCAAACAATGTGTCTGAAAAAATTATCATATAAGCACTTCTTGCCGTATTTTCTTTTTTCGTCATATAACTGCCGTAAACAAGTAAAATTCCCATACCTATACTTAATGTGAACAAAGATTGTCCCAATGCAGCAAGTAACATTTCCCCGTTTATTTTTGAAAAGTCGGGCATAAACATAAATTTCAGTCCGGCGGCGGCATTCGGTAATGTCATGGAAAAAATGCACAAAATTATTATTATAAGCAGAAATAAAGGCATCATAATTTTATTTATGAACTCAATTCCTTTATTTACTCCCCTGAATATAAAAAACATAACCATTAAAAGAAAAAGTGTTGTGAGTACACACGGAAGAACGGATGAAGAAACAAAGTTTCCGAAATAAGTGCCGTAATCCGTTATAACAGTATTTGCCATGTTGATATATATATAGTTAAGTAACCATCCGCCTATAACGAAATAAAAAGATGCTATGATGGTAGCGGTTATAACATTAGACCAACCGAAAATTTTTAATTTCGGGTTTACCGAACCGTAAGCTCCCACATTTTCTTTTTTTGTTCTTTTACCGAAAGCAAGTTCGCATATTAAAGGTAAAGAACATACAAAAAGGATTATGAGTAAATAAACTAAAAGGAATGCAGAACCGCCGTATTTGCCCATAATATAAGGAAATCGCCATATATTGCCTAAACCTACGGCTGAACCTACTGCAGCTAAAATAAAACCTATTTTCGAAGCCCATTCCGGCCTTGTTGAATTATCTTGCATATTTATAAATTCCTAAAAGTAATAATGCTTTATTATACAATAAAATACATTAAACTTAACAGATGAAGATTGGAAGATTAGAGGATTGGAAGTAAATATGTAAAATCGCTATGCGATTTTTTTGCATTACAAGTTTTTTAATGCTAAAATACATAGTTCAAGGTGTTATTATGCCAAGTATTACGGAAATTAGAAAGTATCCTAAGATAAAAGATTATTTTAAGATTTTTTTTGATAATGAAACGGCAATATTGATTGATGCCGAAACAATAGTCAGTTTCGGTTTAAAAAAAGGGTTGTCCGTAGATGAAGATACTTTCAATAAAATATTAAAACATAATAATTCCAACAGAATTACAAGTTATGCTTTTTACTTAATATCCAACAAAATGTACAGCAAAAAGAGTTTATACGATAAACTCTTATCGAGAGGATTTGAAAAAGCGGATATAGAAAAAGTTATAACCAGATTTATTGAACTTAATTATATAAACGATGAAATATTTGCCAAAACCTTGGTTGAATATTTGCAAAGCAGAGGTAAAGGTCCTTTTTATATAAAAAACGAGTTAAAACAGCACGATATAGACAGCGAGATCATTTCAAAAGTGATGGAAAGCGACGAAGATAACGAACCTTACGTGCAAATTATAAATATAATGAAAAAGAAGTTTGCAAAGTTTGACGGTAAAGATAAAAACGAAGTAAGAAAAACGGCTATGTTTTTTCAAAGGAGAGGTTTTTCTTCTCAAGATATAGCAAAAGCTTTTAGAGAATTTGATGCGGAAATTGAAGAAGACTAAACTACAGCTTAAAGTTTAGAACGACAAACGGCGATGTATAGATGCATGGATGCATGGAGAAAACAGATTAGAGTTTAAAACTTACAGTTTGTGTTTGGTAGTTTGTAGTTGTTAAGCTATAAGCTATAAACTATAAGCTAAAATATAAGGAGAACAGTAAAATGGCAACAGCATTGTTAAGCGTATGTGACAAAACAGGAATAGTGGAATTCGCTAAAGAATTAAAATCTTTGGGATATGATATTATTTCCAGCGGAGGAACCGCAAAAAAATTAAAAGAAAATTCCATAGAATGTAAAGAAATATCCGATGTTACCGGATTTCCTGAAATGCTCGACGGCAGAGTAAAAACATTAAATCCTAAAATTCACGGCGGAATACTTGCAAGAAGAGATATTCCCAAACACATGGAAGAATTAAAAAAACTCGGAATTAATACAATAGATATAGTAGCCGTAAACTTGTATCCTTTTGAAGAAACGGCAAAGAAAATAGCAAAACCTGCAGATAAAAACATATCTCAAGATATTATTGAAAACATAGATATCGGCGGAGTAACTCTTATAAGAGCAGCCGCAAAAAATTATAAAGATGTTTTAATTGTTTGTTCCCCTGCCGATTATTCGGTAATAATAGAAAATTTAAAAAATAAAACAGTAAATAACGATTTAAGACTTAAACTTGCAGGAACAGCTTTCAGACATACCGCATATTACGATGCTTTAATTTCAAATTATTTATCTTACGAAGATTTTCCTGCACAACAAGCAATTCCGTTAAAGAAACTTGCTTCTTTAAGATATGGTGAGAACCCTCATCAGAGAGCAGCATTATACAGTTTCGGTAACGAAGAAAATTCTTGTGCTGCAATTTCAGCAAAACAATTGCACGGTAAAGAACTTTCTTATAATAACTATTTGGATTTGGAAGCTTCCTGGAGACTTGTTCACGAATTCGATAATCCAGCATGTGCAATAATAAAACATAACAATCCTTGCGGATGCGCCGAAGGAACGGATGTAAAAGATGCATATTTAAAAGCCCTTGCTTGCGATCCTGTAAGTGCTTTCGGCGGAATACTTGCATTTAACATGGTTGTAGATAAAGCAGTAGCGGAAGAAATAGCAAAACTTTTTGTTGAGTGTGTTATTGCTCCTGACTATTGCCAGGATGCTTTGGATGTTCTTACTGCAAAGAAAAATATAAGAATATTAAGACAGCCTAACCAATATGTAAAGAAACCTTCAACCGAATACAGAATGATGGCAGACGGTATGCTTGTTCAAGACAGAGATGAACAACTTTTAAACGAAACAAAAACAATAACAAAAAGAGAACCTACAAAAGAAGAAAAAGAATCTTTGGAATTTGCATGGAAGATTTGTAAACATGTAAAATCCAATGCTATTATTCTTGTCAGAGGCAAACAGACCGTTGGTGTAGGTGCAGGACAAATGAGCAGAATAGATTCGTTAAATATTGCAATAAAGAAAATGAAAGAAGCAAAATTCGAAATAGATGAGAATAAATATCCTTTAGTACTTGCTTCAGATGCTTTTTTCCCGTTCCCTGATGTTGTAGAAGGTGCAGCAAAAGAAAATGTTACTGCAATTATTCAGCCGGGAGGATCTATAAGAGATAATCTTTCTATAGATTTGGCAAACGAGAAAAATATTGCAATGATATTTACGTCTATGAGACATTTTAAACATTAATAAAAAGGCAGAAGATTTAGAAGATAGGAAGATTAGAAGAATGGATGAAGAGTTGTATTTTTTGCTTTGCAAAAAATCTGCTTGTTATCAAAAATCGCATAGCGATTTTTACGCCTTTACTTCCAATCATCCAATCCTCAAATCTTCTATTCTTCAGTCGTCAGACTAACTATGTCGTTTAAATACTACTTATCACTGGCTTTTACTATCTTGTTTGTATCGGTATGCTTTTGTTCTCAGAAAGAACAAATAGACTTGGCTGCTATTGCAAATTATTCCATAACACCTTCAAAAGTGTTTGTGTTAAAAAATAAACTCTTTATTGATTTCGGTGCAAAAAATCTTTACCTTACATTAAAATTTCCAAAACAATATAAAAAGAACGAAATAAAAAGATTAAAGTTAGATGCGGAAAAAATAACGAAAAAAGAAGATTTAATTGAAAAAGTTGATATTTTACCGACGGAAGTATTTCAACAAATAATCAATGAGCTCGTTATAGAAAACGGTATAAAAAAAGACAGCGGTTTTTTTGAGTATAAATACGAAACGGATTTGGGAACGACAATAGAGCTTGAAGCGGAAATAACCGTATCCGATACAAACAAAAAAAGTACAAGTTTAAAAAAAGAGTTGAAAACAGAAAAAAAGGCAGATAAAGAAAAAGAAAAGTCCGCCAGAGAAAGTTTTGTAAATACTTTAAAAAAATATTCCGATGACCAAACCAAATTTTTGGTTTTGGCAAAAAATATTGAAGGTATAGTTTATATATATGTTGACACGGAAAAGAATGTTGTAATTCCGCTAATTTTACCCCCATACCAAAAAGAAGAAGAAGACAATAATATATTTGTTTCCGGCGGAGAGTTTTTATATTCTTTTGTGGTAAAAAATCATATTATTCCCATAATAAAATCTCCGTTTACATCGAGTTACAGATTGTTTTCAACGGCTTCTTCTTCTCTTATGACTTTTGCACCGATTATGACAGAAAATTTTTATTTGGATAACGAATGTGACCATTGTATGATGAATATAGATGATTTTAATAAATTCTTAGACGAAGATTTGGGAACAAAAGAATATAAAGCAAATATAAAATTTCTTATAGACGGTGAAAGCTTTTTTGAAGATTTTATAGAAACAGCAAAACAGGCAACACATTCCGTTTTCATACAGATGTACATTTTTAAAACGGATAATTTCTCCATGGGAATAATAAGTCTTTTAAAAACCCTTGCAAGAAATATTGATGTCAGAGTGTTGATTGATTATATCGGCAGTCTTACAAACTCAAAATCAAATCAGGATCCTATAATAAAAGATTATAAGAAACCGAAAGATGTTGTCGATTGTCTTAAAGAAGATTCAAAGATAAAAGTAAGAATGCATCCCGATACATGGCTTGTTTCCGACCACAGAAAAATTTTCTTAATAGACAGAAAAAAAGCTTATATAGGCGGCATGAACATTGCAAGCGAATACAGATACACATGGCACGATTTAATGGTATCTTTGGAAGGGCCTGTTGTTACACCCATAGTAAAGCTTTTTTACAAATCCTGGTCGTTTGCGGGGCTTGGAGGCGATTTTGCGGTAGCATACAGAAGTTTATTTACAAAAACAAGAAGAAGAACAAATAAACCGACTGATGATATGATAAATGTAAGGTTATTATACACCGATTCCACTGATTATCAAATTTATGAAGCTCAACTTGAAGCTATAAGACGAGCAAAGAAGAGAATATATATAGAAAATCCTTATTTTACGGAAAAAGTTTTAGTTGAAGAACTCGTTCTTGCAAAGGAAAGAGGTGTTGATGTTAAAATTATATTGCCCGGTGTAAATGACTTGGTTATATATGATAAAACAAATTTAAAAATAGCAAATTATTTCATAGAAAAAGGTATAGAAGTTTATTTGTATCCTAAAATGACACATGTTAAAGCCGCTGTTTATGATAACTGGGCTTGTGTGGGCAGTGCGAATTTTAATAAATTGAGTATGTTTAAAAACAGAGAAATAAATGTTGCTTTTTACGACGAAAAAACAGTAAATGAATTGATAGAAACTTTGTTTATTCCTGACTTTGAAGTGTCGGACAAATACGAAAAAGCGGTAGAAATACCGTTTATTTACTATTTAATTTAATTTTCGTTTTGCGAAAATCAAATTAGGTTATAGCTTATAGCTGAAAGCTTAAAGTTTGTTGTAAAAATTCACATTGTGAATTTTTGTTGTTTATTAGAAAATTTTGTTTCACAAAATTTTACCAAAAACTATAAGCTGTAAGTTTTAAGCTTTAAGCTAAAAATATGGAGTATTTTTAAGTGGAAAAGAAGAGAATAAGTTTGGCGGATTTGGATTTGTTAAAGAAAAGCTTTAAACAAAGCGGACTGCATACCGTATGCCAAGCTGCTAAATGTCCTAATATAGGTGAATGTTTTAAGCATAAAACAGCAACTTTTATGATATTGGGTGATGTTTGTTCAAGAAACTGTGCTTTTTGTGCTACGACTCACGGTAAACCGTTGGATATCGATAAAGAAGAACCTTTAAAATTGGCAAACACAATAAAAACTTTAGGTTTAAAATATGTCGTTATAACTTCCGTTACAAGAGATGATCTTGCCGACGGCGGTGCGGAACATTTTAAAAATGTCGTTAATACAATAAAAAAAGAAATTTCCGATATAAAAATAGAATTGTTGGTTCCTGATTTTAAAGGTGATACAAAGAGTATAGATGTGGTGTTATCATCCAAACCGGATGTTTTCGGACACAATATAGAAACAGTCCCCTCTTTATATAAATTCAGAAAATGGGCTGATTACAACAGATCTTTAGATGTTTTAAGTTATGCCAAACAAAAAGGATTTATTATAAAAACGGGAATAATGTTGGGACTCGGTGAAACGGAAAGCCAGTTAATAGAAGTATTTAAAGATTTAAAGAAAATAAACTGCGATATTTTGACGATAGGACAATATTTAAAGCCGTTAAAAGATAATACCGAAATGGTAAAAGAATATACCGACGAAGAATTTGAATATTTAAAACAAAAAACTTTGGAAACCGGTATAAAAACATGTGTTTCCGGTAAATATGTAAGAAGCTCATATTTCGCGGAAAGCACATATCAATTTTTGCAAGGCAAAAATTAGCTTATAGATTTAAGCTATAAACTAAAAAATCCGGAGGATTTTTGAATAAGGTAGATTTAGTTGTAGATAATACCGAATATAAAGATGTTTATGTGGCGGAGTCTTTTTTTGAAAGATTTAAAGGTTTAATGTTTGTACCTAAAGAAAAATCGTTTAATCTTCTAATAAAAAAATGTAATTCAATACACACTTGTTTTATGAGATACAATATAGATGTTTATTGTTTGGATAAAGATTTTAATGTAGTAAAAAAGTATATTAATGTAAGACCTTTCAGGTTTATATTGCCTGTTAAAAATGCTTGCCAAATTTTGGAAACCAAAAACGAGTAAAATTCTGAGGAACAAGATTTTACTCGTTTTAAACTATAAACTATAAACTCTTAATAATGTATTTTTCCACCAACGAGTTAAGTTCTTCTTTTGTTAAAGGGTTTCTTCTGTCACCTTTAAAAAGTTCGTCGATATACTCTTTTATTTTTACAACACCGGGATGATTTTTGTCCAATTTTTTATCGTTGTCTTTAAAGTCGGGATGTTGTGTGTTTATCCAATAAGCGATACCTGCAAGACCTGCTCTATCGGTAATAGCAACTTCCGGAGGTCTGTTCAATATGGCTTTTGTATCGAATACATTGTATATTTCCTGCTCTTTTAATAATCCGTCCGCGTGAATACCTGCCCTTGTAGAATTAAAATGTGCACCTACAAACGGTTGCATGTTGGGAACATCGTATTTCAATTCGTTCTTAAAATATTTTGCTATTTCGGTTATTGCGGATAAGTCCATACCGTTATGGTCGCCTCTGAAAGCAACATATTCTATGGCTAATGCTTCTATAGGAGTATTTCCTGTTCTTTCCCCTATACCGAGTAACGTTCCGTTAATTCCGGAACATCCGTAAAGCCAAGCAAATGTTGAATTTGTTAATGCTCTGTAGAAATCGTTATGTCCGTGCCATTCGAGCCATTCCGAAGGAACTCCCGCATGGTGATTTAATCCGTACATTATACCGTTAACGTTTCTCGGTAAAGCAACACCCGGATATGCAACTCCGAAACCCAACGTGTCGCAAGCTCTTATTTTTACCGGCATTTTTGCCTGTTTTGAAAGTTTCATTAACTCTTTGGCAAAAGGTATAACAAAACCGTAAAAATCGGCTCTTGTAATATCTTCGAAATGACATCTCGGAACGATACCTTCTTCCAAAGCTGCTCTTACGATATCCAAATACATATCGAGAGCTTCTCTTCTTGTTTTCTTTAATTTTAAAAATATATGATAATCGGAACAGGAAGTTAAAATTCCGGTTTCTTTTATTCCCATTTCTTTTACTAACTTGAAATCGTTTTTGTTTGCTCTTATCCAAGATGTAATTTGCGGGAATTCGTAACCTTTTTCCTGACATTTTCTTACTGCTTCTTTATCTTTGTCGGAATATAAGAAAAATTCTGTTTGTCTTATCATGCCGTTAGGACCGCCCAAACGGTGCATTAAGTCAAATAAATGAGAAATTTGATCTACGGTAAAAGGCGGAAAAGCCTGTTGACCGTCTCTGAATGTTGTATCTGTCATCCAAATATGTTCCGGAGGATTCATCGGAACAACAGTATTATTAAAAGCGATTTTCGGGATATCCGAATAAGAAAAAGTTTCTCTTAATAAGTTGGGCTCCTTGACATCCTGAAGTTCAAACTTATATTCTTCAGGTTCAAGCATTTTTTTCTCTTTGTTGTATACTAACATTATATTTTACCCCCTTATTAAAGTGAAATTATATTATATTAAATATTGGGGATTAAAACAATAGAAAATTAGTATAAATTAAAATGCATAGCGGAAACCGATTTTCGGTGCGAATGTATTTGTTTCCGGTTTGTTTATATAGTAGTAATCAAAACCTAAATCTATAAAAAAGACTTCTTTTATTATGAACGTAAGACCGGTATAAGCGCCCAATATACAAGAATATCCGCTGTCTTCATAAAAATCCGACCATGTTTTCATTGTTAAATCATAATAAGCCAAACCGACACCTGTACCTACATACATTGCAAAATGTCTTGTTGTGAGATAATCGTAATAAACATTTGCCATACCTGCTCTAACGGTTAAAGTACTTATAAGCCCTAACATTGTTTGTAAGATTTCGGAAACTTCCGCTCTTTCCTGATACGAAATTTCATATCTGAATCTGTTAAGTTGAAGGCCGAAAGCGGCATTTGCCATAAAGCCGATGCTTACCATACCTCTTTCATCTCCTTCTTTATCGTAAGTTTCCGTTGAGCCCGCAGATAAGCAAAGATCTAATTTAGCATACTTGTATAAAGTATCCTTTTCCAGTGCGAAAACATTTGTACCGCAAAAAAGAATAAGCAAAAGTAATAGTGTTATTTTTTTCATTTATTTTTTTCCTTCTTTCCTGTCGTACTTTATTTTTAAAATAATTTGTGTAAGTGCCAAACAGAATATAACCGCATTTGCTATGAGTACCGGATAAGTGCTTGTTAAAATACCGTAAACTATCCACAAAAAAACTCCCGTCGTAAACAGTACAAACATTCCCATAGAAACATCTTTGGCGGATTTTGATTTAACCGTTTTTATGATTTGCGGTAAAAAAGCTATTGTTGTAATAGTTGCGGCTATATATCCTAAAAAATCTATAATTACTTTTTCCATAACATATCCTTTAAATTTACTGCTCTGTAAGTTTTTAAAAGTATTTTGTTACTTAATGCCTGTTGCGGACAATAAGATACACATCTTAAACAAAAAACACAGTTATCTTTAAATTGCGGAATATCTTTTATTTCAATGTTTTCCGCAGGACAAATCATTGCACAAGATCCGCATCCGTTACATTTTGTTTTATCGATTTTAAATTTCATTATCTTTTGTGCAAGTTTGGTCTTCCATAATTTTGTTGTAACAAGACTTGTAACAGAAAATGCTATCGAAGAAAGAATGTTCGATTTTCTTATATATCCGTTACCGTTGATTATACCTTTTGCATATTCTTCTACTTTTAGTAAATTTTTTTCTATTCTTGCTATGTTTTTGTCGTCTTTTAATACAAGCAAAAAGTTGTTAGGCATTATAAAACCTTTTGCGCCGATAATTTTATAGTTTTTCTTTTCCAATATTTTTGCAATGTGTGCTATCATTCCGAAAGAACAATCTCCCATGGATGTAAAAAGAAAAGTTTCCGCTCCGTTACCGTCGGGTAAAGAATCTATCCAAGTTCTTACAAAAGGAAATGTGTTCCAACATGCCGTAGTAAAACCTATACCTATAACGCAATTTAAGTTTATATCTTTAGGTTTTACCGCTTCCATTTTGTGAACGGTCGAATTATAAGAATTTTTATTAAATATTTCCGATATCTTATTTGCTACAATTAGCGTGTTACCCGTTCCGGAAAAGACGTATATATTTATTTTCCTATTCATAAATTTTTCTCCGAAAAATTTTATTCATATTTTAGCGAAGCGAGTTTTATTTTTTACTTATAATTTTGCATTTGCCTTCTTTATGTACCGTTTCACTTTTGTACACCGCAGTCGGCAAATGCCTTATTCTAAGTAAAAACTTGAAAACTCTTTGTTTGCCAAGTAACGAAAACGTTAAATATTTAGTTGTAATTTAAAATCTTAAAATCCTTTGAATGTCAAAACAACAACGGCAAACGGCAAAAACTTTTAAATTCTTTGAGAGCAACCAACGACCACGACAATACCTGGATTGCTTCGTTTCACTCGCAATGACAACGAAAATTGTACATTGTACATTATACATTGCCTTTTTTTGCTTTCTCAATAGCTATATTCAAAAACAAAATATCACTCGGTTTAATTCCCGGTATTCTGTTTGCCTGCCCCAGCGTTAAAGGTAAAACTTTTTTCAATTTTTCTTTGGTTTCCGCCGACAAAGTAGAAATAGAATCGTAATCGAAATTTTTCGGTATCTGTTTATTTTCGTATTTGGCCAACTTCTTTGCCGATTGTTCTTGTATATGAATATATCCTTCGTATTTTTTTGTTATTTCAAGTTCTTCTCTGACTTTGTCCATAGACCACGGATTAAGTTCTTCGTCCGTAGGTAACGGAGCATCGTTTCCTTCATACAAATCTACCAATGTCTGTCTGTACAATGTGAATTTTTTATACATTGCATCCGAAATTAAACCTATATGATGACCTAATTCCATAAGTCTTAAATCCGTATTATCACTTCTTATGCTTAGACGGTATTCAGCTCTTGATGTGAACATTCTGTACGGTTCATCCACATTTTTAGTTACTAAATCGTCTATCAAAATACCTATATAAGATTCTTGTCTGTGAAGAATTAAAGGATCTCTTTGTAATATTTTTAAAGCGGCATTTATTCCCGCAACTATTCCCTGACCTGCGGCTTCTTCGTAACCTGTAGTTCCGTTAATTTGCCCTGCAAGATAAAGGTTTTCTATGTTTTTGGTTTCAAGAGTATGTTTCGTTTGTGTAGGCGGAACATAATCATATTCGATAGCATAACCGTATCTTATTATTTTTACATTTTCCAAACCTTCAATGGAATGTAATATTTCCTGTTGAACTTTTTCCCCTAATCCCGTAAAAAGTCCGTTTATATAAACTTCTTGTGTGCTTAAACTTTCCGGTTCCAGAAATAATTGATGTCTTGTTCTTTGCGGGAACCTGACAATTTTATCTTCTATTGACGGACAATACCTGGGTCCGTGAGCATTTGCAAGACCGTTATACAAAGAAGACTCTTTTATGTTATCTTGAATGATTTTGTGTGTTGTTTCGTTTGAATATACTAAAAAGCACGGAACTTGTTTTTTTGTCTGTTGCCAAACTTTTGTGTTTGTAAAATGTGAAAACGGTATAGGAGGATTATCTCCCGGTTGCGGAGTCATTTTAGAATAATCTACCGTGCTTCCGTTAACTCTGGGAGGTGTACAAGTTGTAAATCTCGATATTTCAAGTCCGCAATCTTTTTTTAGAGATTCGGACAAATCGATAGAAGCATTTTCACTGAACCTTCCGCCGTTAAATACCGTTTTACCTACAAATATTTTACCGTTTAAAAATGTTCCTGTTGTTACAATAACGGCTTGTGCATATATCGTTTCATCTAAATTTGTTTTAACACCTGTAACTTTACCGTTTTCTATTATAAGTTGTGTGGCTGTTGCTTGTAATAAATCTAAATTCTTTTGCGATATTATTGAATTTTGCATGAATGTAGAATAAAGTTTTTTATCGCATTGAGCTCTCGGTGACCATACCGCAGGACCTCTTGATTTGTTAAGAATTTTAAATTGGATACCGGCCATATCGGTAATCCAACCCATTTCACCGCCCAAAGCATCTATTTCTCTAACAATTTGACCTTTTGCAATACCGCCGATAGCAGGATTACAAGGCATATTTGCTATTAAATCCACGCTTTGTGTGATTAATAATGTTTTCAATCCTATTCTTGCCGGAGCAAGTGCAGCTTCACAACCCGCATTTCCTCCGCCTATAACAACAACATCGTATTTGTTCATTTATTTATCCTAAAATTCAATTCGATACATTATATAAAAATTTTAAGAAAAATTTTATATCCTATCGGAAGGGTTAACATCTTTTATAAGGGATATGATTACACAATTATAATTAAGTTCGTCGTTTTTTTCTATTCCTCTGCCGATAGCTGCCATTGTGTTTTTTACTCTGTATATATCTTTTAGAATAGATGCGACAAAGAGAGCATGCTTTTTAGACATTTCAATGTTTTCTCTTTCCGTAAGTTCGGTATTTCTAAAACCTTCCAAAATAACAATCGTATCAGGATGTTTTCTTATTTCTCTTGCGATTTTTTCCAGTCTCTGTATCCATGCAGTACTGTACCTTATGTTTATGGTATTTATTTCTCTTGTTAATATTCTGTCAAATTTTAATAAATTTTTAAATTTTTGTTTATCAAGTATATTAATTTCGTCTTTCTCTAAAGAAGCTCTTTTATCTAATCCTAAAACAGGCGGAATAATAATTTCATAACTTTTAATTTCCGGAGCTTTATTTATATCGTTATTCGAAGTTTTAGTATCGGCAACACAAAAGCCGGTTACTATTACCAATGAAATAAAAATAATAAAAATTTTTAACATCTTATTCATAAGTACATTATACAATTAAAAATTTGCTTTGCAAATTTTTACCGAAAACTATAAACTATATACTATAAACTATAAGCTTAAAAAATACGGAGTATTTTTTTATGAATAAAAAGATTTTTGTAATACAAATTTTAATATTGTTTTTAGTTGTAAATGTTTCTTTTGCAAAAAGTAAAAGAGTAAAGGAAACAGGTATAAATTACACCGAGGTAAAAATATCAAAGAAAAATGTTGAGATAAAAAATCCCGTTTCATTGATATACAGAAAAACTTCCGATAAAGTTGTATTTGAAGATAATACACCTAAACAATTAAAAACGGAAGGTTATTGGATTTCTAAACTTTCCGAACCGGACAAAATAATATTAGACAAAAAACAAATAATACAATTAAACAAAGATATTTTCGATTTGCATCTCGGTATTGCAAATATGAAAGGATATCCCGAAACTGTATCAAGAGAAAGGTTGGAAAAAACTTTTAAACAAACATCTTCCTATATAACAAAAAAGAATTATCTTAACGAATACGGAGAACATTTGTTCCCCGATTTTTTTATTACTCTTGATGAAAAAATAGATCTTCCCGAAGGGGATACGACAAATGTAAGATTTGCCATAACGACAAAATATAACGATGTAAGACTTTTGCCGACATCACAAAAAATAATATCAAGCAAAAATTCTAAAGATATAGACAGATTACAGGAAGAAAGTATAGATTTGGGAACTCCTGTAATAGTGTTGTGCCAAACAAAAGATAAACAGTGGTGCTACGTTATGACACCTACGGAAGAAGGTTGGATACAAACGGAAAATATTGCTTTTACCGACAGAAAAACATTTAACAAGTGGATAGAGATGAAAAAGCCTGTAGTGGTTACAGATCCGAAAGCCGATATTTTCCTGGATAAAGAAAGAACAAATTTTTTGGAATATGCAAGAATGGGTGCAAAATTTCCTTATGCAGGTAAAAAAGGAACAAAATATGTATGCGTAAATATTCCGACATCCGATTCGGAAGGAAATTTAGTGCTTCAAAAAGGCTATTTAAACTTCAAAGATGTAAATGTAGGTTATTTACCCTATACTCAAAGAAATGCTTTGATTTTGGCGTTTAATCACTTAAATTCCCCTTACGGATGGGGCGGTTCAAACGGAGAACAGGATTGTTCCGGATATTTGGGACAAATATTTAATTGTTTCGGTATATTGCTCCCCGAAACTTCTGTTCAAAAAATAAAGTGCGGACAAGTTACAAAATTAAATAAAAAAGATGATGATACGATAAAAAACGATTCTATAATTGAAACCGGTATTCCGGGAATATCTTTTGTTTATTTATCCGGTCATATAATGTTATATATCGGGCATGAAGATAATAAACCATACGTTATACAATGTATTTGGGGTGTAACATCTTATACGGAAAAGAACGAAAAAACCGTAAACTACATAAATAAAACTATTGTTTCTAACTTGGAAATCGGCTCGGAAGTTGCAGGAAACTCTTTAATCGATAGAGTTTCGAAATTTAATGTTATCAAGTAACATTAAATTTTCAATTTGAGCGAAACGATTTTAATTTTTTACTTATAATTTTACATTTGCCTTCTTTATGTACCATCCGTTACACTTCCATTTATGTACACCGCAGTGGGCAAATGCTTCTTTCTAAGCAAAAACCTGAAAACTCTTTGAAAGCCAAGAACAAGGAAACACAAAATCTTAAGGTCTTGAACGACAATGACTAACGACAAAAAAGATTATCTATATCGGACAGATTGCGGATCATGTCCGCAATGACACGACTACGGCTTGTCACTGTGACAAGTCACCTCGCAATGATAAACAAAAACAGATTAGGCGCTTGCCAACATATCATTAATACGATTACTGATATTTTCATCCATGAATGCATCTTCGACTTGTAATTGTTCTTGATCGATTTCCGGTAATACAGGTTCAACTTCTACGGTTTTATATCCCATTAACAAAGCTTTCATTAATACTCTTGCTTCGTATAAAGTTTCTTTTCTGTTCGGTAAATAATATAAAATCGATGTATGATTTCCCGGTTCGCGCGAGACTTCTTTTCTGCTTGGCATATATCCGGTAACCATTTTGGTTAATAAAGGGAATCCTTTTTCAAATACGGTCATTCCGTTATAAATTCTGTCTCTTCTTTGGAGTTCTCTCATAAGAGCATTTAAATAATTTTCTTTATAGTTTTTCCCTTCATAGAATTTAAATTCGTCGCTATCCATAGAAAATACATCTTTAATCGTATCTCTGTATAAATAAATTTGTGCTAAAGTCCTAAAAAATAATGCTTGTCTTTTGTTTGCATTTTCTTGTGTATCGAAAGAAACACTATCGTCTTTTACAAATTCCAAAACTTTACCGAGCTGCCCTTCTTTATACTTCCTTGTAAGATTTGCCTCATATATACCGAACAAAAAGCTGTCGCTTATTTCTATTCTTGTTTGTCTGGATTCCACGAAATAATCAAAAACATAAGGAAAGTTCTTTCTTACATAACCTCCCGCAGAAACACCACTTTCTCCTCTTAAAATTTGTTCTATTTCCTGCTCTTGTTGGTCTGTTAATTTTACTTTTTGTTGTAAACCGAACTCGTAAGCGAACTTTCTTCTTTCGTTCAAACCTTTAGCTTCTTTAAATAATCTTATTAAATTAGATACCGCTTGTATAACATTTGAGTTTTCATTGTTAGCTAATCTCTCTGCATAAAGCATGTTAACCGGCAGTATTAATTTACCTATAGAATCGTTAAGAACGACTTTTTGAAAGATGTTTTCCAATCTGTTGTCTATTATTTGGTCGGCATATTTTTCTTCACCTAATTCAACTAAAGATCTCATTGTGGATGAAAGATGTTCAGGATCTTTATCTAACACTCTTTCTCTTTGATTTGTTAAATTGAAAATTTTATACTCGTATTCCTGTTGATTCTTGTATATCGATATTTCGTAGTTCACATCGGTTGCCGAAGACAAATCATGTTCACCGATAAGAAGTTCTTCTTTACTCGATACTGTTCTTGTAATATTCAATTCTTCAAGGAAAGTCGAATATTTTTCCCAAACGCTGTTGGATACCTGTAACGATATGCTTAAGTCCGGAAGAGCTGCTCTTATAGCTTTTAAATCTTCTATTGTTTTACCGATATCTTCTACGGAACAATCGGCTAAATCGAGCTTTATTCCGTCTATATTCATATCTTTACAATCTTCCTGTATCGTTCTTACAAAAGTTTTAAAAAATTCATCTATAAATCTGAAAGTGTATTCCAAAACGATTTCTTTATTGATAGCATGTAAATTTTCGGATAGTTTTGTTAAATTTTCTTTGACGGTTGTTTCTCTGTTTAAAACATGTACTCCCAAATCATTATCTCTTATAACTACCGTAACAAAATCTATATCGGTTCCTTTTAATATTTCTATAAATTCATTCTCTTCCATTTCGTTGTTAAATATATGTTCATCGGAAGCTATTTTTACACCTACATAAGAAGTTTTATCTTGAGCAAATTGTCCGAAGAAAGATTTTTGTTTCAATGTTTTTATTACGATTATTGCTTCTGATATTTCTTTCATATCGCTTGCAACATGCGGATACTTTAGTTTCGTGTTTCCTATTCTTGCAAGAATATCCGAAGTATCGACAATATTATCGTATCCCAAATCTTCTATCATCCCGTTTATTTCCGTATCCGAATTTAATACTACGGGAACATATCCCATCGGGAAGAAACGTTTTGTTCTTGCAGCCGATATCTGCGGTAATCCGTCAAACGAAATAATATTGTTCTTGTAATCTTTTAAGAAATCTTTAACATACTCCAATACACAATCCTGCCAAAGAATATCGTTTCTTGCCATTCCGACAAGATAAATTTTGGCTCCTTCAAAATCTAAAGTATATACAGGTATTCTTTTTCCTTCTTGTTCCAATATAGTCGGTGTTCCGTAATCCGTTTCATTTAAAAGGCTTGCTTTCACCGGAATAATTTCAAACGATTCAAAACCCAATTTAGCTTTTGCCAATGCAGCTTCTTTTATTTGTGTAATATCTATAGTTTCTCTTACGACTTCTTCAACGTGAATCCAGTTTCCTTTAGTAAATTTAGGCAGTATTGTTCTAAAGTATTTGTCCATATCTGAATAAAGATCTATAAATACTCTTTTTAAATTTTCATATACATAAGTAACCGCACCGACTTTTATAGAAGGATTTTTTAACAGTTGTGCTTCCATATTCAAATTTTCCATTTCTTTTCCTTCATAGACATAAACCGTATTTGCTTTCCATGTATAACCTGCCTGTGTTAACATTCCGTCGAAACTTTCTTTGCCGAAATTGTATGTTGCCATTAAAGTTTTTAAGTATGCCTGTTCGTTGTGACCTCTGTTTCCTTCCGGATACATTACTATCGTTAAACCGTCTAACTTCAAAACTTCTATTTTTTCAATATCTTTGGCATCTTGTTTTTTGTACCAAACACTGAAATTATTTACTTCCGATGAGTCCCCGTAAGTGATATCTACGAAATCGTCACCGATTTTCGGATTTTCCAAATACATTGCAAGTTCTGTTATTAAATATCCCGGTATAAAGACAACCGAAGGTTTACCCGTTGCGCTGTATTCTCTTGCTTTATCCATAAATTGTTTGAACGGTTCAAAAGCGGATACTCTTTGTTCCGGAGTGCCTCCGTCCGCAAATTTTGGAGTGAAATATGTATATTTAACAGATTCTACAGGCCAAACAAAAACAAAAGTTCTTTTTTCAAAACTCGGGAAATATTTTTGCAATACACTTCTTAACCAGTTACGATCTTTGTAAGGATATCTTTTATATGTTCCGTCGTCATTTAAATAAAAATGCTTATTATTTCTGCTGAACGAATATCTTGCTTTTTCCGCAAATAAAGATAGCGGAACGGCTGTATTTATAAATGTTGCTGCTTTTGTTTGTTCTGCCCAAAGGTCTGTGAAAGTCATTAACGGTTTAGAGTATCTTTCTTCCAATAAGGAAAATTCCAAACAAACCGATTTGTTGTTTAATTTTTTCTCTTTTAGAGTTTTAGCCAATCTGTCCGTATCAATCACCCCGCTGAAAGATGTGATATCCGATAAGTTAATGTATTCTATTTTTTTGCCTTTATAAATCATATCGGATCTTTTTTCCAACAAATCCCCTCTGCTCCACGATGAAGAATCCATATAAAACACTACAACGGTATCTTCGTTTTGGTTTTCCCAGTTTGCTTCATTAGGTAAAAATACTTTTCCTTTTTTTAGTACGGAAACAAGTTCTGTTCTTTTCTTTACCGAAGAAGAAAAGTCCGTACGTAAAACTTTATACACTTTTACAATGCCGTCTTCTGAAGTTATTTCATATTCTCCGTTATCTTCTATTGTTATATCAAGTTCTCCTATTGTACTCATATCTATGTTTTTAATCGTTATAAAAGTGTTTTGACCGGCTTTTAAAGACAGTTTATTACCGTTAGCTACAAAAACATTATCCAGTTTAATTTTACCGCTTAAAGAAACATTTGCTTTTTCTTCAATAACCGTATCGATATACTCAATTTGTTCGGAATCCGGTGTATTTATTTGCGAACCGTTATTCGTAAGTCCTTTTTTTGGTTGCGGTTCTTGTTTTCCTTTAGAAAGAGAAAATCCGCCGCCGCCACCCATAACTGCCATTATAGGTAAAACTAAAATAAAAGTAATATATCGTGAAATCTTTTTAAGTAAAGTTCTTTTTGATTTTTTTGCTTGCGGTTGTGCATTAAACTCTGCTATTTCTTTTTCCATTTCCGGAATGTCCGATTTATTATATATTTCACCGGAAACAGTATCGGAAACATAAAATAATCTTTCTTTGCCGTCTGATACAACTGTTACAACAAAAGAGTTTGGGTTAACTGATTCTATATCCGTTATTTTTGCATCTACCTTTAATCCTTTTTGTTTTAATATATCGGCAAAATGTTGTTCGATAAGCTGCAATGTTTCCGTTACATCTTCCGAAGTTTTTAAATATTGTGAAAGTTCCTGCAAAACAGTATAATCGAAAAATGTTCCCACCATAACTTTTACGGGATCTTCCCATTGTGTATTCATAACGGAACTTCTTATAAATTTTTGGTATGTGTTCGCGAGTACTGAATATTGTTTTAAATAATCTTTATAAAATTTATCTTCACTGTCTTTACCGTTTGCCAAGCGAACGTCCGGCATAACGACGGCATAATTTATATTTAATTTTGCCATTAAATTTTTTAAACCTTGGCTGTGATATCCGCCGGTTACCATAATATCCACAGGTTGTTTTGTAGTAAACAGTATCTCTTCGAAAGATTTTCTTTCGGGATTTTTTACTACGAGAGAATTTACAAAATCATCGTTCGATATTTTCTTTTTTAAAATGTTTTCCAAAAACGATAAATTTCTTTTTTCATTGTTAGAATAAAATTTATCTGCTGTTTTGTACCATTGTTTAATTTCGGTTATATCGGTATTTGAAATATAGTTTTCAAGAAGAATACAATATTTATTGAAATTGTTCTTTATATATCCGTACTCAAAAGACGGTAAACTGTTCGTAAAAAGCAATAACAGTTTATTTGTGTAAGAATTTAAAAATACCAAGTTCTTTTCTATGACTGTTTTTGCAAAATTATCATATAAAGTGTCGGTCAAATCTTTTTCTTCTTGTAAAAGACTTATAACATCTATTGAATTTTTTTGTTTTATGAAGTTTGTAAATTTTACAAATTCACTGTATTTTCTCTCTAAATTGTTATCCGATACATATTTTGCCAATTCGTTATAATACATGTTAGGATACTTTACAAACGTCTTTTGAATATTGGAATATTGTTCATACGGTAAACGGTCTTTAAGTTCTTGATTTATTTGTGCAGCTTCTTTTTCCAATTTTCTCATATTTAAAGATTCGAAAGTTTCTTCCAAACCTAAAAATTCGGTAATAGCAGGATAAGTTGCTTGGGATATAGATAAATCTTTAAGAAGTTTAAATAAATATGAATAATATGTTATTTGGGAAATATCTTTGTTGGTGTAGTCTTCTACTAAATCGTTAAGGAAAGAAAGTTTATATCCGTATGCTTTTTCTGCAGCTTGTTTTAAATTGTCGGATATTTGTTCCATTTCAGCTTTTATTATGTTCCTGTTTTCGTACATTTGTTCCAAAAGAACAAAATTTTCTTTATATACTTTTTCTTCTTCCAATCCTTTAAAAGAAATATCTTTCCTTTTGTTGAAAAAACCGAAATATTCCGCACCGGTAATTTTTCCTTCGGATAAAAGTTTATTTGCGATATCTTTTTTAAGTTTTTCATCTTTTATGGTATTTAGCCAACCGAAATCCAAATCGCCGATAGCACCTTCAAAGTATATGTTTTGTACATTGTAGTTGTTTACAATAAACTCCAATATGGAAATAATGTTTTTCTGAGTATTTTCATCGGCATGCAAATCTTGAACATTGATTACAGTTCTGTTACCCAAAACATACATATCTTGAACGATTTTACCTATATCTTCCGGAAGTACGGGATAATTGGCAATCACGGCAGCACCGCTAACGGCAACAGCGGTAGTTTCCGGCATAAGACTGCCGTAAATGTCGACTATCGTTAAGTTAATAAAGCATAAAGCAATAACCACACTTAATATCTTCTTCATACATTTTACCCATTGTATATATAATATTATAATAATACAATAGTTTAATATCTTTTTCTTTAAGTTTCAAGCCGATAATTTTGACCTGTCCGTGAGTTGTATCTATTTAAGTAAAAAATTTGTATAATATTTAAGATTAAATTTGTTTGATAAAAACATAACTTATTGAGGTACATAAAAATGATGGTTACATCTGTTAGTAACAAGAAAGGATTACCTGAAGGATTGTGGACAAAATGTAAAAAATGCGAACAGATAATCTTTCAAAAAGATTTTGAAGAAAACTTTATGGTATGCCCGAAGTGCGGATACTATGTTAGATTAAATTCAAAAGAAAGAATAGCATTTTTAACGGATAAAGGTTCTTTTAAAGAATTAAATTCCGACTTAAAACCTGTAGATGTAATAGGGTTCCCGGGATATAAAGTAAAGAAAGATTCTTATAAGGTAAAAGATGCCATTTGTACCGGCGAAGCCAAAATGGGCGGATATCCGGTTGCAATAGGTGTAATGGATTTTGAATATATGGGCGGAAGTATGGGCTCTGTTGTAGGCGAAAAAATTGTTCGTCTAATAGAAAAAGCCGTAGAAAGAAAAATCCCTGTAATTATTGTTGCCGCATCCGGCGGTGCAAGAATGCAGGAAGGTATTATTTCTTTAATGCAAATGGCAAAAACGTCTGCGGCTCTTGCAAAGTTAAGCCAAAAGAGATTGCCCTTTATTTCCGTATTAACGGATCCTACAACCGGCGGTGTTGCTGCATCTTTTGCAATGCTCGGTGATGTTATAATAGCGGAACCGAATGCTTTAATAGGTTTTGCAGGTCCCAGAGTTATAGAACAAACCATAAGACAACAATTACCGAAAGGGTTCCAGTTATCCGAATTCTTGTTAAAACACGGTATGGTTGATATGGTGGTTGAAAGAAAAAACTTAAAAGATACCATAATAAAAATAATAAAGTTCTTTGTATTTAAAGCAAAATGATTTCAGTTGAATCTGGAAAAGAATATAAAACAATGGTGCTCGGATTGGACAGAATAAAGAAGTTCTTGTCCGACATCGGCGTGGAATATGATAAAATAAAATATGTTCATATTGCCGGAACTAACGGTAAAGGTTCTACGGCTAAAACAATTTCGGAAATTTTAATAGGTTCGGGATACAAAACAGGTTTATATACTTCTCCCCACCTTATTAAAATAAACGAAAGAATACAGATTAATTCTTTACCTATAACAGACAGGCAACTGAAATCGTTAGACAAAAAATATTCAAATATATCTAAAAAGTATAAACTTACATATTTCGAATATATTACTGCTCTTGCATTTATATATTTCGTTAAGAATAAAGTTGATATTGCAGTACTTGAAACAGGATTGGGCGGGCGACTTGATGCTACAAACATTGTTACTCCTTTAGTTTCTGTTATTACAAGTATAGATTTTGATCATACGGAAGTTTTAGGTAATACTTTAAAAAAGATAGCTTTTGAAAAAGCCGGTATTATAAAAAAAGATATTCCCGTAGTATGCGGAAATATAAAAAGAGATGCTCTTTGTGAAATAAAAAAAGTTGCTAAAACAAAAAATGCAAAAGTTTTTCTTTACAATAAAGATTTTAAAGCCGAACATAAAAGTTATAACTGGAAAAAGTTAACACAAGAAATAAAATATTACGGCTTAAACAAAAATTTAGCCGTAAAATTTTCTTTATTGGGTGACTCTCAAGTATATAATTCAGCGATGGCTTTAGTTGTTTGTGAAATACTGAAAAAAGATTTAACAAAAATAAAGTTCAGTATTATAAAGAAAGTTTGTAAAAATATAAAATGGCCTGCACGATTTGATTGCAGGAAATATAAAACAGACAGTAAAAAATGTTCTTTTATTATCGACGGGGCACACAATATACAAGCAATAGAAAATTTTATATCTTTGTATAAAAAATCCCCTTTTTGCAAAAATAAGACAAAACTTTTGTTTGCCGTAATGCAAGAAAAAGATGTTAAAGCGGTAATAAAAACGGTATCAAAAGTTTTTAATAATGTAAGTTTATTGAAAGTGGAAAATTCACGTGCAGTAGATACAAATGATTTAAAAAAAGAGTTTTCTAAATATATCGATAACAAAAATATTTATACTTACGATACGGTAAAAAATTTTTTTAAAAACATAAAAAATAACGACGTTTATATATGTTTAGGTTCCTTTTATTTAGCGGGAACAATACTAAATTTCATAAGAGGAAACAAATGACTAATTATTATCTTGGTGTAGATATGGGCGGAACATTAATAAAGATAGCGATAGTAGACGACAAAGCTAATGTTGTGGAAGAAGCAGTTGTTAATACGGATATAAATGCAAGCCCGAAATCAGTCATTGAAAATATAGTGGAAGTATTTAAAAAATTCAAAAACTACAACAAGGTAAAAACTATCGGTATAGGTATTGCAGGTGATATAGATTTCAGACAGGGAATAGTTCGTCTTTCCCCTAACCTTCCTAAATGGAACAAAGTTCAGTTAAAAAGAGATATTGAAAAAATCACTAAAAAAACAGTTTTTGTAGATAACGATGCCAATACTGCCGCAATAGGTGCTTATTGGCTCGATATTAAAGCTAAAGCCGACAATATGGTTTGTGTAACATTGGGAACCGGTGTAGGCGGAGGCATAATAATTAATAAAAAACTTTTCAGAGGTAACAACGGAACCGCAGGCGAAATAGGTCATATTACGGTAGTTCCCGACGGTAGAAAATGTAATTGCGGAAATTACGGTTGTGCCGAAACATATATCGGTGTAAGACACATCGTAAAAGAAACAATAGATTTGCTTAAAACAAAAAAATCTAAATATATAATGAAATTAGCAAATAACGATATAGAACAAATCACCCCTAAACTTTTATCTCAAGCTGCCGAAAAGGGCGATGTTGTTGCAAAGAAAGTTTGGAACAATGCAGGAGAAAAGTTAGGAATATTGTTGTCCGACATTATAGACTTCTTTAATCCGGACTGTATCGTTTTATGTGGCGGAATAAGCAATGCCGGCGACTTAATTATTAAACCCGCTAAAGAACAAATAAAAAAGAGAGCATTTAAAACTGCTGCAAAAGCTTGTAAAATTGTGGTGTCTAAATATACAAGCAAGCTCGGTGTTGTAGGTGCGGCGATGCTTGTAAAAAACTAACAAATGCTTCATAAAAAAACAATCTTCTTATTATCTATATTGTGTTTATCGTTTATTTTTACTTCAAAGGCTTTTTGTGCTTATGAAGTGACGATAAAAGCAGATTCTTTAACATACCAGCAAGATGATGAAATTATTACTGCCGAAGGTAACGTTGAACTTGAATGGACAGATAAAATAATAAAAGCCGATAACATTGAAATGAGAATAAGAGATCAACATCTTAAAGCCGAGGGAAATGTTGAAATTTCGGAAGAGAAAAGTCTTTTAATGTCAGATAAAATCGAATACGATATGGCTAAAGAGCAAGGCGATCTTGAAAATACGTTCGGAACATCATCATCAATATTTTTTAAAGCCGAAAAAATGGTAAAACTTTCTTCGGATACTTACGAGATAGAAAATGTAAAACTTTCAAACTGCGATTTGGATAATCCCCACCACTATGCTTTTGCTAAAAAAGGTGTTTATATTGTAGATAAAAGAATAACGATTTATAAAGCAACTTATTATGTAGGTAAAGTTCCTGTTTTTTATTTTCCTAAATATACAAGAAATTTGGCAAGTTCGGATAGTAAATTCAGTTACGAAATCGAGCCCGGATACACTAACGATGGTGGTTTATCGGCAAAAGCTAAGTTAAAGTATAAATTTACAGATAAATTAAATTCAGCCCTTTTATTAGACTATTTAGGCACAAGAGGCGAAGGTGTAGGACTCGAAACAAACTATTACGATAAAGATAACTTAAAAGCTACTTTATATGCATACGGAACACAAGACAGAAAAGAAGACTCGCAAAGATGGATGATAAAGCCTTCTTATTGGCAAAAAATAAACGATTTATGGTTGATACAATCTCATGCGGAATTTGTGAGTGATTCTTATTTTAATAACAGATACTCACTTGACGATTGGGACAGAGTATTAAACAAAAGAAGATCTTATGTCTCAATTACAAGACAGAGCAAAAAATCAAATTTAAGAGTAATGTCCGAATTGTATCAAATATATAATCCGATAACAGATAAAATTCAGAACGGTTCTTATTTAATATTACCGCAGGTTTATTATTCTTTGTATCCTACAAAAACGTTAGGTGCTTACAGCAGTTTTACATTTAATTTGGAAAACAAAACAAATTATGAAATGGAATATTCTTCCAACACTTACGACTATAGAAGAATAAGTGCAACTGCCGACTATAATATAACAAAAGATTATAAAGTATCAAAAAGAATGACGGTAAAACCTACTTTAGGCGTAAACGGAACTTTTTATGACAGTATAAATCCCGAAGATGACGATAAAAACTTAACTACAAGGTATTACGGCTCTTTTAACACAAGATACAGACCTACATGGTGGATGGATTGGAACTTATCGTACAATGCAAGATTAAGGTCTGACATTAACAGATTAAACATAGATACCGATGCAGAAGATAAAGGTGTAGAACAAAATGCTATTTTATTTAACAATTACATTTATACAAACTCCAATTTAACGGTAAGAAATACCACCGGTTACGATTTAAGAGATTTGGAAAATTTGGGTTATATAGATTGGTATCCGTTTATAACGGAAATAACTTATGTTCCGTCATCAAAAGTGACAATCTTTTTAAAACAAACTCAAGATTTACATCCGTTCAAATTCAATTCTTTACAGTTTGATTCTATGTTCGGAAAATTAGAAAGATTTTATTTTAAGTTTTCCGCTTTCTATTATCAAACCAGACCCGAAGAAGTTGATTTGGTTTCCGGTATAGGTTTCTGGTTAAATTCAAAGTGGAGACTTGATTATCTTATAAGAATAACAAGCCATTATACGGAAAATAAGTGGTCTAAAAGAGATCAAGAGTTAAAAGTATACAGAGACTTACATTGTTTCAATTTAGGGGCAAGTTTCAGGCTTAGAGAAGAATATTTCGAGTTCTATTTAAAGTTTGAAATGAAATCCAATGTCCCCACACTCACCAAAAAAGACGGAACTAAAGAGATAGATCAAGAATTTTATCCGTGGAGATAATTCTTTTTTATATTTAGCGAAACGAGTTTAATTTTTTACTTATAATTTCGCATTTGCCTCCCTTATGTACCATCCGCTACCGCTTACATTTCAGTACACCACAGTCGGCAAATGCTTCATTCTAAACAAAAACTTTGAAACTCTTTGAGAGCAACCAACGACAACGGCAAACAGCAAATACTTCGTTATAATTTAAAATCTATAAATCCTTTGGAGGCAAAAATGACCAATAGGAAAGATATTTTGATAGATTCTGAATCAAGTTCAGAATGACAGTTTTTTCCTTTTGTCGTGGTCGTTAGAGAACGAATAGTTTGTGACGAACTGAAGCATTTTAAAATTGCGGTGTACATATCGCAAAAGCGGTACATAAGATTTTAAAATGCAAAAGTGTAGTCCAAAATATTCGTTCGATATAATGGTAACAGATTTATTTCACAATAAATCTGTTAGTATTAATATGACAAATTGCCATGGCCAAAGCATCTGCAGCATCATCCGGTTTAGGAATTTCTTTTAATCCCAACATAGTTTTTACCATATGTTGCATTTGATACTTGTCGGCTAATCCGTAACCGGTTAAAGCCATTTTTATTGTTCTCGGATTATATTCGAATAAAGGAAGGTCTTTTGTTACTACCGCCGATATTAAGGCGCCTCTTGCCTGACCGATAGTTGCTATGACTTTAGATCCTTTTAAAAAAAAGATATCTTCCATAGCAACTACTTCAGGTTTATATGTATCTACGATTTTTTGTGTTTCTGTGAATATGAACTTTAGTCTGTCGGCTAAAGTGTCTTTGGGGTACGTTTTCATGCAACCGTAAGCCAAACAAGTAAGCTTATCGGTTTTCCCCTTATATACTACTCCCCAGCCGGGCATTGCCAAACCGGGATCTATTCCCAATACTATCATTATGCTCCGTATTTTTCCATATCTTCTTTAGATATATCGAAATTGGAATAAACGTCTTTAACATCATCATGTTCTTCCAATTCGTCTAACAATTTCAACATATGTTCGGCATTATCACCTTCGAGTTTTACATATGTTTGAGGTATCATTGTTATTTCGGATTCCGCAACAGGAATATTTTTAGCTTTTATTGCATCTAAAACGGAATTAAAATCGTTTGTTGTTGTATATATTTCGTAACAATCGTCTTCCGCAACAAAATCTTCCGCACCGGCATCCAATGCTACTGTCATAATTGTATCTTCGTCACCTGCTGATTTATCTATTGAAATAAAACCTTTTTTGGAGAACATCCAACCTACACAACCGGATTCTCCCATACTTCCGGAATGTTTTGAAAATATTTTTCTTATTTCGGAAGCTGTTCTGTTTTTGTTATCCGTAGTTGTTTCAACTATCAAAGCTACACCTGCAGGACCGTAACCTTCGTACGTGTTTTCTTCGTAAACAGCACCCGGAAGTTCACCTGTTCCTCTTTGAATAGCTTTTTTAATATTATCTTGAGGCATATTTGCTTCTCTTGCATCATCAACTGCCTTTCTTAATCTTGCGTTGTTTTCTATTACTCCTCCGCCTTCCTTAGCTGCAACAACTATTTCTCTGATTATCTTTGTGAAAATTTTACCTCTTTTAGCATCTGTAGCTGCTTTTTTGTGCTTAATACTTGCCCACTTATTATGACCTGACATAACCAAACCTCTCTACTATTTTTTAATATTGTATTTTAAAAATTTGTTCACCTTTACTGCTGAAAGCTTTTCTTACTTTCTTTTTTCCGTTTACATAAGTATCTACGTATAAAGGAATTTCGGAATTATTGTTACTGTATATTTTTGTATCACCGTTCAATTTATTGTTTTTATATTTTTCTATTTTGTTTATGCTGCCGTCTTCATAATATATATGAGAATCACCTTCCAATTTTCCTTGAGAAAAATTATACTGAGATTTTAATATTCCGCCCGAAAAATATTCTTTACTTAAACCTTCTTTTAAACCGTTATAATATTCGGTTTCTATTTTGGGTGTTCCGGTAACAAAATACTCTTTATACATACCTTCCAATTGCCCGTCGGAATATTGTGCGCTTGATAACAATGTGCCCGACATGGAATATTTTTTTACGGTTCCGTTTAAAATACCGTCTTTATAATTGGAATCCAATTTCTTGTTTCCGTTTTCGTAGTATTCTATAACTTTACCTTCTAAAATACCGCTTCTGTAATTTTTTACGGAAGAAACTGTTTTTCCGCCCGGATAAAACGTTTTTGTAACACCTTCGAGTTTTCCGGCATTATAATTCATTTCGGATACTATATTGTTATCCGCATCGTATTCCTTAATAAGTCCGTTAGGAATTTCTCCTTGGAAAAATATAACTTCACCTTTTGTATCGACGATTTCGGTTGCAACAGTTTTTCCTTCGAGAATATAAGCATAAGTCTTAGATTTTATATCTGATTTTGTAAGTTTTTTTGTTGTAAATACAACTTGTTCCTGGGCTACTTCGTCACCTTCTTCGGTAGCCTCCATAGAAGAAACTTTTTCTTTTTGTGCTGAAGAACATGAAAACATAAAAATACTACAAACAAATAAAGCTGTTAAGAATAAATTGAATTTTTTCAATATTTTACTCCTTTACTCTTTCTTTTTAGTTTATTATGTTCCAAAACTTTAAGTGCCAATATTGCTTTTTGTAATTCTCTTTCTGCCATTTCCGTATTAACGTTATCTTTTTTCTTTTTCTGTTCTTCGGCATATCTCTTTGCTTTTTCTATTAAGTTGTCGTCTATATCTTCGCTTCTTACGGCAAAATCCGCAACTACACTTACCATATTTTCAGATACTTCCAAAAAACCGCCCGATATTGCAATACTTTTCTTTTCCCCTTCTTCAGGTTCTATTTCGATATCCCCTTGAGAAAGATTAGTTATTAAAGCGGTATGTCCCGCAAGTATTGTAATTAAACCGGAAGTGGTAGGGAATGTCGCTTGTTTAACATTTCCGCTAAAAGTAGTTCCTTCCGGAGATAATATATCTAATTTATAAATATTAGCCATTATTTATTAGCCCTTTTTACAACTTCTTCTATTGTTCCCGCCATATAGAAGTGCTGTTCTGAAATATCGTCGTATTTACCTTCGATAATTTCTTTAAAACCTTTTACCGTATCTTCAATTTTAACATATTTTCCTTCCAAACCGGTAAATGTTTCTGCAACGAACATCGGTTGTGTAAGGAATTTTTGTATTTTTCTTGCTCTTGCAACTGTTAACTTATCTTCATCGGATAACTCATCCATACCCAAAATAGCGATAATATCCTGCAAGTCTTTATATTTCTGTAATATTTTCTTAACACTCATAGCTACTTCGTAATGATCTTTTCCTACCGTGTTAGGATCAAGAAGTCTTGAAGATGATGTTAACGGGTTAACTGCAGGATAAAGACCTTGTTCTACGATTGCTCTGTCCAATGTAATTGTTGCATCCAAATGAGAGAAAATTGTTACAGGTGCAGGATCTGTGTAATCGTCGGCAGGAACATATATAGCCTGAACCGATGTTACGGAACCTTTGTTTGTTGATGCGATTCTTTCCTGTAATTCACCCATATCTTGTGCCAAGTTAGGTTGATAACCTACGGCAGATGACATTCTACCGAGCAAAGCCGAAACTTCACTGCCTGCCTGTGCGAATCTGTAAATATTATCTATGAACAAAAGCACATCTTCGTTCTTTTGATCTCTGAAATATTCTGCCATTGTAAGACCGGTCAAAGCAACTCTCATTCTGCTTCCCGGAGGCTCGTTCATTTGTCCGAATACGAGAACGGTTTTATCTAAAACGTTGGATTCTTTCATTTCCATCCACAAGTCGGTACCTTCTCTTGTTCTTTCTCCTACTCCGGCAAATACGGAATGTCCGTCGTGTTCCATAGCGATATTTCTTATAAGCTCTTTAACAACAACGGTTTTTCCTACTCCGGCTCCGCCGAATATACCGATTTTACCACCCTTTGTAAAAGGTGAAATTAAATCTATAACTTTTATACCTGTTTCGAGAATTTCAGGTGTGGTTTTCTGTTCCGAAAGTTTCGGTGACGGTTTATGTATAGGTGCAAACTCGCTATCTTTCTTTGTAATTTCTCCCAATCCGTCTACGGCTTGACCTAAAACATTGAAAATTCTTCCTAATGTTTTTTCTCCCACAGGAACAGAAATAGGAGCATTAGTTCTTACAACTTTATCTCCTCTTTTTAATCCGTCTGTAGAACCTAAAGCTATTGTTCTTACTTCGAAATTATCCATTTGGAACATTGTTTCCAAAACGAGTTTGGAACCGTTTTTCATTGTTATGTTAAGAGCTTCGTAAACTTCAGGTGTTTCATCGTTGAATCTTACATCAACAACGGCTCCTTGAACTCTTATAACAAAACCTTCACCTTTATTAATCTTTTCCATACCTATATCCTCTAATAATTAAAAATCACTTCGTGTTTTTGAAGATTGGATGATTTGAAGATTTGATGATCGGAAGCATAAATATAAAATTTGCTATGCAAACTTTGTTATTATTTATTCTTCCTCTTTTCATCTAATCTTCCATACCTCTAATCTTCCATTCTTCCAAATTTGCCATAGGCAAATTTTTAATGTATTTGTCCGTTTGCCAAATCAAGAATTTCATTAGTGATTTTTTCTTGTCTGGACTTATTATAAACTATTGTTAACGATGCAGATATTTCTTTTGCATTTTCGTTTGCATTGCTCATTGCAGACATTCTTGCAGCCTGCTCGCTTGCATAAGCATTCATTAACATATTATAAAACAATGCTTCAAAATAATAAGGAATCAACTGATCCAACACTTCTTTGGAAGAAGGTTCAAAAACATGTTCCCCTTTATTTACAAAATTTTCATCTCTTTCTATCGGTGCAAGAACTTTTGTTACAGCTTCCTGAACCAAACGATTCTTGAAATTAGTATAAATAACATCTACTGCCGATATTTCTTTTGTTTCATACAAGTTTTGCATTATCTTCAATATAGGAAATATGCTTTCGTATTTAGGAAATGAAGATCCCATATTAAAAGATGCTTTAACATTGTAACCGTTCTTTATACAAAAGTTTTGAGCTTTTTTACCTATTGTAACAACATAATCATCTTTTGTTACATTGGTGTAAACTTGTTTATAAATATTTGCAAGTAAACCGCCGCACAAACCTTTATCGCTTGAAATAACGAAAACCAATTTTTTTGAAGAGTTCGAATTCAAACTTATAAAAGATGAATTTAATGCCAAATCGCTGTTTTCAGCCAATATTTTCTGCACGATAAATTTTACTCTGTCGGCATAAGGTTTATTCTTTTCAACGGCAGATTGTGCTTTTTTTATTTTAGAAGCGGCAATCATTTCCATAGCCTTTGTTATTTGAGCTATGCTGTCGGCCGTTTTAATTCTTTTTTTTACTTGTTGTAAGTTTTCCGCCATTATATTTTCTCATTAAATTGTTTTTTTACATTCCATTATCGCATTCTTAAGTTCCGATAATGTTTGTTCATCCAACTTTTTGTTTTCACCGAGTTTTTTAACCAAATCTTTATAATTTAATTTTACAAACTCGATAATCTTGTTTTCCGCAGACATGATATCGTCTATTTTAACATCATCTAAACAACCTGATGTTGCAGAATATATTGCAATGATTTCGGATGCTTCATCAAAAGGTTTATATTGAGGCTGTTTTAATACTTCGGTTAAAACTTTACCTCTGTTAATCTTATTTAATGTATCTTCATCCAAATCACTGCCGAACTGAGCAAAACTTTGTAATTCTCTGAACTGTGAAAGTTCAAGTCTTACAGGGCCTGCCAACTGTTTCATAGGTTTCGTTTGTGCCGCTCCACCTACTCTGGATACAGACAAACCTACGTTAAGTGCAGGTCTTACACCGGCATTGAACAAATCTCCTTCGAGATAAATCTGTCCGTCGGTAATAGAAATAACGTTTGTAGGAATATATGCGGAAACATCGTTTCCTTGAGTTTCTATTATAGGAAGAGCCGTTAATGTTCCTCCGCCGTTTTTGTCGGAAAGTCTTACTGCTCTTTCAAGTAATCTTGAATGTAAATAGAAGATATCTCCGGGATATGCTTCTCTACCTGCAGGTTTCTTAAGTAACAACGATATTTGTCTGTAAGCCCAAGCATGTTTTGTTAAATCGTCATATACAACAAGAACATCTTCGCCTTTTTCCATAAAATATTCACCGATTGCACAAGCTGCAAAAGGTGCTATGTATTGTAAAGATGCAGGATCCGAAGCGGTTGCTGAAACTACTATTGTGTAGTCCATTGCACCTGCTTCTTTGAGTTTTGCAACAAGTGATGCAACGTTAGATCTTTTCTGACCTATCGCACAATATATACAAATAACTCTTTTTAATCCCAAATCCAATTTTTTCTGGTTGATAATTGTATCTATGGCAATTGCTGTTTTACCGGTATTTCTGTCACCGATAATAAGTTCTCTTTGACCTCTTCCTATAGGTATCATGGCATCGATAGCTTTAATACCTGTTTTTATAGGTCTGTCTACAGGACTTCTTTCAATAATACCCGCAGCAATTTTTTCCAACGGATAAAGTTTTCCGTCGTCTATTTTAAGTTCTTTTTCATCTAACGGTTTGCATGTAGGATCGATAACTCTTCCTATCAATTTGTCGGATACATTTATACCGAGAATTTTTCCCGTTGTGGATACTTTCATTCCTCTGGTAACTTCTATATCGGAAAGTAACACGATATAAACGGCATCTTCATCCAAATTCAAAACCAAGCCTTTAGCTTTGTTTTCAAATTCAACTTCTTCTCCGTAACCTACACCTGAAAGGCCGGTAGCTTTAACGATACCGTCTCCTACGGTTTCAACTATACCGTAATTAACAAGTTCAGGACTAATGTCTACGGAATTAAGTTTTTCTTCTATCTGTTTTATAAGTTCTTCTGGTTTCATAAACTCTCTCTTATATCTTTCATTATTTTTACAATCATATTTGTTACAGTGTAATCTAAAATATAATCGCCGAATTCAAATCTGATTCCCGCACCGATTTCTTTATCGTCTCTTACATAAACAAGATTCTTGTCGGGAAACATTTTTTGAATTTTGTTTTTTGTTGCCTGCGACGGATTTCCCGCATACCTTACGGTAACGGTAGCTTCTTTTAATGCTCTTTCCAAATAATTTACAAAAAGTTTTAGCTCACTTTTTGATAAATTTTTATTTATCCATTCGGAAACAGACGGAGATATTTCCCCCGTTTCAACTATAGAAAGCGCTAATTGTTTAATTTGCTGTTTTTTCATATCCGCCTTGTTCTATTTTTTCTACCGCTTTGGATAGAACAGTGTTCTTGTCTTCTTCGGTAAAAATTTCAGACAATATTTTTGCTACTATTTTTTTAGATAAATCTACTGACATAGCTCCGACTTGTTTACTTGCTTTTACAAACTCGTCTTGAGCTTGTTTTTTTGCATTATCAACAATTTCCGCAGCTTGTTTTTTTGCATCTTCGGTAGATTTTTGCTTATAATTTTCGGAAGAAACTTTTGTGTTTTCCAAAATTTTATCGGCGTCGACTTTTGCTTCTTTCAAAATTAAAGTTTTTTGATTATCTGCATCTACCAATGCTTTTTTAGCATTTTCAGCATCGTCGAGACCTTGCTTTATTTTTGCTTTTCTTTCTTCTAATATTTGTGCAATCGGTTTATATAAGAAAATTTTTAAGATAATCAACAATATAGCAAAGTTTATTATCTGTGCTATAAAGAGCTTACCTTCCAACCCGAATAAGTTTAATATATTTGTTATTATATCCATAAAATTACTTCATAAATGCAAATATTAAACAATAAATAGCGATAGATTCGGCAAATGCCATAGCTATAAGCATATTTACCATTATTTTACCGGCTGCTTCCGGATTTCTTCCGATTGCTTCAACTGCTTTTGCACCTATTAAACCGATACCAAGACCAGGTCCTAAAGCTCCTATTGCAATAATAATACCACCTGTCAATGTAATAACCATCTTTGCTTCCTCCTAAATATCCTTCTGAATTATATTAATGTTTTTCAAGCATTATACTCATAAATGCCATTGTAAGCATGGCAAAAACAATTGCCTGGATAACCGCAACCATAAGTTCCAACATCATAAACGGTACAGGAACACCGAAAAACGGTAAAGGAATATTTATTCCCAATATTTTGATACTCATGGATGAAATTGTTCCCATAACACTTTCCCCTGCAAACAGGTTTCCAAACAACCTACAAGACAACGATATAATTTTTGTAAACTCACCTATAAATTCCAAAAGACCTACAAATAAAAATATAGGGCTTAAAGAAAGGAATCTGCCGATATAACTTTTTATACCGGTATATCTTATTGAATAAAAATGACACATAACTATTGATATAACGGCAAATGCAAGAGTAACATTTAAATCACTTGTTGCCGTTCTGAATAAAGGTACACCTTCTTCCCCTGTACCTGCGGCATGAAATCTTATTGTTTCAAAACCCGGGAACTGTCCCAATACGTTAGAAATTACTATGAAAATAAAAAAAGTGATAACCCACGGATATATGATTTCAACTTTACTTGAAACTTCTTTTGTTGCATTGTAGAAGTATTCGTAAACCATTTCCAAAAAGTTTTGTATTCCTTTCGGATAAAGAGATAAACACTTGTTAAAAACTATAACGAGCGCAATAATAATAACATCTACAACTATTGTGGTAAGTAATGTGTTTGTAACAGGAAAACTTCCTATATTAAACAACACACTTGGTGCTAAAGTCATATTATAAAATCCTTCTTTTTCTTTCTAAAAATGACATTATGATTTTACTACTTATCGGTATAAAAAGTCAATAAAAAAATGGAGCTAGGGGGAGTTGCACCCCCGGCCTCTTGTATGCGATGCAAGCGCTCTGCTAACTGAGCTATAGCCCCAATGTTTGAAGTTTGGATGATTTGAGGATTAGAAGCTTAGATGCTAAGTTGTAAAATTTGCTTTGCAAATTTTGTTATTAATTATTTTTCCTCTTTCCTTCTAATCTTCTATTCTTCCAATCTTCTATTATTCCGTCTTTTTACAGCCTTTGCAACCGTTACCTTTACCGTTCCAACAATATGTGCAAAGATTTTCTTCAGGTAAACCGATTGCTTCTATCATATCTTCCAATGTTTGATATTTCAAAGACGTAATATTCAAATACTTCCTGATCCACTCTATCATTTTAGCATATTTTTCGGTCGTTGGGTCAAGATATTCCGAAATATCTTCTATATCACTGCCTTCTATTTCTCTTATTGCTCTTCTTGTTATAAGTTCACTGTTTGTTCTTGTGGAGTTACAATATGTGCAAGGGAACATTAACGGAGGACATGCAGGACGAACATGTATTTCTTTTGCTCCGCAATTCCAAATTTTTTCAACGGTAAAATTCTTTAATTGTGTTCCCCTGACTATAGAATCTTCCAAAAGGATAAGACTGTTACCTTCGATAACTTCTTTTATAGCAATAAGTTTCATTCTTGCGGTTAAATCTCTTAAATGTTGTGACGGAGGTGCATAACTTCTTCCGTAAGTAGGTGTATATTTCACTAACGGTCTTCTAAACGGAATACCCGATTCCATTGAATAACCTATTGCATGTGCAAGACCTGAATCCGGAACACCGGCAACCAAATCCGCTTTTATACCTTTATCTCTTTTTGCAAGAAGTTTTCCGCTTCTTTCTCTTATTATTTCCGAATTTAATCCTTCATAACTTGATGACGGAAATCCGGTATATATCCATAAGAAAGTACATATTTTCTTTTCTTTGTATCCGGGTTCCAATACTTTAACTTCCGTATCGCTTATTAAAATAATTTCACCGGGATTTAAATCTCTTATTGTTCTGTATCCTAAATTTGCAAAACCGCAAGTTTCCGAACAAACAGCAAAAGATTCTGAGTCTTGTCCCAAAACCAAAGCTGTTCTTCCGAAATAATCTCTTGCGGCATAAATACCTTCTCTTGCAAGTACAAGCAAAGAACAAGATCCTTTTATTTTGCTGAACATCAATTTTATTCCGTCGGGTATTGTTTTACCGGTGGAAATGATTCTTGCTACAAGTTCGGTCATATTTACATGAGATTTACTGAATTCACTGAAACATATTCCCGCATCCATCATCTCTTTTGCCAGTTCTTCCATATTTACGATTCTTCCGGAAGTAACGATACAAAATTCCCCTACTTTTGATTTCATATATATCGGTTGTTCTTCCAAGTCACTTATTACACCTATACCGCTGTGTACTTCAATATTTTTTATACTTTCAAAAAATTTATCTCTGAAATTGGCATTACTCATTCTATGAATAAATCTTGCAAAAACGTTATTACCCAATACTGCCAATCCGCCGTATTCCGAGCCCATATGTGCCTGATAATCAGTTCCGTAAATCAAAGAATCTATACAACTGTCTTTCTTTTTTGAAACTACACCGAATAAACCGCTCATTTTTTTCTCCTATATAAGACCGTTATCCTTAAAGCTGTAAAAATCTGAATTTGTAACTATTATATGATCTAACAAAATAACATCTACTGTCTTTAAAGCTTTTTGTATTGCTTCGGTTGCTATTATATCATTTTGTGAAGGTTTGCAAACACCCCCCGGATGATTATGAGCAACTATTACACTTCTTGCATCCTTCAAAACAGCATTCTTTACGATTTTTGAAGGATACACCGCAGACCTGGCTACAGTTCCATCACTTATATTATCACAACATATAACTTTATTGGAAGCATTTAAAAATACGGCAACCATCTTTTCTTCAGGTAATGTTCCAACATTATTTTTTAAAAACTCAAACACATCCGACGGAGAAGAAAGTTTTTTCTTTTCTTTCATTTGAAATTCGGAATATTTTACTGAAATTTCTTTTAAAAAACGAAAGAAAAATATTGAGTGATATCCTACACCATCAATGCAATCAAAAATTTCTTTTAATTTATCGTAATCAGCCAGTAAAACTTCTTTTAAACTGCCAAACTTTTTTATAAGAGCTTTTGCTATATCTTTTGTATCTCTTCTGGGGATAGAAAAGAATAATATAAACTCCAAAATTTCGTAGTCGTGCCAACCTTCAAAATTCGTTTTCAAAAATTTTTCTTTTACTCTTTGTCTGTGACCTTTTACCGAATCATAATTTATTTTTGTGTCTTTTTCCATATATATCCGTTACTCATAGGCAAAGTAATATCTCTTAAGAAGGCGGATTTTGAAACTTTTGTTCCTAACGGAGATTGTCTTCTTTTATATTCCGATATGGACAACAATTTCCAAACTTTATTTAATACTTCTTCTTTTATACCGCTTTCTGTTATTTGAGAATATGTCATTTGTTTATCTAAAATTTTTGTTAAAATATCGTCTAAAATATCGTATTCCGGTAAAGAATCGGAATCTTTTTGATTTTCTCTGAGTTCCGCAGTCGGCGGTCTTGTTATTATAAACTCAGGAATTACGTTTGAAATGGTGTTTCTGTATCTTGAAAGTTCGTAAACATCTTTTTTATATAAATCCGATATAGGAGAATATCCTCCTGTTGCATCACCGTAAAGTGTGCTGTAACCTACCGCATCTTCCGATTTATTTCCCGTACATAAAACAAAATATCCGAATTTATTGGATAATGCCATCAAAATATTACTTCTTATTCTTGCCTGTAAATTTTCTTCGGTTAAATCCTTACCTTTTCCTTCGAAAGAAGGTGTAAGTATTTTAATATAAGTTTCATAAATATCGTGTATGGGAACAGTTTTTGTTTGAATGTTTAAATTTTTGCATAACTCCAAAGCACAATCTATAGATTCTTTAGAAGTATATTTCGACGGCATTAATACGCCCAAAACATTTTCCGAACCTATGGCATCTGCGGCAATAGCAGCAACTAATGCAGAATCTATTCCCCCGCTTATACCTAAAGTACATTTTTTAAATTTATTTTTTTTCATATAATCTTTTAGTCCTAAAACTAAAGCATCATACACTTCTTTATTTTTATCGTTCTGTTTGTTTTCAATATTTTGTCCGTCGGTATCAATTATTATAAGTTTTTCTTCGAAAGATTGTTCTATTAATTTAAAGTTGCCATTTTTATCTGTATATATTGCAAGTCCGTCAAAAACAAAGCCATCGTTTCCTCCGAGCATGTTTAAATAAGCATATTCCGCTTTGGTTTGTACGGCAAGATCTTTCATTAAGTTTTTATATTCTTCGATTTTTCCGCAGTAATAAGGACTGCATCCTAGAACAAAAACAACGTCGGGTTTTATTTTTGTTTCCTTAAAAATAGTTGTAATATTTTCTTTTATTGTTTCGGAACTATCCATCACAACAAACATTATGTTTTTGTTTGCAACTTTTAAAGCATTAATAATATCGTATTTTTTAAAATACTTTATATCGTTAAAAGCGGAATCGTTTAAAGTGTATTTTGCGGAAGCTACCGTCGATAATTCTTTATACAACAAAGATACTGAATTTAACAGACCTTCTTTTCCGTCTTTTGTAACTGTTCCGCAAACTACGGGTATATTACTTTCTTTAATTATTTTGTCTGCCGCCTTTATATTTTCTTCGATAAAATCTTTATTTAAAAGCAAATCTCCGCAATATCCGCCGCAAATTGCAAATTCCGGAAATACGATTAAATCGCATTTTTCTTTTTCGGCATCGACTATATAATCAGATATCTTATTAAGATTATCTTCTATTTTACCTGCTGTTTGATTTATTTTCGCTAATGCTATTTTCATTCTATAATAACCTTCTTTCTGTTTTCTTTTTTTTCGGAGTTCATCTTTTTTTGTTCTAAAATTTTTTCTTTTGCTCTTTTACTTCTCTTCTTTTTTTGTCGTCTGATTTTTTCTATTTCTTTTTGTTTTTTACTTTTTTCGCCCAAAATTCTGTTTTCAATTTCTTCCGCTAACATTTTTCTTGCATAATATCTGTTAAGCAGTTGAGTCCTGGCTTTTTGGCATTTTATTTCTATGTTTAACGGAAGATATTTCAAATATACACATGTCGAAACTTTATTCACGTTTTGCCCGCCGTTTCCCGATGAATGAATAAATTTTTCAATAATGTCACACTCTTTAATATTTAATTTAATAAATCTGTTTTCAAGTTCTTTTTGTTTTGATATCGTTATACCGAAATTTATCATACTTCTATTCCGAAACATTCCAAATCTTGTCTTAATTTTATTATATTTTTAAAAGAAAAAGCTTTTATTCCCATAGCCATAGCAGCATAAACATTTTCTTTATTGTCATCCGTAAAAAACATGTTTTGCGGTTCAACATTATGATATTTTAAAACTTGCTCATAAATTTCTGCGTCAGGTTTTCTTGCATTCATAATATGAGATAAATGTAATTTTTTAAAATTCATAAAAAAATCCGAATATTTTTTATATAAATAATCAAAATGTAATTCGTTGGTATTGGACAATAATGCAAGTTCATATCTGTGAGCCAAAGAAATTACTAAGTCCATAACATCTTGTATCGGTGTAAAAATGTCGTTCCAAATATCGCAAAATTTGTCGTAAGGTAAATCTTTTATTTCTACTAACTTTAAAAATTCTTTATAAAAATCGGAAGATGAAATCAAACCTTTTTCATAGGTAAAAAATAAATCTTTGTGAGTATATATGAAGGCATCAATATCTTCAAACAATTCTTTTTTCGGCGAGTATTCGGACAGAGATTTAGATATTATGTTTAAATCGTAATCAAAAATAACTTTACCTAAATCAAAAATAATAACTTTGCCCGACATTCTAAAAACCTCAAGATTATAGAAACGGTTTAAGAGTTTATCCTTTTACGGCACCTGCAGCAATACCTTTAACGATGTGTTTTTGCATAAGAAGATAAATTATTACTATAGGAACTGTTGCTATTGTAAGACCGGCCATTAAAAGAGGATAATCCGTCATGTGGGTTCCTTGGAACACCATCAAACCTCTTTGTATAGGCATTTTGGAAGGATCCTGCAAAACAACCAAAGCTAACAAGAATTCGTTCCATATTGTTAAACATTGAATAATAACAAGTGTTGCAACGGCAGGTTTTGCAAGAGGAAGAGCGATTCTCCAATATATACCAAACCTTGAACAACCGTCTATAAGGGCTGCTTCTTCTATTTCCCTCGGTAATTCTTCAAAGAAAGCTTTCAACAAGAATAAACCGAAAGCAATACCACCGCTTATATAACATAACAAAAGACCTGTTCTTGTATCTAACAAGTGTAAACTTTTAAGTAAGAGATATAACGGTACGAATGCACCAGGTATAGGAATTAACAATGTAGATATCAACAAATAGAACAAAATTGTTTTTCCCCAGAACTCAAGTCTTGCAAAAGCATAAGCTGCCATAGATGTTACAAGAACGATTGCCGAAACACCTACAACCGTATAAATAAGACTGTTCAAGAAGTACATACCGAACTTTGCTTTTAATAAAGCTTCGGTATAGTTGCTCCATTGCCATGCTTCAGGAAACAAAGTAATACTTTTGAATATTTCCTCGTTTGTTTTTAAAGAAGAAGATAACATCCAAAAAACAGGGAATACACAAGTTAATGCTACAGCTATCAAAATAACATGTGTGATAACATCTACTATTTTCTTTTTTACCTTAAATGAGTTCATTTTTATATCCTATTTTATATATTACTTATTAAATTTTTTACTTGCGTAAAGCTGAAAAATACTTGCTATTAACAAAACTAAACCGAATATCACGGCCATAGCGGTAGAATATCCGAATTCTCCGTTATTCATGTACTGATAAATTTTAGTTATAGGCACATCGGTATGACCTGCAGGTCCGCCCTGTGTCATAGAATAAATCAAATCGAATATCTGCATAGCACCCAAAACGGTTAATACCGTAACCATTGTAAAAACAGGTATCATGGAAGGAATAGTTATATGTCTGAACTGTTGCCATTTATCTGCACCGTCAACTTCCGCAGCTTCATATAATTCATTAGGAATTGTTTGAAGACCGGCAAGAAGTATTATGAAACCATAACCGAAACCTTTCCACATGTGAACTACGGCTACTGAAGACAAAGCCGTTTTAATTTCTGATAACCAGGCAAAATCTTTAAATTGTTCAAAACCTATTGCTGCTAACCAACTATTCAAAATACCGAAATTACCATCGTACATAAATTTCCATATCAAACCTACAACGATACCGGAAAGTACAGGCGGCAAGAAAAATATTACTCTATATATATTTTCCCCTTTTATTTGTCTGTTAACTAATATTGCAAGAAGTAAAGCTAAACCGTTCTGCAATGTTAAACATAAAAGAGTAATGTAACCGGCATTTAACATCGATTTCCAATATGCGGGATTATTAAATATGATATGTTTATATTGTGCAAAGCCCACAAAAACCATATCTTTATCTATACCGTTCCACTGAAAAAAGCTTAACTGTATTGTTCTGAGTAAAGGATATAAATTAAACACCAAAAACAACAACAGTGCCGGCAAAATAAACATCATATTGAATGTTTTTTCTTTTGGGGATGCATTCATCATTTTTGCACCTTCATCTGTCTTATTTTTTCGTCTTGAATTTCTTTTACAGCTTTAACAGGATCTTTTTCACCTATTATTACGGACTGCAAATTAATATTGATATAGTTTGTAACCTGCCAAGCTTCCAATTTAGGTAAGTTTTCAAATGTTCTTGTTATACTCTTAGAAAACTCTTGTAATATTTCAGGTAAATCATCAGCACTTTCTTTATTTGAAGGTATATTTAACGTTTCTTTTGCTAAGTAAGCTTGTTGATCTTTTTCCGTAAACCATTTTAAGAAAGCAATAGCTTTATCTTTTCTGGGAGATTCTGCATTAACAAACATTGAAGAACCGTCTCCGCCGAATACCAATAAAGGATATGGCGCATCCGGTAATGAAGGAGGATACATAAGACCATAGTTTAATGAAGGATTCATAGATTTATAAACATTTACACCCCATGAACCGTTAAATGTCATTGCTGCTCTTCCTGTAGCAAATGTTCTTTCGGAATCTTTATTTACCATGGTAACAATTCCGGAAGCAAACATCTTATTATCTTTCATTTCTTCAAAAAGTTTAAATATTTTTAACCATCTTTGATCGTTGTAAGGAATTTTTCCGTCGATAGTATCGATTATTCCTTGTTTACCGAACAAAGACCACTGATAAGAAGCTGCAAATGCACCGATTAACCAAGCTTCACCGAAACCGCTTACGAAAGGTTGAATTCCTGCTTCTCTTAACTTCTTACCTGCTTCTATAAATTCAGGCCAAGTTTTAGGAGGATTTTCAGGATCCAAACCCGCTTGTGCAAACAAATCTTTGTTGTAGTATATCATTAAAGAACTAACATCCAATGGAACTCCGTAAATACCGGGTTTTACACCCCATTCATTATTTTCTTCAAATGAGTTTGCTATTAAAGATTTTTCAAAGAATACATCTTTCCAACCGGTATTCATTTCATCGGTTAAATCCGCAATGTATCCGGCATTAATGTATGATGCCAATTCTTTCTTATCACTCTGAGGATTGTAAATATCCGGTAATAAATGTCCGCTTGCTGCCGCAGTAATTTTGTTCTTATATACATCGGTAGGAGCATATGTTTCAAATATAACTTTTACTCCCGTTAATTTGTAGTAGTCATTTGCTAATTTTTCGAAAGCTTCCTGTCTGTCTGTCATCCAATGCCAAATTTTAACGGCATCTTCACTTTTTCCGCTTCCGCCGCCCGAACAACCGGAAACCATAAATATTGCTAAACATAAACATAATGATTGCAGAGCAATGATGATATTTCTCTTAGACATTTACTATATTCCCCCATATAAAATATTTTTTGATTGGTGTTTTAACTTGTGTATTTTATCAAATTTTATAAAATATAGTCAATTATACATTTAATGCATAATTTGTTAAAATAATAGACCAAATATATTAAAAAGGCAATAGTTTTATGAAAAACTTTTTATCAACAAAGTTATTTTTTGCATTAACACTATTATGTGTTATTTTTTTAATGTATGGTAAAGCCGTAAATTTCGATCTTCTTTCTTTAGATGATACAACATCTATCAGCAACAATCTTGAAAGAATATCAAAGGTAAAAAATATTCCCTCTTTATTTACAACAAACTGCTACAATGAAGAACACGCAACCATTCCGTATTACAGGCCTATTTTGGTTTTAACTTTTTCAATAGAAACAATTTTGTTCGGATATAACACAAAAGTATACCACTTAGGCAACCTGTATTTGTTCATTATTGCCTTATTTGTTATGTACTTATTTTTATTGAAACTTAATTTCAATAAGACTATCTCAAAATTCTTCTTGTTATTATTGGCAGTTCATCCCGTAATATCATCCGCGGCAGCATATGTTTCTACTCGTGCGGAAATTTTGTTGGCTATATTTGTTTTGCTTTCTTTCATAAACCTTATAGATTATTTGGAATCAGGAAAAAAGATTTATTTGGTACTTTACATATTGTTATATACGGCGTCTCTATTTACAAAAGAATCCGCATTAGCGTTTTTCCCGTTATATTTTATTTTTATTTTTCTTTTTAAATATAAATTTACTGTTAAAGAATATATTAAACTTTTTGTGTTGCTTCTCGTACCTACGATTTTATATTTTGTATGCAGAAATGCCGCAGTTCCGAAAACGAATTTGTTTTATTTTTTAACAAACCCAACCACTTATATAAATTTTATTAACGTAATGGCTTTATATATAAGGAAAATACTTTTCCCGGACTATATACACACAATTTTATACAACATACAAGTATCGGTAACGAATATTACAATAACTATATTCTTTATTATCGCTTTAGCTATAGCTTTTTATAAAAAGCTTGCAGATCGTAGAATAATAATTGTTTCATTGTTTGCAATAATCGCTCTTTTGTTCCCGACCGTTTTTATGTACGAGAACCAAGTTCTTTATCACAGATTGTTCTTACCTTTATTTTTCCTTACAATGATATTTATACAAGTAACAGACACTATACTAAAAAAGAAAAAGAACCTGAAAAATTTATTCTTAATAATGTTTATTGTTTTAATGACTTTTTTTTCTCTTCAATCTTTTAGAAATGTAGATAAATATATCAACTCCGATATTTTCTGGCTTAATATGTACAAAGATGCATCGAATTATCATATGTGTTGTTCCGGGCTTGCAAAACAATTTTTCTATGCACAAGAATACGAAGAAGCTTTAAAGCTGTTTAAAGAAGCAAAAGCATTGAACGATTTATACATTTATTCTTTAAATATATGCACGGCATTAATAGCATTAGACAGATTTGATGAGGCAGAAAAATTATTATTGGAACTTTACAAAACAAAAGAGGATTTCGTAGTTATATTTTATTTAAGTCAGGTTTATTATTATAAAGACGAAATGCAGAAAGCCGTTGATTTTGCTAAATATGCCTATACCTTAAAACCAAAAGATGAAATGTTGTTAAAACATATTGAAAGATTACCGGGTTTTGATTTGAACATACATAAACATAAGGACTAAAAATATGGAAAACAATATAGAACTAAATACTCCTAAATCTCTAAGAATTCACATAGGTATTTTCGGAAGAACAAACGTAGGAAAATCTACTCTTGTAAATTATATTTCGGGACAAGATACATCGATAGTTTCTTCTATAGCCGGAACTACAACAGATTCCGTTTATAAAAGCATGGAACTTTCCCCTTTAGGCCCCGTAACTCTTATCGACACTGCGGGAATAGATGATATATCCGATTTGTCGAAAGAAAGAATAGAAAGAACAACAAAAGTTTTCGATTCAACCGATGTTGCAATTATCGTTTTAGAACAGAATGTTTGGACCGAATACGAGAAAAATATAATACAGCAACTAAATGATAAAAACACACCGTTCATGTTCGTTATAAACAACTATAAAAAAGAACAGCTATCAACTGATTTTACAAAAAATTTTTCACAATATAAGTTTATTGAAACAGAACTGTCACAAAAAAAAGAGTACAGAGAACACTTTTTAGCAACATTAAAACAACATTTGTTATCGATAATTTCTGAAGATGTTTTGAATTTGCAACCTCTTACACAAAATATAATAAAAAGTTTTCAAACGGTTGTTATGGTTGTTCCTTTGGATTTGGGAGCACCGAAAGGCAGGCTTATTTTGCCTCAAGTTCAAATGATAAGAGCATGTCTTGATATAAATGCTATTGTTATAATAACGAAGGAAACGGAATTAAAACAAACATTGGAAAGATTAAAAGATAAACCGGACATTGTAATCTGTGACAGCCAAGTTGTAAAAAAAGTTTTGGATATCATACCGAAAGATGTAGCATTTACAACTTTTTCGATAATTTTTTCATCGAACAAATCGGATTTTAAAACCATGCTTGAAGGTATAAAAGCAATAAAAAACTTAAAACCTGAAAGTAAAGTTCTTATAGCTGAAGCATGTTCTCACCATGCAAGCAAAGACGATATCGGCAGAGTAAAAATTCCTAAATTATTAAGCAAATATTTGGGATTTGATATAAAGTTTGACGTGTCTTCGGGTATGGACTATCCTAAAAACTTGGAACAATACTCTTTGATTATACATTGCGGCGGATGTATGATTAACAAAAAGCAGATGATATCAAGATTAAATTATGCCGTAAACAAAAATGTACCGATAACAAATTACGGTATGGTAATATCCTTCGTAAACAACACTTTAGACAGAGTAATACAGCCTTTTATAAAGAATATATAAAAAAACAGCCTGTAACGATAGTTACAAGCTGTTTTTCTTTTTCAAAATTTATTAATTATTGAAAATAATATCTTATACCTGCCTGAGGTAACCAATCTGCATATACTCCGAAATCGTTACGGCTATCAAAATTATCCGGTTTAACACTTATATAACGAATTCCCATTTCCGTAAGAACGGATAAGCAAGGAAGAACATAATATTCTGCACCGATACCACCATGAATACCGAGTACTGAACAATCTACATCACCGGCATTTGTATTTTTCAATGTATACGCACCGAAAGTAAGACCTGCCAACCAATAAATGTTCAATTTATTAACTTTTACAATGTTTCCGATAATGCTGGAATCTATTAAAATTCTTGTATTTACATCACCTGTACCAAAACCAAATCTAACGTCTACACCGAAATCGTCCGCAAACCAAAATCTTCCCGAAACTTCATCGATTCCGATTGTTCCTGCTAAAGCACCGGTATCAAAAGTTGCTTTTGAATAACCTATACCGAAACTACCTGCTTGAGAATTTGAACTTCCTGAATTTCCGCTGTTTTTGTTTCCCGCGGCAAAAGATAAACCTGCACATAAAAACAAAGCCAATACTAAAACCGACAACTTTCTCATTTTTACATCCTCCTATATTATTTTTTTTATTAAACCTGCAATATTTTATAAATATATAAAAATTTTTACAATAAATCGCTCGGATCAAGTTCTATGTTTATAAATGTCTCCGAAGGCAATTTTACTGAAGATTGTAATTGTTCCAATATTTCTTTTAAATGTGTTCTGTTACCTTTCAATATTATCTGCCATCTGTAGGTTCCGTTTAATTTGGAGATATAAGATTGTGCGGGACCAAGTATTGATATCGGATAAGATTTATCGTTAATTTGATTTTCCAAAATTTTATAAACTTTTTCCGTACACTCCAACGATTTTTTATTATCTTTATTCCTGACGGTAATTTTTGCAATATTACAAAAAGGAGGATAAGATAAATCTTTTCTTATTTCTATTTCCTGCTCGTAAAAACTCTTATAATCGTATTTTTGTGCAAAATCCAGAGCATAATTTTCAGGATGTTTGGTTTGTACCAAAACTTTTCCTTTTATTTCTGCCCTGCCGCACCTTCCCGCTACTTGTGTAATAAGTTGAAAAGTCCTTTCCGAAGATCTGAAATCCGGCAAATATAAAGATGTATCGGCATCTACAACACAAACTAAAGATACTCTCGGAAAATCAAAACCTTTAGTTACCATTTGGGTACCTAACAATATTGAATAATCTTCGTTTTTTATCCCCTCATAAACTTCGGTATAAACTTGTTTTGATGTTGCGGTATCTCTGTCTAACCTAAAAACTTTTGTGTGCGGGAATAAACTTTTCAAATCTTCTTCCACTCTTTGAGTTGCAACTCCGATGATTTTATATTCGTGATTACCGCATGCAGGACATTTTAACGGAAATTTTAATTGTTTACCGCAATAATGACATTCAAGATGTTCCGGATGTTTATGGTACACCATAGCTACAGAACAATCCGGGCATTGTATAACAGTATCACAATGTTTACATATTATTGACGGAGAAAACCCTCTCCTGTTTAAAAATATTATTACTTGTTCCCTTCTTGCCAAAGCTCTTTTTATTGCTTGCAACATAGGTTTTGAAAATACCGATACGGAATGTTTTACATTCTTTAATGAAAGCATTTTTATTTGAGGCATATCTTTTTTATCTATTCTGTAAGGCATTTCTATAAGTTCAAACTTGTTTGTTACTGCGGAATAAAAAGATTCGATTGAAGGTGTTGCAGAACCTAAAACGGTAACGGAATTATTATATTTAGCTCTCCACAATGCAATTTCTTTAGTATCGTAACAAGGTTTATTGTTTTGTTTGTATGTGTTTTCGTGTTCCTCGTCTATTATTATTAAGCCCAAATTTGTAAAAGGCAAAAATATTGCAGATCTTGCACCTACAACTATTTTTATTTCTCCGGAGCGAATTGCATCGAAAATTTTATATTTCTGTATTGTTGTTACCCCGCTGTGCCACAAAGCAACAACATCGCCGAATCTTTTGTTTAATATCGAAATAAATTGCGGAGTTAAAGATATTTCCGGCACCAAAAATATGGCAGATTTATTGTTATCTATAGCAGTTTGAATGCTTTTTAAATAAACTTCCGTTTTGCCGGAACCTGTAACACCGTGTATTAAAAAAGTTTTGTTACTGTTTTGCTTTAAAGCTTGTTCTATTTTTTCTACTGCAATTTTTTGATATTCTGTCATATCAAAATTAGGATTAGATATTTTTATTTTTCTTTTTGTTGTTTTTGACTTTCTTTTCGGAACTTTTAATGATATAGGAACTATCGTTGCCAATGCTTCACCGACGGAACACAAATATGTTTTTGAAAGCCACTTTGCGAGCTCCACAATTTCGTCCGTTAAAATTTCGGTTTCATCTATAACATTTTTTATATCTTTTAATTTTATTTTTTCTTTATCTTCATAATTATCAATTACGGATACAACATAACCGTCTAGACTTCTTGTTCCGAAAGGAACAGTAACTCGTCTATATTTTAATTGTTTATCTGTTAATTTTTCCGGGACTGTATAATAAAAGGATTTATTTAACGGAACGGGTAAAACAACTTCTGCAACTTTCATTTTTAACCCTTTTTGTTGACCAATGCCATTACTTTTTGCATATCGTGCCAAACATCTTTTTTTAACTTAGGATTTCTTAACAGTGCTGCAGGATGATATGTAGGCATTAAAGGTATACCCATATATTGACTGAAATTTCCTCTTAAATTACTTATAACATCATCCGTTTTCAACAGTGCTCTTGTAGAAGATGCTCCCAATGTTATAATAACTTTCGGTGAAATTATTTTTATTTGTTCATCTAAATAAGGTTGACAAGTTTGCATTTCTTCCGGTGTAGGAGGTCTGTCGTTACCTTTAAGTTCGGGATTTTCCGGATTTTTCATAGGATGACATTTTACTATGTTGGCAATATAAACGGTTTCTCTTTTATATCCCATAGCTTCTATAATCTTTGTTAATAAATCACCCGCTCTTCCTATAAAAGGCTGACCTTCATGATCTTCTTGAAATCCGGGACCTTCGCCCACAAACATAATGTTTGCATACGGATCTCCGCTACCGCAAACGGCATTTAATCTGTATTTTCCCAAATCACATTTCTTACAATCACATATTTGATTTTTTAAATCTTCTAATTTCTGCTCGGCATTTTTAGTTTGTTTGGGTTTTTGAACTACAGGTTCTTTTTTTATTGTTTTTTTCATTTGTATATTTTCTTGATTTATTGTTTTTTGTTCAGATGTTTTAACGACTGTTTTTTCCGCTTTTATCTGTTCTTCCTGTTTTACTTTCTTCGATAACAGTGTTTTATCCAATACAAGCTCTTCTTCTCCCCAATTTTTGTATTCTTCTATTGAGGTTCTAACAAGTCTTAATAGTTTTAAATATTCTGATCGATTCATCGATTATCTCTTTTGCAGCTTTTTCTTTAGATCTCATTTTTAATTTTCTCATGTTGCCGTCTTTAAAAATAATTGTCGGTGCGGAGTTTTTTGAAGAAATTGTTTTTGCGGCATTGGCAACAATCATATCTAAATTTTTTTCTTTTAATTTTGCTTTTGCATAAGATAAAAGATTTCTCGTTTCCAATGCAAAGCCGATAACTACCTGCTTTTCTTCTCTGTGAAAAGCGACATATCTTATAATATCGGGATTTTTTACAAGCTTTAAAGTTATTGTATCGCTGCCGATATCGGTCTTTTTTATTTTTGTTTTTGCTATTTCGATCGGTCTGTAATCGGAAACAGCGGCAGCTCCTATAAAAATATCCGCTGATTTCAAATTTTGTTTTACGGCGGCCAACATTTCTTTTGCACTTACAACATCTATAACTTTACACTTTTTACTTCTGGGTATATCGATATCGGAAGGTCCTTTTACGACAATAACATTACATTTTTGTTTTAATGCCTGTTCTGCCAAAGCTTTACCCATTTTACCGGAAGATGCATTTGATACAAACCTTACCGGATCTATATATTCCCTTGTAGGACCTGAAGTGATAAGTACTGTTATAGCCATTTTATTTTAATTGATTTTCTATTGTTTTTAATATTGTTTCGTTATCGGCAAGACAACCGTCTCCGACAACTCCGCAAGCAAGAAGGCCGCGCTGTGCATCAACTATTTCGTATCCGTAACTTTTTAATGTTTCAAGATTTTTTACAACGGCCTTATGATGGTACATATTGTGATTCATTGCAGGACAAACAACAACTTTTGCCGTCGTTGCAATTGCGGTAGATACCACCAAATTGTCTGCCATACCGTTAGCTAACTTTGAAATTGTGTTTGCCGTTGCCGGAACTATTACATAAATATCGGCTTTTTGTGCAAGAGAAACGTGTTCTATTTCAAAATAAGAAGTATCAAACATATCAACAAAAACTTTATTTTTAGTTAAAGATTGAAATGTTAACGGTGTAACAAATTTTGTTGCGTCTTCCGTCATTACGCAGGTAACGTTTGCTTCCGCTTTAATAAGACTTCTTACTAAATCGCAAACTTTGTATATTGCAATTCCCGCACAAATACCGATAATTACATTTTTGCCCTTCAAATTAGTTTGCTGCATTTTCTTCTTGTTTTTCCTCTTTTGCCGCAGCTTTCTTCTTCATTATTTCTTCTATTTTTTCATAAGAAGCTTCGCCTGACAAAACATCTCTTACAGCTCTGTCCAATAAATCTGCTTGTGACAACTTTCTGTATTCTTCTTCATCCTTTTTTACTTTTATCCAGTCTATAGCAAGTTTCGTAACTTCATATTTTCCTTTACCGGATGCAAAAAACACTTCTTCTATAGGTCTTTCTTCGTTAGTCATTTTACTTTCCCCCACAAATATTTTTATTTCTTTTTATTGATAATCTTTCAGCGCAAATTATGGATTTAGCTTCTTCTATACTCTTATCCAACTTATCATTTAAAATCAAATAATCGTATTTAGGTAAATACGTTAATTCCTTCTTTGCGTTCTCGATTCTTCTTTTTATAACTTCCATAGAATCTTTATTTCTTTTTATCAATCTTTCTTTTAATATCTTCAAACTTGGTGTAGTAATAAAAACCATTAACGCATTTTTATATTGCTTTTTTATTTTAACCGCACCTTGAACATCTATATCGAGTAAAATATCTTTACCTTTGTTTATTGTTTGTTCCAATACTTTTTTTGATGTTCCGTAAAAATGGTCATGAACTTTTGCCCATTCGACAAACATATTCTTTTTAACCATTTTTTTAAATTCACTATCATTAACGAAAAAGTACTCTCTTCCGTTCTTTTCGCCCTTTCTCGGTTCTCTTGTAGTCGTTGAAACGGAATAAACAATATTCTTGTCGCTCTTTATTAAAGCGTCACAAATACTTGTTTTCCCCGCACCCGAAGGCGCAGAAACAATAATAATCATTCCCTTCTTATTCATAATCTTATATTTTATTAAAAAACTAACAAATTGTAAACAATAAAACACAAACCATAAACAAAAAAAACCGTGTAGAATTATATCTACACGGCTCTTTTTTATATCTATATTACTTTATATCTGATGTACAATGCGGGCATTTTGTTGCATTTATATTAATTTCGGAAAAGCAATATGGGCATTGTTTTGTTGTAGGTGCTGCAGGTGCAGGTGCCGGTTTTTCTTTCATCTTGTTAATAGCTTTTATTACTATGAATATTGCAAATGCTACAATCAAGAAAGAAATTATGCTGTTGATAAAGAAACCGATATTCATTGTTACTGCTCCGGCTGCTTTAGCTGCTTCTAAAGAGGCATAAGGTGCTGCTGTTTCTGCTCCGTCTTTTAAAACAACAAACCAATTTGTGAAATCAATATCACCTAACAAAAGACCGATAGGAGGCATTATAATATCTGCAACCAAAGAATTAACGATTTTTGTAAATGCAGCTCCTATGATGATACCTACTGCCATATCCATCACATTTCCTCTTGCGATGAATTTTTTAAACTCGTTGAAAAAATTTTTCATTTACTTTCTTTCTCCTTTTTTAGATTTAATAAATTTACAATTTGTAAATATACAAAATTATAATTTTTAAAGCAATTTATTACTTTCTTAATAAAGACAAAATTTCTTCGGTATTTTCTCCGAAAAAGCCTTCTTTATATAAAATTTGTTGCTGAAACAGTTCAGCCGGCTTTTCAATCTCTATGAAAACTGGGGCTCCGTCAACATCCATAGTAATATCCCATTTGCAAAATTTTTTCCACGGAATACACGAATGAAGTTTTTTAACAGCTTCCGATATTTTTTGAAAATTTTCTATTTTATGATTTTTAAAAACAAATCCCGTATCGGGATGAGAAGTATACCATTTATTTTGGCTTATACATAAAGCGGAATCATACAAAACACCATCATTGTTTATAGCAATAATAAGACCTTCTTTTCCTATTCCGGAATAGTCCGTAACATTACCGTTCATTCCTATTTTAAAAATAAGTTTATCTAATATTTTTATTTCATTATCCAGAATAATGCTGTATATAGAAAAAGTGTTTACTGCTTTAGAGTAAATATCCGAAATACTTTTATGACAGACTAATCTTTCTTGAACAATAAAGTCTGTATTGTAATATTGTTGAATCATATCTTTTATGTTTATCTTGGAATAAATGTCTACTCCGTTTGATACATTTATCACTCTGCAATTTCTGGCATATCCGGAGCAGTAGATTCCGGTAGGTTTTATAAAAACATCCCCGATATTTGACAGCTGCCTATATAAATCTTCTTTTGAAATAATCTCATCATCGGAATTGAAAAAAAGGCCTCTTACCGAATAAAAAAGTCTCTTCGGTAATTTTACGTTTGCTTTTTTTAAAAAGTTATAGGCAAAATTCTTATCGTAAAAGATAGTATCTTTTATTTCGAGTGAGTTGAGTTTCTCTTTTATTTCCAAAAAGATTTCCGGTGTGATATATCTTACGTCGAATTTATTATTGTAACTTACAATTAAATTGTGCCATATGTAAGGAATTTTCTTGCCGTAATTTTTCTTATAAAAAAGATCTATTTCATGTTTTTGTTCTTTTGTTAAAACATTTGTTTTAATATCTTTAACTTTGGCAACATCATTATAAACTCTTTTATAGTAATCATATCTTGATATTCTCACCGATATCAAGAATATCTTATACCAAAATTTCCAATATAACATTGAACAGAATTCAATAATCAGTTTTTTCATAATATTATTTATTTTACATTATTTTTCACTTTTATTCATTATTTTTATTGATTATATCCGTAAAATTGATTATAATCAAAAGAAAGTTTTCGGAAGGCAAAAATGAACTTTTTAAAAGAAACAAAACAACATTATTTTTGTGTTATGATAATTGAATTTATATTTTTATCATGCATATATTGGTTGTTTTTTTCATTCGGTTTTTCTTCGTTTTTAGCATATTTGGTGTTTTTAAGTTTTTATATAACGGGTTACAGATTTTGGATAAACATACTTAACAAAAAAGAAAATCTGTTACTTTGTCCATCCGAACATTTTACAATTATAAATTTTATAATTTTCTTAGTAATTCTTGCATTAAATTCTTTGTCGGGTAACGGTTTTCATAACGGCATGTTTTTTGTTTACACAACGATACTCGTAATCTATGTTTTATACTATGTGTACAGATTACAAAAACAAAAAAAATCAACCGTTCCCTATTCGAAAATTTCCCCTACACTAAAAGTTGCAATAATTTTAGGTTGTATATTTTTGCTATTTGATTTTTTTGTTTATCGTGCCGGAAAGCTCAATATTCAATTGATTTTATATTTACCGTTTTTATTTTTAATACTTACCGCTTTGCTTTTTATCTATAAAAAAGTTTTCGAATTCAAATCTTTTTTTGCGGCAATATTATTTTTTAATATTTATATATCGGCAACTACTCTTCTTGCGCTTAATTGTTTTTCTCAAAATTTCTTTTTTCTCACAATATTCTTTCATTTTATAATTTTTGTATCGGTAATATATTTACTGGTAGCAAATTCCACATTAAGTAAAGAACAATCTTTCATTCATAACAGAGAATTTATATATTTGTTATTTGCCAATGCGATTTTAATTTTTATTTTTTTAAATAATATTTTCGGGTTTATTTTTCCGGAAATATTTGTGAGTTATAATTATTTTATTGCAATTTTGTTTATAACTTATATTATCTTGTACAGTTATAAGAGTTATCTGAATAAGGGGCTTTCATCATGACAACAATCTCTGTAATTGTACCTATTTTCAATACCGAAAAGTATTTATCAAGATGCATTAGCAGTATATTAAATCAAACCATAAAAGATATAGAAATACTATGCGTAAATGATTGTTCTACGGATAACTCTTTAAAAATCCTGCAAGAGTTTTCAAAACAAGATTCGAGACTAAAAATTATAGACTTAAAGGAAAATAAAGGTGTTTCCAATGCAAGAAATTTGGGAATTGATTTAGCACAGGGCGAATATATTTATTTGATTGACTCGGATGATTGGCTTGATGATAATTATCTTGAACAAATGCTTAACAAAATAAAAGAAACAAACTCAAATATAGTAATAAATGCAAACTTTGTTAATGAATATGACGATAAAACAAAAAAGGCTTACAGTAAATTTGATTTTCTCACAAAAGATTTTGAAATATTTGATTCGAAAACGGTTCAAAAGTTTTTTCCGCCCGTAATTTGGACAAGACTATATAAGAAAGATTTTCTAAAAAATCACAACATAAAATTTCCTATGGTAAAATGCGGTGCGGAAGATATTTACTTTGCTTATGCCTGTGATTTAATACAAGAAAAATCTTATATTTTTAAAGGTCCTTTTTATCATTATTCTCAACATCAAACATCCGCAATGCATATAAAGGAAAGAGGATTTCATTACATCGAAAGTTTTAAGTTTTTATACGATTTATTGAACGAGTACAATATCAATTTAGACGATATAAAATTATTTTTTGTGGAATCGTTAATCATAGATAATGAAGAAAAATTTAATTTCGTAAAAAATTATTTAACGGAAATAGAAGATATTTTCAATAAAAATATCAACGTTTATAACGAACAGGAAAAATTTTTATTTAAAATTTTGAAAGAGTCGACAGATTTTAAATATTTTGTATCGAAATATAATCCTAATATTTCTTTAAGCTTTTTAAAAAACAAAATGGTACTAAAAAAATGACAACAGAAAATGTAGACACAAACAAAGAAAAAAACATAGAAAAAAGAATTTATAAGTGGAAAGAAAAACTTATAGATTTATCTAAAAGAAACAGATTATTAAATTTTAAATTTTCAAAATCTTTAACTTTAAGAATTATCGATGAACAACCTCCGGAGATATATAAAGCCTTAGTTCAAGAGCTACATTCTTTAGAATTTTTACCGATAAAAGAAAATGTTGACAATCTTCCCGAACAAGAAAAAAAATCTTTAGAAGAATTAAACGAAGGTATAGAATTTAAAGCACAGGAATTTAAAGAGTACGATCCTAAACAATTAAGCAAAAAACATACAGATAAATATTTACAGACAAAACTTTCCGTGCAAGATCTAAACAAAGTTTTAAACAAAATAAGTACAACGGCAAGATCTACCAACGATGATTTGGGATACAATGTTTTGTTTTTATCATTGGGCAGTGTAATTTGGTATGAAAAAGATAACAGTACCGAACCTATGGAAGCTCCCGTTCTTTTGGTTCCGGTTGAAATAAAAAGGAAAAGTATAGGTCAACCTTTTACAATCAAATATAATGAGGATTCGGTTATATTAAATCCCGCACTTGTGCTTAAACTAAAAAGAGAGTTTCAAATAAATTTAGAAGATATAGATATCGATGAAGAAGAATTAAATCCAATAGACATTTTTATTAAAGTTCAAAACAAAATAAGTAAAAATGCTCGTTGGAAACTGTTAAACAATATCTATATAGGTTTGTTCTCTTTCGCAAAATTCGTAATGTACAAAGATTTGGAAGAACATCAAGATATAATAAAAAGAAATAAATTCGTTGAAACCATTTGCGGATTAAACGACAACAAACAAATTTCCGCAGAAGATATTTGTCCTATATCAGAGTTAGACAATATTGTTCATCCGCACGGCACTTACCAAATTTTGGATGCGGATTCTTCACAACAACAAGCAATACAAGTTGTAAAAGCAGGAAATAATTTAATTATAGAAGGTCCTCCGGGAACAGGTAAAAGTCAAACTATCTCAAATATGATTGGTGAACTTTTGGCACAAAATAAAAAAGTTTTGTTTGTGAGTCAGAAGATAGCAGCTTTGGAAGTAGTGAAAAATCGTTTGGCAGCAAACGGGCTTGCACCTTTTTGTTTGGAACTTCACAGCAATAAAGCAAACAGAAAAAATGTGCTTGCGGAACTTGCAAAAACCCTCGACTACAAATTTGTAGGAAGCTATGATTCTCAGAGTTTATCGAAAATATTAACCGATATAAAATCTTTAAAAGTTTATTCTAAAGAGCTTCACACACCTATGGGATTATTAAAAATGTCCCCTTATAAAGCATTGGGAATTGTTTTAGATAACAATCATATTCCCGAATTTAGATATATATTTAAAGATTACGATAAATGGACTGACGAAGATTTATCGGCAAAGAAAGAGCTTTTCTGTAATACCGCAGAAACAATAAAAAAGCTGGGAAATCCTAAAGAATTTGCTTGGTACGGTACACAAGTAAGAGAACTTTCTCTTAAACAAAAAATGAATTTAAAAAACGAAACCGATGCTCTTGTAAAATATATAGACGAGACAGAAAAAAGCATTGATTTTTTATGTGAAGAACTTTTGTTAAAGAAAGCCACAAAAATTTCCCAACTTGAAGATTTTGTAACGCTTGCGGATACCGTTTCGAATATCCCCTTTTCGGCATTATCTTGCATGGAAGAAGATTCAAAATTCGAAGAAAACGTCAAACATATACGTGATACCGTAAGGAATTTTTGCACATTTAACAACAGAGTTAAAAACAAGTATAATTCCGATATTTTAAAACAAGATATCGACGATTTAATGACAAATTTATCCGGTTACGGTTTTATATCAAAGATATTCTTTAAATTCAATAAAAATTATGATTATTTCAAACAATTTTTTATAAATAATCATAAACCCGGTTTCTATGAATTACTATACGATTTAAACAACATAAAAGAGTTAAAAAAATCGATAACCGAACTTGATGAATGCGACAGTATAGCAACAAAATTGTACTCACGATTTTGGAATAAAACAAATCTCGATGAAAATGATATAAACAAACAAAGTGATCGTCTTTTAAAATTTAAAGAAATTATAAAAGAAGATGATTCCTTTAAACAAAACATTACGGGAAAGATAAAAAACAATAAGATAGATAACAGTAAAGTTAAATCGGCAATAGATACAATATCAAAAAATAAAGAACCGATAAAAAACAAATTAGATATTATTACCGATATATTGAAATTCGATTGGAATAAAGCTTTTTCTTGCAAATATTCCGATGTTGACATCAATACGCTGAAAAACAAATTTGCGGCGATTTCACAAAAGGCGGACGATTTAACTTTATGGATAAAATATTTGAATTTAACCGACGAAATAGAGAAAGAAGGATTAATGCCTCTCTGGAACAAATGTGCCGAAGCTAAATTATCTTTAGATGATTATGCGGTAGCATTGGAAACCGAATTTTTAAGAATATGGTTAATAGGATATGTTTTTGAAAACAACGATGTTTTAAAAAATTTTAATTCTTTGGAACAAGATGATTTGGTTAAAGAATTTAAAAATCTCGATAAAGGTCAAATCGTTTCCGCAAAAGAGAGGCTAGTATCAAAACTTTCTACAAATATAAATTTTGCAAAGCAACAATATCCGAAAGAAGTGTCCGAACTTAAAAGGTTGTGCAAGTTACAACGAATAAGAAAATCATTAAGACAAATTATTCGCAGTATTCCGAAGTTGTTTTTAGAGCTGAAACCATGTTTAATGATGAGTCCTTCTACTGTTGCACAATTATTGGATCCTAATATGTTTTATTTTGATGTAATTGTATTTGACGAAGCAAGTCAGTTAACTACGGAAGATTGTATAGGTTCCATAATAAGAGGTTCAAAACTTGTCGTTACCGGCGACACAAAACAGTTACCTCCGACATCTTTCTTCAGAACAGTAATTGAAACCGACGAAGAAGAAATCAATGATGAACAAATACAAGAACCTGAAAGAGAAGATTTGGATAGTATTCTTGATGAGTGTACAACATCGGGATTCCCGCAATGTATGTTAAAGTGGCATTATCGAAGCAAACACGAACATTTAATTGCTTTTTCGAACAAACATTTATATCAAGATTTGTATACATTTCCGAATTGTATAGAAACATCCGACACATTAGGAGTAAAATTTACTTATCATACACCGACACAAGCAACGAAAGAAGAAATGTGTTTGGAAGAAGCTAAAATTGTCGCAAAAGCGGTTATGCAACATGCCAAACAACATCCAGATATGACTTTGGGAGTTGCTACATTAAACATCAAACAAAAAAGTTTAATTGAAAATGAAATTGAAAAACTAAGAGAACAAGATACTTCCTGTGAAGAATTTTTCAATAACGGCGGACAAGAATATTTCTTTGTTAAAAATTTGGAATCGGTTCAAGGTGACGAAAGAGATGTTATTATGATAAGCGTAGGATATTTCAAAAATAAAAATGGTGTTCTTTCCATGAATTTCGGTCCTATAAACCAAGACGGCGGAGAAAGAAGACTTAACGTTCTTGTTACAAGAGCAAGATACATGATACACGTTTTCAGCGGAATAAAGGCTTCCGATTTTAATCTCGAGAAAACAAGCAGTACCGGTGTAAAACTTTTACAAGCATATTTGGATTTTGCCGAAAAAGGTGAAAGTGTTTTAAACAAAAAAGAAGAAGTTATCGATAATACTTCTTTTGTTTCCCCTTTTGAAGAATCTGTTTATAAAGCTTTAACGGAAAAAGGATATTCCGTAGCTTCTCAAGTAGGTTGTTCAAACTATAAAATAGATTTGGCAATAAGAGATAAAAATAATCCAAACAAGTTTTTGGTAGGAATAGAATGTGACGGACCTACTTACAATTCTTGCGCAACAATCAGAGACAGAGACAGATTAAGACAAGAAGTTTTGGAAAGATTGGGTTGGAAAATGTATAGAATATGGTCAACCGATTGGTTTAAAAATCCTACGGAACAATTAGAAAAGCTTACAAAATTTATTGATAGTGTAAAATAGAAATATCTCTCATGAATATAAAAAATTTTATTTTAGGTATAGCATTAATTATTTTTATTTCATTACCTGTAAATGCAGATCTTATATGGCCATCTCTCTATATAGCACAAGGTATGCTAAGTATAAAAGTAATTCTTTTGGGCTTAATTGTAGAATTCTTCTTCGTAAAATTTTTTACGAAAGTTAACTGGAAAAAGGCTTTAATTGTTACTTTTTTAATGAATTTAATTACAACTATACTGGGAATGATATTCATTCCTCTATCCGGATTAGGCTCAGAAATTGTTTTTGATTTTGTTTTTCATGCCTACGATAAGTTTGGTATCGGAACTTTCCATTGGAGCCATTGGTTAGTAGCATATTTGCTCGTAATTCTTATCAACACACTTATAGAAGGTTTATTCATAAAATTAACACTAAAAATAAAGTTGTTGAAAACTTTTTGGTGGTTAATGACAGCGAATGCTATAAGTGTATTTATATGTTTTTTGTTTTATGTAAGAAATTTATAATTGAAGTTTTTTAGGAGAATTATATGGATAAATTTATTATGTTTATCGGTGTTATCTTTGCTTTAACATTCGTTTCCTGTGAAAACAAGCAACAAAATATTGAAGTTCAAAATACGGATTCCGTTGTTATAAGTTCTGCAACGGAAAGTGTTTCATCGATACAGGAAGAAGAAAAAGAAACGAATTATTTCCCTGCCATTGAACGATATTTAATAACCGAATGCGGCAGCAAATATCTCGTAGGACAATATTGTGTTCCTTTCCAAACAGTGATTGGGGTAGATGAACGAAACCCCGATGATATTCTTGTTTGGGGTGATTTTTGGGTATTTAATTACAATTTGGTTGGTGACACACTTGAAACTGTATCGGGAGGGAGCCATCCCGGACTTATGCATATTAAACAAACGGATACCGGATATGAAGTAACGGCATTTGATCAGGTAGAAGACGGATCCGGAAACTTGCCGAGTGCAAAGAAGATTTTCGGCGAGAAATATAATGCTTTTCATGCCGTTAACAGTAATGCGGAAAGAAGAGAAAAGCATAGAGCGGAAGTTCTTGCAACATACGTAAAAAAGAATAATATTCCGGTAACAAAATATAAAGATTACGGATGGCCGGCGAAGTATTTAATAGAGGAATAAAAATGTTAAAGAAATTTAAATTAAGATTTATAATCACAATATCATTATTACTTATCCTTGAAATTTATCTATTGTTACTGGGAACTTTTCCCATTGAAATTGAAACAAAGAATATAAACGACGAATTTATAATTCAAATTCATAAAAAATCCGATTTCCCTCCTTTCGATAACATTGATAAAACGATAAAAAATGTAATCCGGGCCATTTTTGTTATTTCGGAAAACGACTCAAAATCCGCGACAATATACATTGAAGCCGAAAACGGAGAAAAAGACAAATTTGCAAAAACAGACAAAACAGAAGCTAAAGAAATAACCGACAAAATAAACAAAGCTATTTCAAGCAAAACAGATTTTAAATACACAACCAAGAGAGAAGATTTTATTTTTTTAGGTATACTGTATATTTTTGCAACGATATTTATTTCCATTCCCCTTTTCTTTTTTATGAAAAAGAAAATACAAAAACAGGATACTTCGGAAGAAACAATAAATCAAAATCAGCAAAGACAAAATATAAATCCCGCTGAATATATTTTGTTCTTAATAAAAATATCTCTTTATTGTTCTGCCTTAATTTTTTGTTTTATTGCTTTATATTTTTTCTCTTCTTTTAAAGTTTGTTTTGAAGTTAAAAATACAAACGAAACAAGTGTAGTGCAATTTTACAAAAACTCTTTTATACCACCGTTTTTCAAAGAAAAAGATTTGTTGATAAGAGATGTTAAATCTTCCGATATAAAAATAATAGAAGGAAACAGATTTAAAAGATATGTATTGGAAATCACAAATTATAATAATGATAAAATTGAAACTCCGGTTTATTTCTATAACAACGACGCCTGTAAATATTTATCGGACAAAATAAATGAAGCTGTTTTAAACAAAACGGATTTTAAATATGTGGATAAATATAGCGGAAATAATATCGTAGCGTTTTTCTTTCTTTTTGTTGCAATTATAGAAGGATTGTTTGTATTTTTTATTTTTAGAAGAATACGTTCTTCATTATTAAAAAAAGCAAAATAATTTAATAAAGGTTTGTGGATTATGAAAAATGTAGCAATAGTTACAGGTGCAAGCAGCGGTCTCGGAAAAGAATTTGTAAAACTTTTAATCGATAATAAAAGTATTGATAATATTTATGTTATTTCCAGAAATTCGGATAAATTAAATAAACTAAAAGATGATTACGGTGACAAAATTATTCCTTATGCAACAGACTTATCCGATATGAACAACATTAAAACTTTCGGTAAATATTTGGAAAAAGAAGATATAAATATTAAATTATTAATCAATAATGCAGGTTTTGCAAAATTTTGTTCTTATGATGATATTTCAATAGATGAATCTTTGAATATGATTAATCTTAATGTATCGGGAGTCGTTACAATGGGTTTAGTATGCATTCCGTTTATGAAGAAAAACTCTCACATAATAAACATAGCATCGCAAGCCGCATTTCAACCGGTACCTTACCAAAATATTTATAGTGCTACAAAATCTTTTGTAAAAAATTATTCTCGAGCATTAAACATAGAACTAAAAGAAAAAGGTATAAACGTAACCGCGGTTTGTCCTGGATGGATAAAAACGAATTTATATGATAGAGGTTGCATTAATGCAAAAAAAGGAACAACGAAGTTTTCTCATATGGTTACAACCGATGTCGTTGCAAAAAAAGCGTTAAAAGATGCTTATAATAATAAAGACATTTCCGTTTACGGTTTGTATGTAAACGGTTGCAGATTCCTGGCAAAAATATTGCCCGAAAAACTGGTAATGAAAATATGGCTGATGATGCAAGGAATAAAATAACCCTTTTTATCTATTATTGACACTAAAAATATAAAAGAGTATAATCGTAGGAAATGTTATTAACAATATGTAATTTTTAGCAAAGATGCTGAAAAAAATTTAAAATAAATTTATTTTATTTTTTTTTGCGTCTTTTTTTTTACAAAAACAATTTGATATACAAAAGGAGCTGTTATGAAATTAGGTATTGTAGGTTATGGTAATTTGGGTAGAGGTGTTGAAAATGCCGTTAATCAAAATCCTGATGTTGAACTTGTAGCAATATTTACAAGAAGAAATCCTCAAGATTTAAAAGTAAAATCAAATGCAAAAGTTGTAAATGTATCTGAAATTGAAAACTGGAAAGATAAAATAGATGTTTTAATTTTATGTGGCGGTAGTGCTACCGATTTACCTGTTCAAACTCCGAAATATGTAAAAATGTTTAATGTTATAGACAGTTTTGATACACATGCCAGAATACCCGAGCATTTTGTAAATGTGGATAAAGCAGCAAAAGATGCGGGCAAAATAGGTATTATATCCGTAGGTTGGGATCCGGGACTTTTTTCTTTAAACAGAATGTATGCAAATGCAATTTTACCTAATGGTAAAGATTATACTTTCTGGGGTAAAGGTGTTAGCCAAGGTCATTCCGATGCAGTAAGAAGAATTGAAGGTGTGTTAGATGCAAGACAATATACAATTCCTGTTGAAGCAGCTGTTAAAGCCGTTAAAAACGGAGAAAATCCTACACTTACAACAAGACAAAAACATACAAGAGAATGTTTCGTTGTAGCTGCAGAAGGAGCAGACAAAGCCAGAATAGAAAAAGAAATAAAAGAAATGCCTAACTATTTTTCCGATTATGATACCACTGTTCACTTTATCAGCATGGATGAAATGAAAAAGAATCATTCCGGTCTTCCGCATGGCGGATGTGTTATAAGAACGGGACAAACGGGAACAACTAAACACGTAATCGAATATAATATAAAACTTGAATCAAATCCTGAATTTACTTCAAGTGTACTTGTAGCTTTTGCAAGAGCCGCTTATAAATTGAATAAAGAAGGACAAAAAGGAGCAAGAACGATATTTGATATTCCCCCCGCATATTTAAGCGCAAAATCCGCAGAAGAACTAAGAAAAACAATGCTATAATTTATAATTTAAGGATAACAAAAAACAGGAAGAAAATTTTTCTTCCTGTTTTTTTATTATAAAATTATTTTCCTTTTTTTCGTCTAATCTTCTATTCTTCCAATCTTCTAATCTTCCAAATTGCTTTCAGCAATTTTTTAGTTTTGCATTGAAGTATTTTTCACAATAACATCGTGTGCAGAACCTTCACTGATTGTCGTTTGGCTTACCAAGGTAAGTTTTGCCTTTTTCTGTAATTCAGGAATTGATAATGCTCCGCAATTACACATTGTATGTGTAACTTTTCTGAGTGTAATAGATACACCATCGTGTAAATGCCCTGCATAAGGAACATAAGAATCTACACCTTCTTCAAAACTTAAAGATTTTTTGCCGCCTAAATCGTATCTTTGCCAGTTTCTTGCTCTGTTGGAACCTTCTCCCCAATATTCTTTAACATAATTTCCGTTAACAACAAGTTTATTTGAAGGAGCTTCATCAAATCTTGCGAAATATCTGCCTAACATTACAAAATCGGATCCCATAGCTAAAGCTAATGTTATATGATAATCTTGAACGATACCGCCGTCGGAACAAATAGGAATATATATACCTGTTTTTTTATAATATGCATCTCTTGCTTTTGCAACTTCTATTGTTGCTGTTGCTTGTCCTCTTCCTATACCTTTTTGCTCTCTTGTAATACATATGGAACCGCCACCGATACCTATCTTTACAAAATCAGCACCTGCTTTAGCGAGGAAATTAAAACCGTCTGCATCAACTACGTTTCCTGCACCGACTTTAACTTTATTACCGAATTTTCCGTGTATATCTTTGAGAGCTTTTGCCTGCCAATATGAATATCCTTCACTTGAATCCAAAACAAAAACATCTGCTCCCGCTTTAAGTAATGCAGGAACTCTATCCATATAATCTCTTGTGTTTATTCCCGCACCGACAATATATCTTCTATTGGAATCAAGTAATTCCAACGGATGAGATTCATGTGTTGCATAATCTTTTCTAAATACTAAAGAAACCAAATTTCCTTTTTTATCGACAATAGGAAGCTGATTGATTTTCTTATCCCAAATTATATCATTTGCTTTATTAAGTGTAATTCCTTCCTGACCTGTTACCATTTCCGAAAGAGGTGTCATATATTGAGCTACTTTTGAACCGGGTTTACAATGAGAAATTCTAAAATCTTTTGAAGTTATTATTCCTACAAGTTTTCCGTGAGCTGTTCCGTCTTCGGTAACGGCACAAGTGGAATGTCCTGTTTTTTTACTTAAAGCAATAACTTCTTCCAATGTTTGATCGGGACGAACATTGGAGTCGGATGTTACAAAACCGGCTTTATATGACTTAACTCTTGCTATCATTGCTGCCTGATTTTCAATACTTTGACTTCCGTAAATAAAACTTATTCCGCCTTCTTTTGCAAGAGCGATAGCCATTTTGTCGTCGGAAACAGCCTGCATAACGGCAGAAACCATAGGAATATTCATGCTTAAAGACGGTTTTTCTTTTTTCTTTTTATTGAATTTTACAAGCGGAGTTCTTAAACTAACATTGTCGGGAATACAATTTTCATCGGAATATCCCGGAACTAAAAGATATTCATTAAAAGTGTGAGACGGTTCATCAAAATAAAATGCCATTTTGCTGCCTCCTTGAAACTTGCATATATTATTTAATATTAATCTAAAAATATAATAGATAAGTATACCAATTTTTAATTTATCTATCAATTGATTTTTTATTATTATTAATTTAAAATCTGTATATTATGAAAACATTTGAATTTAATCTTTCAATGGAAGAATTGGAAAAAAGAACAAACAAAGAATATTTGGCAACAAAAAAGTTCTTAACTCCCGACTCACCCGAATATATTGCACTAAAAGACGGTGATAAACAAGCACTAAAACATCTTGTTAAAGCTACTGCTGTTATAGAAAAAATAAATATGCAGTTAGACTGCAAACATAATTTAGATTTTAACAATTTTCTTGAAGAAGAGATAAAACGAGGTAACAAACAAGCCGAACTTACAAAAATTCTTTTTGATGCACAAAAAGGTATTAATGCAATAGATTCTATGTCTAACATAATAAATCTTGCAAAAGGTATAAAAGAAACTCCCGGAAAAGGTGTTTATCCCGAAGATTTAACTAAAGAAGAATTTCATACTATTCTTAAAAAAATGATAAAAGACGGTGAAACTAATGATGTTAAAAACATTCTGACTCAAAGATCTGTAGTTATAAGAGATGGTGCGAAATTAAAAGGAATAGATTACATTGATTATTTTAAGCAAGATTTTTGTTATATTGCTCAAGAACTTGAAAAAGCAAGTGAAGTTTCAACGAATGAAGAGTTTAATAAATATTTAAAACTTCAGGCAAAAGCATTACAAACTGCCGATTCTATGCTTGATGCTTATGCAGATAAACAATGGGCAACATTACAAGATACACCGTTGGAATTTACGATAACAAGAGAAAATTACGAAGATGAACTGACCGGAACAATTTTCGAAAACAAAGAACTTGCAAACCTCTTAAAAGAGAACAATATTTCCCCCATACCGAAAGATTTTTTAGGCGGAAGAGTTGGAATAGTTAACAAGGAAGGAACTAAAACTCTTTTAAAAATAAAAAATTTTCTTCCTATACTCGCAAAGAATATGCCTTACAATAATGAATACGAACAAAATATTTCGTCGGAACAAGATACTAAACAAACTATGGTTGATGTTGATATGGTATATGCTTCCGGTGATTGCGGTGCATACAGAGGCGGTATTACTTTAGCGGAAAACCTGCCTAACTCGGATAAACTATCTTTAACAATCGGTGGCGGATTAAGAAATGTTTATCACAGACAAATAAGATTTATAAGCGACAAAGAAAAATTACAGAAAATGCTTGATGAAATTTTAGATAAAAGCCAACATAATTATTATCTCGACGAAGCAGACCATTGGTTTACAATAGGTCACGAAAATTTACATTCGTTAGGTCCGAAAAAAGGAAACGAACGACTCGGTAAATATTTAAATATTATAGAAGAGAATAAAGCCGATATGGGATCACTGGCTTTTGTAGATTTATTAACGGAACTCGGAATGTACACACAAAAACAAAGGAAACAAATCATAGTAACTTTTATTACGGATAATTTCCTTAAATCTAAACCTACATTATCTCAAGCTCACAGAGTAAGAACCGTTATGCAAAATAAATATATGTTCGATAACGGCGGTTATACATTAACCGAAGATAATAAAATTTTAGTAAATACAGATAAAGTTGTTCCGATAGCAAAACAAATGCTTAACGAGATTGTAAGAATTCAAATAGACGGAAATATTGAACAAGCTCAAAAATATATTGAGAAAAATTTTGTGTGGACCGAACAAATGGAAACAATCGCACAAAAATTGCAAAAAGTCAGCAAAACCCTTAACGGTAAGCTTGAAACAAAACTTGCCGATTATTTATTGAAAGAATAAATTATTATAGGTACACAATCCAGATATATATCGTACTTAGAAGTATTACCATAACAGTTGCCGGAACTGAAACTTTGCAGTATCTTGCCCAACTGATAGGATGACCGGATTTTGCGGAAACGGATGTCCCCACAACATTTGCACTTGCACCTATAGGTGTTGCACTTCCTCCGATATCCGTTCCTATAGAAAGAGCCCAACTCATTGTTGCTAAAGGAATACCGCTTGTTACGGTAAGAGATTGTATTACCGGTATCATTGTTGCAGCAAAAGGAATATTATCTATAAATGCCGATGCTACAGCACTTACCCAAATAATGATTGCAATTAAGATATAAGGATTTCCGCCGGAAGTCATTTCTATTAATCGTGCAATAAGTTCAAGAATTCCAGTTTGTTCAAGACCACCCACAACAATAAAAAGACCTACAAAGAAAAGTAGAGTTTTGTAATCGACTCTCTTAACAATTTCCATTAGATGTTTCCCGCTTGTAACAAGTGTAATAAAAGCAATAAAAACACCTATTGTTGCAACACTTAAATGCGTTTGTGCATGAGTTATTAAAAGTATAATCGCACAAGCAAAAATCATACAACTTATAACAAATCCCGTCTTATCTGTAATTGCAGATTCCGGTCTTGGAAATTTTCTTCTGTCAATATGTTGTCCTGCCGTAGAATATTCTTTTCTGCAAACGAAATAAAAGTATGCTAAAGTAAAAACCAAACCTATTAATGCAATTATTCCGGTATTACATAAAAAGTCCATAAATGTATAACCTAGTTTTGAACCGATAATAATGTTCGGAGGATCTCCGCACATCGTGGAAGAACCGCCTAAATTAGCGCAGAAGATTTCTGCAAGTATCATAGATATAGGATTAAAATCCAACAAGAATGAAAGTTCAACTGTTACGGCAGCCAAAAATAAAATTACCGTAATAGAATCTATAAACATGGAAAGAACGGCAGATAACAACATAAAAGCAATAAAAACCGGTATTACTTTATAATTAACGGCTTTTGCAAGTCGCATACATAACCATCTGAAAAAGCCGACTCTAGCCATACCTTCCACCATTACCATCATACCGGCAATGAAAAATATTGTTGCCCAATCTATTCCTTTAGAACTTAAATGAGCATTTTTCGTGTACCAAAAACCTAACGAAAAGACATCTTTGATATTCAATGTTTCAATTGTTGCAGTAACAGATTTCTCGCTAAACCCAAAACCTATCGCAAAAACCAAAATCAATGTTAATCCGCCACATACAAGTGTAACCCACTGCCTTTCGAATTTTTCGGTAATTATCAGTGTAAACATTGCAAGAAAAATTATAACTGCAAAAATCTGTGCGAATAACATTTTATTTCCTTTAAAAAATCGTAAAACGATTTTTTGTTTATAGTTTATGGTTTACGGCTCATAGTTTTTGATAAAATTTACAAAGTGAAAAGATTATTTAGTTTTACAAATTCTCACATTAAACTATAAGCTGTAAGCTTTAAACTGTCTTTCCTAAAAATTGCTATGCAATTTTATTGTAAAATTTGTTTTAAAATTGCCGATATTCTTTTACCGTCTGCAGCACCTTTAAGAGCTGCCATTGATGCTTTCATTACAACACCAAAACTTTTATCTTCGCAAGAAGAAACAACTTCTTTAAGTTTAGCCGTTAATTCTTCATCGGACATTTCGGCAGGAAGATATCCTTCTATTATTTTAAGTTCTTTAGATTCTTTCTCTGTTAAATCGGCTCTACCGGCTTTTTCAAAAGTTTCAATAGATTCTTTTCTTTTTTTAGCTTCACTTCTAAGAACTTTTATAACTTCTTCTTCATTTATCTTGATATTTTTCATTTCCCTTATATTTATTTCGTTAAGAATTCCCCTAACGGTATTCAAACTAACCATATCTTTTGCTTTCATATAAGTTTTTAAATCTTCTTTAAGTTTTTCAATTGTTGACATATTTCACTCCTTAATATTTTTTATAAATTGCTGTTATTATACAAAATTTAAACGGCAATTTATAATTTATAATTTACAATTTATAAATATATAAAAAATCTTTGCATTTTTTTTGTATATTTTATAAACTTATTCAACTTAAAAAATTATCAACATGGAAAGATATAAATGAAATTAAAAACGCCTTATTATTTTATTGAAGAAAAAAAATTATTGGAAAACATGAAAAAAATTGCTTACATAAGAGAACAATCCGGTGCTAAGTTCGTGTTAGCATTGAAATGTTTTTCCACTTGGTGTGTTTTTGATTTAATGTCGAAATACATGGATGGAACAACAAGCAGTGCTCTATATGAAGCTCAGTTAGGTTATGAAAAATTCGGTAAAGAAGTTCATGCATATTCGGTTGCTTATCCGAAAGAAGAAATTTTAGAATTAAAAAAATTTGCAGACAAAATAATTTTCAATTCAATATCACAACTAAAAAGATTTTATCCGTTAGTAAAAAACAAAAATTTGGGAATAAGAGTTAATCCTAAAATAAGTTACAGTCATTTTGATTTAGCAGACCCTGCAAGAAAAAATTCTCGTTTGGGTGTAATAAACAAAAAAGATATCTTGGACAACTTAGATAAAATTAACGGACTTATGTTCCACTTCAATTGTGAAAACGAAGACGTAGATAACTTGGAACAATCTTTAAATTTTATAGGCAAAAATTATTCAAAGATGTTACAAAAAGTAGAATGGGTAAGTTTCGGTGGTGGAATTTATTTTACAAAGGCTGGTTATAATGTTAAAAAATTTTGTAAAATATTAAAAGATTTTTCAAAAAAATATAATGTGCAAATTTATTTGGAACCCGGAGAATCTTCTATAACATTAAGTGCAAAACTTGTGACGAGTGTTTTAGATATTACACATAACGGCAAAGATATTGCCGTAATAGATTCTTCAACCGAAGCACATATGTTGGATTTGTTGACTTATCATACTCCGGCAAAAATGGCCAAACAAAAGAATGCGAAGTATGAATATATTGTTGCCGGAAGAACTTGTTTGGCAGGTGATATTTTCGGAACATATAAATTTTCGAAACCGTTAAAGATAGGTGATAAAATAGAATTTGAAGATGCTGCCGGATACAGTATGGTAAAAATGAATTGGTTTAACGGAATACCTATGCCGTCTATAGTAGTAAAAAGGCTTAACGGAAAAATTGAACTAGTAAAAAGTTTTACATATAAAGATTTTAAAGGCAATTTATCTTGAGGAGGCACTGCTTGAAATGAAAAGAAATGTTTTAGTTATTGGGGCCGGAGCCGTTGCACATGTTGTTTGTCATAAGTTGGCACAAAACAATGATGTTTTCGGCAAGATGTATATAGCATCAAGAACGTTAAAGAGTTGTGATGCAATTTTAGATAGTATTAAGAAGAAAAAAAATTATAAGAATCCTGATAACGAATTTTCATCAAAGCAGATAGATGTTTTTGATGTCCCGGCATTAATAGAGTTAATAAAACAATTAAACATATCTATAGTTATAAATGTGGCAAGTGCATTTTGTAATATGTCAATTTTGGAAGCTTGTATTCAAACAGGTTCGGCATATATAGACACTGCTATTCATGAAGATCCTAAAAAAGTTTGTGAAAATCCCCCATGGTATGCAAATTACGAATGGAAAAGAAAAGACAGATGTGCGGAAAAGAAGGTTACGGCAATACTCGGTTGCGGATTTGATCCGGGTGTAGTAAATGCTTATTGTGCATTGGCGGTAAAACATCATTTCGATAAAATAGCAACAATAGATATTATGGATGTAAATGCGGGAAGTCACGGAAAATATTTTGCTACAAATTTTGATCCTGAAATTAATTTCAGAGAATTTCATAAAGTATGGACATGGATAGATAATCAGTGGGTACAAAAACCTGTTCATGCAGATAAACTCGTTTATGATTTCCCCGTAGTCGGAGAACAACCTGTATATTTAACGGGACACGACGAACTTCACTCTCTTTCAAAAAATATTAAAGCTAAATCAATAAGATTTTGGATGGGATTCAGTGATCATTATATAAATGTATTTACCGTATTAAAAAAGATCGGTCTTCTTTCCGAAAAACCGGTTAAGACGGCGGAAGGCTTGGAAGTTGTTCCGTTAAAAGTAGTTAAAGCTTGTCTTCCCAACCCTAAAACTTTAGCACCTAACTATACGGGTAAGACATGTATAGGTTGTTTAATAAAAGGTAAAAAAGATAAAAAGAATAAAGAATTGTTCATTTATAATATTTGCGATCATAAAGATTGTTATAACGAAGTGGAAGCTCAAGCAATAAGTTATACCGCCGGAGTTCCGCCGGTAGTTGCAGCTATGCTTATAGCTAACGGTACATGGGATGTAAAAACCATGGTAAATGTTGAAGAGCTGGATCCGGATCCGTTTATTGAATTGTTAGGTAAGAACGGTTTATCAACGGCTGTATTGGAAAATACACCTTCTAAAAAGTTTATTTAATATTAAAAATATTGTATATTAAAAGGACAACTATGGACAAACAAAGTAAAGTACCTATTTTTGACACACTTTTAGGACATGCAAAAAGAAATGTTACTTCTTTTCATACTCCCGGTCATAAGAACGGAAAAGGAATAGATCCCGTATTGAAAGAAGTGACGGGAGACGGTCTTTATAAATTCGATGTAACTGTTTTCGACGAAGTAGATTCTCTTCATGATCCTGTAGGTCCGATAAAAAAAGCCGAAGAATTAATGGCACAAGCCTACGGAGTAAAACATTCTTTATTTTTGGTTAACGGAACATCCGTTGGAAATATTGCAATGTTTTTATCTGCTTGCGACCCCGGGGATTCAATTATAGTTTCAAGAAGTTCGCACAAATCCATAATGGGTGGAATTATTCTTTCCGGAGTTTGGCCTATTTGGTTACAGCCTACAATAGATCAAAATTTAGACATTATTTTTAATTCAACGTATGAAGAAATAAAACAAGCTCTTGAAATGTATCCCGAAGCAAGAGCCGTATTTCTCACAAGCCCTACATATAACGGTGTTGCAACTGAAGTCAAGAAAATCGCTGATTTATGTCACAGAAAAGGCAAAATTCTCCTCGTAGACGAGGCACATGGTCCGCATTTAAAATTTAATGACAAATTGCCTATGTCTGCCGTAGATGCCGGAGCGGATTTATGTGTTCAATCCACACATAAAATACTTTCCGCACTTTCTCAAGGTTCCGTTCTTCACCATAATTCAAAACTTGTTGATATTAACAGAGTAAAGAAAATTGTTTCAATGTTACAAACAACAAGTCCTCAATATCTTACTCTTGCAAGTATTGATTTGGCAAGAAGACAAGCGGTTTTGCACGGAAAAGAGATGTTTGATAAAGTTATAGAAGCCGCAGAATGGGCAAGGAAAGAAATTAACGAAAAGATTCCTAATATGAGATGTTTAACGAAGAATGATATTAAAGACAGAAATTTTGATTTGGATTTAACAAAACTTACGATAAATGTTACAAAGACCGGTCTTTCCGGATATGAAGTGGACGAAATTCTCGCAAAGAAATACAACATTCAAGTTGATTGTTCCGATACATTTAACTTAATTGCAATTATGGGTATCGGTTCTGATATGGACGACGTTCAAAAACTTGTTAGTGCATTAAAAGAAATTAGTAAAAACTATAAAGGAACTCAAAAAAATTGGATTTTGAAAATTCCTTCTCTTGCTACGGAAATGGTTATGACACCGAGAGAAGTGTTTTTGTCGCACGATATAAAAAAGATTCCTTTGGCAAAATCCGTAGGTCATGTTTCCGCTCAAGTATTAACACCTTATCCTCCGGGAATACCTGTTGTTATCCCCGGTGAGAGAATTTCAAAAGAAATTTGCGATTATTTAGTAGAAATGGCCTCTAAAGGTATAAGAATAAGCGGACAAGAAGGCGACGTTTTAAAAATGGTAAAAGTATTTGCAAATTAAAAATATATTGTGGAGATTAAAAATGAATAAAAAGATGTTAGCTCAATTTAAAAAAGCCCTTACTCAAAAAAAAGCTTCCATAACGAACAAAGTGAACTCCAGAAAGGTAACCGAACACGAAATTGAAACAGGCGGAGACGAGATAGATACAGCTACTCAAAGTACGGAAAGAGAAATGCAGTTTGAACTCAGTGGAATAGATACGAGAATGCTGCAAGATATAGATAATGCTTTAGCTAAAATAGAGAAAGGTTCTTTCGGAGCATGTGAATGTTGCGGTGAAAAAATTCCTCAAGCAAGACTTGAAGCAATACCTTGGGTAAGATATTGCAAGAATTGTCAGGAAGAAGCTGAAAGAAATTCAAAATAATCCGTGGAGATATCGATAAAATGAGATTTGTATTAAGTTCAAAAATTTTTCGTGCTACAGTAACGGAAGCCAATCTTGAATATCAGGGAAGTATTACTATAGATTCCGACTTGATAGATAAAGCAGGACTATGGGTAGGTGAAAAAGTTTTGGTAGTAAGCAACACTTCCGGAGCAAGACTTGAAACATATGTTATACCCGGAAAAGCAGGTTCCGGAACAATATGTATGAACGGAGCTGCGGCACATTTGATAAAAAAAGGTGAAATTATTATTATTATGGGCTTTGAATTATCGGACAGACCTATAAAAGCAAAATTTGTTTTCGTCGATGAAAACAATAAATGTATAAAACAATTATAAGATAAAAAAAGGACTCTTTAAAATGTCAGATTTATTACAGTCTTACTTTAAGCAATTAAAGACTATAAAACCGGCAACAAAAGAAGAAGTTGATGCTCTCTGGATAAAAGCAAAAAAAGGAAATAAAAAAGCTGTTAAAAGGCTTGTGGAACTTAACTACTGTTTAGTTATACCTATAGCAAAAAGATTTACCAAAAGAGGCGTAGATTTGATGGATTTAATTTCTGACGGTAATATCGGTTTAATGAAAGCAGTGGAAAAATTTGAGCCCGAAAAAAACATCAGATTTTCAACTTATGCTACATATTGGATAGAACAATTTATAAGAAAGTCAATTGAAGATAACTCAAAAACAATAAGAATACCTTCTTATATGTACGATATTATAAACAAGTGGAAAAAAATAAGAAACACTTTGATGGCAAAATTAAATAAGGAACCTACTGTTAAAGAAATTGCAAAAAAAATAAAAATTCCTCTTGACCAGGCAGAAGAAATAAATTCAACTATTTATTCAGTTGATAATATATCTTCACTTGATGTTGCAATGAGTGATGATTCCGATACATTGAAAAAAGACAATATTAAAGACAATATTACAAAAACTCCGGAAGCAATAACGGAAATCATAAGAAATGCACAAAATGTTCAAAAAGCCATAGATTGTTTACCGGAAAGAGAAGCCGAAATTCTTAAAATGAGATTCGGAATAAACAATACGCCAACTTATTCTTTGGATGAAATAGGTAAAAAATTCGATTTATCGAGAGAAAGAGTAAGACAAATAGAATTGAAAGCTTTTCAGAGATTAAAAAGTATTTTCCTAAGATTAAAATATGCTGATCCTAAAGTTATAGATACTTTATTGCTGGATCAAAGAGGAACTCAATTAGACAGAAGACAGAACAACAAATATAATGCTAACGAAAGAAGACATAACGACAGGAGAAAAGCATGGAAATAAAAGATTCTATAATTAAAGCCGTTAGAGATATTCCTGATTTTCCTGTAAAAGGTGTAATTTTTAAAGATATTACCCCCATACTTTCCGACATAGATTTATATAATAAAATTGTTGAAATAATCGTTGATAAATACAAAGGCAGAAATATAACAAAAATTGTCGCTTTGGAATCCAGAGGTTTTATTTTCGGTATATCCATAGCACAAAAATTAAATATACCTTTTATTCCCGTAAGAAAAAAAGGCAAATTACCTTACAAAACAGTTTCAGCCACTTATAATTTAGAATACGGCACTTCTACTGTTGAAATGCATATTGATGCCGTTAACGAAACAGATAACGTTCTTATTGTTGATGATTTGCTTGCTACGGGCGGAACAGCTTGCGCAGCGATAGAGTTAGTAAAGAAGTTAAAGGGTAATGTTGCAGCTTGTGCTTTTGTTATAGAACTAACATTTTTAAACGGCAAAGACAAACTTAAAGATATAGAATACTCATCGATAGTACAATATTAGAAAAAAACAGTTCCTTAATTACTGATTGTCGTTAAGTGCCCTGATAGCTCAACTGGATAGAGCAGATCCGTCCTAAGGATAAGGTTGGAGGTTCAACTCCTCTTCAGGGCGAACAGAGTGGTTAAAATTATCATCCCATTTATACTATAAAAATCAATTTTATTCCAAACTGTAATTTTGTGAAATGTATAAAAAAATATAAAGGAGTTTTCATGAAAAAGGTAAAAATGTTATTAAGTTTAGTTGTTATGTTAGGACTAGCTACTTCTTTGTTTGCGGAAGAATTTTTACAAGATGCATACGACACTATTTTCTCCCCACAAAAAAGCAGCGTTTATAATGATGATATTATGGTTATTTATGACATAGAAACACATCAACAGGATTTTGCCTTCTATGAAAGAAATTTTCCTGAACCGGAAAGAGATTTTAACAAAAGATTCTTAGAAAACAAACTTAATAAAATGAAAGTTACCGATCAACAAATGGAAGACTTTAAAAATCTACAAGAAGAAAGTAAGAAAGAGATAAACGATTTAACCAAAAAGTTCAAATCTAAAATAAAATTTTTAAACAATGAATTCTTTAAAGAAAATTACGGCACAAAAGAAGTAAAGAATTTGGCCAAAGAGATTAAATCAATAACGGCAAAAATTATAGACTCAACAATAGAAAGAAAAGAAGCTTTGAGAAAAATTCTAACATCCAAGCAATACAATAATCTGTTCAAGCCAAAAACAAAATATGATGTGTTAGCCGACAGATTGGATTTATCTGAAGAACAAAAAGGAAAAATTATAAAACTTATTGAAGCAAAAAGAGAAAACGAAAAACCTTTAAGACAGCAATTAAAAGAAGATGAAGCATTAATAAAACAAGAATTCGAAAAAGATATAATCGACATGGAAGTTATAACAAAATTGTCCGATGAAATTTCAAACATATCAAAAGAATTACTGAAATTAAATCTCGATTTAAAAGTTGAGTTAAAATCTATATTATCTCCGGAACAATATAAAAAACTTTCAAAGACTACTCGTTCTTCAGCATCACATGAATCGACGGACAGCAATAAAAATCTTGACAAAAAATGATTGATAGCCTATATATAGTTGTGTCGGGTGTTTTGGTCATAAATCCTGCGGGAAAAATCACCAACATCCGACTTTTTATTTTCCGTATCTTTTTCTGAATTTTGTGTAATAGTTCCTTCTTGAACCGGACCTGTGTTTAAAAGAATTGTTATTATTGTTGCCGCCTAAAGATTGTGTTATTATAAGTTTCTGTTTCATTCTTGCATTTCTGTCTTTTTCAACAAAAATATCGTTACCATCCAAATCTTGTTCCGTATAATACATAAGTGTAGAAAATGTTGATGGCGTAGGTGTAAAAACTTGAACCTGTTCCGGACGGAATTTTAAGTTTTGATTTATAAATAACAGTAAATCTTCGGTATCATACAAACTGCAACCGGGATGATCTACCATAAAATAACATGTTAAAAATTGATTCAACGGTTGATTTATTCTCTTAAATTCGTTCATAAAATCTAAAAATATGTTTTGTTTGGGTTTTCCCATACTTTCTAAGACATTATCCGATGTGTGTTCGGGAGCGATTTTTAATTGTCCGGATATATTATTATTGGAAAGATATTCCAAATATTTTTTACCGTTTTGTTTATCTGCCATAATTAAGTCGTGCCTTATACCTGAAGACACAAAAACTTTTTTTATTTTATTATTTTTAGCAACTTCCGACAACAAATCCATCTGTTTATCATGAGAAAAAACAATATTTTCACAAACTTTAGGGTACAAACATCTTTTATTTTTACAATTACCGGTCGTTCCGTGAACTTTACATGCTATTTTATACATATTCCCCGTAGGACCGCCTATATCGGAAATATACCCTTTAAAATCGGGTTTTTGAACCAATTTATCAATTTCTTTTATTATAGATTCTTTACTCCTTGATATTACAGATTTTCCCTGATGAACGGCTATTGCACAAAAATTACATTCCCCGCAACAGCCTCTGTGAGATACAACAGAAAATTTTATTGTTTCTTGCGCTTTTACATTTCCTTGTTTTGCATAATAAGGATGAACTTCTCTTGTAAAATCCATATCGTAAATTTTATCCAACTCTTCTTGGGTTAATTGTCCTTGAGGCGGGTTATGTATTAAATATCTTGTATCATGTTTTTGATTTAAACCTTTAGAATTTGCATAAGCGGAATTTTCATAAAAAGTTTTGAACATTTCTCTAAAAAGATTTTTGTCTCTAACACAGTCTTCAAATGATGGAATATCAATATATTCCTCTCTGGGAGTTTTTGAAATATAGCACAAACCTTTTATATCGTGATAATCTTTATTATTTTTTAAAGTATATGATAACTCAAGCATCGTCTTTTCTGCCATACCGTAAGCTAAGATATCGGCTTTAGCATCAAAAATCAAAGATCTTCTCAATTTTTTATCTTTTATATCGTAATGGACTATTCTTCTTAAACTTGCTTCAATTCCGCCTAAAACAATTGGTTTTGTATTTTTAAAGTACCTTCTTATAAGGTTTGTGTAAACCATACAGGCTCTGTCGGGTCTTTTGTTGTTTATTCCGCCGGGAGTTAAATCGTCTTCGTTTCTAAACTTTTCGGTAGCCGTATAATTGGCAACTAAAGAATCCATTGCACCGGCGCTTACCGCCCAATATAAAGATGGTTCCCCCAATCTTGCTATATCATCGCTATTTACATCCGGTTGAGCAATTATTGCAACTTTAAATCCGTGCAAAGTCAACCAGTTACCTATAACGGCACTTCCGTTAAAAGGGCTATCAATGTAAACATCTCCGGATATAAGTATTATATCCGGTCTGTCCCAATGTAATTTATTTATTTCTTCTTTAGTTGTAGGTAGAAACATTTATCACCATTTATGAAATATAAAAAATACGGCAAGAACTATAAAAGCAAACCCGACAATATAATTCCATTTCATAGATTCATGTAAATATAAAACGGAAAAAAAAGAAAACACCACCAACGAAATTACTTCTTGTATTGTTTTTAGTTGTGCCGCACTAAATTGTGTATATCCTATTCTGTTAGCAGGAACCATAAAACAATATTCTACAAAAGCTATCGCCCAACAAATAAGAATTAACTTCCACATTTTTATGTTGTCGAATTTTAAATGCCAATACCATGCAAAAGTCATAAAAATATTTGAAAAGCCCAACAATATAATCGTTTTCATAATGCAAAATATTATATCAAAATAAATTAAAAAATTTTAACTTTTAACTATGAGTGTTATTAATAATATTACTACAAGGGTTATAAGGACGGCTAAAGCTATTAAAATAAACTTTATTGTTTTTAACAATTTGTTAACAGCTTCGTTTGTTTGAAAAAATTGTTGTTGAACGAAATTTGTAAGTGCGGCACTACCTATAACAAAATCGTCTATCCAACCGATAACAGGCATATCGGGAAGAATATCCGTAGGTATTGCCCCGTAAATCATTGCAGCTATAAGAAAAATATATGACCAAAACTTTTTCTTGCTGTTTTTTTCTTCAATGGTTTTATGTTCTTGTTCGAGTTTATCGTTAACTATTTCCGGTTCTATATATTCTTCTTGTGACATATTTTTAGATACTCCTTATTTTTTGGAAACAAAAAAAACGGAGAGAGAGGGATTCGAACCCCCGGTAAGGAAACCCTACGCTAGTTTTCAAGACTAGTGCCATAAACCAACTCGGCCATCTCTCCATCTGCTATAAAATAATGAAGTTAATTATACATTTTTTTTTTATTTGTATCAAGAACTTTTATTTTATAAAATTATAGTATGTTTGTAAGAAAAAATTTTATTTTCAGTATATTAGTAACTGCTGTCTTCATAATTTTGTGTACGGTATATTATAAACATCAAAATCAGAAATATACCGTTGACGGTTTTATACATAAAGCAACGCATTATTTTAAAAATGAAGAATATATCCAAGCAATAAGATACTATAAAAAAATTATTTCTATGGATGTAACCGATGAAAAAATCTATATAAATGCGGCAACCGCATTAATTCGTACAGGTTACGATGAAAAGGCAATTGAACTTTTGCATCGAATGGAAAAAGATCTCCCCCCTTCTTCCGAAATGTACTATTTACTTGCATATGCTTATTACTTAAAAATGATAAACGGCATCGATAAAAAAGATTTTAGAATTCCTATTGAATATTTGAAAAAAAGCATTGAACTGGATCCCAGAAATAAATCATCCTATAAATTCTTAGGGGCAATTTATGAACGAAAAAGACAATTCGAATATGCAAGACAATGGTATAAAAAAGCTTCTATGGAAGATATTGATAATTCCAGTGAATTTTACGGTTTTATAGCAAATACATATTTTAAACAAAGAAGATTTGAAGATGCTATGAATTATTATGAAAAAGCATTAAAAGAAAATAAAAACTATATATCCGCATATTACAAAATTGCGGAAATATACAGAGAACAAAGTAACTTTGAAAAATCGGAAGAATATTATAAAAAAGCAATAGAAATAAGTCCGGATTACATTTATCCTTACTATCAAATAGGTAATTTATATTTTGAAAATAATGAATATGCCGCTGCAATTGAATGGTACGAAAAGGCATTAAAAATAGAACCTAACGAAGAAATCATTAATTTTTATATAGGAATTGCTTATAAAAAAACAAATGAATTAACAAAAGCCATCGAACATTTACAAAGATCAGCTTATTGCGGTAACGATGATGCTTTAAGAGAACTAAAGGAACTATCTGAAAATGTTTTATAAACATAAATTATTATTTTTTATAATACACTTTATTTTTTGTATATTCTTGTTCTATTTTATAAACCAACAAATTATTTTGGTAGGAATTCTCAACAACTTTGTTCTAGACCTGTTTATTATCTTTATATCAGTTGTTATTGCTTCGTACTTATTATCAAAAATTATTACACAAATTTATATTATTTTTGCAAGATTAGCAAAATTAAAAACTTATAAAAGATTTATGTTTTGGGGACTATTCACTATATTTTGTTACATATTGGATTTTATAATTTTTGCCATTTCTATTGAATACTAAATCTTTTTTTTAAATTAAAAATTATCGATAATATCACTATTTTATAGAAAATATCACACATTGCAAAAAACAAAATATTTGTAACAATAATGTTTTTTATTCCGAAAAACACTATAGATACAGCTAAAATTAACTCTATAAAATTGCTGAGTTTAGAAAAATTTAAAATAAAATTCTTATTATGTTTCTTGTAATAAAAAAAAGCAATTACGTATACAAGTGCCACTAAAAAACTTAATGCAATCACACTGAAAAAAAATGTCTCAATTGATATTCTATTGTTTGCAAATATAAGCAAGGACAGAAACAGCAAAATTATCTTATCGATAAAAAAAACAATCTTATTGCTTCCGAAATAATTTAAAGTTATAAATATTATGTAAAAAAGTAATATTCCCAAAAGATATCCGTCAGATATTGTAATTTCATTAAACAAAAAACTTACAATAAATATAGGAAAAAGCCATATGGTTAAACTTCTTTTAAGTAGTATCCAAATATTATTAATTTTATATTCTCCGGTATTTATTTGTAAAATCAAAAATGATATAATTTTTACAATTTAATAATATTTTTTTTTGCAAGATTTATCAACATAAAATCTTGTATTATTGTTTTTTTGTTTTAAGGATATTAAAGGAGTATTATAATGATAACGTTTCTTCTTCAAATTATTGCCGTTATTTTCGGGTTGGGTTTTTTGGTATTCATACACGAACTCGGACATTTTTCAGTTGCAAAATTTTATAAAGTTAAAGTTCTAAAATTTACTCTCGGTTTCGGGAAAGAAATATGGGGCTTTACAAAAGGCGAAACAAGATATTCCGTTTGTTTGTTTCCATTGGGCGGAATGGTTGCAATGGCAGGAGAAAATCCCGATGAAGCAAAAGGCGAAAAAGACGAATTTTTATCGTTACCTTTTTATAAAAAAATCATGATAATATTTGCCGGTCCGTTAATGAATTATATTTTTGCGATTTTTTTATTTGCTTTTATATTCAATTTATGGGGTACGGCAACAATATCAGACGAAGCAAAAATAGGAGCTTTAGCTAAAGATTCTTGTGCTCAGAAAGCCGGATTGTTAATTAATGATAAAATTACTTTTATTAATGATGTAGAAATAAAAGATTGGAATGCATTAATTGAAAACATAAAAGATAAAGCAGAAAAGGATGTCAATTTGAAAGTTTTAAGAGATGATACTGAATTGGAATTTAATTTCGTATTGGATAAAAATCCTACTACGGGAAATGGTATGTTAGGTATACAACCTCTTGTAATAAAAGAGAAACTACCATTCTTTGAAACAATTTCTTTTTCCTGTTATACTGTAATATACCAAACAACATTTACATTGCAATATTTATGGGATAAATTAATAAAATGGGAAAAGCCGGAAGTCGCAGGACCGGTAGGTGTTATACAATTTATGGCTAATTCGGCAAAAGCCGGTTTTGAAAGTTATTTAAGATTGTTAGCTGTTATTTCTGTTGCTTTGGGACTTTTTAATTTACTTCCTATTCCTTTGGTTGACGGAGGAATGATAGTTTTATTCTTGGTGGAAGGTATTATAAGAAAAAGAATCAGCACAAAAGTAATCTCAATATACAATTATATCGGTTTGGGATTAATATTATTAATATTCTTGTTTGCTACATACAGTGATTTAATAAGATTAGGTATAGGAAAACTGTTCAAATAGAAGGTACAAAATGTTTACGAGAAAAGAAACAAAAGTAATAAATGTCGGCGGTGTAAAAATAGGTGGCGGAAATCCTATTGCAATTCAATCTATGACAAACACAAATACAAGAGATTGGAAAGCAACCGTTAAACAAATAAAACAGTTACAAGATGCCGGATGTGAAATAATAAGAGTTTCCGTTCCGGATATAGAATGTGCAAAGAACATAAAACTTATAAAGAAAAACATAAAAATTCCGTTAGTTGCGGATATTCATTTCGACCACAGACTGGCAATAGAATCTATAAAACAAGGTGTTGATAAATTAAGAATAAATCCCGGCAATATAGGTTCAAAAGAAAAAGTTATGGAACTTGTAAAAGAGGCTAAAAAAGCACATATTCCCATAAGAATAGGTGTTAATGCCGGTTCATTGAAAGAAGTTCACGATTTTTCAACTACAAAAGATAAAGCAAAAGCTCTTGTAAAAGCAGCCATAGAACATGTAAAGATCTTGGAAGATTGTGATTTCGGAGATATAGCCGTATCTCTCAAAGCCTCAGACGTAGAAACAACTGTAGAAGCATACAAACTTTTTGCTTCAAAAAGAAATTATCCCACGCATTTGGGAATTACCGAAGCAGGTTCCATTTTCAGAGGAACAATAAAATCTTCGGTAGGACTCGGAATAATGCTTGCACAAGGTTTAGGTGATACAATAAGAGTATCTCTTACCGCAAACCCGGTAGAAGAAGTCAGAGTTGCATATCAAATATTACAATCTTTAGGATTAAGATCGACAGGTGTTGAAGTAATATCTTGTCCGACTTGTTCGAGAACAAAAGTTAATTTAATAAAAATCGTCGACGAACTTGAAGCTGCATTATCAAAAGTTCACAACAAAAACACAAAGAAAAATATTAAAATTGCCGTTATGGGATGTGTTGTAAACGGTCCGGGAGAAGCAAAAGAAGCTGATTTCGGAATAGCCGGCGGAATAGGCGAAGGTATTTTATTCCAAAAAGGTAAAATTATTTGTAAAGTTCCCGAAGATAAATGGGTAAAAAAACTTTTATCAATGTATAAAAAATCAATTTAATTATATTAGGAGAAAAAAATGGGTGAAATTTATTTAACCAGAGACGGAAGAAACAAACTTATAGAAGAATTAGACAGATTACAAAAAAGAAAACCTCAAATACAAGATGAAATAGCAAGAGCAAGAGAACACGGCGATTTAAGAGAAAATGCGGAATATCATGCCGCAAAAGAGGCATTAACAAATCTTATGCAAAGAATTGCTGAAATAGACTCAAAACTTTCAAGAGCAAAAATTATTGAAGAATTAAATATAGATCCAAATAAAGTATTCATAGGTGTTACCGTAACAATAAAAGATGAAGACGGTGATGAATATGAATATGCTATAGTAGATGAAGAAGAAGCAAATCCTAACGAAATGAAAATTTCTATCGGTTCTCCACTCGCACAAGGATTATTGGGACATGGAGCAGGAGACAAAGTTGATGTAGAACTTCCTGCGGGAACCATGAAATTTGAAATAGTAAAAATCACGAGATAAACACTACGGAAGAATAGAAGATTGGAAGATTAGAAGATTTGCAACGGCAAAGAAATCAAACTATAAGCAAAAAAACAGTAAAATGCTTGTTAATTGTCGCTTAGCATTTCTTCGGCATGTTTTATGGCATGTTCCGTTACTTTTTCACCGGAAATGATTTTTGCTATTTCTTCTACTCTTTCTTTATCGTTTAAAACTTTAGCTTTCGTTATATTTCTGCCGTTTTCGGCTTCTTTATATATTTTTATATGATTATCTGCATTTGAAGCAATTTGAGCCAAATGAGAAATGGAAATAATTTGTCTTTCTTTCGATAAACTTTTCAATTTTTTACCGATTTTTTCCCCTGTTTTTCCGCTTGTTCCCGTATCTATTTCATCGAAAACAATAGTATCAACATTATAATTACCGGATATCGCGGTCGATAATGCCAATAATACTCTGGAAATTTCTCCGCCGGAAGCAACATCGGCTAAAGGATATAATGCTTCTCCTTTATTTGCACTAAACATAAATTCCAAATCATCAAATCCCGTTCTTGATATATCTCCCTCTTTTATCTCAATTTCAAATTGAGAATTTTTCATATTCAAATCCGCAAGTTCGGATATAATTTGCTTGGATATTTTTTTTGCTACTTTTTTTCTTTTATCGGATATTTGTGTACAAATTTTTATAATTTCTTTTAGTACCGCATCTATTTCTTTTTGAATTTTATCAATATTTACGTCATAGTTTTCAAGATCTTTTACTTTCTCTTCCAATTGTTCCCCATAGTCGATAATTTCTTGTATATCTTTGCCGTATTTTGCCTTTAATTTTTTTATCAATTGTTGTCTTTCCTGCATACTGTCCAATTTTTCCGGAGAAGCATCCATATTGTTTGATAAACTTTCAATTTCTTTGTAAGCATCGTCTATTTCACTGATTGCCGAATTTATATTTTCGGAAATAGTTTCAATATTTACTCCGTATTTTTCTAAAAGAGAAATTTGTTTGTTTATTACGGACAGATTATCCATAACCGAATGATCCTGTTTATACAATACAGCTAACATTTCGTTAGTAACATTTTTTATTTTTTCCGCATTTTTTAATTTAGGCAATTCCTGATCGATTTTTCCTTCCTCGTCGGAATTCAAATTTGCTTTGTTTATTTCGTTTATTTGATATTTGTACAAATCCAACAATCTTTCTCTGTCGGTATTGGCTTTTTCTATTTCTTCTTTAGTCTTCTTTAATTTTTCGAATTCATCATATTTTTCGGAAAGTTGTTCCAACAAAGAATCATTGCCTGCCATATTGTCGACGATTTGTCTTTGATAACTTTGTTCAAACAACATGTTACTTTTATGTTGTGCATAAAAATCAACCAAATGTTTTCCTATGTTAGAAAGAGTGTTTACACTAACGGAAACATCATTAATAAAAGCTTTACTTTTTCCGGCAACATCTATTTGTCTTCTTATTATGATTTCATCGTCAGCATCTATAGACAGTTCGGAAAGAATATTTTTTACATTAAAATTATTTGAAATATTAAATTCCGCAACAACCGAACAAAAAGTTGTTCCGGTTCTTATTATGGTTGTACTTGCTCTTGCACCCAATAACAAATCAATCGAATCCATAATTATAGATTTCCCGGCACCGGTTTCACCTGTTATAACGGTAAGTCCTTTTTTGAAATCTATCGTAATACTTTCTATAAGAGCATAATTTTTCACGGTTAATGTGGTAAGCACTTAATCTAAACTCCCCACTTTAATTTTGTTTTAAGAGTACCAAAATAAGAATAGTTTCTGTCTCTTATAAGTTTTGCTTTTTTTGAAAACATCTTTATTTTAACTTTTTTATTTTTATCTAAAATATAATTTTCCTGTCCGTCGACAGATACTATTAAATCCGATTTTTTACTGTCATCGGTAGAAGTAAATTCTAAAACATTATTACAATCTAAAATCATAGGTCTGTGAGTTAGTGTATGCGGAGATATCGGAGATATAATAAATAACGATAACGTCGGATAAATTATAGGACCTGAAAGAGCCAACGAATAAGCTGTTGATCCTGTGGGTGTAGCTATTACTATACCGTCACCTTTATAACTCGATAAAAACTTCTTATTTATAAAAGAATCTATTGAGGTAAGCCTTCCGTTGTATATAGATCTTATAACACAATCGTTTAATGCCGTTGTTTTTACTGTTCCGCTTTTCGTGGCAATCTCTATATCCAACATCATTCTTTCTTCATATTCTATACCGTTACTTAAAATATTTTCCAAAGAATTAAAAACATTTTTTGTATCGGTATCGGTTAAAAAGCCTAAAGTTCCTAAATTTACTCCCATAACAGGAACCGAATATTTTGCAACAAGTCTGCTTATTCTCAACATTGTTCCGTCACCGCCGAGAGAAATTATAAAATCAACTCCGGGGTTTCTGTTAAGTTTATATGAAATATTTTTTACTTTTATATTCTTATTTTTCAACCAATCGGAAATTTTATCACAATATTGTTTTGTATTAGGTTTTAAATGATTGTATATTATTCCTATTACCATTTTATTTGTGCCTTTTTAATTTTAAATGTGCTATAATTAATTATTATATTAAAATTGTATTTTTTTTAAAATATTTACTACAGGAGAAAGTATAAAATGTTTTGGCAAAAAGACATTGAAACGATGGACAGGAAAGACTTAAGAAAATTTCAGTTGGATTGTATCAACAAACAAATTGCTCTTGCAAAAAAATCACAATTCTACAAAGACAAACTCGCAAAAATAGGCGAATTAAAATCATTGGATGAAGTAACAAAACTTCCTTTCACGACAAAACAAGATTTAAGAGATTCTTTTCCTTACGGTTGTTTGGTAACGGATTTAAAAGATGTTGTAAGAATGCATTCTTCGTCGGGAACTACCGGTAACCCTACTGTAGTATTTCACACAAAAGATGATATTGCAAACTGGGCAAATATATCTGCCAGATCAATGTATTGTGCAGGTGCAAGAAGCACCGACGTTTTCCAAAACACAATGGGATACGGATTATTTTCCGGTGGCTTGGGCTTTCATTACGGCGGTGAAAGACTGGGAATGATGACTATTCCTATAGGCCCGGGAAACAGTAAAAGACAGCTTTGGTTTATGCAACATTTTAAGACAACGGTTGTTCATATTTTGCCGAGCTATGCATTAAGATTATCAAATACCGTTAAAGAGCTCGGTATAGATGTAAAAAAAGATTTAAATTTAAGAATATTTTTTATAGGTGCAGAGCCTCACAGCGAAGCAATGAGAAAGAAAATAGAAGAGTTATATAATGTTAAAGCTTATAATTCTTACGGATTATCGGAAATATCGGGTCCGGGAATAGCTTTTGAGTGTCAATGTCAGCAACATTTACATATTTGGGAAGATTATGTATATCCTGAAGTTGTAGATCCTAAAACATTTGAACCTTTGCCCGACGGTGAAGAAGGTGAACTCGTATTAACAACATTGCAAAGACAGGCAATGCCTCTTATGAGATACAGAACAAAAGATTTAACAAGAATTATATCGGAACCTTGTGCTTGCGGAAGAACACACAGAAGAATAGCAAGAATAACCGCAAGAACAGATGATATGATGATTATTAACGGAGTAAACATTTTCCCTATTCAAATCGAAAAAACAATTTTGTCTATACCTGAAGCCGGTAAAAATTATGTTATTGAATTGATTGATCACAATTGTATGGATAAATTGAGAATAAAAATAGAAATAAATAACGATACATTTAAAGGTACGTTAAAAGACTTGGAAATTTTACAGAACAGATTAATAAGCGAATTAAAACAAGAACTTGATGTTACCCCTATTGTTCAGTTTGTTGAAGCAGGAAGTTTACCCGTAAGCGAAGGTAAAGCAAAAAGAGTAGTAGATTTAAGAGCAAAAAAATAAAAAAAAGGAGATAAAAAATGGCATATCATATATCAGTATTTTTAGAAAACAATCCGGGAAAATTGGAAAAAATAACAACAATTTTGTCCGATAACGGCATAAACTTAAGAGCAATGTCACTTGCAAGTTCAGGTGATTTCGGTGTAATGAAATTGTTGGTTGATGATCCTGATAAAGCTTTTGATATTTTAAGAGAAAACAAAATTGCCGTAAGCAAAAGACAAATCATTGGGGTTGTTGTAGATAATGTTCCCGGCAGTTTCAATAAATTGTTATTAACATTATCTGCAAACAAAATAAACATTGAAGATTGTTACGGATTTTTATTAAGTAACGGAACAACGGCAGCCATTGTTTTGGAAATAGAAAATTATCCGGATACCGCAAAATTCTTGTGCGATAAAGGTTTTGATGTATTAAGTTCGGAAAAAATTTATAAATACTAATTTTTCGATAAGTAAAAAAAATAGCCGCCGGAACCAAAATTCCGACGGTTATTTTTTATAAGAATTAAACAATATTAACAAAACATCGAAATATACTCTTCATAATCATCGTCATCCATATCACTATCGTAATAACTGTTATATCCGAAATAATACTCCATTCCTGACGAAGCATAGCTATCACCATTTTGTTGGTTTATGGTTGGACCATGCATAAAGAAGAAAGTCGAAGATGCAACAATAAATAAGAACCCTGCAGCCATCACCATTTTCTTCTTAAACGAATTGAAGAAAGAACCAAACATTACCACATTATCATCTTTTTTAACGTTCTCGTTTTTAATCTTATTCATAACGGAAGCCGTAAAATCGGAACTCAATTCTTTTTTAGGAGTTTTTGATAAAACCGCCTTTATATTTTTAAGCATAATGTAATCTTGTTTACATTTAGAACATTCTTCAAAATGTTTTTGTAATTCGGAAACAGATTGAGCGGATAATTTATTATCTATGTATTGAGAAATTAATTCTTGTGCTTTATTGCAGTTCATTTTAAATTACCCCCTTCCGTTAAAATTTCTTTCAATCTGTTTCTTGCCCTAAAAATCCAAATTTTTACATTTTCTACCGATGCATTCATCATTTGAGCTATCTCTTCGTAAGAATAATCTTCTATATCTCTTAAAGTTAAGACCATTTTGTAATTATCTTTCAGTTTCGCTAATGCTTCTTGTACCATTTTCTGTGTCTCTTTTTGCATCAACTCTTTTTCCGTATTATCATTAGACTTCAAAAAATCAATTAAGTTACTCTTTTCTTCATCTTCACTGTTATTTATATCTAAAGGAACAATATTATGTTTCTTTTTCTTGGATATCGTTATCGTTTCGTTTATCACTATTCTGTACATCCAAGTGGAGAATTCAGACTCAAATTTGAATTTCGGCAACGCTTTGAAAATCTTAATAAACACATTTTGAGCTATATCTTCACAATCGCTTGTCTGTCCGCAGAAAGAGTAAATTATGCTAAAGACCTTGTTTTTATACCTGTCTATTATGATACTGAAAAGATCTTCTTGTCCTTGAATTATTTTTTCAATCAGCTCTTTGTCTTCCATAAACTATACATTAGACTCCTTAGTATTAAAAAAAGTTACACTTATTTTTGTGTTGCTGTTTTTGTACTTTTTTTAACATTGTTTGTTGCTGCTTTCTGTGCTGCCGGTTTTGCCGCAGAAGTTCCGGCAGGCTTTTTTACGGCACCGTTATTTGCCGGTTTATTAACGTTATTTGCTCTTGTTTGCATTGAGGTATTAGGATCTTTATATTTCAACAATTCTTTTATTTTCTCATCAGAGGATTTTTTATAAGAAAATTGATCTTTTTTCGATTTTAATCCGCCTTTTGTATATCTGCAAGCCGCATTCCATAATAACCATGTTTTTACACCGCAATCGTAACAAGCTTGAATTTGAGCCTGAATTTCGGCAGGACCGTATTTTACACCCTTCATTGAAAAATCTTGTAACCATGGTCTTAATTTTTCTACGGGGATTCTCTTTTTTGCACCTTGTAAAGCAATATAAACCGTTCTGTAAGGTTCTTTGTTAGGGTTAGGTATTCCGTACTCTCCGTTATTATAATGAGAAGGATATATCATAGGGCTAACATAATCTACTTGTTCGGTCATTTCTACTATTTTCTGGCCTATACCCATATCCGTTTTTTCCGTAGTTGTAAGGCCGAACACATCTATAGATACTTTTATTCCTTTCGGAGCTAATCTTTTTTTTGCTTGTTTTAAGAAATCTACTATTGCAGCGGAAGCTGTTGTGGAAGAATGTTCAACTCCGTATCTGCAATTTTTAGTGTTACCATCGGAAGGAAATCTTATATAATCGAACTGTATTTCATCAAATCCCATATCTGCTGTTTTTTCGGCAAGTTCAAGAATATAATCAACAGCACCCTGTTTATAAGGGTTTAACCATGTAAGTTGTTTTCTGTCTTGCCAAAGCGAACCGTCCGGATTTTTTACGGCAAGATCCGGTCTTTTTCTCGGCATAACATTATCTCTGAAAACTACAATTCTTGCTATTGCATACATTCCCTTTTCTTTAACTTGTTTCAAATAAGGTAATACACTGGGAACACTCTTTGAATAAGATAATCCGTTTGCAACATTTTTTACGGAGATATCACCATCTATTTCTTTTATATCGATAACAACAGCATTCATTTCCGTATTATCCAATAAATCGTTTGTTCTTATTTTGTGTTGTTGAGAGGCTGCTGCATAAATTGTTAAATGCATACCTTTTGCTTGATCCGCCGAAATCTGTTCTACTTGAGGTTTTTCCTCTTCTTTAGGTTGTTCTTCTTCGATTTGTTCCGTTTTTTGTACTTGTTCGGAACCTGCAACTTTATCTTGTTGAACAAGAATTTCTACAGATTCTATTTCTTGTTCCGCAAAAATATTTGTTGATACTAAACAAAATGATAATAAAATTAAAGCTAAGCTTATTTTTCTCATTTTTTACTTTCCTCTATATTAAGTTTTTTATAATACTTTCTGCTTGTTGCCTTGCCCATAAATCGGCTTTTATGTATTTCGACAAATCTTTCGTTTTTATAACTTTATGTTTATTTATTACCTTTTCAACAACAACGGGAATCATATCAAATCTGATTTTTCCGTTAAGAAAATATCTTACCGCAATTTCGTTTGCCGCACTCATTACGGCAGTCATGGTACCGCCGATTTTTGCACACTTATATGCTATATTTAAACATTTAAATTTCTTAAAATCAGGTTTAAAGAACTCTAATTTCGCAATCTCGGTTAAATCCAATCTTTTAATATAGCAATTTGTTCTGTTAGGATAAGATAATGCATACTGTATCGGTAAAGTCATATCCGGATTTGATAACTGTGCCATAACACAACCATCGTTAAATTCTATCATAGAATGAACTACGGATTGAGGATGAATAATAATATCTATTTTATCTATCGGAATATCAAAAAGAACTGATGCTTCTATTGCTTCCAATCCCTTATTCATCAACGTGGCGGAATCAACAGTTATTTTTTTACCCATTTTCCACGTGGGATGAGCAAGAGCATCTTCTACCGTTATATCTTTAAAATTTTTATTTGATTTATAAAAAGGACCGCCGGATGCGGTAAGAAGTATTCTTTTTATTGACTTTTTATTTTCTTTTCCTATACATTGAAATATAGCGGAATGTTCACTGTCTACCGGAAGAACGGTAACGCCTTTATCTTTTGCTTTCTTCATTATTATGTTGCCTGCCATCACCAACGCTTCTTTATTTGCTATAGCAACATCTTTACGGCTGTCAATTGCAGCAAGTAAAGGCTCAAGCCCTATTGAACCTACCACCGACGATAAAACCATATCCGCAGATTTTATCGTAGCAACTTTATTTAAACCTTCTTTACCGTAATAAACTTTTACTTTGAGTTTTTTATCGTTACACCATTTTTGTAGTTTTTCTGCATTTTCTTTATCGAAAACAGATACAACAGAAGGTTTAAATTTAATTATTTGCTTTTTTAACAATTCTATATTTGAATGAACGGATAATCCGCAAACTTTAAATTCTTTTCTTGTTTTCGAAATAAGCTCAAGAGCTTGTGTACCTATAGAACCCGACGAACCCAATATTGAAATATTTTTCATGCTGTCCCTTTAAAAATAAATTTTATTTATTATATCATTTTACGGTTTTATTGTATATTATCTATATTTATCTTGTGCTTATCGGTATAATTTTTAAATATATTTATTGAAATAAACAATAATACGGCAATAGTTATCATTAAATATCTGCTGAAAATTATAAAGCCGAAAATATTTAACAATGTGTTTGTAAGAACTATCAAAGTAACGATTGCAAAACTTTTGTTTACATATTTACCGTATCCGTTAGCTAGTATCGTATTATGAATTTTTATTCCCATAGGAAATCCTATCATACCGCCCGCTGCGATTATTAAAGACATTATTATTATCGTCCAATCGGGCTTACCGTCGGCAAAAGTATAATACATACCGCCTGTAAAAGTTGTAACAAGTAAAAGTATTCTTATTGATTTCGCCGTTATCATTTCTGGTACTTTAAAAATATTGGCAAGTGTAGGTCTGAAAAATATTGCACCGCCGACACCCATAATGGAACTGCACACGCCCACAACCATGCCTATAAAAAAAGCTATTAGTGATTGTGTATTTGAAATTTTAGGAACATCCGTTTCATATTCGGTCGTTTTTCCGAATAGAACTAAAGAACCTAAAGTAACCATAAAAACACAGAATATAACAAGTAATGCTATAGATCCGAACCTTTCATAAAAAAATCTGTTTACTATTTTTCCGCTAAATGCAAGCAAGAAAGCGCCTACTCCCAACGGAATAACTAATTTTACGGCAACGGATTCTTTGTGCCAATCTAAACTTTTTATATCATGAACTGTAGTCATAAGAATGGAAGGCACCATTTGTAATAAGCCTACCCCCACAGCTTCGTTCGGAGTAAAGCCGAAAATAAGCATGGTTGGAACTATAAGCCAACCGCACCCTACTCCCCAGTAGCCGCCTGAAAACATTCCTATAAAACCGATTAAAGGCATTAAAAAATAAATATACATAACGGTTGATATTTTACATCTTTATCGAAAACAATTCAACGACGGATGATTGGAAGATTGGATGATTTGAGGATTGGAAGAAGATTTGTAAAAATTGCTTTGCAATTTTTGTTATTATTTATAAAAACCTATTATCCTCTAATCTTCTAATCTTCTATTCTTCAGAGGTTGTTTAAAGTTTGGTTTTATGCAAATGTTATCGAAGAAAGATGTTCCGTAACAAACATCAATATTTTCTTCTTTAAGTTTAGAAGTTACCTTGTTTATAACGGAAACATTTTGAGGTAACGAAGTGTTTTTACTTTCTTTATCGGAAACACATAAAGTAAATACTGCTAACGGATATTTTTGTTTCAATACATTTATTTTATCTATACAAGCCTTCATATTATTTTTACATTTTATCAGAATTTTCGGTTTAGGATGATGACTTAAATATTCATCCATGTCTTTAGACCAATAATACTTATTTGCAAATTCGCTTAACTTATTCAATTCCTGCTCAACAATTAATGCTTTTTCTTCCAAATTATCATCTTTTTCTATTTTTATCGGATTACCATATACGGCAACCGTTTTTGAGAAAGGAAGAGGCACTTTAAACTTATCCCATGCTTTTTTAAATGTTAAAGAATTTTTTGCTATTGCGGATATAGGTATTAATCTTATACCTATTTTTTGAGATACTAAAAGTAGGCCTGATTTTACTTTGTGTATAGGACCTCTGGGGCCATCAACGGTAAATGCGACAAAATGGCCTTTCCTTGCATACCTTATCGTTTCGATTAATGCTCTTTCCGCTCTTTTAGATGAAGAACCTCTTACGGCTATAAAATCAAAATCTCTCAACACTCCGGCTTGAATTTCCCCGTCTTTAGACATACTGCACATAGCAACAATTTGTCTTCCGGAATTAAGACACAAAGGAAGAATTTGTTCTCCGTGCCAAAGCGCATACACACTTTGTTCTTTGAATCTGCCTACCAAATCTATACTTCTTACTCTTAATGTCATTTTGGTAAAAGCAATATAATAATATGCTATTTTTGATAATATTTTTCTTGAATCCATTTTGTGTTAAAATCCGAAAAGTTTTGTTTACCGCTCGGTAGACAATATAACATAAAACTAATTTATTGTCAAACCTGTTTTCATATATAAAATAGCCCTTAAAAACTTTGACTATTTTTGACTATTATTGTAAAAAATAATAAAATTTTAATTTAAATTATATTATAAAAGGTATATTCAAATATGAAAAAATATATAGCAGTATTACTTTGTTTGTTTTTCGCTTTTAACTCAACGTTATATGCGGAATATTCTTTAACATTGGCGGAAGCGTTAAAATGTGCAATAGCCAACAATGAATTAATAAATGCTGCGGCAAAGACAAAAGAAGTTTCCGAATACCATTTAAAATCGGCAAGAGGAAAACATTATCCCAATGTTTATGTCGAAGGTTCGGTAAATAAAATAAACGATTCGATATCGTTAAATTTGAATGACGCAAGATCGGCGGTTATCGGTGCAAGTGTGGCATCTTTTCAAGCAGCATCCGGTGCTCCTGACCCGGCAGTTGCAGCATTCAAACAAAAGCTTGAACAAGCTATTCCCGATTTCAGTATGAAATTTCAAGATGATTTGTTTTATAAACTTACGGCTGCCGTTGTTTGGCCTTTATATACCGGAGGAAAAATTGCAGCAAATTCCCAGGCAAAAAAAGCGGAACTTGCCATTTCCGAAATGGAATATACAAAAACTTTAAACTCTACAATAACATCCGTAATAGAAAGTTATTTCAGAGCAAAACTTGCACAAGAAGCAAGAAACATAAGACAAGATTATTTGGATGATATTATTCAACATAACGACAATGCCGAAAAATTATTTAAAGTAGGTATGATATCAAGAACAAACAAATTAAGAGCGGAAGTTGCTCTTGCTGACGCAACAAGAGAATATCAAAAATCCGAAAGAGATTTGGAACTGGCACTGGTTGTATTGTCGAATATTATAGGTGTAGAGCTGGATAAAGTAAATCTTATTACCGATTTCAAAAAAATCGATTATGTTCGTGAAGCTGATTATTTCAAGGATGTTGCATATTCAAACAATATAACATTAAAAGATATGCAACAAAAAAAAGAAATGCTAAACCAAAAGAAAAAAGCAATCAAAGGAAATTTCTTACCTACCGTAGCGGCTTTCGGAAAATATGAACTATATAAAGATGATCTTACACTCTTTGAACCGGAATGGGTTGCCGGTTTAAATGCAAGACTTGATATCTTTAAAGGCGGAGAAGATTACGACGAGTATAAAGCATATTCAAAACAAGTTGAAGTTTTAGATTTATACATTCAAAATGCGAACAAAATGATTGATACCGCCGTACAAAAATATCATCATGAAGCACAAGCTGCTCTTGAACAATATGAAAGTTTAAAGAGTTCTCAGGATTTAACCGAAGAGAACTTGAATCTTTATAAAAAATCATTTAAGGAAGGTCTTGCAACATCAATAGAAGTAATCGATGCCGAACTTGCTTTGGAAAAAGTAAGATTGGAGCAATCTCAGGCACTGTTTGATTTTAATGTTGCTTATGCAAAACTTATGGATATATGTGGTAATTCGCAAATACTAATGGACAATATTATAGGAGAAACTGAAAACAATGAAAAATAAAATTTTATTATTTTTGTTACTATCTTTTACTGTATGCATGATTTCTTGCTCTAACAGGCAGAAACAAACTATTTCCGGAGAAGTTGATGCAACGGAAATTGATATCGGAGTAAAAGTCCCCGGAAGAATTGCCGAAATATTTATTACCGAAGGACAAGCTGTAAAAAAAGGTGATCTTTTGGGAAGGCTTGAAGGAAAAGAACTTGATGCAAAATTGAAGACAATTAATGCGGCACTAAAAGAAGCTCAAGATCAATTTTTACTTGCCGAGAAAACATATAACAGAATAAAAACTCTTTATAATGACGGTATTGTTCCAAAACAGCAATATGATGAGGTTGAATACAAATATAATGCTGCATTACAAAAAATAAATGCAACTCAAGGTCAGAAAAATGAGATTATGGCTTATTACGACGAACTTACAATAGTTGCTCCTATTGATGGTGAAGTAACTCAAGTTATATCTAATCCCGGAGAACTCGTTGCTACCGGGTACCCTATTATCACATTGCTTAATACTGATGACATGTGGGTTGTATTCAATATAAGAGAAGATCTTTTAGATAATCTTCAAAAAGATAAAGAAATAAAAGTTTATATTCCTGCAATAAAAGAAACTTTAAACATGAAAATAAGTTATGTTTCCGCCATGGCAAGTTTTGCCTCATGGAAACCGACTAATCAACAAAACAATTACGATTTAAAAACTTTTGAAGTAAGAGCCAAGCCGAACGAAAAAGTAGAAAATTTAAGACCCGGAATGACGGCAGTAATAAAAGATTAGAAGATTGTAATGAGTTATCTTGTTGATGTAATCATAAAAGAAATAAAACACATATTTACAAGCAAATACTATTTGTTTTTGATATGTTTGTGGCCATTCATAGATTTTATTTTCTTGGGTGGAATATATTATTACGGCAATGTTCAAAACATGCCTATTGCCATAATAGATAAAGACCATTCTAAAATATCAAGAACTGTTTCAAGATTTTTTGATACCTCTTATGCTTTTGATGTTAAATACAAGTTGGATGACGTTGAAGATTTCAGATATTTGATTGCCGAAAACAAGATATATATGGGTGTTTATATACCCAAAGATACACAAAAGAATATAAAAAAATCTTTACCTGCGGAAATAAGTTTTTATATAGACGGCTCAAATTACCTTACAGCAAACCTTTCGGAAATAGAAGGTGCAAATATACTTGGAACAATAAATGCCGGTCTCAAAAACACAATGATGAAAAAAAAGGGTATTCAATCCAAACAGGCAAAAGCAATGATGTTGCCTATACAAAACGACACGTCCAAACTATTTAATCCAACATATCATTACGGATATTTCCTAACTCCGGGATTATGGATTTCTATTTTGGGGCAACTCTTTTTAATGTTCGGAACTTTAACAATAGGAAGAGAACTTGAAAGAAAAGAAAAAAATAAAAATTCCATTTTTCTGTTTATATTCGGAAAACTTTTTGTTTATACAGTAATATCGGTTGTATACTTCGAAATACTTTTCAGAGTCTTTTTCCCCGCATTTCAAATTCCTTTCGATGGAAATACTTCCGGTGCAATAATTTTAAGCATACTGTTTGTTATTTCAACAATTTTACTCGGCATGCTTATGCCTGCAGTAACGGGAAACAGGCTTGATGCACTGAAGGGGTGTCTTTTAATAGGTGCTCCGGCTTTTTTATTATCGGGTTACACATGGCCTTTAGAACAAATGCCGATATTAATGAGAACAATTGCAAAGTTTATTCCCCTTTCTGCTTATTTGGAAGGTTTTAGGAAAATATTTCAACAAAACATGCAACCGGAGTATATAATACCCTTTGCTAAAATATTAATAACTTTGCTTATTTTATATTTCTTAATTACTTATATATTTTTAACTATAAGGAATAAAGCATTAAAGAATTAAAAAATTATGAAAGCATTTAGACAAGTATTATTAAGAGAAATAAAGAGATTTTTCACATCAAAAGATTTAATTTTGATATGTATTATTGCTCCTATTGTATATTCTTTCGGTATAACATATATATATCAAAAACAAAATCCGAGAGATATAAAAATCGCACTTGTAAATCAAGATAATTCCGCAGTATCAAGACAATACGGAAGGATGATAGATTCTACACCGGAACTTAATATTGTTGATTATTTTCCGTCCACATATGCGGCTTACAATGCAATTTTCACAAACAAAGTTGATTTGTTTTATTTTATACCAAGCAATTTTTCAACAAACTTAAAAAGAGCTAAAAGTACTTTCGCTTTTATCGGGGCAAATGCAAGTAACTTTATGGTTTCAAGTACAGCAATAAAAACAATAGTTATGACTTCTCAGTTCCTGTCGGCACAAGTATCTGCGAAATTCTTAATAAAAAACGGTATTTCAAAAAATTCCGCAATGCAAATGATACAACCTATAAAAGGTAATTTTAAATGGATGTTTAACCCCACAAAGACTTATGCAAACTTTTTCGTTCCGTTTGTTTTATTTGCGATATTTCAACAAATTCTCATAGTGGCAGTTTGTCATACAATGAGTTTGGAAACACAAGAAAAGACTTGGACGGATTTGTATAAAATAACAAACAATAAAATTATGCCTATTTTATTCGGAAAAGCTATTCCTTATGTATGTGCGGCTATTTCGATGGTATTATTGTTCATATTTTTTGTTTTCCCGTTCAATTCCATATTTCAAACTTCAATAATAAATCTTTTATTATTATCGTTAATATATTCTTTTGTTATCGTATTTTTTGCCATGTTAATATCCCACTTATTCAAAAGCCCGGTAGTGTCTTTATGTGCATTAACATTTTATTCCATGCCTGTTCTGTTAATTTCCGGTTTTGCTTGGCCGATATATATGTTACCTTCATATTTAAAGATAGCAGCTTATATTTTCCCTTCCACATATTTTGTGAACATTTTCAGGTTTTATTCTTTAAATACCATTTGGATAGGTTATGCGACATATTGTGTATTAAGTTTAACCGTCTTCTTTTTGATTTGTCTTATATTAAACTTTGTAATATTCAAACTTAAAATCGCATACAATAAAAAAAGACAGATTACAATAAAGTAATCTGTCTATAATTAAATAAAATATTAAAAACTATTCTGCAAACAAATCTCTTTCATCGAGAATACCTATAGGTTTTCCATTTTCATCTACTACAGGTATATTATCTATATTTTTATTCTGTAATATTTTTTCAGCTTCGGCAACAAGCATATCCGGTGATAACGTTGAAGGTTTTTTTGTCATAACTTCGGATATTTTTTTCTTTAACAAATTATCATGCAATTGAATTTGTCTTCTCAAATCTCCATCGGTAAAAAAACCTACAAGTTTACCGTTTTCATCAACAATACTTGTTGCACCGACTCTTGTTCCTGTCATAATTAACAACGCATCTTGGACTGTAGCTGTATCTTTAACTACAGGATTTGCTTTACCTTGTCTCATTATTTCTTTAACTTTCATCGTTAATCTTTTAATTTTGTTACCGATAGCACCCAAAGGATGAAATATAGCAAAATCTTCTTTCTTAAAACCTTTCCTTTCCGATAAAACAAGTGCCAAAGCATCACCTAAAGCAAGTAATGCTGTTGTGGAAGATGTTGGTGCCAAATTATAAGGACAAGCTTCTTTTTTTACCGAAGAATCTATAATAACGTCACAGTTTTTCCATGTAGGAGAATCTGTTTTACCGGTAATTGCTATAATCTTTAAATTCATTTTATGTAATACAGGTAAAACTTGTTTAATTTCTTCCGTTTCACCGGAATATGATAACATTATAACAACATCTTCCTTCATTATCATACCCAAATCACCGTGCAAACATTCCGCAGGATGTAAATATATTGCAGGAACTCCTATAGAAGCCATTGTTGCCGCTATTTTCCTGCCTATATGTCCGGATTTTCCGAGACCTATAATAACAACTCTGCCTGACGATTTTTCTATTAAAGAAATAGCTTTTACAAACTGATCATCTAAGTGGTTTATTTGATCTTTTACGGCTTCAGCTTCCAAATTTAATGTATCTATAGCTCTTTGTATGTTTATTTCCATTGCAATTACCTTAAACTGTGAGCATTTTTAATAAAATCTGCCATCTTATTAAAATCTTTTCTTCTTTGTAATCTTTCTATACTTGTATCAGCTTCAACGCCGAACGGTTTTGATTTTTCCATAACTTCGCCGACATTTTCAGACGATATATTGCCTGTTATAAAATAAGGAACTGATACTTGTTCAAGTCCTGAAAGAGCCTCAAGAGCAAGCATGTCATTACCTTGTTCATCTTTTGTAGAAATGTCCAATACAAAATAATCTACATTACCGATATAAGGTTGTAATTTTATTACATCGGTAACACTTGTAAATTTCATATATTTGAAAACTTTTATACTTAACGATACAGCCAATGCCTTACAAAATTCCGGGGTTTCCGAACCGTTTAACTGAACAACTTTTATTCCGGTCTTTTTTACAACTTTTGTTATTGCTTTACTGTCTTGATCTACGAATATTCCCACAGCCAAAACAAAAGGAGGAAGTTTTTCGTTAACTTCTTTTAACATTTTATCGGAAACTTTTTTAGGAGAATCTTTTACTAATTGAAACCCTAAATAATCTGCTCCCAAATTTGTTGCGTTTAAAGCATCGTCATAATTTGTTATACCGCAAATTTTTACTTTTAACATTATATCCTCAAACAATTAAAGTTGTTTTCATGCATTCATACTTCAAATCTTTGCTTTGCAAAAATTTCTATTTTCCGTATATTTTTTTTGGATCAAAAACTTTTTTACCTACAATTCTTGTATTACCGGTGAAAGATAATTTTCTATAGAAGCAACTTCTATATCCCGTGTGACAAGCAGAACCGCCTACCTGAATAACTTTCAACAATATACAATCAGCATCACAATCATAATAAATTTCTTTTACTTTTTGTATATTTCCGGATTCTTCACCTTTTACCCAAAATTTTTGTCTTGATCTGCTCCAATAAGTAGCTTTTTTCGTCTTCAAAGTTCTTTCGAATGATTCGGCATTCATATATGCAACCATCAAAATTGCACCGTCTTTATAATCTTGAACAACAGCCGGTATCAATCCGTTCTTATCAAATTTTAATTGTTTTGTAATTTCCAACATCTTTACGTCCCCCCGCAACTTCTTTTTTATTTTTTATTTAAAACTCTTATTGCTTCTTCCAATTTAAAATCTTCCGTGTATAATGCCTTACCTACAATTGCTCCCGTTACACCGTATTTTTCAAGTTTTGCGATTTTTTTAACATCGTCTACGGTTGTTACTCCGCCGGAAGCTATAACATTCATTTTACTTGCTTTTGCAATTCTCTTTAATCCGTCGATATTAGGGCCTTTCAACATTCCGTCTTTCGATATATCGGTATAAATAATTTCGGTAACACCCATATTTCTCAATTTTTCCAACATTTCTTCCGTCGTTACCGGAGTAATTTCTTTCCATCCGCCTATAGCGATTTTTCCTTCATAAACATCGAGAGCAACTATAATCTTTTCGGCTCCGTATTTTTCTATTGCTTGTCTTACTATATCGGGATTATAAATGGCTACCGTTCCCAATATTGCATAAGATGCTCCCAAAGTAAAAATATCGTCTATTCTTTTCATATTTCTTATTCCGCCACCGACTTCAACCGGAATATCAACACTTAAACAAATATTTCCTATAATTTGATTATTCGATTGGTTACCGGAAAAAGAACCGTCTAAATCGACGACATGCAATCTTTCGGCACCTTTAGCTTTCCAAAGTTTTGCCATAAACACGGGATCTTTGGAATAAATAGTCTCGTCGGCTATTTTACCCTGTTTAAGCATTACACAATTTCCTTGTCTGATATCCACTGCAGGTATTATTATCATTTTTATCTCATCCTTAAATAGAACCTTTCGTCGAAGGTATCTTATTTTTTATTTTTTTATTTATACTTATTGCTATTGCCAACGCTCTTCCGAAACCTTTAAAAATAGATTCGGCAATATGATGATTGTTTCTGCCTTTCATCATTTTTATGTGGAGCGTTATTGCCGCATTATTAACAAAAGCAATAAAAAACTCTTGTATTAAATCGTAATTAAAACCTGTTTTTTGAAACTCTATTTTAGCTTCATAACTTAAAAAAGGTCTTCCCGAAATATCGAGAGCAATATAAGCTAATGCTTCGTCCATCGGTAACAAAAAGTGTCCGTATCTTACTATACCTTTTTTGTCCCCCAATGCTTGTTTAAACACCTGTCCTAAAGTAATACCCATATCTTCAACTAAATGATGATCATCAATTTCCGTGTCACCTTTAGCATTTATTTTGAGATATAGTCCGGCATGAGCGGCAAACAATGTAAGCATATGATCCATAAACGGTATCGTTGTATTGATTGAAGATTTTTTATTTGAATCCAAATTCAATTCAATATCAACATCTGTTTCAAAAGTTTTTCTGTGAATGTGTGCTTTTCTCATTTTTTCTCTCTAATTCAAATATTTTGTTTTTTGTGCAACTTTATTTTCTGAAATATTATCATCTACATCTTTTAATTTTAAAGCTTGATCCAATTTTTCAAGTAAAATAATCTCATCAACGGAAAAATTTAATTTAGCCTTACCGTCGTTAACTTTACTTACCTCTTCGGTAAGCATATGTATTATCAATTCAATTTCTCTTTCGGAAAGATCTACTTGCATTATATTTTTCTAACCTCTACCGATTTTTTATGATTTACCAACCCTTCGGCTGCCGCAAAATCGGCAATTTGTTTTTTTACCGAAGCCGTAACTTTTTTCAACTCAATATAACTGCTTCTTTTCATAAATGTCATAACTGAAAGTCCGCTCGAATATTTTGCGGACGCATTCGTAGGTAATACATGAGAAGGTCCCGCCCAATAATCCCCTACAGCCGTTGCAGTGTTATAACCTACAAATATCGCTCCGGCATTATAAATTTTCGTTACAACCTGTTTTGCATTTTTTACCAACAGCTCCAAATGTTCCGGAGCTATATCGTTAACCATTTCTATGGCTTTCTTTGTATCTACATTATAAATTTTAATTTGTTTTAATTTCTCTTTATCAAAATTTTTCTTTATGTAATTTATTATTTCTTTTGAACTGCTCAACAAGTATGCTTTTGCCATCGTATCGTGTTCGGCTTGTGCCAATAAATCATATAAAACATAATCTTTGTCCGCACCGCTGTCAGCAATAATGGCAACTTCGCTCGGTCCCGCCAAAGAATCTATACCCACTTTACCGAAAACAAGTCTTTTGGCTTCGTTTACATAAGCATTTCCGGGACCTACTATCATATTTACCGGTTTTATCGTTTTTGTCCCGTAAGCAAGAGCCGCTATTGCCACCGCTCCGCCTATAGTGTATATTTCCGTTATTCCGCAAAGTTTTGCCGCAAAAAGAACTTCATTGCTCATCTTTTTCGGAGGTGTCATCATAACTATTCTTTTAACACCGGCAACTTTAGCCGCAACGGCATTCATAATAACTGATGACGGATAAGAAAATCTTCCGCCCGGAACATATATACCTGCCGCTTCTATGGGTCTGTATATCTGTCCTACCGATTTTATGCTATCCGATAGTAACCATTGTTTTTTTATGTTTGAGTATTCTTTCTTATGAAAAGCCAAAACGTTGGCATAAGAAGCCTTTATTGCCTTCTTTAAGGAAGGACTAACCTTTTTGACCGCTTCATTTATTTGTTTATCGGTAACCTTTAAATCCTTTGCTGTTTTAAACGTTACACCGTCAAACTTTTTAAGATAGCTTATTACAGCACTATCCCCTTTCGTTTGTATGTTCTTTATAATATCCGTTACTGCATTAATTATATCTGTATTCATTGTCCTATAATTTTACCAAAAAGGAAATACCTTTTCAATTAGAAATTACAATATTTCATAAGCTTTTAAAATTTTCGTTTACAAGCATGATTAAAGCCGTCTATGAGTGCAGAAATTTTTAAAGTAAAAAGCTATAAATTTAGAAAGCTTTTTAGTGCGAACATGATTGAAGAAAAATCCGTTACACTAGGTTGTTAGGATTTTTCAAGTTGGAGCACGGCTTTAAAAATTTCAAACGAATGGCTTTTTTGCTTGTAAATGAGAAATTTTAAAAGATGCTCTACTTGCTAATTTGCTTAAAGATTTCATAAAGGATTACTGCACTGGCACAAGATACATTTAACGATGAAATCGTGCTCTTTTGCGGTATGGTTATAATAAGGTCACACTTTTCTTTTATTTTTTGATGTATTCCGAACCCTTCACTGCCCATAACCAAAACCGCAGGAAAAGGAACTTTTGTATCCGTTATCGAATTATTACCGTTTTCCGCACCAAGCACCCAGAAACCGTTATCTTTCAACTTTAATATTGCTTGTGATGAATTTGTAACTCTTGCTATTTTTATGTGTTCTATTGCACCTGCAGAAGTTCTTTCAACGGTTTCATTTACCGTTGCACTTCTCCATTTCGGTATAATTACCCCGTCTACACCGAAACATACGGCATTTCTTATAATTGCACCTAAATTGTGCGGATCTTCTATTGAATCAAGTAATAACAACAATCCGTTTTGTTTATTTTTTACTATATTTATTAGATCTTCAAGTTCAACATAATTTGTAGAAGAAACTTCGGCAACAACACCTTGAGTATTTTCCTGTTCGAACTTATCGAGCTTTTCCGGAGGAACGTTATTTATAACTATACCTTTTGCTTTGGCAAGTTTAATAATTTCACTTATACTGCTGCCGTGAGCGGTTTTAGATATAAAAATCTTATTTATTGTTCTGTTACCGGACTTTATTGCTTCAAGTACGGCATTCCTGCCGAATAATTTATCCATTAAAAATTACTCCGTAATTTTTTAGTTTATAGTTTAAAGTTTATAGCTTATAGTTTTCGGTAAAATTTTGTTAAACAAAATTTTCTAATTAAATATCAAAAATTCATTTCATGAATTTTTACAACAAACTTTAAACTTTCAGCTTTAAGCTATAAGCTGATTTTTGTCTTGCAAAAATCATTATATCTTTTTTACTAATGTTGAACTTCCGTCTTTGTTATCTATAATTTTGTAACCGAGTTCGGAAAGTTTGTTTCTGCACTCGTCTGCAACTGCCCAATTCTTTTCTTTTCTTGCCTGGTTTCTTTTGTTTAAAAGGTCTTGCAATTCATCCGTTGTTTCTTCTTTTAATACTCTTACTCCTAAAGCACCTTCCAATATATCTTCAAACAACCATTTTGCTTGTTTTAATAAATCTTGTTTATCTTGCGACAAATTGTTCAAAATTATATTTTTAAGTTCGTGCAAGTAAGATAATGCTCTTTCGAAATTAAAATCATCGTCCAACGAATCCTTAACTTGTTTTTGTATCTTTACTAAACTTTCATCTTTTAAGTTGTTATCGCTGTCTTTAACAATCGCGACAAGTCTTGAATACGCCTCGTCAAGACCTTGCAATGCAGCTTTTGCACTGTTTAAATTGTCGTGCGAAAAATCGAGCGGTGTTCTGTAATGTTGTGTAAGTAAATAATATCTTACTACTCTCGGATCGTATTGTTCGAAGATATCTTTTAATGTAAAAAAGTTTCCTAAACTTTTAGACATCTTTTCTTTGTTTACCGTAACAAATCCGTTATGTATCCAATAATTTGCAAACTGTTGTCCGGTGCAACTTTCACTTTGTGCGATTTCATTTTCATGATGAGGAAATATTAAATCTTGTCCTCCCCCGTGAATATCTATTGTATTCCCCAACAATGTTGTGGACATAACGGAACATTCTATGTGCCAGCCGGGTCTGCCTTTTCCCCAAAAACTGTCCCAGGAAACTTCCTGAGGTTCGTTTTCTTTTGTTTTTTTCCATAATATAAAATCGTAAGGATTTTTTTTCTTGGAATCTTTTTCTACTCTTGCACCGACACTCATTTCTTCAAATTTTCTTTTTGAGAGTTTTCCGTAATCTTTAAATTTGTCTACGGAAAAATAAACGTCTCCGTCAACATTGTAAGCATAACCTTTTTCTTCAAGTTTTTTTATAAACTCAACAATTTGAGGTATCATCTTTGTAACCTGCGGATAAGTGTTTGCTTTTATAACGTTAAGTTTATCCATCTGCATAAAGTAGTCATCGATAAATTGTTTTGCCAAATCTATCGGAGAAATTTGTTTTTCCAATGATCTGTTTATAATTTTATCGTCAACATCGGTAAAATTTTGAACATGATTAACCGTATATCCGCTTCTCATAAAATGTCTTTTAATAACATCGAATGTTACGTATGCTCTCGCATGTCCCAAATGACAAACATCGTAAGGTGTAACACCGCAAATATATATCGATACATTGTTTTCTTTTATAGGTTTAAATTCTTCAACTTTGTTTGTTAATGTGTTATAAAATTTTATCATCTTATTTTCCTTAAAAACTTATTTTTTCAATGAAGCTACGGCCATCGCGCAAATACCTTCTCCCCTGCCGATAAATCCCATTTTCTCATTGGTAGTTGCTTTTATCGCAATTCTTGCTTTTGATATACCCATAGTTTTTGAAAGTATATTTTTCATTTCATCTATATACGGATATATTTTCGGTTTTTCGGCAACTATTGTCATATCCGTATTTATTATTTTAAATTTTTTCTTTTTTAAAGTTTTAACTACAATTTTTAAAAGCTCTATACTTGATATACCTTTATATCTGTCGTCATTTGTAGGAAAAAAGTGCCCTATATCGTTTTCCCCCGCGGCACCGAGCAAAGAATCCATTAATGCATGTACCAAAACGTCCGCATCACTGTGTCCGTCAAGGCCGTTAGTATCCGATATTTTTACTCCACCTAAAAAGAGTTTTCTTGATTTTTTAAATCTGTGAACATCGTATCCGAATCCTACAAACATTTTTACTCCTTAAAAATTGCTCCGCAATTTGGAAGATTAGAAGATTTGAAGAATAGAAGATTAGACGAAAAGTTGTATTTTTTGCTTTGCGAAAAATATATTTATTATCAAAAAAATCGCTTTGCGATTTTTACAAAACAACTTCCAATCTTCCAATCCTCCAATCATCTAATCTTCAATATTGCTTCCGCCAACTTAAAATCTATCGGTTGAGTTACTTTGAAATTTTCGTAACCACCGTCAACCAACATTACCTTTTTACCGAATTTTTCTACAAGTTGTGCATCATCGGTAACTGTTTTCGGTATTTTTTGCGAATAAACTTTCTTTAATATTTTAGTTTTAAACATCTGCGGAGTCTGAGCCTGCCAAATATTGTTTCTGTCTATAGACTTTGTTATATTCTTACCGTTTTTGGAAAATTTTATTGTATCTCTTGCAACACTTGCCGCTATCGCTCCGCCGTATTTAACCGCACTGTCGAACACTTCTTTTATTATTTTAGAAGTTATAAGCGGCCTTGCAGCATCGTGAACGGCAACGATATCTATATCATCTTTAACTATATTTAAACCGTTTTGAACGGAATTGTATCTTTCTTTACCGCCGCAAACAACATCTATTTTATACAACTTTTTATATTTTTCCATTTCGAAAAGTTTATATTCCGGAACAACAAGTATAATTTGTTTACATTCTTTAACTTTCTTAAATGCAAGTATGCTCCACTCAAACATTTTTTTCTTGTTTAAAAGCAAAAATTGTTTCGGCTCTTTTGAACCGAATCTTTTACCTGCACCGCCGGCAACAATAACAGCTGCAAAATTCATATTATAGTTTTCCTTCCAAAATATCTTCGTTAGGTATCTTTCCGAACAACATTTTGTTATCGGATGAATGTAACATTGATGTTATTTTTAAATTAACTCTTTTACCTACAAAATTTCTGCCGTTTTCCGCAACAACGGTTGTGCCGTCATCTAAAAAGCCTATTGCTTGGTTTTTATCTCTGCCTTCTTTTACCAAAAATATAGTAATTTTGTGTCCCGGCAAAATTGTGGGTTTTAATCTTTCGTACATATCGTTTAAATCTATAACTTTTACACCTTCCAATATAGACATCTTATTCAAACTGAAATTTACCGTTACTATTTTTGCATTCAGAGATTTTGCCAATTTTACTATTTTAAAGTCGGACGACTTTATCTTATAGTAATTTCTGTAAAGAACTTTTACCTTTTTATTTTGTTTTATTTTTTCCAAATTTTCTTCCAAATGTTTATCTTTTAAGTTTTCTATTTTATTCTCTACTTCTCTTATTACAAACCTCGGTAACAAAAACTGTTGGTATACATTGGAATTGATAAAATCTATGATTCTGTCATCGTTTATTACCGTTGTATCAAGCAACACAATTTCTTTTCTGTTACTTCTTCTTATAAAAATATAGAGAAGAACTGCCAAACAATAAGAAACGATTATTGCATTTATCGTGTTAGATACTAAAAAAAATATAACTGCAGGAAACAATATAAATAAAACTAATAATATTAACAATTTTTTACCTCATAAATTTTTTGATAAGCGGAAAAGTCTTTTTGGTATCGGGAAATATTCCTGTCCACTTATCAAAAGAAACAGCACCTTGATATATTAACATTCCTTCACCGGAAAAATATTTTATTTTATTTTTTGCGGCAAACTTTTTAAACGGTGTTTCTTTGTTGTATATAATATCATAAAAAACAATTTTTTTATTAAATTCTTTTATTGTAAAAGGAAGTTTATCTTCTTTTTTCATTCCGCAAGTGGAACAGTTAACCAAACAATCGATATTATTAAAGAATTTTTCCGGAATTTTATTTATATCTATAACGGAAATATTTTTATACTTTTCAGCAACAAGTTTGGCTTTATCAAAAGTTCTCGATGTTAAGTAAACATGTTTAACCTTTAATTTTGTTAAAGCATAAAGAATTGCTTTTGATGCCCCGCCGGCGCCTACAACAAGCACTGTTTTATTTTTTAAATTTATCTTTTTAGATTTTAAATCGGTAATAAAACCTTGCCAATCGGTATTATAACCGCACAATTTACCGTTCTTATTAACGATTGTGTTTACACTGCCTATAGTTTTTGCGGCATCATCTACGGTATCAATATATTTCATCACTTCAACTTTATGAGGCACGGTAACATTTACACCTGAAATATTTAAAGTTCTTACAGATTCTACGGCCGACTTTAAATTTTCAGGTAAAACATCAAATGCAACATATAAACAATTCAATTTATATTTTGCAAACCAATCGTTATGCATTATCGGCGATAATGAGTGTGAAACAGGGTTACCGAAAATGCCTAAAAGTTTTGTAGATGCATTAACATTTTTATTCATATAAAATCTCTCTAAAAACAACAGACTTATTTTATTAAATATACACCGAAAAGGCAATAAAACTACAGAAGATCGGATGATTGGAAGATTGGATGATTGGAAGATTGGTTTTATTTTAGTATAATGCTTCTTGTTTAATTTACAATTCTTTAATTTATAAAGGAGCAGTTTTATGATTTTGATTTTAGATTTCGGCTCACAGTATACTCAAGTTATCGCAAGAAAAATAAGAGAATCTCAAGTTTATTGCGAAATTTTTCCGGGAAACAAAAAATTAGATGAAATAGAAAATTTAAGTACGGTTGAAGCAATAATTCTTTCCGGCGGTCCTGCAAGCGTATATGAAAAAGATGCTCCGAAACCGGATCCGGAAGTATGGCAAATGAATGTTCCGGTATTGGGAATATGTTACGGTATGCAATTAATCGCTCAACAGTTGGGCGGAAAAGTTCAACATTCCAAAAACAGAGAGTACGGCTTAGCAGATATAGTTATAAAATCAAAATCATTACTTTATGCAGGTTTAAAGAATAAGATGCCTGTATGGATGAGTCACGGCGACAAATTAACAAAATTGCCTAAAGGATTTAAGGTTGTTGCAAGTTCAAAAAATTGTCCTAACGCAACAATAGTAAACGATAAAGGAACGATTTACGGAGTTCAATTCCATCCGGAAGTTCACCATTCTCCGTTCGGAAAACAAATATTGGATAATTTCTTGTTCAAAGTTTGTAAAGTAAAAAAAGATTGGACAATGAAAAACTATATTAAAGACGAAATCGCAAGAATAAAAAAACAAGTCGGTAAAGGTAAAGTTTTATGTGCATTGTCCGGCGGAGTGGATTCTTCCGTAGCAGCAATAATGATGCATAAAGCAATAGGTAAACAGTTGGTAAGTGTTTATGTTGATCACGGTTTACAGAAATTAGGTGAAACGGAAAGAGTCAGGAAAATATTCGGTAAAAAATTCGGCAAGAATTTAATAATAGTTGATGCAAAGAAATTATTCTTAAATAAGTTAAAAGGTGTAACGGAACCGGAACAAAAGAGAAAAATTATAGGTCATACTTTTATAGATGTATTTGAAAAGCAAGCAAAGAAGGTAAAAAGCATATCTTTCTTATTACAAGGTACAATTTACCCTGATGTTATAGAAAGTGCAAAAATAGGCAAAGCCGTAACGATTAAGAGCCATCACAATGTTGGCGGCTTGCCGGAAAAGATGAAGATGAAATTGGTTGAACCTTTAAAATCTTTGTTTAAAGATGAAGTAAGACAGTTGGGTAGAGAATTAGGTATCCCCAACGAAATTATAGACAGACAACCTTTCCCCGGTCCCGGACTTGCAATAAGAACACTCGGCGAAATAACGGAAGAAAAGTTAAGAATAGTTAAAGAAGCGGATGCAATCGTTGATCAAGAAATAAGAAAAGCGGGATTGTATGAAAAGATTTGGCAATCTTTTGCAATAATTCTTCCTGTAAAAACCGTAGGTGTTATGGGCGACCAAAGAACTTATGAGCACGTTATAGTGATAAGAGCCGTGAATTCCGTAGATGCAATGACTGCAGATTGGGTAAAATTGCCTTACGAAATTTTAGGTAAAATATCTTCAAGAATAATAAACGAAGTTAAAGGTGCAAACAGAGTTGTTTACGACATTTCTCAAAAACCACCTGCGACAATCGAATGGGAGTAAAAAATTTGCTTTGCAAAATTTTTAGGTTATTAATTTATAAGGTTATCAGGTTATAGGTTTAAAAATAAAAGGCCAAGGTATAAAATTTATACTTTGGCTTTTTTATTGAAGAACAATAGAGAGATAACAAATAGAGTCACACCGATACACACACAGGAATCGGCAACATTAAATGCAGGCCACCTGTAAACAGTTTTATATCCTACATCTATAAAATCTACTACAGCCCCTCTAAAAAGTCTGTCTATAAGGTTACCTATTCCCCCCGCCAATATTAACAGTAACGAATGTATTTGGAGTTTTGTAAGTTCTTTTTTATTTTTAATAATAAACCATATTAAAAATATTATTACCAAGGATACCAAAATAATAAAAAACAAATTATTATTTTGGAACATACTGAAAGCTACACCGGTATTTGATACATTTACTATACTAAAATAATCATTAATTTTTATAGAAGAAAAATACGGAATATTCTTTATAACAAGAAATTTTGTTATATGATCCAATGTAACATAAATTAAAGGTAATAAAAAATACAAATACTTTTTCATGATTTTCTTATTTTATCAAATTATAAAATTTTTCTGTATATTATTATATTTTTTTGATATAATGCATTGACGGATTATGAGAATAAATGTTTGTTTAGCAAGTGATAATAATTACTCAAAATATTTGGCAGTAACAATGGCATCAATATTAAAAAATGCTAATATTGATGATGAGTTGTTTTTTTATATATTGGACGGTGGAATAGAAGAAGCCAATAAAACAAAAATTTTAGAATTGAACAAAATAAAGAAATGTAGTATTTCTTTTGTTAGTCCTAATACAAGCAACTTACAAGATTTTGCCATACAAACAAATTATATTTCCGTAGCAACCTATTACAGATTGCAAATTGCCAGTTTATTACCTAAAGATATAGATAAAGTTATATATTTAGATTGTGATATTCTTGTACTAAAAAGTTTAAAAGAATTGTTTTCGGAAGATATTGACAACTATTTTGCCGGTGCAAGTGAAGATGTTTGGGAATATAATCTTCACAATATGTTTTTTATAAATGCCGGAGTATTATTGATAAATTTAAAATTATGGAGACAAGAACAAATAGAGCCAAAATTAATAGATTATGCAATAAAAAATAAAGTTAATGACCAAATAGTCATTAATTATGTTTTAAAAGGTAAAATAAAACCTTTAGATTTGAAATATAATTTACAAAATAGCGCCTATCTTTATGTATATACTCATCGTTTTAAATATGATAACGAAACGGCTTTATTAAAAAGTTTAGACGATGTTTGTATAATTCACTATATAGGACAATTAAAGCCGTGGAAATCAATAACATTTTTAGGTGACAGGTATCTAAAATATACTAATTTAGTACCTTTTAAAGATATTATTTCTCTTAAAAACAGAATTAAATTCTTTTTTGGTCCACTATGGATGCTGCGAAAAAACATTAAATATCAAACGAAATACTTTATCAAAAAAACATTTAACAGATTTTTCCGTTCTAAATAAACAGTTATAACTTTTTGTTAAAGGCCTTAAAATTTTTGAATAAGAATTTTAGATTTATCAAGCAAAGGTAACAAAAAAAACAGGGAGATTATCTCTCCCTGTTTTTATATTTATTAACTTTTTTATTTTACTGCTTCGTTACATCTATGGCATAAACCATCTTCGTTTATACCATCAATATGTCTCCAACATCTTTCACATTTGCCGTAAGAAGATTTTCCCGCAACAACGGAAATTTCTTCCGCATTATCGGATTTTTCCAACTTAATATCCCAACTGCCGAATACAATGTTTATCAAATCGATATCGTTCAATGCTTTCTCATACTTTGAACCATACTTTATTGTTAAACTTGATTCCAAGTTGGAACCGATAATTTTATCTTTTCTTAATTTTTCCGTTTCTGCCAAAACTTGTTGTTTTATTTTTACAAGAGTTTCCCACTTTGCAAGAACATCTTTTTCCAACTTATATTCTTCATTTACCGCAGGGAAATCCACCAATGTTACAAATTCAGGTAAATCTTGTTTTATTTTCTTTATTTCTTTCCATGCTTCATGCATTGTAAAAGTTAATATCGGTGACATTACTTCTACCAATGCAGTAACAATTTCAAGCATTGCGGATTGTGCACTTCTTCTTGCCTTACTGTTAACTTTATCGCAATATAAAATATCTTTTAATGCATCAAGATAAAATCCGCTTAAAAATACCGTGCAGAAATCGTTTATAACTTTTACTGTTTTATGAAACTCATAATTTTCAAAACCTGTTTCTGCTTGTTTTACAACTTCGTTTAATGTCCATAAAGCATATTTATCTATCTCGTTCATATCCGCAAATTTTACTATATCTTCTTTTTTCATATCACTGATATTTCCGAGCATAAATCTTATTGTATTTCTTATCTTTCTGTAAGTATCGGTATGACCTTTTATAATTTCGTCTGAAATTCTTACATCTTCTCTGTAATCGCAAGATGCAACCCACAATCTTAAAATATCCGCACCGTACTTATTTATTATTTGTAAAGGATCAAGTCCGTTACCCAAAGATTTAGACATCTTTCTGCCTTGACCGTCAACCAAAAAACCGTGAGTAAGAACTGTTTTGTAAGGAGCTTTTCCTTTTATTGCAACCGCAGGAAGCAATGAACTTTGAAACCAACCTCTGTGCTGGTCGCTGCCTTCAAGATATAAATCCGCGGGAAATTCCAAAGAATCATAGTTTCCGCTCGACAATACGGCTTCACTTGATACTCCGGAATCAAACCAAACATCAAGAATATCTTCTTCTTTCTTAAATTCCGTTTTACCGCATTTCGGGCATTTTACATCAAAGCCTTTAAGCCAATCTTCTGCGGATTTTTCGTACCAAATACCTGCACCGTGAACTTTAAATTCTTCAACAACTTTATCTATAATTTTTTTATCCAATATAGGTTCACCGCATTCTTTACAATAGAATATCGGTAACGGAACTCCCCACAATCTCTGACGGCTTAAGCACCAATCAGGTCTTGTTTGTATCATTCCGGTAATTCTGGATTCTCCGTATTTAGGAACCCAATTAACATTCTTAATTTCTTTAAGAAGATTTTGTCTCAAATCGTTCAAATCCACACCCATAAACCATTGAGGAGTTGCTCTGAATATTACAGGTTTCTTACATCTCCAACAATGAGGATAAGAGTGACTTATTTTTATACTTGCAAGAAGTGTTCCTTCTTTTGTAAGTTTTTCGATTATTAAAGGATTTGCTTTAAACACATTTATTCCTTCAAATTCGGGAACTTCTTTTGTAAATTGTCCTCTGTCATTTAAAGGTGAAATAATATCAAGTTTGTATGCTAATCCCGCCTGATAGTCTTCCTGACCGTGTCCCGGAGCAATATGAACTATACCGGAACCGTCTTCCATACTGACATAATCAGCCAAAATACCGAGCGATTTTCTGTCTACTATAGGATTTTGACATTTGATATATTCCAAATCTTTACCGTCAACTTCCGCTTTTACGGTAAAACTTTCCGCAGAGATTTTGTTCTTAACATTTTCCGCCAAATCTCTTGCAACAATTATTTTTTCAACTTTGCCGTTTAATATATATTCACAGGCAACATATTTTGCTACAGGTGAAAATGCAAGTGCCACGTTGGACGGTAATGTCCAAGGTGTTGTTGTCCATATCAACACTGAATAATATTTTAATAAATCCTGTTTATCTTTTAATGCATCACTCAATTCAACAATTTTAAATTTTACAAATATTGAATCGGATGTAACATCCGCATATTCAACTTCAGCATCCGCAAGAGCTGTTTCGCACGATGAACACCAATAAACAGGTTTTTTCTTTCTGAACAAATAATTTTTTTCTACAAGTTCACCGAAAACTTTTACTATTGATGCTTCATATTTAGGATCTAATGTAAGATAAGGTTTCTCCCAATCCGCAAATACTCCCAATCTTTTAAACCCTTCTCTCTGTATAGAAACGAATCTTTTTGCAAAATCACTTGCCTGTTGTCTGAAAACTTTTTTATCTACTTTATGTTTATCTGTCTTTAATTCTTTTAAACATTGAGTTTCTATAGGAAGACCGTGACAGTCCCAACCGGGTGTATAAGGAGTGTCAAAACCTTTCATGTTTTTATATTTCAAAATAAAATCTTTTAAAATTTTATTCAAAGCATGTCCGCTGTGCATATTTCCGTTGGCATACGGAGGTCCGTCGTGAAGAATAAATTTTTTCTTACCTTGATTTTTTGCTCTCATCTTCTCGTAAATTTTAGCGTCGTATAACTCTTTTAAAAAGTCCGGTTCTCTTTGAGCTAAATTTGCTTTCATTTGAAAGTCTGTTTTAGGTAAATTAACAGTTTTTGAATAATCTTTTTTTTCGTTTTCCATTTTCTTGTTTAACCTTTTTATATTTTTATTTAATTTTTTTTAGTGTAGAAATTTTGTTTGGTTTGAAAACACCTTTTTCCGTGATAATCATTGTAATATTTGATGCAGGAGTGATATCAAAACCGGGATGTCTTACTTGTGCACCTTTAGGAGCAATTTCTTTGCCGTTTATTTTCAAAACTTCTTCGGCAGATCTTTCTTCTATTTTTATTTTTGTACCGTACAATGTTGAAAAATCTATCGTAGAACTCGGAGCAACAACATAAAACGGTATCTTATGATATTTTGCAAGTATCGATAAGGAATAAGTTCCTATTTTATTTGCAACATCACCGTTTGAAGCAATTCTGTCCGCACCGACAATAACAGCATCTATATTTTCGGTTTTCATCATATATCCTGCCATATTATCGGTAATTAAAGTATACGGGATTTTTTCCTGTTCCAATTCCCAAGCGGTAAGTCTTGCACCTTGTAAATAAGGTCTTGTTTCATCAACAAAAACTTTCTTTATTTTTCCGTTTTTATATCCTGTTCTTATCATTCCGAGTGCCGTTCCGTAACCTGCCGTAGCAAGTGCTCCGGCATTACAATGAGTAAGAACTGTTGAATTCTTTTTTAAAAGTCTTGCGCCGAAATCTCCCATCAACTTATTACTTTCTATATCTTCGTCGTAAATTTCATTTGCCGCCGATTCCAAAGCAGCAATAAAATTTTCGGGATTCAATTTTAAAGAGCTTTCTACCACACCACACATCTTGTCCACAGCCCACTTTAAATTAACGGCTGTAGGTCTTGCATCTATCATTTCTTGTGAAACTTTATTTACGAATTTTACTTTTTCCGTAGGAGAAAGCTTTGCCGCTTTCATCCCCGCAAGAACAACACCGTATGCTGCACTAACACCTATTGCGGGAGCACCTCTGACAATCATATTTTTTATTGCTTTTATAACATCCGTATACGTCTTACATTTTCTGTATATAACTTTACCCGGAAGTTCTAACTGATCCAATAAAAACAGTGTGCCTTTTTCCCAATATAATGTTTCCGGCATTTTCTTGTTCATATATATCTCTTAAACTTCAAGTTAATTTCTACGGTATTGTATCTAAAACTTCTTCCAATTCTTCTTCTGTTCTGCCTGTAATTTCTATAGTTTTCTCTCTTCCTCTTTCTCCTTTTCTTAAGAGAACATGAGATCTGTTAACATCGAAAAAGTCCGACAAATATTCACACAATTCTTCATTTGCTTTTCCTTCAACTGCAGGAGCAGCAATTTTTACTCTCAAAATAGACCCAATTCTGCTAACAACATCATTTCTTTTTGAATTAGGAATTACTCTTACTTTAATAATCATTACTTTTACCTCTCTACTTATTACTTATTATATATTAAAGTTCTTCTGCCCTTTGTTTAGCTTTTTCGATAGCAGAAAAAACAACTTGTTTAAAATCACTGTTCAAAAATTCTTCCATAGCTTTTTCTGTTGTTCCTCCGGGAGAAGTAACATTTTTTCTTAAAACCGTATCATCAAGTCCGCTTTCAATAAGCATTTTCCCCGAACCGAATATGGTTTGATAAACCAACTCTTTAGCCATATCTGCGGGAATACCTAAATTCTCGGCAGCTTGTCTCATAACTTCGGAAAAATAAAATACGTATGCAGGGCCTGAACCGGAAACCGCAGTAATTGCATTTATTAGCTTTTCTTTAACAACAACTACTCTTCCGATAACGGAAAATAAATCTGCTATATCGTTTATATTTTCTTTTGTTGCATTCTTTCCGCCGCAAACAGCCATAGCACCTTTTCCTACAAGTGCCGGAGTATTAGGCATAACTCTTATAAGAACGGATTTCTTGGAAAGATATTTTTCTACGAATTCAGTCGTAATACCGGCAGCAATAGTAACAACCATTTTTGCTTTTCCTATTTGTTTGCCGTATTCTTCCAAAACACCTTTAAAAGTTTGTGGCTTTATCGTTAAGAAAACAATATCAGCTTTATCTAAAGCTTCACCTTTATCCTGTTGAGCGGATACTGCATACTTCTGAGACATATATTGTAATCTGTCTCTTGAAATATCATTACAAACAATATTTGCAGCTTTTATAATATCGTATTTTACAAAACCGGATATTATCGCTTCCGCCATATTACCGGAACCGATAAAAACGACCTTTTTGTCGTAAAACTTTTTACTTATCATAATTTCTCTCCCCGAATATAGCAGTTCCAACTCTTACCATATTCGAACCTTCTTGTATTGCAATTTCAAAATCATCAGACATTCCCATCGACAAAACATTGAAATTGCTATCGTTTCTAATTTTTCTTATATTTTCAAAAACATTATAAGCTAATTTAAAATAAGGTCTAACCAATTCCTTATCATCAAAATAAGGCGCTATTGTCATTATTCCGCAAATAGAAATATTAGGACAATTTGAAATGCAATAATCGTATATTTCGCTAACCTTTTCTTTTGATGCACCATATTTTGTTTCTTCGGTAGAAACTTTAAGTTCAATTAAACATTTTTGAACTTTTCCGATATCTTTCGCATGTCTGTTTATATCTTTTGCTAAATCCACACTGTCCAAAGACTGTATTAAATCGAAATTTAATACCGCTTTTTTAGCCTTATTTGATTGTAAATGACCTATAAAATGCTTACTTATACCATTTAAACTATTTGAAAGAACTTCGAATTTAGGTAAAGCTTCCTGTATTTTACTTTCGGCAATATCTAAAATTCCCGCATCTATAGCCTGTTTAGCACATTCCGCGGAAAAAGTCTTAGTAACGGCAAGCAACGTTATTTTCTTGCCGTTTGATACCTTTTCTATTCTCTTTTGTATATCATTAATATTTTTAGCTATAGTATCCACAATTTATCCGCTTATTATACCATATTTTGTGCCACTTGTTAATAATATTACTAAATGTCTATCCTTTTATATAATATTTTTGTATAATATCAGAATGAATTTATCTACGGATATTAAATATATTAAAGGTATAGGGCCTAAAAGAGCTTTAGCATTATCTAAACTTTCAATAAATAATGTTGAAGATTTGATAACGTTTTTCCCCAGAACATACCAAGACAGAACCGTAATAACAAAAATATCAAACATTCTTTTCAGCCAACATTATTGCATATTCGGTAAAATTGTAAATACTTACACAAAAAAACTATCTATGAATTTATCTATATTTTCTGTGGAAATAGATGACGGTTCAGGCACAATTACCGCAAATTTTTTCAGAAAAGTTAACCCGTACTCAAAATTCGATATCTTTGCAACAATAAAAAACGCTTTCAAGCAAAATTCTTTTGCTTATATATACGGTATATGCGAACTGAAATTCGGGCAAAAACAGGTTTCGGTTGAAGATTACGAAATAGTAGAAAACAAAGATTCGGTTAGCGAACAATTCAACAAACTTATTCCTGTTTACGATTTAACCGCAGGAATAACTCAAAAAACAATTTTATCGGCACTAAAACTTGTTTTAAACGATATGGCAAACCTTTATCCGGACATAATATCAAATAACGAACAATATAAAACAAAACTTATGCCTATAGGTAAAGCAATAAAGACTATACATTTTCCTAAAACGTTACAAGAAGCGGAACTCGCAAGACAGTCTTTTGCTTTACAAGAGTTTTTACTGTTACAGATAGTTCTTACAAAAGCAAAACAAAAAAATATAATAAAACCTAAAACAAGCAACTATAAAATAACAAAAAAATTATTAACTCCGTTTAAAAATCAGCTTAAGTTTGAATTTACACGAGCACAAAAAAAAGCAATAAATGAAATTTTTAACGATATGATGAGTAAAAAAGCAATGAACAGGATGCTTATGGGTGATGTAGGTTCCGGTAAAACCGTAGTTGCTTTAAGCGCAATACTTCTTGCTGTAGAAAACGGTTACCAAACGGCAATAATAGCGCCAACAGAACTTCTTGCGGAACAACATTATCTTACGTTCAAAAATATGCTTGAAGGTTTGAATGTGAATATTGAACTTGTTACATCTTCAAGTTTAAAGTCAAAGAAAAAACAGAAAGACGTTTTACCTGCAATAAAAGACGGAACCGTAAATATAATTGTAGGGACACATTCCGTAATGCAAGACAGAATAGAATTTAAAAATTTAAGTCTTGTAATTATAGATGAACAACACCGATTCGGAGTTTTACAAAAAGCTTCCGCCCTTGCAAAAGGAAACAATCCCGATGTTTTAATGATGACAGCCACCCCTATACCGAGAGGGCTTGCAATGACGATATACGGAGAAATGGCTGTAAGCGTATTGGATGAGTTACCGCCGAACAGAACTCCTATACAAACTTATTGTTTATCCGAAAACATTGCTTACGATTATGCCTTGGAAGAAATAGAAAAAGGTAATCAAATATATATAGTTTATCCCCTGGTAGACGAATCGGATAAAATTGAACTAAAATCCGCAACACAGGAAGCAGAAAAGCTTTCAAAAACGGTTTTTAAAAATAACAGAGTTGCATTGCTTCACGGAAAAATGAAACCCAAAGAAAAAAATGATGTAATGATAAAATTTAAAAACAGAGAATTTGATATTTTAATATCAACTACCGTTATTGAAGTAGGTATTGATGTTCCGAATGCAACAATGATAATAATTCAACATGCAGACAGATACGGACTTGCCACATTACACCAATTAAGAGGCAGAGTCGGCAGAGGGCAGAAAAAATCTTATTGTATACTTGTATCAAGTGCAAAAGGGCAAACGGCAAAACAAAGATTGCAAATAATGACTTCTACTACCGACGGATTTAAAATAGCTTCCGAAGATTTAAAAATGAGAGGACCGGGAGAATTTACGGGCACATTACAACACGGCTTTCCGGAATTTAAAGCCGGTGATATTATAAAAGATGTAAAACTTATAGAATATGCAAAACAGGTTGCTGTGGATATTATTGCAAAAGATCCGGAGCTTATCACCCCGGATCACACAAATATAAATTATTTAATTAACACAAAATATTCACAACTTTCGAAAATCATTCAAGTAGGATAAAAGCCAGATTATAAGTTAATACATTCTATGTCTTGAAGTTTATCGTATTCGTCGAGAGATTTTAAATATGCAATAACTTTTTCCATATTGGTTAATAATGAACAACCGCACTTAATTGCAGCTTTTCTTATAATTGCATTTTCTTTTCTTTCGGCAATATCAAATGTTTTATGAATATTTACAACAAAATCAACTTTTCCGTCTTTTATAACATCTATAGCTTTAGGATCCTCCGTCCAATTAACCAAATGAACATTGTATCCTCTGGATCTTAAATAGTTTGCTGTTCCCGTCGTTGCATATACCGGAACATTTAACTTATATAAATTTTCTACCACTTCCATAAATTTTATTTTATCTCTTTCTCTTCCGGAACTTACCAATATACCTTTAACCGGCTTTTTAATTTGTGTTGCTTCAAGCGACAATATCATTGCCTGATTAAAATCTTTACCTAAGCAACCGACTTCACCGGTAGAACCCATTTCTACACCGGTTACGGGATCTGCTCCGTCGAGTCTTTGATAACTGAACATTGATGCTTTCATTCCTACAAAAGGAATTTCGCTTTCATCTATCATAATTTTACTTATCTTTTCGTTGTTCATAACCTTACAAGAAATTTCTGCAAGATTTTTACCCGAAACTTTTGAAATGAAAGGGAATGACCTTGAAGCTCTCGAGTTACACTCTATAACTTTAACATCGTTATCTTTCGCAATAAACTGGATATTGAACGGTCCGTTAAGATTTAATCCTCTTGCAATTTTTCTAACGATATCTTTTATTGTATTTACTGTCTTTACATAAAGTTTTTCCGGCGGGAAAACAAGTGTTGCATCACCGCTGTGAATACCGGCATTTTCAACATGTTCGCTTACCAGCGAAATTATTACTTCTCCGTTTTTGGCGACTCCGTCACATTCAACTTCTTTTGCATCGAGGATAAACTTTGAAATTACTACCGGATAATCATCCGAAATATCTTTAGTTAATGAAAGAAAATAATCCAAACTCTTTTCATCTCCGGCAACATTCATAAGTGTTCCGGATAAAACAAAACTTGGTCTTATAAGAACAGGATATCCTACTCTGTTAATAAACTCATCTATTTCTTTCCTTGAAGTTGCAGATATCCATTCGGGTTGATCTATACCCATTTTATCCAGCAAGGCGGAAAATTTGTTTCTGTCTTCCGCCATATCAACGGTTTTTGCACTATGTCCCAAAATTTTAACTTTAGCTTCATTTAAAGACGGTATAAGATTGTTCGGGTTTTGTCCGCCCATACAAGCTATAACACCTTTCGGTTTTTCCATATCAACAATATCCAATACTCTTTCAAAAGATAATTCTTCGAAATACAGTCTGTTGGATGTTGAAAAATCCGTCGATACGGTTTCCGGATTACAATTTATAATTATACTGTCTGCTCTTTTTGTTTTAAAATATTTACTTGTCATTACGGAACACCAATCAAACTCGCAACTGCTACCTATTCTGTAACTTCCGCTGCCGAGTGTAATAATACCGGAATTTTTCTTTGTGAGTATTATATCGTTATGTGTACCGTCATAAGACAAATATAAATAATTTGAACCTGTAGGATATTCGGCAGATGTCGTATCTATTTGTTTTACTACAGGAACAATATTTAATTTTTTTCTCAATTTTCTTATTTCAAGTGAAAGTTTTTTAATATCTTTTTGTGTATGTTTTTTGTTAGGTTCTTTTATACTAAGAAAAAACTTTACTAATTGATAGTCGGAAAACCCGAGTTTTTTTAAGTTTCTTATATAATCTTTCCCTAAATTTTTAAAAGCATCATAAACGGATTTTGCTTTACTCTTTTTTATTAACTCAACAAGCTCGTTTTCCGTATCTGCAAGATGTTTTATATGTGCTAAAAACCATCTTGAAATTTTTGACAAATCTGCAATTTTATCTATAGAATAACCTCTTTTAAACACTTCATATATTGCAAACAATCTTAAATTCGTAGGATTTGCTATTTCATATTCGAGCTCTTTTTTTGTTGCATCTTTAAATCTTCCGACAGTTATTCCTTCATCGTTTTCATTAACCATTCTTATGGCTTTTTGTGTTATTTCACAAAAATTTCTTCCTATAGCCATAACTTCACCGACGGATTTCATCTGAGTTCCCAAAAGTTTTGAAACTCCGGTAAATTTTGTTAAGTCCCATCTCGGTACTTTTAAAGTTACATAATCTAATGACGGTTCATAAAATGCCGACGTTGTTTGTGTTACGGGATTTTTAAGTTCAAGTAAATTGAATCCCGATACAACTTTTGCGGCAATGTATGCTATAGGATAACCCGTAGCTTTTGATGCAAGAGCGGAAGATCTCGAGAGTCTTGCATTTATTTCTATAACATAAAATTCTTTTGTGTAAGGACTTAATGCAAACTGAACATTACATTCCCCTATTACACCGATATTGTGAACAATTTTTATCGCAGTATCTCTCAACATATTGTTTTCGATATTATCTATCGTTTGGCACGGTGCAACAACTATTGAGTCACCGGTATGTATTCCCATCGGGTCAAAATTTTCCATGTTACAAATGGTTATACAATTACCTTGTCTGTCTCTCATCACTTCATATTCTATTTCTTTCCAACCATATAACGATTTTTCTATTAAAATTTGAGGAACACTCATTAAAGCAGCAGATGCAAGTTGTTCAAGTTTTTCTTTGTTTTCCGCAAGACCGCTACCAAGTCCGCCTAAAGCAAATGCGGATCTTGTTATTACCGGATAACCTATTTCTTCCGCAACTTTTAATGCTTCTTTAACGGTGGATACCGCTTTACTTGCAGGAATAGGAACATTTATCTCTTTCATCTTTGCGGCAAACAAATCTCTGTTTTCCGACATTTCCAGAGAATCAACAGATGTTCCCAAAACTTCAACTCCGTATTTTTGTAAAACTCCCGATTTATAAAGTTCTATAACACAATTTAAAGCAGTTTGTCCGCCGAAACTTGATATTATTCCGACCGGTTTTTCTTTTTCTATAACTTTTTTCACCCAAAACGGTGTTACGGGATAAAGATAAACTTTTTTATCGATATCTTTGTTTGTTTGAACCGAAGCAATATTCGGATTAACGACTATAACTTCAAGGTTTTCTTCCTGCAAAGCTTTTACGGCCTGAGAACCGGAATAATCAAATTCTCCCGCTTGACCTATAGATAATGCTCCCGAACCGAGCAAAATTACTTTTTGTTTTTTATTTCCTTTGGGCTTTAAAAAGTTTAGTATCATAGAATTTTCCTTAAACAGATTATAGCGACCGCATATTTTTGTCTACACCTTTGTATTTTGCTCCCTTATGTACCATCCGCTACCGCTTTTACTTTGTACACTGCAGTCGCAAAATACTTCGGTTCGTCTGCAACTCTGCGGTCTTTGAAATCACTCCGTGATTTCAGTTGTATTTTTTTTGCTTTGCAAAAAAACCTAATAATTTATCAAATTTGCCTTTGGCAATTTTATAATTTTTCAATAAATTCCGAAAGTATCCATGCAGTATCGTTAGGACCGCTTGATGCTTCGGGATGGAACTGTACCGACATAAACGGTTTTGTTTTATGTCTTATACCTTCAACACCTTTATCGTTTGCATTTTCAAACCATAAAGACCAATCTTTTGTAATTGTTGACGGATCCACAGTATAACTGTGATTTTGGCTCGTCATAAATGCCTTCTGTTCCGGTATAATAAATACCGGTTGGTTATGACTTCTGTGACCGTAAGGCATCTTTTTTATTTTTGCACCGCTTGCAAGAGATATTATTTGGTGCCCCAAACAAATACCTAAAACAGGTTTGTTACCTTTTAACAAAACTTTTACTCTTTCTACCAAATCTCCCGTATTTCTCGGATCTCCGGGACCGTTACTTATGAGCCAACCGTCTGCTTCAACGGTAGAAAAGTCCGTATCCCAAGGTACCAACTCTATTTGACAACCTCTATCTACAAGCATTCTTAAAATATTCCATTTTACACCGCAATCTACAACGGCAACTTTTTTATTGCCTGTTCCGAATACCTTTCTTTCTTTTGTGGATACCGTCGGCATAAGATTAAATTTTGACGGATCTATATATTCATCTTTTTTAAAGTTTTCTATGAAAGGGAATTTTCTTATTGTATTTTCTTTTTTACAACCTTCGGGAACTATCCAACCGAAAAGGTTTCTTGTATTTCTTATTGTTTGAACTAAATATCTTGTATCTATTCCTGCAATTCCGGGAACTTTTTGTTCTATCATCCACTGTTCAAGAGGTATCATGCTTCCGTAATGATAACTCTCGTCAAATATTTCAGACACTATAATTCCTTGTGTTTTTATCGATGAACTTTCATGACCGAGTGCCGTTAAAAAATTATCGTTTTCTAATTTAGGAACTCCGTAATTTCCTATAAGACAAAAACTAAAGACAAGAATTTGTCCGATATAAGAAGGATCCGACATTGATTCACTGTAACCGAGCATTCCGGTATTAAAAACCATTTCTCCGCTTACAGCACCATCGTATCCTATAAGTTTACCTTCGAACTTCATACCATTTGAAAGTTCAAGTACCGCTTTTTTCCTTTTCAAGTTGTCTATCATAAAAATTTTCTCCGAAAATTTTTAGCTTATAGTTTATAGCTTACAGCTTATAGTTTTCGGTAAAATTTTGTTTCACAAAATTTTCTAATTAAACATCAAAAATTTACTTTGTAAATTTTTACAACAAACTTTAAACTTTCAGCTTTCAGCTTTAAGCTGTCGTTATTTTACTCTTCTTCTTTAAACTTTTCAAACATCTTTATTATCGTTTTTGCTATATCGTTTATCGTTCTTCCGGAATCCATAGCTTTTTTCCTTAAATTTTTATATGCGCTATCTTCATCCATATCAAACTTTTTCATCAATATACCTCTTGCTCTGTCAACATTTTTTCTTTCTTCTATTTGATATTCGAGACTATTGATTTTTTCTTCTATACTTCTAAACTTGTGTGATAATCTTACCGCAAGTTCTGTAGTATGTATTAAAACTTGTTTATTTATCGGTTTGGTGATACAAAATATATCTAAAGAACCTTGTTTCAGTTCATCTATATTATCGCTTTGTAAAGAATTTGCAAGAATTATCGTAGGACAAATATTTAATTCTTCTATTTTTACGGCAAGTTCGTAGCCGTTCATATCATCCAATGAATAATCGGTTATAATAATGTCCGGCACAACCTGGTTAACTTTTCTTAAAACTTCATTTCCTGATTTATCTATATGTGTGATTACAAAATTACTTGCTGATAGTGATAGAAGGGCCTTTAATTCTTCTGCTTGTTTTTCTGAACATACCAACAACAAATTTGTTTCGTTCATAAAAGGTACCTCCTTAAACCATATAAAATACATATTTATAGGTTTAAAACTAAACTTAACATTGTGCACTTTTATAAGAACTCTTGTTTTTTCACAGATAAAGGTGCTTAAAGACTCTTGCTTTAAGCACCTTTGCTCAATATCTTTATTTAGTTTCTTTTAATTGTACTCTTTTTTTTTATTGGTGTCAATATTTTTTTTGTATTGGTATTGTGCAGATTAAAAACTGATTTGCATTCTTATCGAACTTACATAAGCCGTATCAGCATTTTCGTCGAAGTAAGGATTTTCCACTATTTGAAAATCCGGTGAAATTGCTAAATAACTTGTCACATTCCAACTGTAATAAAGTTCCAAATGACTTTCGGCTTTTGCATTTTCATTAACATAATCTTTATATTTCTCCGAAGGATCAACTTGTCCGTAAGCTAATGCTACAATATCTTCTTCTCCTATAAGACTTACTTTTGCCTGTAAGCCCAAACTCCAAGTTTGCGAAGCACTGTCAATGTTTTTGTTGCTTAAGCTGTATCTTGCAAAAGCGCCGAAAATATCGGAAAGTTGCTGATCTATGCTGATACCGAACCCGTAATCTTTTTCGGTGTTTTCGTTGTCATCTATTTTTCCGTAATCATTTGTATTTGTCCAACCGTAAATTCTATAATTGCCTTCCATATCATCTATAAAGTTCGGTTTAAAATTTACCTGTGCGGAAGCAAAACCGTATTTTGTTAAATCCTGATAATTACTTGCATCAAGATATTGTACCGCAAAATCCGCAAAATCCGTTTCGTAAATTGCTTTTATACCGAAAGCATTATCCGAAAAATTGATATTTACGGCATTTCTGAACATATTTCCTATAAACTGTGTTGTTTCATTGTTTGCATAAGCATTGTTATCTAATGACAATGTAGGATCCAAAACACCGGCACTCATTGAAAAATTGTCGGTAAATTTATGTTCAAACCAAGCTTCGCTTACTCTTACTACTCCGGTATCGTCGGCATCTCTGTTAATACCGGCATAAGAATCTAAATAATAGTTTATATTACCTTTCCCTGTCTCCAAATGAATAAAAGCTTTATTGTTGTCGTCAAAAGCTTTTTCGATTGTTAAATCTACCGAATATTGTCCGATAGTAGGAGTTTTGTTTGTTTCTAATACTTCCCCATCGGCACTTATGGGATCAATCACATTTGAATTCTGCAGATTTTGCAAATTCAATGTAATACCGCCACCTATTGTAAAACCTTCCAGAAATTCATTTTCTTGTGCATAAACATTTTGCAACAAACTTACTGATAAAACAAACAACAAAAATATTATTATTTTTTTCATTTTAATATTTTCCTCCGTATTATACTGCGGTTTCGCCTTCTTCACCAGTTCTTATTCTTATAACTCTCTCTACAGGATAAACAAATATCTTTCCGTCTCCGATATCTCCTGTTCTTGCGATTCGTACTATAAGATCTATAACTTTATCAACCATATCATCTTTTACAATAACTTCAATTTTACTCTTCATGATAAAATTTACACTGTATTCCTTACTTCTGTAAATTTCTTTATGTCCGCCTTGCTTACCGAACCCTTCAACGTTAGATTTTGTAAGTCCGTTTACTCCTATTTCCGTAAGAGCATTTTTAATATCTTCTACGATATAAGGCTTTACTATTGCACAAATCTTTTTCATTTTTTCCTCCAATCTTCTAATCTTCCAATCTTCTAAAAGCGGTAACCGCTTTCACCGTGTTGCGACAAATCTAATCCCTGCAATTCTTCTTTATGTTCTACTCTTATTCCTACAAACTTATCAATTATCTTCAATATTATAAACGATACTATAAACGAATATGCTATAGTAGATATAACACTTATCGTTTGAATTTTCAACAGTTCTACTCCACCGTCAGCTCCGGCAGGATTGACTAATGTTGTTGCAAATATTCCGGTAAGAAGAGCACCTAAAATACCGCCAACACCGTGAACACCGATAACATCGAGAGAATCATCATAACCGAATCTTTCTTTTAAGTTAACTGCAAGGAAACATACTATTCCGCCTGCAAAACCTATAATTAATGCCGATATCGGAGTAACAAATCCTGCAGCAGGTGTTATTGCAACCAGTCCTGCAACTGCTCCTGAAACAGCACCCAATACGGTAGGTTTTCCTCTATATAACCATTCTGCTATCATCCATGAAAGTAAAGCTGCTCCGGCAGCAATATGAGTTACTACAAACGCCGATACTGCAAGTCCCGAAGCTTCCAATGCACTTCCCGCATTGAAACCGAACCAACCTATCCACAATATTGCAGCACCTATAAAAGTGATAGGCAAATTGTGAGGCGGCATTGCTTCTTTCTTATATCCGTTTCTTGTACCCAATACCAAAATTGCGGCAAGTGCAGATGTTCCCGATGCGATATGAACTACAAGTCCTCCTGCAAAATCGAGTCCGCCTAAATTTCCTATCCAACCACCTTGTCCCCATACCCAATGAGCTATAGGGCAATAAACTATTGTTATCCAAACAGCAATAAATATTATAAATGCTTTAAACTTAAATCTTTCCGCAAAAGCACCGGTAATAAGTGCCGGTGTTAATACGGCAAACATCATTTGAAATCCCATATACAATTGATGCGGCAACGTAGATGAATATGTAGGGTCAGGTTCAAGACCTACACCATCCAAAAACGCCCACTTTAAACTGCCGATTACATGCCCTACATCAGGCCCGAATGCCAAACTATACCCGTAAAGCATCCAAATAACTGTAGCAATGCCTAAAACAACAAAACTTTGCATTAACATACCTAAAACATTTTTTCTTCTTACCATACCTCCGTAAAACAATGCTACTCCCGGAGTCATAATCATAACAAGTGCGGCACATATAATTATAAATGCAGTATCCGCACCGCTTACATTACTTACCTCCTGAACTACAACTTCTTCTGTTTCTTGTTCAATTTCTTGTGCATATACGGGAGTAAACACACATAAAGAAATTAAAAACAAGAACATACCGATTAACAACTTTCTCATTTTGCTCCTCCTTTTACTATATTTTTTTATTAGCTAAGCGAGTTTAATTTTTTACTTCTAATTTCGCATTTGCCTTCTTTATGTACCGTTTCACTTTTGTACACCGCAGTCGGCAAATGTTTTATTATAAGTAAAAACTTAGAAACTCTTGTTTTACCAATAACTACGACAACAATAATGTAATTTATAAAAAAAACTTTTACTGCAAAAAAAGAAAGGAGTCCGAAAGATATTTCTTCCGGACTCCTTTGCCCTAAACAACTATAACCGCTCGGCGGTGTCATCCCGTATTTGATACGGAATCTATAAAAGAACATAACTTCAAAAAGAAAAAGGGGCTTAAAGACATCTGCCTTTAAGCCCCTTTGCCTAATACTTTATTATATTTACAGAAAAAATCAAACTACAAAATTTTTAACTTAACTTTAACAAAAAAAGGCGCTTAAAGATTTTCATCCTTAAGCGCCTTTGCTTACTCTATTATGTTGGTATTATTATATACAAAAAGAAATTTTTTGTCAAATCAAAAAAGAATATATTGAAAAACTCAGGATTGTAACATAATCCAATAGCAATAAAAAAGCTAACCGAATCCTTCGGTATTAAAACAAATTTATAGTTTTACAACTATTTTTCCGTTGACGGTGCCTGTATCTTGTGCGATTATTGCATCTTTAACATTTTCAAAATCAAACACATTAACAAAATCAGGAATTATATTTTTTTCATTTATAAAATTGAAAATGTCATCAATAATTTGTTGTGTAGGATAATTTGAAAAAAAACCGGTAAGATATACTCCGTTAGGAATATCTTTTATAGGGTCAAAACTGTTCAGTTCATAAATTCCGCCTAAAATTCCGGTATTACAAACTATTGCACCTTTTTCTGCGGTCGTAAGAGAATCTTTTAAGCTTTTAGGACCTACCAAATCAAGAACTTTTGTTATACCTTTCACTTTTCCGGTAAGTATACCTTCATCTAAAATTTGTTCATCTGCTTTGCTAATATATTTTAGTTTATTTTCTTTATGTGTAGTTGCAACAACTTTACAACCAATCACTTTTGCTATTTGTATTGCAGCGTATCCCAAAGCACATGTTGCACCGCGAACAAGAAGTTTATCAGTTTGTTTTAACTGTAAACATTCAAAAAGTGAACCCCATGCAGTAAAAAAAGTTTCAGGTATGGCTGCAAGTTGTTCCCATGTTAAATTACTTTCTATCGGAAATACATGATGTACAGGTAAAAGAGCATATTGGCAATAACTTCCGTTAAAGCTTCTGCCCATACCTCCCATTAAAGATATAACTTTTTGCCCCTTTTTAAAATTGCTGTCTGACGGATTTTCTATAATTCCAACACATTCTATTCCGGGAATAACAGGTTTTTGAATATAACTTTCGTTTATTTCTTCTAACCTTAAGATTTTTTCGGAATGGTTCAAGCCGAATGCTTTAACTTTAATAAGCACCCACCCGGGCTTTATTTCAGGTATTTCAACTTCCGATATTCTTATATTTGCAGCCGGTGTAATTTTATCTATTACAACCGCTTTCATTAAATTAACCATTTATTTTCCTAAAAACATTTTTACTTTAAATTATTAAAAGCCTTCTTTAAATAAGTTTCAAGCTTTTTGTACTCATTATCCGAAAAATTTTTATATAGTTTTTTATTTAGTTTTTTTGAAATATCTTTAAACACAGTTTCAAAACTTTTGCCTTTTTGTGTCAACACTATATAAGTGTATCTGCTGTCTGTTTTTGAGTCTTCTCTTTTCACATATCCCAGCCTTTCAAGTTTATTAACCAAAATAGTCACATTAGGTTTTGTTCTGTGAATTTTATCCGCAATTTCTTTCATTGTTGTTTTACCGTCTTTATAAAGAACAGCTAAAATATCTCCGTGGCTCGGCACTAATTCTTTTATACCGTTTTTATTTAATTGTTCAACAATAAAACGATTACCCTTCTCTTGTATTTTTGATATATATGATAATGCTTCTTTCAAATTATTCATTATTTTCTCTAAAACAAAAAAATTGCTCTCCTTTTACAGAGAGCAACTCTTATTTCTATTTTTTATTACTTTGAACCGCATCCGCAAGGTGATGCATTCTTTTTGGAACCACAACCGCAAGGAGATGCATTCTTTTTAGAACCGCATCCGCATGGAGTTGCATTCTTTTTGGAACCGCACCCGCATGGTGAAGAAATTTTTGATATTCCGCCGTTCCAACCATATAAATTTTTTAAAGCCATTTTCTCCCTCCGTTTATAAAATTTACTTCAATAAAAGAATTATAGTTAAACATTTAACTATTTGTCAAGAAAAAAAATTTTGTACTCGTTTTAAGCAATTGATTAGCGGTTAATAATAATTTAAAATAATAAATTATGATACTAAATACCGGTGGAAGAACGGATACCGTTCAATATTATTCTCAATGGCTTTTAAACAGGTTTAAAGAAGGTTTTGTTTATTCAAGAAACCCGATGTTTCCAAACAAAGTAACAAAATATATATTAACGCCCGACAAAATAGATTGTGTAATTTTTTGCTCTAAAAATTATGCTCCGATTTTACCCCGCTTACATGAGATTACGGACAAATTCAACACATATTTTCATTACACTATCACTGCTTACGGTAAAGACATAGAACCGAATGTTCCGTCAATAGATGAAAGTATAAACACTCTTTTGCAATTGGAACAAATTGTCGGTTCAAAACGAATTGCCTGGAGATATGATCCTATATTATTAACAAAAGAATACACAATAAGCCGTCACATAAAAACTTTTGACTATATGGCAAAAAAACTTTCCGGACATATAAATCGTTGCATATTCAGTTTTGTTGAAATGTATAAAAAGCTACAAACAAATATGCCGGAAATAATTTTGTTCACTGAAGAACAAAAAAATAAAATTGCAAAAGAAATCGGCTCTACAGCAAAAAAGTACAATATATATATACAAACTTGCGGAACAAACGATACTTACGAAGAATACGGAATACATAAAAGCGGTTGTATGACACTTGATATATTGTCAAAAGCAAACGGTATACGATTTAAAAACATTAAACATAAAGGAATGAGAAAAGGTTGTCATTGTATACAAGCAAGAGATATAGGTTCTTATAATACTTGCCCTAACGGATGTAAATATTGCTATGCAAATATAAATCATGCCGAAACATTAAAAAACTATAAACTGCACGATAAAAATTCCCCCATCTTAACAGGTAAAATTACAAAAGAAGATATCATTCAAGAAGGAAATCAAACAAGTTTTATCATTAAAGATAACAATTTAAGTTTGTTTGGTGAAAAAGATTTTTAGTTTGTTCGTTATGTATATTTATTTGTATAATTATTTAATATGATAACAAAGGCAAAACAAATAACAAAAATAAATGCTAATGATGAACAAATAAAGTTACTTTATCAAACGGCATTCCCGGAAAACGAACAAATTCCATGGGACGATTTAATTCCCCTTATAGATCAAATGAATCTTGATTTTACGGCATATTATGAAGACGATAAATTCATTGGATTTACTATTCTGTTCCCTCATAAGAAGTTTAATTGGTTTTGGTATTTTGCCGTAATACCCGAGTTAAGAGGACAAGGTAAAGGACGAAAAATACTTGCCGCTCTGATAGAAAAATACAAAGGAAAAAATGTTGTTCTTGACATGGAATCTCCCAAACAGGAATGTGATAATTCGGAACAAAGAATTCGAAGACACGACTTTTATATCCGTAGCGGGTTTCGTGATACAAATCTTTACAAAAAATATGACAATCTCGAAATGACAATAATGATTTTGGGAGATGCCGCTTTCACCATGCAAGATTGGAACAATATTGTTGCAGAGTTAAGAAAGTTTTGGACTTGGGACTAGATTGTTTTTTTTAAAAACATCATATCAAATAAATATTTTGAACTACACTTTTGTATTTTAAAATCTTATGTACCGTTTCACTTATGTACACCGCAATTTTAAAATACTTCAGTTCGTTTCAAACTATTTATTCTCTAACGGCATAACGACAAAGAGAAAAGAAAGAAAATCTTTAAACCCTTTGAAAGACAATGACGCTATTTTTGGTATCATTGAGAAAAGATATACAATTTTATAGAATATCAGCAATAAAAAAATTATGAGGTTTTTATGAAAATTAAAAATTTAATTTTAAAAATTTTTGTTAATACTGATTTACAAAAAGACATTTTATTCCTAAAAAGCATAGATTTTTTTGAAGAACTGAATATATCACAATTAAAAAAACTAAGAGCTCATATATATAAAAAAACTTACTTACAAAAAGAAGTTATTTATAAAAAAGGTCAAGAAGCAAAATTACTTTGTATTGTAAGATCAGGCAAAATAGAATTAGATGACGGTAAAAATAAAAAGATTATAAACAAAAGAGATTTGTTCGGCCAAAAATATGCCTTTAATGATGATGAAGTTTATACCAATACAGCAACAGCATTGGAAGACAGCAATTTATTTTTTATGTATAAAGATGACATTGAAAATTTGATGAAAAAAGATAAAGCTATCGGATTCAACATGTTAAAAAGAATATCAAAAATGCTTTATAAGAGAGAAATAAATGAAAGATAACAGAGTAACAAAAGTTTTTATTATATCTATTTTATTATTGTTCTTTTTGTTCGGTGTTCTTTATTTATCAAGACAAATTATTATTCCTTTTATAATAGCAGGTTTAATATGTTATTTAATTACCCCTATAGTAAATAAAATTATGTTGTTAGGTCTGCAAAGATGGGTTGCCGTTAGTTTTATTACATTGTTGATTATAGCTATATTTGCTTTTATTGTTACTTTGTTAATTCCTGTTATAACTACGGAAATAAAAGTATTTAAAGAAAATTATCCCAAATATGAATTACTTATTAAAGAACAATCTACTGACATTGCTAAAAAAGTTCCATTTTTAAAGAAATATACCGACAATATTACAAACCCGACAGAAAATTCAGAAAATGGGCTTACGGATTTAATTGCAAGCAAATTGGAAACTTTAACACAACATATAACATCAGTGGTATCTGTAATACCGTTTATAATCTTAATTCCGGTAATAACCTTTTTTATGTTATTGGGTGCAAACAAAGTTAAAGAATCATTTATTGAGTTTCTTCCTGCCAGATATGTTGAATTTTTCGTATCGTTTATATATGAAGTAAATTTTGTTTTGGGCGGTTATATCAGAGGTCAAATTATTGAAGCCTGTTTTATAGGAATAGTAACAAGTTTAATTTTATTCAGTTTTAATGTTAAATACGCAATAATAATAGGTGTTATTTCCGGTTTATTCAATATAATTCCTTATCTTGGACCTGCCGTAGCTATGATATCCGGTATTCTTGCAACGGCAATACAATACAAATCAATTACAATGGTTTTATATGTCTTTATCGCTTTAGAAATTATGCAACAAATAGATGGCCGTATTATTCAACCGTTAATTGTCGGTAAAAATGTAAATTTAGGGCCTGTTACGATGATTTTTGCTTTATTGTTCGGCGCAAATGTAGGCGGAATTCTTGGAATGCTTATCGCGGTTCCTGCAATTGCCATATTAAAGAACATATTCATCATATTTACGAACAGATACAGAAAATCTTTGTTAAATCAGTAGAATTGTAACTATTTGCTGTTAAAATAAGTCTAAATAATATAAGTTTTAAATTTTTATACCGGAGAAAGAAAATGAAAAAAATATTTACACTTTGTTTTTTGTTTTTGTTATCAGCTGTAAGTTTGTATGCAGATAAAACAAGTAATTTGTTTGTTATAGAAAGAAGTAAAAATGCCAATGTTGTAAACTATGATGCCGTATTAACCGATGCAGGAAAAATCAACGAACAAAATCCCATAGATGCATATTGGTTATTATATGCAGAAAAGAACGGTGAAAGAGAAGAACTTAGTGCTTTCGATAAAAAAGCTTACGGATTTCAAACAACCTATAACAAAGAAAAAGGTAATTTCAATTTTGTATTAAAAGCTGTTAAAGAAAAGCCTATGGTCTTGGATTTATACGACAATGTTCCTAAAGCCGTAATAAAGATAAATGATATTGATTGCTTTTTAGAAAAAGTTTATATCGAATCTAAAGACGGTGCATTAGGAATTCCTAAAGTAGAATATTATGAATTGTTCGGTAAAGAAGTTTCAACAGGAAAAGAACAACAACAAAAGATATTAGTTAAATAATTTTTAAATTTTTTAACAACTCGGTTCGCTCACAATTACTGATAAATTACTTATCAGTAATTGTAATCAATAGGTGCTCATTAGCCACATCATTATAAACCTTGCATTTTCTCTCAGATACATCATATACATGGACAATATCGGTTAGTGTTTCTCCCTGTTCGAATTCCGAGACAATATCTTTTGATGATTCCAATTTTTCGGGTGAAAAATGTATTGTTTTTTCATTGTTAAATATTGCCGTATACAAAATTTCAGCTTCGACAAGATCCTGGAAAATATGGCTTCCATATGATAATTCGGGATTAAATCCTGCCTTTGAATCTTCTGCCTCGCATATAATTTCATATGTACTTATATCCGAAAATGATGTCGGAACTCCAAGTTCCGGAGAAGATGTTCCCACCCTGCCGGGCACAATCAACATCATATGTTTACCTTTGTCTCGATAATGCCAGTTAATCTTTCCCACCAACTTCGCAACTAAGGATTTATCATTATAAGGCATATTATAGTATTTAACAGGATCTACATATACGATTATATCAAGATCAGTTGCTTTACACATTCCCATCGATGCACCTTTGCTTTCAAGCAGGATATTTTCCTTTTTAACATCCGGCGGAATCACTGTTCCGGATTTTCCTTTTTGTATCTGAAGAGGACGACATTGAAGCAAATCAATAGAATATTCTCCGCTTTCAGATATGTTTATGGTAAATTCTATATCAACAGGGTAATCGTACTCTTCCTGTATACAATGGAGTAATCTCTTCATCTGTTCCATTAGAGTAAGATTAGATACAATACCCATACACGAAATAAATTTTACATCACGTTTTATCCCCATTTCTCTCAGTCTTGATTCGGCTTCATAATCGTGCTCAAATAATAACTTACCAAGATAATTCGGTATATCCGGTTCAATGTTTCTCAATGAAAGTTTTTGAAGAGACTTTTCTGTCATATTGATAACTTCAGTATTGCCTTGCGAGAATTTGTGTTTATCCGCGGAAGAAGAATATAAGTTTTTATCCGGCATATCGAGATTAACTATCCTCGGGTATGAACCTTCCGTTCTGTCAACTGCCGATGTTCCAAGCCCCATAACAAGTCTAAGCATTCCGACTGCAGGATCACTGTCTTTCATTATTCTGTAAGGACTATACGAATATCCTACTCCCGCAGCACAAGGCATATAGTTGTTTCCGTAATAAGAACCGGAAACACGCTGTATAAGAAGAGCCATCTGTTCATCTCTTTTATCCAGCCCGCGTCTTTTACGATAATCAAGAGCTGAAAGGCTCATAGAACTTGCATATACGACCTTAATTGCATGCTCAAATTCATCAAGTCGTTCTTCAAGACTGCCTCTGTTAGCACAAAAAACAGACTCATATTTTCCTGCAAATGCATTTCCGAATCCGTCCTCTAAAATACTGCTTGAACGAATAATATACGGATCCTGTCCGTAGTATTCGATGATTCTTACGAATTGATTTCGCATGGCTTCGGAGAATGTTCCTTTCATTATCTTATCCGCAAATTCCCGTGCCAGTTCAAAATAACCTTCTTCCGTTCTCTGCCGAACTCTGATATCCCACAGATTATTATCAACGATGTAAGTATAATAAAGATCGGAACCCACATAAAAAGAATCATGCGGTTCAAGAACTTCACTTATATCGTGTTCCTTATTTCTTATGATTGCTCTTGCAAGAAGCATACCGCAAGCCTTACCGCCTATCATTCCGGTTCCGATCATATGATCCCTTACCGCAAAATAGTCTTCCGGTGTAAAATGTTTCTTTACCAATTGACGCATTTTGAAATCTCTTGTCATCATAATATTGCACATTTGAGAACACTCGTCGGTTATATCCATGCCGCCTTCTTTAAGCAATTTAACACGATTAAAATATCTGTCCCAAGAATCAGAATATTGTTCGTCTGCAGAACGTTGTGCCTGTCCGAGTGTCTGGTAAAATCTGCTTGATTGTACACCGTCTAATATAGGTTTAAACTCTCCTGTTTTTGGATTATATATGTGAGGAAGAAACATTGTATCGGAATTTCTTTCCCATACTTTTTGCGGACGAACATAGATATTTTTATTATCCGAATATACATCAAAGAAAAGTTGGGTAGTATTTAGAATTTTGTTTATTGCCTGTACGGAATGTTTTCCTCTTATAATCGGGAAAAAAGCAACAGTATCAAGTATAAAAAGAAACGGGCATGTTACTCTAAAAAAATTGCCCATCATAAGATCCGTAGCCCATGCTATTTGTAAATCCGATAAACAATCGAAGACATAAAAAGCATCTTTTCCTTCTTTTTCAATAGCATTATGAATGGCGACCGTAAAGTTTTCAAATCTGTGAGTAAGAGGTATTTTTATTATCTTTATTTCCGGACGGTCTTCAAGAAGAGGTTCATGACTTGCAAATCTGAAATATATAATGTTGCGTTTATCCTCTATTGCTTGTTTTATATACGGTTCCATAAAAAGTTTAAACTGTGAAAGGTAAGAAACACGCCATACAACATTATCTCCAAGTCGGATATTATCAAGTGCTTTATCCATCTCGGGAATACCGCTTTTTACTCTGTCAAATGCCGCCATATTTCCCCCTTTAATGATTGAACTCCACCTCAAATAGTTGTTAAATTTTTTGTCATTGTCGTTCTTTGCATTCAAAGAGTTTTCAAGTTTTTGCCGTTGCCGTTCAAGACCTTAAGATTTTCGGTTAGAATGAAGCAACTGACGAATGAAGTGTATATGGATCCCGCAAGGGCATACTCGATTGAGTTAGTTGCAAAATTATAACCAAAATATTAAGGTCGCCATAAAAACGGATTTTTTAGAATACAAAGTTATAATTTAAAAGAAAAATCCGTTTCTTCCCGGATTACCGATTATTTATCGGTAATCTTAGAAGGATATATGCCATCAAAACAAGCGCAACAGAATTTAGAAGTGTCATGTTCATCGGTACAACAAGCTTTTTTCATATTATTAATATCAAGGAATGTTAAGCTGTCAACATTTAAAAATTCTTTTATTTCCTCATTACTTTTCATCGCCGATATAAGTTTATCTTTATTTGGTGTATCTATACCATAGTAACAAGGTGATATTACCGGCGGGCAAGACAACGCAAAATGTATTTCTTTTGCACCGACATCTCTTAAAATTTTAACTATCTTTTGTGCTGTTGTTCCCCTTACCAATGAATCATCTATAAGAACAATTTTTTTACCGTCTATAACATCTTTTATCGGGAATAATTTTAATCTTGCGGTTACTTCTCTCATCTTTTGCGACGGTTTTATAAAGCTTCTGCCGACATAGTGGTTTCTTATAAAACCTGTTTGAAATTTTATTCCCGACTCTTCCGCAAAGCCTTGTGCGGAAAATATTCCCGTATCGGGAACGGGAACAACGATATCTGCTTTTATATCTTTCATTTGTTTTGCAAGATATTTTCCCATTTGCACACGGGCATTTTTAACACTTTTGTTACATAACACACTGTCAGGTCTTGAAAAATATACCTGTTCGAAAATACAAAACTTTTCTTTTTCTTTTCTATCCAGATAAATATCTTCTATTATTTTACCGTTTTCTATTACAACAATTTCGCCCGGATTAACATTTCTTATAAAACTTCCACCTGCAGCATCTATTGCCGATGTTTCCGAAGCCAAAATATAAGAATCTTTTGTTTTACCTAAAACAAGCGGCCTGTATCCGAACGGATCTCTAACACCAACAAGTTTATTACCGATAATAAATATTAAAGAATATGCACCTTCCAATCTTGATACAGCATTTTTTATAAGATCTCCTGCGGAAAAGCCCTTACTTTTTGCAACTAAATGTGCAACTATTTCGGTGTCGGATGTATGATTAAATATTGAACCGGATTGCGCAAGTTCTTTTTTTATTGTTTCACAGTTTGTGATGTTTCCGTTATGAGCAACTGCAATGTTACCGTGAATACAGTTAAAAACAAAAGGTTGAGCATTTAACAATGTACTTTCGGAATGTGTAGAATAACGAACGTGTCCTATAGCAACTTTGCCTGTTAATGTATTTAATATTTTTTCTTTAAATATTTGTGATACGAGCCCCATAGACTTATGTGTAACATAATCTATCCCGTCATTGTTTGATGTTATACCTGCGGACTCTTCTCCTCTGTGTTGTAATGTTAAAAGACCTACGAATGTAATCATTGAGGCTGTTTCGTTATTTTCTATTCCGAATATTCCGCACATATCAACTCTCCTTAAAAAACTTATGGCGGTCGAAATATTTTAGTTCAACTTTGAATTTTCAAGTCTTATGTACCATATCGCTTCGCTACCACATTTGTACACTGCGACTTTAAAATTCTTCGTTTCACTAACAAATCTTTCAACCTTTTAACAACTAAGAGGTGAAAATCGCTTTGCGATTTTTGTTACATATAAAAACTACATTTTTGTCATTGTTAACTTTCAAAGGATTTCAAAGTTTTTTCTATACCTCTATGCATCCATACTTCTATACTTCAGAATTAACAAATAAAATTTGTTAATTCTTTGTATAAAGTAAATGGTACGGATTCTTATCCGCAGCAACGTACTTCGAAAAATTATCAATATTTATTGCTTTCATATAATCAAAATATTTCTTATATTGTTTGATATACTTATTAAGAATCTTTTTATCTTCATCTGTCATTTCAACTTTCTTTATTTCTTTTCCCATATTCTTTTTAGGTATTGAACCGTTAATATACATTACTCCGCCATGCATTCCGGTACCGAGATATTTTCCCGTTAAGTTTTCCGCTTTTGTAACTCCTATACCGAGCAAAATTATTATTCCTCCTGCCATATATTCGCCTAAAAAATCACCTGCGGAAGAGCCTATAACTATTACAGGTTTCATATCGAGATATTCTTTCATATGAATACCTACTCTGTAACCTACACTGTCCTTAACAAAAATTTCCCCGCCTCTCATGGCATAACCGGTAGTATCTCCACAACTGCCGTGCACAATAATTCTTCCTTTATTCATTGTGTTACCGATAGCATCTTGAGCATTGGAAAACACTTCGAGTTCAGGTCCTGCCATATATGCACCCAAATCATTACCGGGAACACCTTCTATATTTATTTTAATATCGTGATCTATTCCGCACCCGATATATCTTTGTCCGCATACGCCGTGAAGATTTATTTTGTCGTAATTTAAAGCAAATTGTCTTATTTCTTTATTCAAATCTTCTGCTAACTTATTATTAACTTCGATATCTATTTGTTTCATTTTAATTGCCTCCGAATATCTTGTTTTGTCTTATATCTTTAGAAAATACATTTAATCCTATATTTTGTTTTGTTATATCGTAATTTAAACTGCTTAAAAGTGTTTTATCGTTAATTAAAGAAGTATATATCCCCGCTCTTTCGTTTGTATTTATAAGAACAAATCCTTCAAGCTTATCATCTTTTATTACAAGTTTTTTCAGTAAATTTTTATTATCATCTTTTTGAATAAAAACTTTGTATCCGTCTTGTTTTGTATCAACAATTCCCGCAGAAATTAAATGCAATCCGAAAAAGCCGATAGCATTTAATGGAAAAGCTCCGCTAAATTCTTTTGTTACTCCTGCCATATTGGAACCGGCAAGTTTACCTTGAACAAAAGCATTCGGCCATAATGCAAGAATCTTGTTTTGTTCGGATAAAACATCAAAACTTTCCACACAGTCACCTGCAGCATAAATATCTTTTACCGATGTTTGCATATATTTATCAACAACAATACCTCTGTTTATTTTTATGTTTATATCTTTTGCAATAGAAATATTAGGCCTTACACCTACCGCCATTATCAAAATATCGCAATTTAATTCTGTTCCGTCGGCAAGTATTACCGAATTTTCTTTAACTTCTTTTGCAGTATTCGAAAGATAAAAAGTAACATTATGCTTTTCGATATGATTTTGAATAATGGCAGCTGTATTTTTATCCAATACTGAAGCCATAACTCTGTCTGCCATATCGCAAACTTTAACGGATTTAACTTGTTCCGCCAATGCTTCCGCGGCTTTTAAACCTATCAACCCTGCACCGATAATAACCACATCTGAATTTTTATTAACAACTTTTTGTATATTTCGAACAGATTCAATATTTAAAAAAGTATAAACATTTTTATGTTTTTCTATTCCGTTTACGGGTGGAACAAAAGGAACACTTCCCGTCGCAATAAGAAGTTTATCGTATTTATAAGTTTCTTTGTTTACACAAACAACTTCTTTCTTTGTTGTGTTTATACTTTGTACTTTAGAATTTAATTTAACCGTTATTTTATTTTTTACATAAAAATCTTCTTTCTTATATTTTATTGTTTCCAATGTCTGTTTTCCCTGCAGGAAATAAGAAATCAACGGTCTTCCGTAAGCAGGAAAGTTTTCTTCCGACAATATTGTTATATTACCTTTCTTGTCTGTGTTTCTGATTTCGGCAGCACAACTTGTTCCAGCACAACTATTCCCGATTATTACATAATTCATTTACTACTCCTATATCGACATTAATATTTAAACTGCAACTTTGTATTTGCCTCCTTCATGTACACACACTTCCGTACACTACAGTCGGCAAATACTTCGTTTCGTTTTAAATCTTAAGGTCTCTTAACGACAACTACGAATTTTTATGTCAAAAAACTTATAACTTTTCAACTTTTAAACCTTTCAACCGTTCAACTTACTTATCTTCTTCCAAATCCATAAATTTTAAAGCACCGTTAGGACAATTTTTTGCACAGGCCGGTTCATCCCCGTTTTCCGTGCATAAATCACATTTTGAAATAACTGTTCCGGATACGGACATCTTTATTGCACCGAACGGACAGGCCATTATACAAGACTGACATCCCACACATTTTTCTTTTATGTTTCTAACTATACCGTTTTCATCTTTATACATTGCACCGGAAATACAAGCCTGAACACATTTCGGTTCTACACAATGTCTGCATTGAAGAGCAAAAAAAGTTTTTACTCCGTTCTTTTCTATCTCTTCAATCGTAATCGCAGAATCAACATTTTCTTTCTTGTATGTTTTTATGATATCTTTTGATTTTGAATGTGCGGTTCTGCAATAAACTTCACATAACCCACACCCCAAACAATTTTTTTCAAAAGCATAAACTTTTTTCATTTTATTTTTTATTCTCCCGCATGTTTTATTCCGAGGATTTCCAATTCTTTAAGGTTAAGACCTACTCCTCTCAACATTAACCTGTTACCTCTTAAACTGTCTATTGCATTTATTCCCATTCCGCCTAACATTTCTTTTATTTCGTTATTCCATGCAGTAAGCAAGTTTATTAATCTTTCGTAAGCAATATCGGGATTCAATCTCTTTACAAGTTCCGGATTTTGTGTTGCTATTCCCCAATTACATTTTCCTGTAGAACAACTTTGACACATATGGCATCCCATAGCAATTAAAGCTGCCGATGCGATATATACGGCATCCGCACCTAAAGCAATTGCTTTTACTATATCTGCACTGTTTCTTATAGAACCCGCACAAATAACAGAAATATGATTTCTTATTCCTTCGTCTCTTAATCTTTGATCTACACTTGCTAAAGCAAGTTCTATAGGTATTCCTACATTATCTCTAACTCTGGTAGGTGCCGCTCCGGTTCCGCCCCTGAAACCGTCTATAACAATAGCATCCGCTCCTGCTCTTGCAATACCTGAAGCAATTGCGGAAACATTATGAACTGCTGCGATTTTAACAAAAACAGGTTTTGTATAATTTGTACTTTCTTTTAAAGAGAAAATTAATTGTCTTAAATCTTCTATCGAATATATATCGTGGTGCGGTGCAGGAGAAATTGCATCAGAACCTTCCGGTATCATTCTTGTTGCCGAAACGTCCGGGCCGACTTTTATTCCGGGCAAATGGCCTCCTATACCCGGTTTTGCACCTTGACCTATTTTAATTTCTATTGCTGCTCCGGCATTCAAATAATCCAAATGAACACCGAATCTTCCCGAAGCAACTTGAACTGTGGTGTTTTTACCGTATTTATAAAAATCTTTATGTAAACCACCTTCACCGGTATTGTAAAGTATTCCCAACTTTTCTGCGGCTCTTGCAAGCGCTTCATGAGCATTTTTTGATATTGAACCGTAACTCATAGCAGAAAACATTATAGGCATATTTAATTCTATCTGCGGCGGAATTTTCGTCAACATATTACCGTTTTTATCATATTCTATTTTGTCGGGTTTTCTGCCTATCATAACTTTCGTTTCCATAGGTTCTCTTAAAGGATCTATAGAAGGATTTGTTACCTGACTTGCATTTAACAGTATTTTGTCCCAATAAATAGGAAACGGTTTAGGATTTCCCATACTGGATAAAAGCATACCGCCCGTTTGTGCCTGTCTGTAAATTTCGTCTATTGCAGTACCTGTCCAGTTAGCATTTTCTTTAAATTCTAAAGTGTTTTTTCTTATTTTAATTGCTTTTGTCGGGCACATAGCAACACATCTGTGACAACATACACATTTTGAATCTTCAGACAAAACAATATTATCTTCTTCATCAAATATATGAACTTCGTTGGAACATTGTTTTACACAAACTTTGCACCTGATACATTTTGTATTATCTCTTAAAACTTCAAATCTGTCCGATACTAAATTTAAACTCATTGTCTTGCCTCCAACTTAACGATTACCGGTTCTCCGCCTTTCGGATGATAAATGTTTTCAGGTTCCGGGCAAATTACTCTTATTGCACTTTCTTCACTTGCAAAATATACTTTACTTCCTTTAGTTGCACTTACCATTGATCTTAATTTTATTCTGTCGTTTAAAGCTATAAGTCCGTCTTCGTATCCTATAAGGATAGAAAAAGGACCGTTTATAAGAGCGGAAGAATATACCGTTCTTAATGCTTTTAACTCTTGTGCTTTTTTAGGATTTTCATTTTCAATATCTTTCCAAAAAGGTGCTACCAACACCTGTAATGCTTTTTCCATAGGAAGTTTGTGTTTCCTTACCAACAAATCCAAAAGATAAGTTATTACTTCAGTATCAGTTTGTAAGGAACAATTGTATCCGAACATTTCAACAAATCTTCTGTTGGCATCATAAGAAGAAATTTCTCCGTTATGAACTATAGACCAGTCAAGCATAGTAAAAGGATGTGCTCCTCCCCACCATCCGGGAGTGTTCGTAGGAAATCTTCCGTGGGCTGTCCAAATGTAACCTTCATAATTTTCAAGCATATAAAAGTTCCCTATATCTTCCGGGTAACCTACACCTTTAAATGCACCCATATTTTTACCGCTTGAAAAAACGTAAGCACCGCCGAATTCTTTATTTATTCTTATTACACATCTGGCGGTAAATTCGTCTTCGTCCATATTTAAGTTTCTGACTTTATAAATTCTGGGCAAAACGAAATATCTCCATATTAAAGGTTTGTTTTTTATTGACGGAACTTTTCTTGTCGGAATATTTCCCGCACTTTCTATTTCAAAGTGCTCGTTTAAAAATTCTTCCGTTTTAGCTTTTATTTGATTATTATCATAAAAAATGTGTAAAGCGAAAAAATCTTTATATTGAGGATATATTCCGTATCCTGCAAATCCGCCGCCAAGTCCGTTAGATCTCTCGTGCATCAATGCAATGGATTTTATAATATCGGTTCCGTTAAATCTGTTACCTTTTTTATCTATGATACCGCTTATGGCACATCCCGCCGGTATTCTTACTTGACCTTCTTTCATGTTCGCTCCTTTGCTACCTATGACGACCGAAATCTTTTTACTGCGACTTTGAGTTTTCGAACCTCATGTATGTTTCACCAACTTTATACACTTCGGCTCGAAAACTCTTTGTCTCGTTTAAAATCTTTCAGTCTTGGAAATCGCTTTGCGATTTGTTGTATTTTGCTTCGCAAAAATTAATAATTTACCAAATACTGATCTATTTCCCACTGATGAACTTTCGTTCTGTAATTATCCCATTCTTCTGTTTTTGCCTGTGTATAAAGGTTAAACGAATATTCACCTAAAGTTTGTTTCATCAAATCACTCTTTTGCATTGCTCTTACCGCATTAATTAAATTGTGCGGTAAATTTTCTATTCCTGCAGCATCTCTTTCTTCTTTTGACATCTTGAATATGTTCTTGTCTGTAGAATGTTTTACTTTAAGTTTATTCTTTATTCCGTCAAGACCTGCAGCCAAGCATGCGGAAAGTAAGAAATACGGATTTGCTGCCGGATCCGGACATCTTAATTCTATTCTTGTTGATGCTCCTCTTGCAGCAGGGATTCTTATCAACGGACTTCTGTTACTTGCAGACCATGCAATGTATACAGGTGCTTCATAGCCCGGAACTAATCTCTTATAAGAATTTACTAACGGATTGGATATTGCTGCCATTGATTTTATATGTTTCATTATACCTGCAATATAACTGTATGCTGTTTTTGAAAGACCAATTGAATCTTTCGGATCATAAAATGCATTTTTGCCGTCTTTAAATAAAGATTGATTTGTATGCATACCCGAACCGTTTATACCGAAAATAGGTTTTGGCATAAATGTTGCATGAAGTCCGTGTTTCTGTGCAATTGTTTTTGCTACCAATTTAAATGTGTTGATATTATCTGCAGTTTTCAAAGCTTCCGCATATTTAAAATCAATTTCGTGTTGTCCTCTTGCAACTTCATGGTGAGATGCTTCAATTTCAAATCCCATTTGTTCAAGAGTTAAACACATATCTCTTCTTACACTTTCACCTAAATCTATAGGTGCTAAATCAAAGTATCCCGCATCATCGTGTGTTACTGTTGTAGGTTTACCTTTTTCGTCGGTATGGAACAAGAAGAATTCCAGTTCCGGGCCGACATTAAAAGTGTATCCTAATTTTGCTGCTGCTTTTAAATTCCTTTTTAAAATATTTCTCGGACAACCTTCAAAAGGTTTTCCGTCGGGCTTATAAATGTCGCAGATTAATCTTGCAACTTTACCGGTTTGCGGTCTCCAAGGGAAAATTACAAATGTGTCGGGATCCGGATAAAGATACATATCACTTTCTTCAATTCTTGTAAAACCTTCAATCGAAGAACCGTCAAGCATACATTTGTTGTCCAATGCTTTTTCTATTTGGCTTGCCGTTATTGCAACATTTTTCAATTGACCGAAAATATCGGTAAACTGCAACCTGATAAATTGTACATCCTGTTCCTTAACAATTTTGATAATGTCTTGTTTTGTGTAACCCATTTTTACTTCCTCCTATTATTTATTTTTTCTTAATTGTTTCAGTATAAAAAAAGGCACTTAAAGAATTTAATTCTTTAAGCGCCTTTGCTTAATTCCTATTTAGTTTTACGGTTTTACTTCTATTCTTCTAATCTTCTAATTTTCCAATCTTCTAAAATTTGCAATTTTTTATTCTCTCCAAAGCTTCTTTTATTCTCGGAACCGGTACCGTCAATGCAAACCTGACATATCCTTCACCGCTTTTTCCCATACCGTTACCCGGTGTACAAACTATTGCGCATTCATCCAAAAGTTTTGCAACTACTTCGGAAGATTTATATCCTTTCGGAACTTTTGCCCAAACATAAAACGATGCTTTCGGCTTTGTTACGTTCCAACCAAGCGCATTTAATCCGTCACACAAAGCATCTCTTCTTGCCTTATATATCGTTCTCATATCTTCCACGCATTCCTGAGAACTTGTTAATGCCGTAATTCCCGCTTCTTGTACTGCTTGAAAAACTCCGGAATCATAATTATCTTTTACTCTTGCTATTGCTGCAACAATATCTTTGTTACCGCAAACCCAACCTAATCTCCATCCTGTCATATTATAAGTTTTTGATAATGAATGAAATTCTACTCCTACTTCTTTTGCTCCTTCAACTTCTAAAAAACTCATAGGTTTTTCATTATCATCATAATAAATTTCGGAATATGCACTGTCGTGAGCAACTATAATGTTATATTTCTTAGCAAACTGTATAAGTTTAACATAAAATTCTTTAGGTGCAATTGCTGCCGTAGGGTTGTTAGGATAATTAACAAATATTATCTTTGCTTTTTTAGCAACATCTTCAGGAATTGCGTCTAAATCGGGTAAAAAGCCGTTTTTTCCAAGCAAAGGCATAAAATAGGGTTCACCATCGGTAAATATTGTTCCTGTGTTATAAACGGGATATCCCGGCTCGGGAATTAAAACTACATCACCGGGGTTAACAAATGCCAAATGCATGTGACCTATACCTTCTTTTGAACCTATCAAAGCACAAACTTCATTATTAGGATCTAAATCTACATTAAATCTTTTTTTATACCAACCGGCAACAGCCTTTCTAAAAGAAAGCATACCTGCACCGAACGGATATTGATGGTTTTGCGGTTTTGAAAGAGCAAGTTGTCCTGCCATTACAATATGTTCTGGAGTAGGCATATCAGGATCACCAACTCCCAGCGATATTATATCTGCACCTCTGTCTATAGCTTCTTTTTTCTTTCTGTCTATTTCTATAAAAAGATAAGGTGGTAATTTGCTAAGCTTATTGTTTGTTGTTATCTTCATATTATTTATTTTGCTCCTTAAAATTTTAGTATATAAATTTTTAGAAGGTTTGAAGATTGGATGATTGGAAGATTGGATGCTATTCTGTAAAAATCACTTCGCGATTTTTGATAATAATTTAGATTTTTTGCAAAGCAAAAAATACAAATTTTCTTCCAT
>JAGCCP010000029.1 GCA_017651625.1 Candidatus Ruminimicrobiellum bubulum | reverse complement strand
GTCGGTTATCCTAACTGGTGGGGAGATTTGCCGATGCCTGTTTATACATTTTTGGAAAGTTATGATTTTAAAGGTAAAACGGTTATTCCTTTTTGTACACATGAAGGTAGTGGGTTAAGCGGAACGGAAAGAAATGTAAAAGCTGTAACAAAAGCAGATGTTAAAAAAGGATTTGCAATTTACGGTCATATAGCACAAAACAGCAGAACTGAAGCCGATAAAAAAGTTTCCGATTGGTTAAAAGGATTAGGGTTTTAATTCTACAAATACGTTTGGGAGTTTAAAATGAAAAAAATATACGGTGCAATGATTTTGCTTTTAACAACGGTATTATTTGTGTCTGTTTCTTATGCTGAAGAATAAGTTAAAAAAAACGACGGTGCAATAACAATAAATATATACTACAGCGGTAAAAAAGGAAACGCCAAAAAGTTTGTTAAAGAAATGGAAAAGTCCGGCACCGCGGATGCTATTCGTAAAGAAAAAGGAAATGTAAGATACGAATATTTTTACCCTGCAAACAGTAAAGATACCGTTCTTTTAATAGACAGTTGGGAAAGCCAACAAGCACTTGATGTTCATCATGCTTCACCTATGATGGGAAAAATTGCCGAACTCAGGAACAAATACGATTTACACATGAAAGTTGAAAGATATGTTGAAGATGTAAATGGTATTCCAAAATCCGATGATAAGTTTATAAAGAAATAAAAAATTGCCTAAGACAATTTGATGGATAGAGGGCCGGAAGTATAGAAGAATGCAAGAATAGATGTACGGTAGCGACAACTGCAAAAATTTGTATAACAAATTTAAGCGAGGTTTAATATGTTAAGTTCAAAAGAGTTAATAAAAACAAGAAAAGAAGAAATTGTTGGTGCCTGCGAAAAACTTTACAAAACGATGAGTTTTAAAGACATTACAATGAAAGTTATAGCAGGTTCAACAACATTTACAAGAACTTCAATTTATAACTACTTTCATACAAAAGAAGAAATTTTTCTTGCGTTAACAAAAAAAGAATATGATCTTTGGAACAAAGATTTAACCGAAATAATTGAAAATAACAAAAAACTTTCAAAAGATAACCTTGCAAAAGAAATAGCAAAATCTCTTGAAAAAAGAGAACAAATGTTAAAACTTGTAAGTATGAACCATTTTGATATGGAAGCAAACAGTCGTCCCGAAATACTTACAGAATTTAAAGTGTCTTTCGGCAATTCAATAAAATTAGTTTCACAAATTATAAAGAAATTTTGTCCGAAAAGCACAAATAAACAGGTACGAGAATTTGTTTATTCTTTTTTTCCGTTTGTATATGGCATATATCCCTATGCTGTAGTAAATGCAGAACAGAAAAAAGCGATGGAAAAAGCAAAAGTAGGTTATACTTATCATACCATTTACGAATTGGCATATTCTTGTGTAAAAAAATTATTATAACAAAAACATTTTGAGGCAAAAAATGGACAGAAGAAAATTTTTAAAAAATTCATTACTGGCTGCAGGGGTGCTTGCGGGAAGTGCAATTTTTAAACAATCTGTTTTTTCAAATACATCTGATACGGAGAACAAAAAAATGAAAATTTTGGTTTTAACAGGCAGCCCGAGAAAAAACGGCAACTCAAATATCTTGGCAGACAATTTTATTAAAGGTGCAACGGAAAAAGGACATAAAGTGTTCAGATTTGACAGTGCATTTAAGAATGTTCATCCCTGTATCGGTTGTAACAAGTGCGGAATGGACGGACCTTGTGTATTCAACGATGACTTTAATTTTGTAAGAGAACATATTGTTGATGCCGATTTGGTTGTTTTTGTAACTCCTATGTATTATTTCGGTATATCGGCACAACTTAAAGCAGTTATAGACAGATTTTATGCAATAAACGGTAAAATTCATGTTCCTAAAAAAGCAGCTCTTTTTATGACTTATGCAAACAATTCAAGTCACGATGAACAACCTATAAGAACACATTATGATGTTTTGTTGGATTATCTCGGATGGAAAGATACAGGCAGATTTATTGTTCCGGGAGTATGGACAGCAGGTTCAATAAACAGAACGGATTATCCTAAAAAAGTGTATGAGTTCGGAAAAAGTTTATAACATAAACATATAATTCGCTATACGCTATATATTTTATGATATAATGTCTTGTATCAATATAAACTTCATTAAGGAGAATCAAATGCATTTTACGGAACCTGTATACAGAAATCCTTATTGGCCTACATTCCCGTTATTACAAATTACTCAAGGATGTACACATAACAGATGTAAATTCTGCACAATGTATAAGGATGTGGATTTTCGCATACAGCCTATGGAATGGATTGAAGAAGATTTGCAGGAAATAGCAGACATGAAACCCAATGCAAAAACTATTCAACTTCTTAGTGCCAACCCTTTAGTTTTAACTTATGACAAACTTGCACCGATATTGGAAATGATAAAAAAATATCTTCCGAAAATGGAAATGGTATATATGGCGGGAAGAGTTACCGATGTAAAAAACAAAACGGTGGAAGAATTAAGAAAACTTAAAGATTTGGGAATGAATGAAATATCACTCGGTGTTGAAAGCGGGGATGATTGGACTCTTAACCGTATAAACAAAGGTTATGGCAGTAAAGATATTTTGGAACAGTGCCACAAACTTGAAGATGCCGGAATTGATTATTGGATGACATTTTTAAACGGTGTTGCAGGCAAGAAACACAGCCAAGAACATGTTGTAAATTCCGCAAAAATATTCAGCCAATGTAAGCCTATGCTTGTAGGAACAGGCGGACTGACATTATTTCCTGGAACACCTTTGTTGGAAGAAGCGCAAGAAGGAAAATTTGATCCTCTTTCCGAAAAGGAATTGTTAATAGAACTTAAAACTTTTGTTGAAAACCTTACATGTGATTGTGAATTTAACACCCATCATACATCAGGAATAAATTTAACCGGACCTGACTTTTTAAAACGTAAAAAAAGTATTATTCGTGCATTGGAACAACAAATTGACAGCGGTGATTTAGAAACACTTTCTGAAATTCGTAAAAATAAAAGAACCCTTTAAAAATATACCGGTTGGTATTAACTATCAACGGATATAAACTATTATTCCTTAATCTTTAACGGATAATCTACAATGGTAGAGGTATCTGTTTTTTCTTCCCACAAGGTGGAAATGTCGCAAACGGAAACACCGTCTTTTTCTATTTTATGAATATATAATTTCGGAGTATCTGTTTTGTATGTTGTGCAGGTTAAAACATCATTCAAAAAAGATTCTCTGTTAAATTTAACTTTTAATTGTTTTATTGTGTTAACTTTCTTAAAATCGTCGGGAGCTGCATTTTCTGCAAGGTTAATATAACTTTTGTTGTTAACATGTTTGTTAAAATCCAAATCGGACAAATTGATTTTGTGTGTAATTTCGTTAAACTTTTCCGTTATTTGCGGTAAAACAAATTTCTTATGCTCTCCTAAAACAAGTTCGTTACAAACTTCAAATCTTTCGGCTACAACATCTGTTTTTGCAGGTCTTTTGGAATCTTTATCTATTATAAACCAAAGAATATTTCCTTTTGCAAAAACTTTATCGTTATAATAAAGATTAAAATCCGTATAAACTTTTAATTTTGAAAGTTCCGAAATCCAAATTTCCGCTTTTATCTCTTCCGACCAGTAGGGTAAAACATCCGTAAATTCCATATTGATTTCGGTTATTATCCAGTATTGGTTAGTAGCAAACAAGTCGTAAGCGGCCATCTTTTTTGTTGCCGTATATC
>JAGCCP010000028.1 GCA_017651625.1 Candidatus Ruminimicrobiellum bubulum | reverse complement strand
GGATACTTGTTTCCTTTAACATTTTCCATTACAGCCCTTATACTGCCTATCTTAAGTTTTGATTCAATTAGAATAGGTATCTTGTTTTGGTCGTCGGTAAGCCAAATGGTCATAACCTCGCCTTTATCGAAAAGGTCACCCTCAACAAAGTAAGGACATATCTTCAAACATTTGTAAGTTTCTCCTTTTCTGAGTGTTATGAGTTCTTTTCCAGCATATCGCCAATAAAGGTCATAAAGGTCCATTTGAAAAACCGACGGCATTGGAATTTTCTGGTTTTTATAAATTTTGCTGAAATCGGTATTTCGCAGGCCATATAATATGGTTACAACGTCTAAATACATTTTCTCATTTCTGATTGTAGTATCCTTTTTCAAGCCGTCACGTTTGTATTTTTTTATACGTAAAAGGTTTTCACCATTCTCATCTTTTGTATAAGTGGTCTGGTACGAAGCAAAGTAATCGTCTTCGTGCGATTGCACTTGAGTAAAGTACGGTTCCATTGTTTCTGCATCAACTATTGCCCGGAGAGTGTCGCGAACTTTGAAAGCCTTGAACGCTTTAATTGTTTTTGCCCCTATCTCAAGAGTCACGGCATCTTTTTCTTCATATTTACAAGCATTTGCGGTGATGTTTGCCTGTGCTGCTTTCAATTCTATAAAACCTAAGGTATAACCTATCGTTAATCTGATGTTTTCACCTACTTGCCATGCGTTTTCTTGCTGGGAATAACTCTTTGCGACAGAAAAAATTATTATCGATATTGAAATCAAAAGTGTCCTAAACATTCTCATTTTAATTCCGTTACGATTTTAAAATCATTTGTTTCTATAAATCAAACAAATATAAACCTTTTGCTTTTTGTTGATGTTTTTAACAATGGTTAATTTTTTAAAATTCAATCTTATATAAATTCGATTTTTAGTATATGATTGATAATGAATTTTAAAATATTATGTTAAATTGTTAATATCATAAAAAGACTGTTGTTTATTTCTTTTATGAAATTTTTCTTGCTTTTTATTTTTAACAATTGGATATAAAAAATATTGTTCTTGCAAATTTTTTAAAAGACTTTTTTTGTTTGAAAAATCAACACTCTGTTTGGTTTTTAACATTTTGGTTTTTCAACAATTTTTTCAGCTTTCAAGTTTTCAACAATCTGTTTGTTCCAATACATAATGCCCTGATTTTTAATTAAAGCACCTGTTATAATATTGTTAAATACGCTTCTTTAAATTGTCTCTTTTAAAAATCCAAGTTTTTTTCCGTGTTTCTTTCCACAATTTCAACAGATAATAATATACATCATCTTTTTTAAGTAATTAAATCAATATATATAAATAATATGTGATGATTTTTGTTGACAAAATCTGGCTTTTTTGTTTTCTGCTGACAATTTTGTCTTGATTTTCGAAATCAAAAATATGTCAATTTTTAACGACTGCAATAACTGTTGCTTTGCTTGAGTTATTATTTTTGCAAAATATCTGAAATGCTTTTATGAATTTTCAAAAAGGATTTTTTAGCAATTTTTTCAAAGGTCTTGCCGGGCAGACAATGATTTACGGTTTGGGCACCATTGTGCCGCGACTGCTTAATTATCTACTGCTTACTCCGTTTTTTACCCGTGTCTTCAATACTGAGGCATACGGAACATTTTCAGTATTTTACGCTTTTTCTTCTTTTTCTTTGGTTTTGCTTCTTCACGGAATGGAAACCACTTATTTCAGGTTCAGCGTAAATAACGATGAGCAAAAAACATACAATCACGCTCTTTTCAGCACTTCAATTTTTGCAACATCGTTTCTACTTTTTTTAATTTTTTTCAGAAATCAAGTTGCAGGATGGATCGGTTATCCAAGCAACGTCAATTTTATAGTTTGTTTTGCTTTCATCATATTTTTCGATGTTATAACCGCAATTCCATTTGCTCGGTTGCGAAACCAGAATAAAGCTTTGAAGTTTTCGATTATCAAGCTTATCAATGTTTCAATCAATATTTTACTCAACATTTTCTTTTACGTTATCTGCCGAAACAGCGATAATTCTTTCCTTGCATCGTTGTATGATCCAAAAGTGAATGTAGGATATGCCTTTTTCAGTAACCTTGTTGCTTCTGTTGTTTCATTTTTGCTTTTGATTCCCGAATTCAAGACTTTCCGTCCCGAAATTTCGTTCGATTTTTATAAGACTATGCTCAAATACACCTGGCCTTTCATTTTGATTGGTGCCTCAGGTATGATTAACGAAGTGTTTGACAAGATTTTCCTAAAATTCATAGAATGTGACGGAATGAATCCTTTGGAGCAGGTCGGTATTTATGCTGCCAACTACAAAATTGCCGTCTTGATGACCATTTTCATTCAGATGTTCAATTATGCGGCTGAACCATTCTTTTTCAAGAAATCTGTTTCAACTGACGCTAAGGAGTCGTATCGAGTGGTAATGGATTACTTTGTAATCTTCTGTCTTCTGATTTTCTTAATGGTGACAATGTATATCGATATATTTAAATACTTCATTGGTAAGAATTTTCATGGTGGTCTGGATATTGTAACTGTTATTCTGCTTGCCAATATGTTTCTTGGTATTTACTATAATCTTTCTGTGTGGTACAAGATATGCAACAAGACCATCTGCGGTGCCGTCATTTCAATCATTGGTGCTGTTTTAACTCTTGTTCTGAATATTTTATTAATACCGCACTTTGGTTATTGGGGCTGCGCAATAGCCACCATTGCTTGTTATTTTGTAATGGTTGTGATTTGCTATTTTTGGGGACATAAGGTTTATCCAGTCAATTACAATGTTGGAAAAATAGTGGCTTACATTATTCTTGCGTTAGCTGTTCTTTACACTCGAAATCTTATAGTTTTAGACAATACTTTTGCTACACTTTCAGTTAGTACACTGTTTATGCTGCTTTATATTGGCATTTTATATTATTTTGAGCGGAAAAACATAAAAAAACTGCTATGCGTGTAAAGATTATAAATAAATCAAACAATCAGCTGCCGGCATACGAAACAGCAAGTTCGGCCGGAATGGATTTGCGTGCTTTCACTGATGCTGATATCGTTTTAAAACCTTTTGAGCGCAAACTTATTCCTACAGGTCTTTATATTGAGTTGCCTGACGGATACGAAGCTCAGATTCGCCCACGCAGTGGATTGTCAATAAAAAGCGGCATTACAGTTCTAAATTCGCCAGGCACCATTGATGCTGATTATCGCGGCGAAATAAAAGTGATACTTATAAATTTGAGCGATACTGATTTTACTATCAAATCAGGCGACCGTATATGTCAAATGGTTATAGCCAAACACGAAAAGGCTGAATTTATTGAAGTTGAAGAGATTAGCGAAACCGAGCGCGGAGCTGGTGGTTTTGGTCATACAGGAAAGTAGAAGATGAAAAGACTTTCTTCATTTTTATTATCGTTGTTTATTTCTATTGTTTCATTTGCTCAAAATAATGATTCTGAGGTCTTTTTGTTCGATGATGAGATAAATTACTCTTACAATTTTTTTGAGGCTGACAAATGCTTTCTTGATGAAAACTTCGAACTGGCCGAAAACTATTATCAGCTTTGTTTGAGCCAAAAGCCCGATAATCCTTTCATTCTTTATCGTTTGGCCGCCATTTATCTTAAAAAGAATGAGTTAAGACTCTCAGAAGAGTATATTGACAAGAGTCTTTTGCTTTCTCCTGATAATGAATGGTATATGTATTTGGCTGGAACCATTTACAGTTTGAATAATCATTTCGACAAGGCAAAAAACATATTCCAAACACTTATAAATCAAAAACCTAACGAGTTTGATTTTTATCTTGCTCTTGCCGATGTCTATCTTGAAGACAACGATTTGAATGGTGTGTTGGATATTTACAATAAGATTGAAAACAAATTCGGCATTGATGAGGCTGTATCTATACAAAAGAAGAATATTTATTTGAGACTCAATAAGAAAAAGAAAGCTGCAGCCGAATTAGAAAAACTTGTT
>JAGCCP010000027.1 GCA_017651625.1 Candidatus Ruminimicrobiellum bubulum | reverse complement strand
GAGCTGGGTTCAGTACGTCGTGAGACAGTACGGTCTCTATCTACCGTGGGCGCAGGAAATTTGAGGGGGCTCGTTCTTAGTACGAGAGGACCGGAATGAACATACCTCTGGTGTTTCTGTTGTTCTGCCAAGAGCATTGCAGAGTAGCCAAGTATGGTTAAGATAAACACTGAAAGCATATAAGTGTGAAACTTGCCCCAAGATAAGATTTCCCCGAAGACCACCCGTAGACTACGGGTTTGATAGGCAAGAAGTGTAAGTACAGTAATGTATTCAGCTAACTTGTACTAATCGGTCGTTTGGCTTGGTCACATTCTCTAATCTAGTAATTGACTTTTTTATAAAAAAGTTGTAGAATTTGTCTATTAAGTTAAGTTGTTCTTTATAAGTACTTTTTGAAATTGAAAAATTTCTGGTGACTATACCTGTGAGGTCACACCCGATCCCATTCCGAACTCGGAAGTTAAGCTCATATGGGCCGATGGTACTTGGACCGCAGGGTCCCGGGAGAGTAGGTCGTTGCCAGATTCTTTATATAAAATAGACATACAAGAAATTGTATGTCTATTTTTTTATCAAAAAAATATCCATACATTTTATATCGACTTTAATATTTTGGTTATAATTTCGCAACTAACTCAATCGAGTACCGCTTCGATTATGCGATTTTAAAACACTTCAGCTCGTCTCAAAATATTCGACCTCTAATGACAAACAACTTTGTTTAAATTTTGGATTGTTACTTTAAAATGATGTCACAAATTCTGTCTACATCTTTTATGGATAAATTTGAATAGATAGGTAATGTTAAAATTCTTTCCGAAATATATTTTGCTACGGGTGTTTTATGCTTTTTTATCGTCGATGCATTTTTGTAACATTCGAAATCACTTATTAATGGATAAAAATATTTTCTTGCTATTACATTTTGTTTTTTTAGTTTTTCAAATATTTCATCTCTTCTATATTTATAATTATCAAATACTACAGGAAAATATCCGTAATTATGTTTAACATTTTTTTGTTCATTACAAAGTTTGATTCCTTTTATATCAGATAATTTCTTTTTATAATATTCAAAAACTTTTTTTCTTTTTTGTATTTCTTGTTTAATATGTCTTAAATTACATATTCCCATTGCAGCTTGAAATTCACTCATTTTTGCATTTCCACCGATATATGCAACGTTTTCAGAATCTCTAAAACCAAAGTTTTTCATATCATTTAAAATTTGAACGAATTTATCATCGGAAAAACAAATAGCACCACCTTCTATCGTGTTAAAAACTTTTGTTGCATGAAAACTAAAAATTGATGCATCACCGAAATTTGCCGGAGATATTCCTTTATAAGTTTCTCCGAAAGTGTGAGCCGCATCATAAATTACTTTTAATTTGTATTTCTTTGCTATTTTATTTATTTCTTCAATATTACAAATATTTCCATATACATGAACAGGGACAATTGCTACCGTTTTTTTTGTGATTAATTTTTCTATTTTTGTAACATCTATCGTATAGTCGTTATCGTTTATATCACAGAAAACAGGTTTAAAACCGGTCCTAACTATAGCATGTGTTGTAGAAACAAAAGTAAAAGGAGTTGTTATTATTTCTCCGCCTTTTTTTAAATTCATGGCGGTGATTATACTTTCAAGTGCCAAGTGCCCGTTAGTATACAATACTATGTGAGGAACTTTACAAAATTTTTCTAACTCTTTTTGAAACTGTTTATGTTTTACTCCCATATTTGTAAGCCAATGCGTTTTCCACAGTTCTTTTATTTCTTTGCAATACTCTTTATAAGTTGGTATTGATGATTGTGTGACGTTTATAGTTTTTTTCATTTTTACCGTTTTGCCTTTACATTTTTTTATATAAATTCAAATATATATTATAAATAAATTCTCCAAAACATGGAAACAAAATATATATAAATAGAATTGCTTTATGAAACAAATTAAATCTTCCGAAAAATTCTTTTCTGCTTTTCTGTAATAAATCTTTTTTATTTAAAGTATATTTAGCTATTTCAATACTGAAACGAAGGAATCTAACGACACATAGTTTATGGTATTTATAAGAAGTATATTTATCTATTTCTTCTGTGATTTTAATTAGATCTTTAAATATTTTGACTTTTTGGTCGTTGGGCTTTGAATTCATTCTTGAAGTCCAACTTCCTAAAGAGTATGTTCTATATTTTGACATAATTTTATTTATGTAATATGTTTTACCTAATAGCCCGAAATAAAGGAGTATAGGCTCGTCCCCAATCATGAGTTTGGAATATAATTGGTATAATAACAACGATTCGTTAAAATTTTCGACAAAATTTTTAAAATCTTCTTTTCTTAAGAAATAGCAGCTTGTTTGAAAAGTATAAGAACAAAAGATTAATTTTAAAAATTTTTTAGTATCTATTACTTTCTTTTTTAAGTGGCTCGGATAAGTTTTTTTTAGCTCTTTTCCGTCTTCGGAAATAAATCTAACTTTATGTAAGCATAAATGATAATCAGGATTTTTTTCCATTATGTCATATTGTATCTGCAGTTTATTTTCATCTGTCCAAAAATCATCACCTTCGCAAAAAGCTAAATATTTTCCTGTAGCTTTTGGAAATAAACATTTGCTATGTATTGCTACTCCTTTTGAATATTGATTTTCTTTTTGGTAAACAGGTTTTATTATGTTCGGATATTTATCTGCAAACTCTTTTATTATTTTCGGGGTTCTATCTGTGGAAGCATCATCATTTACAATAACTTCAAAAGGGAAATTTGTTTTTTGCATAACAAAACTTTCCAATGTTTGTCGAATATATTTTTCTTGATTATATGCCAAACATAATACAGAAACACCTATTTCTGACACTTTGTTCTTTCTCCTAAAAATCAATAATATATTCAATTTCGTTTTTATTATTATACTAATTTTGGGACTGTTAAAAAATTTAAAGTTTTAGATTATAAAATCGGTTAATATTTTATTTTGAAAATAAATTTGATGAAAAAGCGAAGGGCTTTTATTGGTTTTTTTAGTATGTCAGGACATAAATTAAAAAAAACAAATTTGTTTAATGATAATTTTTGTAATAAATATCTATAAGCTTTAGAATCTTTTCTTATTTTATCAACAGGCATTCCGCCATTTAGAATCCATTGTTTATAATATTTATAAAATTCATCAAAATAATAATAATTCCAAGGCTTTCTGTGTCCCGTGAAATGTATGATAGTTGCTTTTTTTAATGTTTTAGTTGATAATGATGCCGGAGTATTATAAATCATCTCAAGAGATGTCGGAACAATATTAAAATGTTGGAATGCTAAATTTAGAATAGCTTGGTCAGGTAAATATACATTTTGGCTATGTTTTACTGTTTCTTTGTAACAAAAATCTGCCATTTCATTGAAATCTAATTTTAAATTGTTACCTAAAATAAAAAATCCGGAATTAAAAATTGTTTTTGTCGTATCAAAATTTTCTACTTTTTCTTTTTGTATAAAAAGTTCAATATTGGTTTTTTCTTTTATTAGCCCTATACCGGAATCTTTTATTAAATCGAAACAAGTTGATAATTCTTTTTGAACCAAAATATCACTATCAAGATAAATAACATTTTTATATTCATTGAGTAGATTAAAACATTCATATCTTGCAAAACTTGCTAAAGAAAAATTTTTAATTGCTTTCGCTTCTGTAATTGGTAAAGGAAAATTATAGTCGACAATTTTAACATTTAAGGTGCTTAGTGCTTTTTGGTTTGCATCCGATACATCATACAAATAAACTATTATATCCGATTGTCTTACCAGTTCCGGTGAGTTTTTTATAAGAGAACATATAGAAACGTATAAACAAAATGCATATAAATCATTAACCGCAAAAACTATCGCAGTTTTTTTATTTTGATTATTCATTAGAATCCCGAAAATACTAAAATTCAGTTGATTATAACATAAAAAGTATATATTATCAAACAAAAACTATATTAGATAGAAAATAGTTGTTAAATTTAGTAAAATCTAAAGTATTATTGTAATTCAGGAGATAAAAATGAAAAAAATAATCAGTTTAGTATTTGTTTTGAGTTTGTTTTGTTGTGTTGGAATATTTGCCGATGATAAAGCAAAAAATGATGAAGATGTATTAAATAAAAAAGAAATGGAACAAGCGGGAAAATACATTGAAGAAATGACATCTTTTGTTGAAACATTCATGAACAGCTTTAAAAATTTTGTTTATCAAGATGAAAAGCAAGAAACTGTAAATACCGATGACAAAAAATTGTCCGGATTAACTTTGTTTTCTAAAAAGAAAGACGGAGAAATTATAACAACAGAACAAGTAAGAATATTTCAAATTTTAAAACCTAATACTGCTCTTACTAAGGCGGGGAGTTTTCCTAATGAAGTATTAATGTTGCTTGTAGGTGATGATGATGATTTATATTATGATGATCAAAAAATAAATATTCCTGAAGGAAAAGCAGCAAGACAAGTCGGAATTTATCAATACAATACAAAAAGCGGAGAATTAAAAACTATTCCCGCAGTAAAAATTAAATAAAAATACTATTATAAAGTATTAAAAAATGGTAAAATACTTCTCTGTAAATTTTTATTTAATCTTTTAAATTTTTGATATGAAAAACATAAAATTAGATTTTATATTTACTAAAAAATTTCTGTTTTTTTTAGTTATAGTTGTTGCTTTTGTTGTTTTTTTCCACAGATTAGGAGAAGCTCCTTTAAGCGGTGATGGTATAGGTTACGGACAAATTGCAAAAGAAATGACAATAACCGGGGATTATTTAACACCATATCACGATGGTGTTCCGCTTTTTTACACAAGCAAACCTCCTTTGATCTATTGGATGATGTCTTTCAGCGGAAAAATTTTAGGCTTTAGCAATTTTTCCGTAAAGTTACCTATTGCATTTTTGTCTTTTTTATCAATAATTGTGTTATTTATGTTTATAAGTAAGTATTACAATTATACTACTGCTTTTTTTGCATCGATAATACTGATTTTTACACAACAATATTTACATCATGGAAGAAGTGTTGTGACTGATGGTCCGTTTGCTCTGTTTTTTATGCTTGCTCTAATTTGTTTTTATACAGCAAGTAACGAGAAAAAATCTCTTTATTATTATTTAATGTCTTTTTTTATAGGTCTTTCCATTATGACAAAACAGGCATCCGGTTTATTGATATATTTTGTCATTTTAGGATATTTGATTTTATCTAAGGATAAAAGTGCATTAAAAAATATTCATTTTTATTTATCCTTTCTATTAGTTCCTATAATTGTTTTACCGTGGCATATTGAAATGTATAAACGGTTCGGGGACGATTTTATTAAAGAATATTTTTATTCAACGGTCAACAATGTTCAGGGGTGGGGCTCCGGTTGGTCTGATGATAAAGTAAATTATGCAGTATCCGCAAACGAATATAATTTCTTTAATGAATGGTATGTCTATTTGCAATTGTTAGTAAATAATTATTGGCCATGGTTACCTTTTTTAATATACGGAGTTTATCGTAAATTAAGAAAGACAAAAGATATAATATTGAACGATAAAAGAACGGATATTTTTGTTTTATGTTGGGCTTTAGTCCCTTTAATAATTTTTCAAATAGCAAGCAAGAAAAACGGTAACTATTTAAATATATTATATCCTGCTTTTGCAGTAATATCCGGAGAAGTATTAAATTCCTTTTCACAAAAAGTTGTTCAAAAAATTATAAAAATATTGGTTGTTATTTCTATAGTTGCATCAATACTTTTTATAAGTTTTCCTATAGTTTCAAAATCCATAGATGCGCAGAAATTGGCAGATCCGATAAAACTTATTCCGGTTGTGAATACAATCGATAAAAATGAGAAAATAGTAATAAGAAAAGAAGATAATTTTGTTTTTAGTTCAATGTTTCTGTTCTATGCCGATAAAGGAAATATTACATTGACGGATGAAGAATTTGAAGCAAAAATATCAGAAGACAAAAAACATTATTTTGCTTCATATAAGGATACTTTCATGAAGGATATTTTAAAAAAGTATGAAAATAAGATAAAATTATTAGCTGAAACTGAAAAAACAATATTGTTTACTAATTAAAAATGTTAAATAAAATAAAAGAAATTATAGTAACAAAAACAGATAATTCCTATTTACAATTTATAAAATATTTTTTTGCAAGCGGAATAGCTTTATTTGCAGATGTGTCGGTTCTGTTTATTCTTACCGAATATGTTCGCTTATATTATTTGGTGTCTGCAACTATATCTTTTATGGTGGGAATAGCAATAACTTACATATGCAGTAAGTTGTATATTTTTACTAAAACAAGCATAAAAAATAGAACTGCGGAATTTACTGTTTTTCTTATAATAGGTGTTATCGGACTTGTTTTAAACAATGTTTTTTTATATATTTTTACCGAGTATTTGGGATTGTATTATATGTTATCGAAATGCTTGGTTATAATAATAACTTACTTGTGGAACTATTTTGCAAGGAAAAAATTTATTTTCAGTTAGCAATATAAAGAGGATAATATGTCAAAGACAGCAATAATTATCGGTGCAGGTCCTGCAGGTCTTACGGCTGCTTATGAACTTCTTACAAAAACGGATATAAAACCAATAATATTTGAAGCTACCGATGATATAGGCGGAATATCAAAGACATTTAATTATAAACAAAACAGAATGGATATGGGGGGACACAGATTTTTTTCTAAATCGGATACCGTCATGAAATGGTGGACAGATTTAATGCCGATACAAACGGTACCTTCGAAAGATGATATTTTATTAAACAGAGCAATAGATTTATCTAAATCGGATAAAGAGCAAGATCCAAACAAAACAGATGATGTAATGCTTGTAAGGAACAGACTTTCCAGAATATATTTCTTGAAAACTTTTTTTGATTATCCCGTATCCTTATCTTTTTCAACAATGAAAAATTTGGGAATTGTAAGAATAATGAAAATAGGGTTTAGTTATTCTTATAGTTTGTTGTTTAAAAGAGAAGAAAAGAATCTTGAAGATTTTATGATAAATAGATTCGGTAAAGAATTGTATTTAACATTTTTTAAAGATTATACACATAAAGTTTGGGGTGTTGAACCGAAAGATATTCCTGCGGATTGGGGAACACAAAGAATAAAAGGTTTATCTATAGTAAAATTGTTACAACAGGCAGTAAAAAAAATATTTGGCGGAAATAAGCAAGATTTAAAACAAAAGAATACCGAAACAAGTTTAATAGAAAAGTTTTATTATCCGAAATTCGGTCCGGGACATTTTTGGCAGTTGGTAGCAAAAAAAGTGCAGGAACTTGGCGGAAAAATAGAATTAAATAAAAAGATAGTTAAAATTGAAACTGAAAATAATGTTGTGAAATCTGTTGCCGATAGTGCCGGCAACAAATATGAAGCGGATTTCTTTTTCTCAAGTATGCCTGTTCAAAATTTAATAAGTGGTCTTGATAAGAAAGATGATAAAGTTACAAAAATAGCCGAAGGTTTAGGGTATAGAAGTTTTATTACTGTCGGGCTTCTTGTAAAAGATATGATAATAAAAAATAATACAAAATTAAAAACATATAAAAACAGAGTTCCGGACGATTGGATATATATTCAGGAAAGAGAAGTAAAACTCGGAAGATTGCAAGTGTTTAACAATTGGAGTCCGTATTTGGTGAACGATTATGAAAATACGGTTTGGTTAGGCCTTGAATATTTCTGTGATGAAGATGATAACATGTGGAATATGAAGGATGAAGATTTTATAAATTTTGCAAAGAAAGAATTAGCCCAAATAAAAATAATAAAAGAAGAAGACGTTTTAGATGGTTGTATAGTAAGAGTTCCGAAAGCTTATCCCGGATATTTCGGAACATATAAAGAATTTGATGTAATTAAAAACTTTATAAATAGATTTGAAAATTTATTTTTGGTTGGAAGAAACGGTATGCATAAATATAATAATATGGATCATTCTATGCTTACTGCAATAACTGCTGTTTCAAATATAATAAAAGGTGTTAAAACAAAAGATAATATTTGGTCGGTAAATACGGAACAAGAGTATCACGAGAGTAAATAAAATATATGATAAAAAAAATTTACGATACAATAAAAAAAGCTATATCTGTTATTTTAAGAGAAGATATTTTCGGCTCTGCGGCAGAAATGTCGTATATGTTAACATTAAGTGTATTTCCGTTGCTTCTATCTTTTATGGCAATATTTTCCATAGTCGGAAATACAGCATTTGTAAATGAAGCATTAGATACGCTTTCTCAATTTGCGCCGGCAGAAGTTGTTGTTGTAATTCAAACAGTTCTAAAAGAAGTTACTTTACTAAAAGGATATTCTCTTGTGGCGATTATCGGTTTTTTAACAACACTTTATCTTGCATCGAATTCAATATCGGTTATAATAAAATGTTTGAACAAATCCGATAAAATTAAAGAAACAAGAGGTTTTATACATACAAAGATTTTATCAATATGTATGGTTTTTGTTTATGTTATATTTTTGTTTTTCAGCGTTAACCTTATAATTTTCGGTCAAACTATTTTAAATTTAATTTCAAAATATGTGCATATTATTCCTATGGAAGTATCTCAACTTATTTTGTTGTTGAGATGGCCGGTAACATTTGTTTTAATTTTTATTTTGGCGGCAATAAATTATTACGTGTTGCCCGCTAAAAAAGTAAAAATAAAAACGGTAGTTCCTGGTTCGGCTTTTTTTACGGTTTGTTGGTTACTTGGCTCGTGGCTGTTTTCTATATATATAAACAATTTCGGTTCATATAATAAAGTTTACGGATCTATTGCAGCATTTGCAATATTAATGATATGGTTGTACTTCACTTCCATCATAATTTTGATAGGCGGTGAAATAAATAATTATGTGTTTGATAGGTTGGTAAATAAAAAACAATTGCAATTATAAATTTAAAATTATAAAATCTATGCAAACAAATTAAAAAAAGGAGAGGAAGTAAAAGATGAAGAAAGTATTAGCTTTGTTGTTTTGTGCAGTATTAGTTAGTGCATGTACAACCCCGGGTAAAAAAACCGCAATCGGTGCAGGTGCAGGTGCGGCTCTTGGAGCAGCAGCAGGTGCAATCATTGCAAATAACACCGGTGGAAATTCTACAGAAGGTGCTATTTACGGAGCATTGGCAGGAGCAGCAGCAGGTGGTTTAATCGGTAACTACTATGATAAACAAGCAAAAGAGTTGGCAAAAATTGCAGATGTTAAGAAAACAGAAAACGGAATAGAAGTAACATTGAAAAATGATATTTTGTTCACAACCGGCAGTGCAGAATTGTCTGCAGCAGCAAAACAGACTCTTACCGATTTGAACACCGTTTTGAAAAAATATCCTGAAAATATAATTCAGGTTCAAGGTCACACAGATTCAACAGGAACACAGGCATTCAACCAAACATTGTCTGAAAAAAGAGCAAAAGCTGTATATGATTACATATTGGCTAACGGATTACAGACATATGGTTTAACATATGTAGGTTTTGGCCCTAACCAACCTGTAGCATCAAACGATACAGATGAAGGAAAAGCTAAAAACAGAAGAGTTGAATTGAAAATTACAGCAAACAAAGAATTGGTAGAAAAGAACAGACAATAATTATTGTCATATAATTAAAAAGCAGAGAGAATTTTGTTCTCTCTGCTTTTTTTGTAAAATAAATAAAAAAACAGTTGGGATAAAAATGGAAAAGATCGCAAGTTTTACCGTTGACCATAACAAACTACAAAAAGGTATGTATATATCGAGAATAGACGGAGATGTCGTTACTTACGATATAAGAATGAAAATACCGAACAATAACGATTTCTTGTCTACCGGACAAATGCATACTTTCGAACATTTGTTTGCTACGTATGCAAGAAATACTGAGTTTAAAGACAACATTATATATGTGGGGCCAATGGGTTGCAGAACAGGTTTCTATTTTCTTGTAAGAGATAAAGTTTCTCATCAACAAGCACTTGATATTGTAAAACAAACATTGGAATTCGTTAAAACTTTTGAAGGAAAAATTCCCGGTTCAACAAAAATTGAATGTGGTAACTATTTGGATCACGATTTACAAGGTGCCAAGAAAGTTTCTATCGATATGATAGATGTTTTAAAAGATTGGACAGTGGAGAAAATGAATTATGAGTATCATTTCTAAAATAGCAATTATAGGTGCTATGGATTGTGAAATTGCTGCCATAAAAAAAGAATTGTTTGATTTAAAAGAAGAAAATTATGCCGATTTAAAAATTTTTACCGGAACGATTAACGGTAAATTTGTTATATTGGCTCAAAGCGGTGTCGGTAAAGTAAATGCCGCACTTAATACACAATATATAATAGATACGTACAAGCCAAGTATTATTATAAATACAGGTGTTGCAGGTGGAATTAGTGACGGACTTGATATAGGTGATATAGTTATAGGAACATATCTTGTTCAACACGATTTTGATGTAACCGTATTAGGTTATGCAAAAGGATATATGTGTACCGGTATTGAAAGAGATAAACCTACGAAATATTATTGTGATAAAGAACTGGTTGAAAAATTTCAATCTTGTTTAGAACAAAATATGTCAAAACAAAAAATTCATTTGGGTATAATTGCTTCCGGTGATAAGTTCGTTTCAGGTAAAGAAACAAAAAAAGAAATAAATGAATATTTCGGTGCAATTGCAGTGGAAATGGAAGGTTGTGCCGTTGCACAAGTTGCAACAAGAAATAAAATCCCTGTTGTCGTTACAAGAGCAATTTCCGATTTGGCCGACGGAAAAACAGCCCAATATCAAAACGAATTTGAGAAAAAATTTTCTGAAGTTTCAACTCAGACAATAAAAATATTTTTAAAAAATTTGCAGTAAAATAAAAAAAATAATATCATATATGGAAAAGTTGCTTTGGTATGCAAAATAAAAATAACCGGAGAAATGTATAAATGAAATTTAAAGATTATTGTCAAACTTATTTTACTGACATTGTTTTTAAGCATTTTTTTGATTTCAAAGGTAGAGCGGGAAGAAAAGTTTTTTGGCTATTTACATTGAATACTATTATTATTGATTTGGTTTTAAGTTATTTTTTGAATAATTTAGGTGTTGTGGGTGTTATTTTAAGTGTTGCTTTTTCAATACTTTTGTTTTTTCCGACTTTAGGATTAGATGTAAGAAGATTACATGATATAAATTTGAGCGGTTGGTGGGTGTTGATATTTATTATTCCGATACTTGGTTTTGTTGCTCTGTTGGTTTTTGCATGTACTCCTGGAACGGAAGGAGAAAACAAATACGGACCGGCCACCGTCGATGTGGTTGCCGATAAAGTTGAAGAAACTACAACTGAAGAACAAAAGCAGTAAATATATTTGTAAATAAAAAAAAGGAGCGTAAAATGAATTACGTAAAGACTTATTTCTTAGACATTATCACAAAACATTTTTTTGATTTTAGCGGAAAAGAAAACAGAAAAGTTTTCTGGTTGTTTGTTTTGAATTGCATTATTGTAAATTTGATATTGAGTGCAATTTGGGCAACGTTAGCTACAATAGTTGGTTTAATACTATTGTTGCCTTCTTTAGGAATAATTGTAAGAAGATTACGTGATGCAGGTTTTACTCCATGGTTAGCATTATTGTTGATTATTCCGGGAATTGGTTGGATTGCTGTAGCTATACTTGCTTGTTTCCCAAGCAAATAATAAATAAAAGATGTAAAGAATTAAACCGCTGTTTTAGTACAGCGGTTTAATTCTTTTAAGAATATAAAAAAAGTACTTGACAAAAAAAATTTTTTGTAGTAAAATCTTTACCAGTTCTTTAAGTAGTTTAATTTTTTTATAAAAAGGTTTAAGACAGCAAGGACCTAATGAGAGGTTTAATATTTGTTTTACCTTGCCGAGACTGAGTGTAGTAATTTTTTTATTTTGCTTCTCATTCTCGTGAGAAGTTTTTTTTATTTTGTAAAGTATATTTTTTTAATATAAGAGGAAAAGAAGATGCCAAACTTAAAAAATCAAGCAGCGTTAAAAGATTTAACAGAAAAGTTTAAATCTATGAAAGGCATGATAATGACCGAATATCATGGTCTTTCAGTTGAACAGATTTCCGATTTGAGAAATCAATTAAGAAAAAGCGGTTGTGAATACTTAGTAGTAAAAAATACTTTAAGTAAAATAGCACTTAAAGAAATAGGTATGGAATCCGCAAACGAATATTTTGAAGGTCCTACAGCTATAGTTGTTGAAGCTGATGATCCGGTATCACCTGCAAAAATCGTTTCCGAATTTGCAAAGAAAAATGAAAAGTTAGTTATAAAAGCAGGTATTTTAGACGGTAAGGTAATAGCTTTAAACGAAATAAAAGCATTAGCTTCACTTCCTACAAAAGAAGTGCTTATCGGAAAAATGCTTGGCAGCATGAATGCACCTATTTCAAACTTCGTTGGTGTGCTTAGTGCAGTTACAAGAAACTTTGTTTGTGTATTAAATGCAATTAAAGAACAAAAAGAAAAAGCAGCATAATTAAAAATAACAAAAATAAAAATTATAGTCAGTACTATAAAATAAAAAATTAAAAATAAAAATGGGGGAGTAGTAAAATGGCATTAACAAAAGATCAATTAATTGAAGAAATTTCAGCTATGTCTGTATTAGAGATGGCAGATTTAGTAAAGGCTTTGGAAGAGAAATTTGGTGTTTCAGCAGCAGCTCCAGTAGCAGTAGCAGCAGCAGGTGCAGCAGCTCCGGCAGCAGCAGCTGGTGAAGAAAAATCCGAATTTAACGTTGTTTTATCAGCAGCAGGTGCAAACAAAATAGCTGTTATTAAAGTTGTTAGAGAAATAACAGGTTTAGGTTTGAAAGAAGCTAAAGATTTAGTTGATGGCGCACCAAAAACAGTTAAAGAAAATGTTGCTAAAGCAGATGCAGAAGAAATGAAGAAAAAATTAGCAGCAGCAGGTGCAACAGTAGAATTAAAGTAATTTTAGTTTGCTGAAATTAGAACCAAAAAAATATTGTAATTTTAATCTAAATACTTGACAAAAGATAATAATTAAGTATATAATAATTACTTAATTTTATCTTTTTGTCAAAATAAAAATATAGTGGGTTTATAACTAATGAAACAAGTTAATTTTGGAAAAATAAAGTCACCAATTGATCCACCTTTACTACTTGGTATGCAAAGAAATTCCTTTGCAGATTTTTTGCAAAGAAATGTGCCTCCCGAGAAGAGAAAAGCTCAGGGACTTGAAGGTGCATTCAGAGATGTTTTCCCTATTAAAAACTCGGATGAAAGTTTAGAAGTTCAGTATGTTTCTTATTCATTTGGGGAACCTAAATATTCGGTAACGGAATCTGTCGCAAGAGATGAGACCTATTCCGCTCCGTTAAAAATCAAATTAAGATTAGTTCAGAAAAAAGAAGACGGAAAAGAAAGAGAAATTTCCGAACAGGAAGTTTATTTCGGAGATATTCCGTTGATGACTGATACCGCAACATTTGTTATAAATGGTGCGGAAAGAGTTGTTGTAAGTCAGATACATCGTTCTCCCGGAGTAATATTCGAGGAAGACGAGGAGAAAAAGGTTACTATATTCGGTAAACCTTTATATTTTGCAAGAATAATACCTTACAGAGGAGCATGGGTTGAATTTGAATTCGATCAGAATGGTCTTTTGTATGTTAGAATAGATAGAAAAAGAAAAATTTTGGCAACTACACTTTTGAGAGCAATCGGTTTTGAAAGTGATAGCGATATATTGAATCTTTTTAAAGAAACAAAAGAAGTTTCTTTGGATTTGGCTCCGTCGGCGCTCGCAAACGAATGTTTGGCAGATGATATTTACGATCAAGCTACCGGTGAAGTTTTATTTGATGCCGGAAAAGAATTGACCGAAACCGTTATTGAAAAAATGAAAGCTAAAGGTTTGAAGACCGTAACGGTTTTGAAAGATGCAACAATTCTTTTAACATTGAAAAAAGATTCCATTAAAACACAGAAAGAAGCTGTAAATCATATTTATAAAGTTTTAAAAACACAAGAATTTATCGTTCAAGAAAGAGCACAAGGTTTCTTGGATGAATTGTTGTTTAAATCTGTAAGAAGATATGATTTTACAACAATCGGAAGATATAAAATTCTTAAAAAGTTAGCACCTATATACGATTTCTATAAGAGAATAACCGAAGGATATCCCAAGGAAATAAGATTAGGTATTCCTGCAGACGGAAAAAGAACCGTTGCAAGAGAAGATATTGTTGCAACAATAAAGTATCTTTTGATGATTTATAACGGTGAAACAGAATTTGTTGAAGGTGGAAAGAGAATAAAGTTAGGATTGGACGATATAGATCATTTAGGTAACAGAAGAGTAAGATCTGTTGGTGAATTACTTGAAAACCAAGTAAGAATAGGTCTTGTTCAAATGGCAAGACTTACAAAAGAGTATATGAACAGCCAGGATAAAGCAACTATTACACCAAGATCTTTAATGAATATAACTCCTTTTGTTGCTCAAATAAGAAAGTTCTTCGGAACGTCGCAACTTTCTCAATTTATGGATCAAATCAATCCGTTATCCGAGCTTACACATAAAAGAAGACTTTCTGCATTAGGTCCAGGAGGTCTTAACAGAAAGAGAGCAGGATTCGAAGTTAGAGATGTTCACTATACACATTATGGTCGTGTATGTCCTATCGAAACTCCTGAAGGTCCGAACATCGGTCTTATAACTTCATTGTCAGCTTATGCAAAAGTTAATAAATACGGTTTGATAGAAACTCCATATAAAAAAGTAGAAAACGGAAAAACAACCGATAAGATAGAATACATGACAGCTGATGCAGAAGATGATTTGTTTGTTGCACAGGCAAATACTCCTGTTGATGATAAAGGAAATTTCCTTACGGATTCCGTTCAGGGAAGACATTTGAACGATTTCTTGTTCAAAAATCCTGAAAAAGTTGATTATATGGATATTTCACCAATGCAGGTTGTTTCTGTTTCTGCAGGTCTTATTCCTTTCTTGGAACATGATGATGCAAACAGAGCATTGATGGGTTGTAACATGCAAAGACAGGGTGTTCCTTTGTTGGTAACGGAACAACCTTTGGTTTGCACCGGTGTGGAAGACAAAGTTGCAAAAGATTCCGGTGTATGTGTTGCAGCAAAAATAGATGGTGAAGTAGTATCTGTTTCAGCAGATGAAATTATAATTTGGAATGAAAAGTCAGGTATAGAAGTTCATACATTAAATAAATATTTAAGATCAAACCAAGATACGTGCATTAACCATATTCCTATAGTAAAAGTAGGAGATAAGGTTAGAAAAGGTGAGATAATTGCTGATGGTCAGGCAACAAAGAACGGTCAGTTATCGTTAGGTCAAAACCTTTTAATAGCATTCATGCCTTGGGACGGATACAATTTCGAAGATGCTATTTTGTTATCTGAGAAATTGGTTCAAGATGACAGATTTACATCGATTCATATAAGAGAATTAGAAACTGAAGCAAGAGAAACAAAAGGAAGACCTGAAGAAATAACAAAGGATATTCCTAATGTTGGTGCTGAAGATTTGTTAAATCTCGATGAAAACGGTGTAATAAGAGTAGGTGCAACAGTTCAAAGAGGAGATATTCTTGTAGGTAAAACAGCTCCTAAAGGTGAACAGCAAACTACTCCCGAAGAAAGACTTTTAAGAGTTTTGTTCGGTAAAAAAGCAGAAGATGTTCAAGATGTTTCTTTAAGAGTTGATCCCGGTATTTCCGGTAAAGTTTTGGCTGTAAGAACTTTTGTAAGAAGAGAAAAACTTTCGGAAAAAGAAGCCAAGAAAAGACAAGAAGAGATAACATCTACATATAAAGCTGCAAAGTCCAAATTGGATAAAGAGCAGAAAGAACTTTTAGCAAATGCAAAGAAATCCGAAAAAGCTAAAATAGAAGATTTATATAAAGCAAAAGAAGCTATACTTAAACAAAATTATGAAAAAGAAAAAGAAATGTTCAAAAAAGGTGATGAGTTACCTGTTTCAGTAAATAAGATTGTTAAAGTATATATAGCAGCAAAATTAAAAGTTCAAGTTGGAGATAAACTTGCAGGAAGACACGGAAACAAAGGTATTGTATCAAGAATACTTCCTGTTGAAGATATGCCCAGACTCCCGGATGGAACACCGGTAGATTGTGTTCTTTCACCACTTGCTATTCCTTCTCGTATGAATGTAGGACAGCTTTTGGAGTCAATGTTGGGTTGGGCAGGGAAAATATTAAATACACAAATGGTAACTCCTGTATTTGATGGTGCCAGCGAAGAGCAAGTTAAAGAGCAAATAAGAAAAGCTAAAGATTTGTTGGTATCACAAAAAACGGAAGAGTTTAAACAAAGAGGTTTCAAAGGTAAAGAATTGGCAGATGCAATAGAAGATTATAAGCTTCATTATTTACCTACCGACGATTGTCAGATTACGTTATATGATGGTAGAACAGGTGAACCTTTCATGGAAAAAATTACCATCGGTGTAATGTATATGTTAAAACTTAACCATTTGGTTGAAGATAAGATGCACGCAAGATCAACCGGTCCTTATTCTCTTATCACAAGACAGCCGTTAGGCGGTAAAGCACAATTCGGAGGTCAGAGATTCGGAGAAATGGAAGTTTGGGCAATACAGGCTTATGGTGCAGCTCATGTATTGCAGGAATTTTTAACCGTAAAATCCGATGATGTTGACGGTAGAGTTAAAATGTATGACTCTATAATCAAAGGTGAAGCAATATCCGAACCGGGTATTCCTGAATCTTTCAAAGTTCTTATAAACGAACTTAGAGCATTGGGATTGAATGTTGATTTGTTAAAAAAAGGTGCAGAAAACAACAGTAAAGAAGACTAAATAAAATACGGAAGGGCAACTATAAATGAGTATAAAAAATTTAAAAAATTCAAAGAAAAAGCCGCAAAATCTTAACTTCACGGATTTTGATGAAGTAAAATTGACAGTTGCAAGTCCTGAGGATATAAGATCTTGGTCTTATGGTGAAGTAAAGAAACCTGAGACCATAAACTACAGAACATTTAAACCTGAAAGAGACGGTTTGTTCTGTGATTGTATATTCGGACCTACAAAAGACTGGGAATGTCATTGCGGAAAATACAAGTATATAAAGCACAAAGGTATTATATGTGACAGATGCGGAGTTGAAGTTACTGAATCAAAAGTAAGAAGAGAAAGATTCGGTCATATAGATTTGGCAGTTCCTGTTGCACATCCTTGGTTTTTAAAGAAGCCGCCTTCAAGAATAGGTATTTTGTTGAATATGAAAATATCCGACTTGGAAAAGGTTATTTATTATACAAAGTATGTTGTAACAAATACATTAAAAGATGCATCAGGTATAGTGCCCATTCTTCATAAAGGTTCTTTATTGAAAGAAGAAGAATATAACTTGTTCCAGTATGGAATGAAGAGTGCTGTTGTTAGAGATGAATTGAAAAATGTTTTTGATGGTATAGTTGCCGAAGAAATAGAACTTGATAGTGATGAAAAAGTTTTGAAAAAACAACTTGACAGACTTATCAAAACGATGGCAGATTATAGCGGAGAAAAGAAATCCGAAGTAATAAAGAAAATAGCGGAAAACATTTCAAACGGTGCAAAATATTATAAATGTTATTTTAAACCTCACTCAATATATTTTTATGATGTTGAAGGTTCACAAAAATCCGAATTGAAAAAAATTCTTTCTTCTGCTTTTGAAAAATCTCCGGAAGTTTCTGTTTCAGAACCGGATAAAAAGTTAAGAATAGAATTTTTTGACATTGAAAAAGAAAATATATTTTTGGAACTTAGAAAAAATGCAGAAGGTTTAAAACCTTTTGAAGGTAAATTGAAAGTTGAAGTTTTCAGAATGGAAATGCCTATATTAAAAACATTTTCAAAACCTGAAACTCCTATATTGTTAGAAGATACCGATGTAAAGAAATTCAAAACCGGCTTCGGTAGCGATTTGAAAGTTGATATCGGTGCTTCCGCAATAAGAAAACTTTTGGAAGAAATAAACCTTGAAGAAGAGCAGAAACAAATTCAAAAAGAAATTGCAGGTTGTTCTTCTGATATGGAAAGATCAAGACTTATCAGAAAACTTAGAGTTGTAGAAGGATTTAAAAATTCCAATACAAGACCTGAGTGGATGATACTTACGGTTCTTCCTGTAATTCCTCCGGATTTAAGACCTTTGGTAGCATTGGAAGGCGGAAGATTTGCAGCATCCGATTTAAACGATTTATACAGAAGAATTATTAATAGAAATAACAGATTAAGACATATAGAGCAATTGAAAGCTCCTGCAGTGATGATAAACAACGAAAAGAGATTGTTGCAGGAAGCAGTAGATGCTTTAATAGATAACGATTCTATGTCAAGACCGGTTACCGGAGCAGGTAATAGAGTATTGAAATCTTTATCCGATACTTTAAAAGGTAAACAGGGAAGATTCAGACAGAACTTACTCGGAAAAAGAGTTGATTATTCGGGAAGAAGTGTTATCGTTGTAGGACCTTCTTTGAAACTTAATCAATGCGGTATTCCTAAAGAAATGGCATTGGAATTATTTAAACCTTTTATTATAAGAGAACTTATTAACCAAGAAGGTGCAACATTAAAATCTGCAAGAAGAATCCTTGAAAGAGGAGATGTAAGAGTTTGGGGAATATTGGAAAAAGTAACAAAAAATCATCCTGTATTGTTAAACAGAGCTCCTACACTTCACAGACTTGGTATTCAAGCTTTCGAACCTATATTGGTTGAAGGTAAATCAATACAATTACACCCTTTAACATGTACGGCATTCAACGCTGACTTCGATGGAGACCAGATGGCAGTGCATGTTCCTATATCTGTAGAAGCACAACTTGAAGCAAAAATGTTGATGATGACAACAAAGAACATATTGTCACCTTCATCAGGTAAACCTATAACCGTTCCGGGACAGGATATCGTTTTGGGTAGCTGCTTCATAACAAAAGAGAAAAAAGGCGTATTGGGTGAAGGAAGTATATTTTCAAGTGTAGATGAAGTTATAAGTGCATACCAACAAAAAGAAGTAGATTTACAAGCAAGAATAAAGGTTGCAGGTATAACATCATTGAGAGATCCTAACCTTAAAGACAGTGAACAAAAAGATTTATCAAAATGGAAAAACGATGATAAGAAAGGCATAATTAATTATACAACCGTAGGTAGAGTTATATTCAACGAACATTTACCTAAAAATGATGACGGTTCTTATGCATTGGGATATAAAAACAAAGCTTTCGGTAAGAAAGATTTGGTTGCAATTATTGATGAATGCTTTAAGAAACTCGGTCAGTATAAGACAGTTGTGTTGTTGGATGAAATTAAGAGCTTAGGTTACAAATATGCAACTTTGGCAGGTGTATCAATTTCTATAGATGCAATGAATGTTCCGCCTGAAAAAGATAAGATGGTTTCCGAAGCTAAAAAACAAGTTAAAGCAATTGAAAAACAAGCAAAATTAGGTTTGATAACCGAAAGTGAAAGATACAACAAAATCATCGATATTTGGACAAAGGTTACAGACGGCGTTGCAGATATCATGTTTGATGAAATGAAAAAGACAGAAAGTGAACCGTATGAACCTAATAAGAACAGATTTAATTCAGTTTATATGATGGCAGATTCCGGAGCCAGAGGTTCAAGACAACAGGTAAGACAGCTTGCAGGTATGAGAGGTCTTATGGCAAAACCTCAGAAGAAACTTTCCGGAGGTGTAGGTGAAATTATCGAAACACCTATTATCGCAAACTTCAGAGAAGGTCTTTCAATATTGGAATACTTTATTTCTACTCACGGTGGTAGAAAAGGTCTTTCAGATACAGCTTTGAAAACCGCAGAAGCCGGATACATGACAAGAAAACTCGTTGATGTATCACACGATGTTGTTGTTACCGAACACGATTGCGGAACTCCTAACGGAGTGTTCATCGGAGATTTAAAATCCGGTGAAGAAACAATCGAAAAAATAGACGAGAGAATCGTTGGTAGAGTTGCACTCGATAACGTTGTTGGTATTATTCAACACGGTGACGATATACAAGAAGAGCTTATCGTAAAAAGAGGAGAAGTTATTACTCTTGAACAAGCTAAGAAGCTTATGGAAGCAGGTATCGATAAAATCGGTATCAGAAGTGTATTGACTTGCGAAGCTGAACACGGAGTTTGTGCAAAATGTTACGGCTTAAGTCCTGCAACAGGAAAACTTGCAGAAGTTGGTGAAGCGGTAGGTGTTGTTGCTGCACAATCAATCGGTGAGCCTGGTACACAGCTTACATTGAGAACATTCCACATCGGTGGTGCTGCAAGTACGGTTACACAGAAATCCGAAATATATGCAGAAAAAGATGGAACAGTAGATTTCTATAACTTAAAATCTATTAAGAACAGAGATGGTGAAACATTGGTTGTTAGTAGAAATACAGAACTTGTATTTACGGAAATGTCCCCGAGAAGAAGACAAGTTCACAAGATTCCTTACGGTGCTGTAATATATGTTAAAGACGGTCAGGATGTTACATTGAAAGAAGATCCTGCAACAAAAACAAAGAAACATATATTGCTTGCAAAATGGGATCCTCATTCAAAATCAATTATTTCAGAGTACGAAGGTAAATTGAAATATGTTGATATAAAAGACGGTGTTACATTACAGAAAGAAAAATCAAAAATTACCGGTCAGATTGAAAGAGTAATTATTGAAGACAGAACAAGAAAACACAGACCTAAATTCGTTATCGAAAACGGCGGTAAAACGGTAGTTGAATATCCGTTACCTGTAGATACAACTCTTATGGTAAAAAGCGGTGACGAAATTAAAGTCGGTGATATATTGGCTAAAATGCCTCAAGAAGCAACAAAGGTTAAGGATATTACAGGAGGTCTTCCGAGAGTATCTGAATTGTTTGAAGGAAGAAAACCTAAAAACGTTGCAGTTGTTTCCGAAATTGACGGTATAGTTAAGTTCGGTGAAGCAACAAAGAAAGGTGCGTTGAAAGTTAAAGTTGTTGATCCTGAAACAAAGATAGAAAAAGAATATGTTATTCCGTTAGGAAGACATTTGGTTGTATAAGAAGGCGATAAAGTAGAAGCCGGAGAAGCTCTTTCCGACGGTGCAGTAAACCCGCACGATATTCTTAAAGTAAAAGGTCCTAAAGTATTTCAGG
>JAGCCP010000026.1 GCA_017651625.1 Candidatus Ruminimicrobiellum bubulum | reverse complement strand
TATTCTAAAATTGCTAGTGCAATTCAAAATACAAAAAAAAGAATTATATGTTTAGATGACACTGGCTATCTTATGCAATTTGAAAACTTTGATAAAGCAATGATAAAAGGTTATGATAAGCATACAGAAATGGCAAAACATTACGCTGATTTATTAAAAGTTATTAGAAAACTTGATGGTGAAAAAATTGTTTATATGACAATTCATGAAGATATTATTGAAGGAATAGCAAAACCTAAAACAACAGGTAAAATGATTAATGACAATCTATGTATAGAAGGGCTTTTAAATATTGTATTTAGAAGTGTTATTAAAGAAGGCGAACACGTATTTCAAACTAGAAGTGCTGGAGATAGTGTAGCAAAGACACCTGACGAAATGTATGAAGAAGAATTTATACCGAACGATTTGGCTGAAATAGATAAAGTTATTCGTGAATATTATGAATTCAAACCAATTACTGAAAAATTAGATAAAGTTGAGGAAAAGAAAGAGGAGAAATAATTATGGAAAATAATAAAAAATTTAACATTGAAGAAATAGAACATGTTTATATATATGGATTAAGTCATAATGAAGAAGATATTGATGATAGAGTTACAACTGTCGAAGAAAAAGTTAATGAAATAATAAAATATTTAAAAAATAAAGAAGGAGAAGAATAATTATGCAAAGAATAGATAATTGGGATAGTATAGAAGTAAAAGAATTTGGAGAATATGAAAAATTTGAATTAGGTGGGAAAAAATGTAAAATAGTAAATGTTAAAAATTTTACTTACAACGGTGTTGAAAAAGTTTCACTAGAATTAGATGTTATTGATGGAGAAAATAAAGGATATTTTCAAAAAAAATATGATGAAAGACCAGATAATGCTAAGTTTTGGGATGATGGAGCAACAATTTCATTTCCAAGTGATTTAAAGGAGGATAAGGATAAAACTTATGTAAAAGGTCTAATTACTGCAATTGAAAGTTATAACCCAAATTATAAATGGAATTGGGATGAGCAAACTTTAAAAGATAAATATGTTAATGTAAATTTTAGTTTAAAAGAATATCAAGGAAATGATGGTAATATTTATACAAAACCGCAAGTATATAGATACATTAACAGTAAAGATAATTTTAAAGAAGATTACATTCCATCTGTTAGAACTATAAACAATGGGTATGTAAAATATGAAGAATATGAAAAGAATGAAAGCAATAATAACAATACTGACCCATTCGGTCAATATAACGATGTTGTGGAAATTACAGATAATATGTTAGATTAGAGGTAGTTTATGAATTGGTTAGATATATTATTATTAATAATAAACATAATCGTTATTGTGACTGGTATTATACTTATACCAGTTGCAATAATTAGATATAATAATGACAGTTGGAGTGATATGCCAGCAATTACAATATCTTATTGGGTAATTTATTTATGCTTAGGGTGGTTATTATTAATACCTTTTATAGTAATAGATAAACATAGCGGTGCAACTGTTGGAACAATAACAAGCGTTGATAAAAACTTTTTTGGCACAACTGCACTTTATATAAAAACAATTGAAAATAAAGAAGAAAAATATTGTATTGAATTTGATGAAGAATTAGAAACACAAGCAAATAAATACATAGGTGAAAAAGTAAAAATAAGTTATGGAAAACGTGTAGGATTTTATTCAACTGGTAAATGTTCACAAGCACCTATTGAAAAAATTGAACTATTAAAAAGCAACTAAAAAAAGTTGCTTTTTTTGTATTCATATATTGACATAATATCATAAAAGTATTATAATTTATTTAGAACGGTAGGTGAGGATATGTATAGTATAAAAGAAGACGCTAACATCGAGGTTATTAATCAAAGTAAATTGGCTGAAAAAGTAGGAATAGCACAAGCAACAATGAACAGAATTTTTAACGGTAAACAAACTTGCTCAAAAATGACAGCGTATGCAATAACTAAATTAATTAACGAAAATGCTGAAATTGAAGATTATTTCAAAAAGAAAGGAGAATAGAAAGGTGGCAAAGAAAGATATAAAAGCATTTTCTTTTTATAGAAGTTATTTTGAAGCATTAAAAGATATTCCAAAAGAAGACGCAAAAGAAGTTTTATATGCCATCAACGAATATATTTTTGAAAACAAAACTCCAAAATTTAAAGGTATAATGAAAACAATTTGGACGTTAATTGAGCCAAATTTGACAAAAAGTAAGAACAAAAGCAATTTGAAAAGTGGTGCTCCGATTGGTAATCAAAATGCTCGAAAATCGTTAGAAAATAAAGAAGAAAACAATACAATCAAAAAACAATCAAAAAACAATCAAAATTCAATCAATGACATCATGAATATATCATATTCATATATCAATAATTTATTATCGTATATCATTATCAATAATCAAAATAATAGTAATAGAATAAATAAATTATTTATAGAATATATAAAAGTAAGAATTAATAAGAATTATGATATATCAGAAGTAATAGTAGAAAGATTAATTGAACTTTTAAATGAATATGCTAAAACTGATAAAGAAAAAATAGATTTGTTAGGAAAAGCAATAAATGGGAGTTGGAAAGATTTTTATCCACTAAAAGAAGAAAAAGGTGATAACAATGGAACAGAATATTGCAGAATTTGAATACTTGGCACTTGTTATTAATTACAATGACTTTTTAGGAAGAACAATATTAAAAAAAGAATATTTTGAAAATAAAAACAGTGTGATGTTTAATATTATCAAAACTGAATATGATAAAAGAAAAGCACTTACACTTGGAGAACTTGCTGAATATAAAAACTTTAATATTGATTATTACACGGAATTGTTAGTTAGTAATCAATACAACGCTTCAAAGGAAAAACAATTTAAAATACTTGAAAAGAAAATAATCGAACAGTTCAAAGATAGGGCTTTAAAAAAAGTTATAGCAAGTTACAACGGAAACCAAGAAGAATTTTATAAAATAACTGATAAGATTAGGGAACTTAATGTTGAGGAAAATGAATATATAACTTCCGATGATATGATTAACACACTTGAAGAAGAACAATCGCAAGTTAGACTTGGTTTTATGGATTTGGATAATGGTTTATACATATCGCAAAACGACTTTGTAATAATTGCAGGTGGAACTGGAACAGGTAAGACAACATTTGCATTAAACTTGTTAAGTAATTTATCAAAGGACTATCAATGTGTTTACTTCAATATGGAAATGTCGAAGAAAACTTTGTATAAAAGATTATCGGCTATTGAAACTGGGATACACATTGGAAAATTTAACAATATGAAATCATTAGAAGAAAAAGAAGTTAAATTGCTTTATCAAAAAGTTAGTGATATAGAAGAACGAAAAATAATACTTATAAACAACTCACAAAACATTGATAGCATAGAAAAGACTATATCAAACATAAAAGATGATAGAAAACTTGTTGTAATATTAGACCACATTGGATTAATAAACGGTGAGGGCAACAGTTTATATGAACGAATGACTTACATCGCTAAAAAAATTCGTGGGATATGTTTAGATTATAATTGCACAATATTTGGTTTGTGTCAGTTATCGAGGGAAAGCCAAAAAGAAGAAAGACAACCTAAACTTCAAGACTTAAGAGATTCAGGAGAAATAGAACAATCAGCAAGAAAAGTTATACTTTTATACAACAAAGATGCAAAGAAACAAAACGATATTAAAGATGTTGATGTGTTAGTAGCTAAGAACGATGACGGTAGTTGTATTGTAAAAGGCTTTAAATTTGATACTAAAAAACAAAAATTTATAGAAGTTAGTAAACAATATTGAAATTATATTGATTTTCTAAATATGTTTTGATATAATGTGTTTAGAAAGGTTAGAGGTGTGATTATGATTTATTTAAAACTATATGATATTACAACGGGAAAAACATTTACAAAATATTTCGATTGTGAATTTGATAAACAAAAATTCAAAAGAAAACTAAAATTTAGTAAAAAAATATTTATTCGTGGCGAAAGTATATAAATATGCCTTTAAAATTGATTTTAAAGGGGTATATTTAAACAAAAATATAAAATTAGACCAATTATACTAATTTGGTAAAAAGTCGCTTAAAACGGCTTTAAAATGTAAAATAGAAAGGGTGTTAAAAATGAAAGACTTAAATCAGATGATTAATGAGGCTTGTATAAAGTCTAAGAAAATGAGAAGTGTTGCTTGGGAAATGGACTATGTTAATTCACAAATTATGAGAGAAAAGCAAAGCGAAGTTTATAAAAAATGGTTGTTTTTAAAAAACATGAAAAAAGCAATGGAAAAAGTTAATAAGGAGGGGTAATATGAAAACAAGATATTTTAAAACGAGCCAAGAATACTTTAATTTTATAAACAAGTACAAAGAACAGTTTATAAAATGTGTTGTAAGTATTAAACCAAGCAAAATAAAAGTACAATACGAGGTGTGATATGGTTAGAGAAGATGTACACGAGGTTATGACACAATTAGAACTTAGGCGTGAGATTACTAAACTTAAATTAGAAATAAAACACAAAGATAAAATTATAGAAAAACTGAAACAAGAACTAGAAAAGAGGAAATAACTTGGAAAAATTAGAAACAAAACCGTTGAACGAAATAATAACGGAATTATCAAGATTAGAACAAGAAATAAATTTAAAAATTCAAAAATATAATTTACTTGCAAGTGAGGTGTGTAGGAGATTTCCGATACCTGAAGTTGAAAAAAATTTTAAAATGATTACAAAAGGTGAAATAAAAATATGAAAAAATACTTGTTATATTTACTACGTTGGCAACTTTCAAGTCCAATTTTAGCAATATGCCTTTGTTATTTAAAACTAGGTACAGTATGGAACACAATTATAGCAAATTTAATAGGTGGTTGCATATTCTATTGGGTGGATAAGTTGATATTTAAAGATTAGAAAGGAAGATAATATGAAGATAGGAGATTATGTAAGAACTGACACAGGAATTATAGAAAAATTAGAAGGAATACATGAGCAAAATAAAACAAATGAAACAATAACTAAATTAAATAGAATGGGTGGAGGAAGATATGCTCATATTTTAGATATTAATAGCGAGTTTGCAAAAGAATTTGATAAAAATTTTAGTAGAGGTAATATTATCAAATCAAGACCAAACATAATGGATTTAATAGAGGAAAATGACTATATAAGAACTATAAATGATACCGATTTTAGAAGAGTATATATGTCATATGGAAAATTGGTTATAGAAAAACATGGTCTAGAATTATCTATCAAAAAATTAAAACTAGCAGAAATTATAACTTCACAACAATTTCCACAAATGAAATATAAGGTAGAAAGTGAAGTGAATTAGATTATGAAAAAATATTTTATAGTAAATTTAGGCTGTGATGACCACACTGAATTTACATTAGAATTAACTGATGAAGAATTAAAAACTATATTAAAATTTTGTAATGAAAATAATAAGGTAGCAGATTATCAATGTAAACCTGAAATACAAGTTTTTGAATATGATGAAAAAATAAATAGTTATTACGATTGTGATAACCCGATAAATAAACAATATAGAGATTTTATTTAGAAAGTCAGGTGTAAATAGATTATGTTAAAAATAAAAATATTTGATGAAGAATCAGAAAAATCTTTAGAAGAAAAAATAAATAAATTAATAATTGATTTAGATAGTCAAGATAAAGAAATTAAAGATATTAAATATCAAGCAAATTGTTCTATTCAAAATGATGAACAAGTATATATTTATTCTGCATTAGTAATGTATGACGACAAACTTATTGAAGAATATAAACCCAAAATATATGAATTAGTAGAAAAGGTGAATTAAATATGGATTTAGAATATTATTTTATTCAATACTTGTATTGTATGAACAAAGAATTACTCAAATATGAAAATAAAGAAATATATAAATTGCTATTTGAAAGATATAAAAGTATGGAAAAAGAAATTCCACCAATGGAAGATAGAATAGGATATTTAAACAGAATATTTTTAAATAAACTGTTTGAAAGGATATAGGTGATTCAAATGAACGTTAATTTTGAAGCAATAGAAAAAGCATGGTTTAAACCAAAGAATACTGTATTAGATGAGTTGGAAGAGTGGTTAAATGATGAGGAAAATCCAGCTATATGTTATGACTGTGAAAGTAAATATGATTATGTTTATACAGATGACCTTTTAGCTAAAATCCAAGAATTAAAAAAGGAGATGAAATAAATGACAGCAAAAGAAATGTTTGAACAGTTAGGATTTTATGAAGAAATAAGTCCTATGTATGAAAATTGTATATGGTACAAAACAAAAGATAGTTATTGGAATAGAGAATTAAAGTTTTATAAAAAAGATAAACTTATTTATAACAATTTAGTTTATGGTGGTTTTACAATGAATGGTAGTTGCCCTATATATCCTGAATTATTACAAGCCATAAACAAACAAGTAGAAGAATTGGGGTGGAAATAAATGAAAGAAGAAATAAAAAGAATAATAGAAGAATTAAAAGATAATATACCAATAGAAGAGTGTAGAAGTGAAGGAACAAGTGATGGTTTAACACATTATGAAGAAGATAAAGATAGTTGGCAATATAAATTATTTGATTACATAACAAACCTACAACAAGAAAATGAAAGATTAACAAGAAGTGTAGTTAGTTATGATGAAACATTATTAAAAAGAAATAACGAATATGAAGATTACAAATCAAGATGTGAGAAAGCACTTAAAAAATTAAAAGAAATAAGACAATCAACATTTAGTAAATATAATTCTAATGAATGGAATAATTGTTTATCATACAATGATGATATTAAACCATTAGAAAATATATTAAATGGAAGTGATGAAAATGAGTAGAGAAGAATTTTTGTCAAGAATGAAGAATATAACAAATATGTATTCAATGCCATTTAAAGCAGAATATATGCAACCTATACATTATGCTTGTAGAGAATATGATAAGTTGGCTTATGAACAACAAAATGAAATAGAACGATTAAATAATATTATAAATACTTTTGAAGATGATTTAGAAAGAGAAGTAAACATATCCGAGCAAGAGTCTATGGTTGGAAATTATAGGTACACTGTTATACATTCAACACTTGAAAAAATGTTAAAATATTTTAAAGAATTAAAGGAGAGTGGTAATAGTGAATAAGAAAGAAATAACTATTAATTTCGTAGGTATAACTGATTATTTAAGAGATAAAGATATAGAAATAGAACATTTAAGATATGAGAATAACAAAAGGTATCAAGAGATACAACGTTTGCAAAATCTAATAGACAAAACAACAAACTACTATTTAAAAACACTTGATAAAAATGGAAGTATGCCAGATGAGGTTGTTGAGATGTTTAATTTATTGGAGGGGAATAAACAGTAAATATGGAATATTGGTTAAGAAATAAAACAGACGAAGAAAAAGCAAGAATGCTAGAAAGTTTAATACATACAGGCAATTTAAGAACTCCACCATGCGTAAAATGTGGTGATATAGTAGGATATTCAGATAGAAAGACAATAAATGTGTCAATATATGGAAGAAAAGGACAACAATCAAAGAAATTATGCACGTTATGTAATGATTGTTATTATGAATTGTTAGATTATTTAGGTGTATGTGATGTTAATTTTGCAGAAGAAAACAAAAGATAATTTAGGAGGGGTAAGATGAACCTTATTATCTGCGATACACGAGAAAAAGGCAACAAAAAAATATTAGAATACTTTGACAAAGTAGGTCAAGATTATATAATATCAAAACTAGACGCAGGGGATTACATGTTATTTAAAGATTACACCACCATTATAGACAAGAAAGACGGTTTACTTGAACTATCACACAACTTATGTAATTCCCTCGAACACGCCCGTATTAAACGTGAAATAGAACGTGCAAAAAATTTAGGCTGTGAAAACTTTATATTTTTAATCCAAGATAGCAAGATTAAAACAGTCGAGGATATTAAAAATTGGAGTTCACCACACACACGTGTAAAAGGCTCGACCCTTTTAAAAATCATGTGTACTATGCACGAACGATATGGGGTTAGGTTTATTATATGTAGTAAAAAAGATATGGGGAAGAAGATTTTGGAACTTTTAAAAAAGGAAGGTGAATAATATGAAAATAATAGATTTATTAAATAAGATAGCAAATGGGGAAATAAATGAAGATATTGAAATAGAATACCAAAACGGTTATAATTTTGAGTATTGTAATATAAGAAACTTTTTTGATAAATATATAGTAGATAAAGAAAATCTTAATCAAGAAATACAATTAGTAAAAAGTTTAGAAGAAGAAAATAAAATACCTGAAAAATTAGATGAAAATAGATACATAGGGACTGATTTAAGTGTAGAAACAGATATGTTTAATAAGATTAATGAAATAATAGATTATCTTAAAAGCAAAGGAGAATAAGTATGAATGAAACTATGGGAATGAGTTATGCTAGTTTATATTATGCAGAGGTCGGTAAAAACAATGAATTACAAAAAGAAATAGAAAATTTAAAAAATATAATTAGTTCTATTAAAGAAGATTATTTAATTGAAAAAGCAAAAATAGATAAAATACTAGATTATTTAGATACAAAATTTATGCAAGGGTTGAATTATAGTGAATGGACTGATGGTTATAATGAATGCATAAAAAGACATAAATCTAATTTTCAAAATATATTGCAAGGAGATGATATAAATGAATGAATTAGAGCAAATGAAAGAAGCATATAAAGATATGCTAGAAAATATAAGTTTAGAACAATTTGAAGAATATAAAAAAGAACTTACTAATAATACTTATTGTGTTATATGTAAAGAAAAGATAAATGGTGATAGTCAATTTGTTAAAGGAAAATGGTATCATAATGATTGCATTGAAAATCTTAATAATATTATAAATAAAATACAAAAAGAATTAGAAGCGAATTTAAAATACAAAGTTATTGGTGTTAGAAGATTACAAACATTTATAACTGATTTGATTAAAAGCGAAAGAGAATAATTATGAAAGTATTAAATAAATTGATTAAATTTGATAAAAAATCCAAAGAATATATTGTGTTTATAGGTAAAGGTTATGACACTTATGACTTCGAATATTGTCATGAACGCCGTTTACAAGAAATAATAGAACATTTTGGTTCAGATAATGTATTTATTTTTAAGGCTAAAGATAGATTCTTTATCGAAAGTAAATTAATTTTAGAAAGTAAAGAAAAATAATTATGTCCTACGAAACTCTTAAAAAACGCTATGACGATTTAAAACAAGCCAATGAAACCCTTATCAACGAAAATTTTAAACTTTACAAACAAGTCAAAGACCTTATGAAAGAAAACAACGAACTTAAATGCAAGTTGCAAAAAACCTAAAACTATGCTATAATGTAATTGGTCATCAATTGAAAAGTTTTTTCATTATGAACCGACCCCTTTTTATTCTTTTATAGAAAAGCGACAAACCACACTTCTTAACTGAGTCGCTTTTTTTGTTCTTGTAATTTTCACGCATTTATGTTATAATCTATTTAGAGATAAAGGTGGTTGAATTTTATGATTGAGAGTGGTTGGACTTTTAGTGATGTTGTATCCAATATTGAGGCGTTGAAGAACCAATATAACGGTTTTTTGACGTCTTTTTCTGTGTTTGAACGCAAGAAAGCACTTCAACTTATGCGACAATTCAAAACAAATATTTATTCCTTACACTTCGAGGAATACAAACGAAACCTTGTTTGGCGATACATAAATGACGAAATCGAATACGAGGAACTATTAATTTTAGGAGGTTTAAACAATGGACACAGTAACAAAACAAATGATTAAGATTTATCGATTAAAGAAACTCAAACTAGACTTCATGGCTTATAAATTCGAGCGAACAAACGAACTTACATATCACCATTTGATTATACCTAATCGTTACGGTGGCAAACGCACAATTCAAAACGGTGCTATCCTTACACAAAACTCACACGAATATTTACACTTAATCGAGCGTATCGACCCTGAAATATTTTACTTCATTACTTCCGAGATGATAGACCAAAACATCAAAGGTCGCCTTGACATTGAAAACCTTAAACAAATCCGTGAGTTATTACTTTATTTTGAAAGCCAACACGCAAACGACCGAAGCAACAAAGGTAAACTTCTTATCAAACCTCAATACCTCATTCGCCCTAAATTAGACACATTTTAATTAATGTGTTATAATTTTGTTGAAAAACATTTAAAAGAAAAGTAGGTGATAAAGTGGCTAATCGTGAAGATAATTTAATACCTTTTACGAGCGAGCAAAACCGAGAAGAAGCCAAGAAGAATGGCAGAAAAGGTGGCATAGCATCTGGGGAGGCTAGACGTAAAAAAGCCACTATGTTATCAGTACTTGAAAAAGTACTAGATGAAACCGAAGAAAGCACAGGTTTAACACATAGAGAACTTGCAACACTTGGGCTTGTAAAAGGTGCAGAAGATGGCAACGGTAAGAACTACGAGATAATTCAAAACTTAATGGAAAAGAAAGAAAAATCAGAACAACAAGAAAAACCAATTGTATACATTCCAGCAAAGGACATGGGTAAAGCCTTTGTAGATGTTTATAGAGATATACAAGAACGCCGACATCTTGAATATTGGTTTAAGGGTGGGCGTGGTAGTATTAAATCATCGTTTTGGAGTGAAATGTTAACGGAGATACTTGAAAACAACCCCAATATGTGTGCAATATGTATTCGTCAAGTTGCAAACACTTTGAAAGATAGTGCATACGCCCAAACACTATGGGGCATTGATAAACTTGGCGAAACTTATCCGTTTATAAACGAAAATTGGAGAGGGACAAAAAGCCCACTTGAAATAGTTAATAAAAGCACAGGTCAACTTGTTTATTTCCGAGGAGCAGACGACCCGGGAAAAATCAAATCAATTAAACCTCCAAAAGGCAAATATATAGGTGTAATTGTTTATGAAGAGTTCGACCAAATGAAAGGTATGGCAGAGGTTCGTAAGATAGACCAATCTGTTATGCGTGGTGGTAATGACTTTGTTATATTTAGAGTTTACAATACGCCGAAGTCTTCAAAACACTTTGTAAATGTTGAGGCTAGAATTCCAAAACCAAACCGTTTAATACATAACAGTACGTATTTAGATGTGCCTGTTGAATGGCTAGGGCAACCGTTCTTTGATGAAGCCGAGTACATGAAAAACACCAACGAAAAGATATATAGAAACGAATATTTAGGAGAAGAAACCGGCGATGGTGGAAATGTATTTGAAAACCTAGAATTAAGACCAATAACCGATGAAGAAATAAACAACTTTGACTATACATATCAAGGCATAGACTTTGGGTGGTTTCCAGACCCTTTGGCGTGGACAAAATGTTGCTATAATCCAAACCAAAAGGCTTTGTATATATTTGACGAGTTTGTAGTAAACAAAATGAGTAATGCTGACGTATGGGAATATTTAAAAGCAAACAAAGGCGTAACAGAAGAAGATATGATAATCGCTGATAGTGCCGAGCCAAAATCAATAGGCGATTTCCGTATGTATGGTTCTAGTATGCGTGGTGCCGAAAAAGGACCGGGCAGTGTAGAATATTCTATGAAGTGGCTTTGTTCACTTGCTAAAATTGTAATAGACCCAGCACGTTGTCCAGTATCTGCTCAAGAGTTTAGTACATACGAGTACGAGGAAGACAAAGACGGAAACTATGTAAGTGGCTATGTGGACGCAGACAACCACTGCATAGATAGTATAAGATATGCGTTAAATAATATATGGAGAAAGAGAGGACAGTAGAAAAATGTTAAAAGGTATAATAATGTGGATTTTAAACAAAGTATTTAAAGTTCCGACCGAAACAAAACAAAAAGAGGTTGAAGACAACCAAAGATATGCGTTCGAGTACGAGCGTATTGATAACATAAATTTCAACGCTATATTCAGCAACAAATTAGCGAATTATGTTATTAGCGATAGTAATATGAACATTGAGGGCGAAAACCCACGAACTGAATTGCTAAACAAGACAGGGCAGTCGATGTGGAAGAAAGCCAAGAAAATTGTATCAATGGGCTTTGGATATGGTGGATTAGTTTTAATACCTTATGTTAAAGGCAACAAACTATTCTATAATTTAATATCACAAAGTAGATTTACAATTGACAGTACCGAGGGTGATTTAATCACAGGTGCGACTGTATTAGCCGAAAAGAAAGAAATAACAACCGATTTAGGCAAGGTTAAAACATACATAAGATGGACTAATTATAGGCTTGAAAATGGCAGATGTGTAATTGAACAAAAGTTTACCGATGAAACAGGTTCAGAAGTTCCGACACCTAGTTTTTGGCAAAATATATTATTAAAACAAACAATTGACGGTGTAGATAGGGCTTTGTTTGGTTATATTAAATCGCCAATTAATAACCGTAAGACAAATGATAAGTACGGTGTGCCTATCACATACGGTTGCGAGGCTACAATAAACGAAATAAAAGAAACAATGAAACAATTGTTAGAGGAGTTTAGACTTAAACGACCATTCGTAGGAGTTGACGCAACTTTATTCAACGGTAAAAATGGATTACCTACTGACGGGCTTTATAAATCATTTGACTTTGGAGACCAAGGCGAAAAGAACTTTGAAGTGTTCGACCCTGCATTTAGAAGTTATACTGAAAGACTACAAGAACTTTATAAACGCCTAGAAGACGAAATAGGAACAAGCCGAGGCATTATAAGTGATGTACAAACTAGCAATGCGACTGCTACTGAAATTAAGAGGGCTATGTACGATACGTTCAATATAGTAGACGATATGAGGTCAAATGTTGAGAAAGGCCTAGAAGACTTTTTCTACGCATGTAATGTGTTGGCTAACGCTTATAACCTATCGCCAATGGGTGATTATGAATTAAGTTTTGACTGGTCTTATTCATTAATTGAAGATTCACAAGAATCATTTAACCAAATAAGAATGGGCGTACAAGACGGTGTTTTAAAGAAAGTTGAAGAAAGACAATTTTTAAGACCAGACGAAACACTAGAAGAAAGCCAAAAAGCGATTGATGAAATAGAAGCAACAAACCCAACTGTTGATGATGTACTAGGAACGAGAGGTGAAGAATAATGAGATTGATAGTTAACCCGCACAAGATAGAAATAATCAAAGACGAGGCTGTAAACGAACGTGAGATAGATATTAGCAAGTGCGTGTTTGAATTTCACGAGGGAATTACAAACGACTATGTAAAAGAGGCTTTGTTTACATTAAACGGCAAAACTTACAAACAAATAATTATCAATAACGAGTGTTCTTTTCCAAGCGAGGTATTAGAAAAACAAGGCACAGTTGAAATAGGTGTTGTGGCTTATTTAGTCGAAAACGAGGAAGAAATAAAAAGATACAATCCGAGCCCTGCATATTTTAATACATGGCAAGGTTCACTAAAAGAGGCACAAAACAGCGAACCAATTACACCAAGCGAAATGGAACAGTTTGAGCAACAATTACAAGAGGGTCTTAATCAAGTTGCGAATGTTGACATAGACGCAAGTAAAACTGGAAACAAAACAACTGTTAGTATTACCAATAGAAACGCACAAACAAAAAACGTTGATATTTACGACGGAGACAGTGGTATAACAGTTTTTAAGATAGAGAACGGGCACTTGATAGGCACAAGTGAAAGTGGCTCAAATTTGACAAATTATAGCCTTTTAAACGGGCATTTATATTTAACGATAGGAGAGGAGTAGAAATATGGCACGATTAGATTTAGGAAAAGTAGTACCTGAGAAAGGTGTGGATTATTACACAGCCGAAGATATATTAGAAATGTCAAGTGATGTTAAGACACAAGTAGAAACAGACATTGCACCAACACTAGCAAGTAATTTACAAGACGCAAAGGATTATACAGATAATCAAAATGCGAACGATATTAAAAATGTAACATACAATTCAACAACAGGTGTTTTGACATTTACAAAGCACGACAATACAACTATTACAGTTGATTTACCAGTTGAGGAAATTGTTACAAGAGGTTATTATGACAGTTTAACACAAGATTTAGTATTGATATTAGCAAGTGGGCAAGAGATAAGAATACCAGCAAGTGGATTAATAGACGACTACACTGGAACAACAAGTGCAACAATTCATGTTGTAGTAAGTGCTAACAATGAAATAACTTGTAATATAGTAAGTGGCAGTATATCAAAGACTTTACTAACAACTGAGTTGCAAAGTGAAATAACAGGTAAAGCAAATTCAAGTGATGTTTATAACAAGGTTGATAGCGACAATAGATACTTACAAAACAGCAAAATTGTTATATTAACACAAGCCGAGTATGACGCACTAGAAACAAAGGACGCAACAGTTTATTACTTAATAAAAGAGGTGTAAGCCTATGATAATTAAAGCAAACAAACAAATAGGATTTATTTATAAAAACAATGAAAGTATAGATAAAATTTTAAAAGACGGCAATGTTGTATTTGAAAGAGGCTTTTTAAGAGAAAAAACAAGTACAACTTTGCCTATTAACTTTGGTGGTGTTGGTAAAGATTTAAAAGATTATAAGGTGTATGGTAATACATATCAGAATAGTACAAGTGGGAAAAACATTTGCTTACAAGCAAACATTATAGACACAAATACTATTAGATTTGATATAAACTCAAACGAAATTAATCGAATATTTACATTGTCTTTGATACCTCCATTATCAGTAAATTCAATGAGTATAGTTGCTTTTGCTGACGGAGTAAATTTAAGAAGTGTAGGAACGATTAATTTAATAAGTGGTGAAAGGTCTACTGCAACAATAACTTTAACTGAGAGTATATACAATACAATTCAAAATGCAAGTGAAGTACATTTTAATTTATATAAAAGTGGTGCAGGAATTAGCACAACATCAATAATTGAAGAACCACAAATAGAAAATAATTCTTCTTTTACATCATACGAACCCTACACAGGAGGACAACCAAGCCCTAATCCTAATTATCCACAAGAAATAATAAGTTGTGGAGATAGGACAAAGAATTTATTACAATTACCTGCTTCTGGAAGCCAAGTATATAGAGCAATCTATACAAAAATAGATGATAATTCTTTTAAATTAGAACAAGATGGTTCTTTGGGCTCCACTGGTTATGTTAGATTAGATTTAACTAATCTTGTAAAACCAAATACGACTTATGTTTTTTCAAGAGAAATTTCTATATCAGGATATAATTTCATAAATGAAGGCTCTGCAAGAGTAGATATAAATGGTACATTAGGAAGTGTTATTGATACTAATTCATTTAATATAGTGGTGCCAAGTACAATAACAAGGGTTTGGTTATATTTATATATAGCACTTGACGATAACAATTTATCAAGTCAAACTGGTAGTGTTGCTTTTAACAATGTAATGTTAGAAGAAAGTTCAACCGCCACACCATACGAACCATACGGATATAAAATACCAGTTAATGTTAGAAGCGATAATTTATTTGATAAGGATACTACCAACAAAATTAATGCATATTTTGAAAGTTCTGGGGACACAATAAAATCAAGTGGTGTCAATAGGATTGTTTATATTCCATGTAAGCCTAATACAACTTATGCTTTTTCCAAAACAATCTCGACATTGTCTAATAGAATATTTCAAGTTGCGACAACAAATGATATCCCTTCAATTGGTGTAACTGTATATAACTTTATAGAACATGCAAATGATACAATATTTACTTATACAACAAATAGTACCGCTAAATACATAGTAATTAGAATTAGACAAGGTGATGATACAAATGAGTTTTTATCTATAATTCAAATAGTAGAAGGTTCAACAGTACCAGATAAATATATTCCTTACTACAACGAAACAACAAATATATACCTAGACGAACCATTAAGAGGAATAGGCGAATATAGTGATTATATTGATTTTATAAATGGCAAGGTTGTAAGACAATTAGGTGAAAATATTCCAAATTTGAATGATTTATCTTTGAATACAAATTATACAAACGTTGAATATGTTATGTTTCTAAAACCAACTGATTTTGTAGGATATGATTTATTTGGTAACTACCATTTACTTTGCTCTCATGCGATTTATTCTGCTAATCCTAATAATTGGGATTCTATAAATAATGTTAATAAATTATATACAGGTGCTGCAAGAAAAAATTGGTGGATTGGTTTTGAAAAAGGAACTGGACTTGATACCATTAAGCAAAAATTAGAAGGTTGTAGTGTTATTTATCGTTTAGCCACCCCAACAGAAGAAACAATAACATTACCAAACATACCAACAGTAGAAGGAAACAATAAATTAAACATAGAAACTGAAATAACACCATCACAAGTTTATATAAAATATAAATCAAACACATAAGGATTTTAACAATCCTTTTTTGTGTGGTATAATTTAATTAGGTGATAAAATGGAATTTGAAATGAATAATAGAAAATGGACTATTAAAGAAGTGCCACAAAGTACATTTTGGGAAGATAGTGGAGAATTAGACAAAATGAACAATGAAGAATGTTATTTTGGAAGAACAAAATATAAACTAAATGAGATTTGGATAGATAAAGACCTACCAAAAGACTTAAAGAAAAAAACTTTGTACCATGAATTATTACATTGTTATAAAGGTTGTTTTATATGTTTTTATGATTTGAACAACTTTGATGAAGATTTTTGGTGTGAATTAAGTTCTAATTCACACGATATAATACATAAAATAGTGGAAGATTATTTTAAATAGGTGATACTATGATAAACGAAAGCCAAATTGAATTTTTAACCGAGCGTTTGGTTGAACGAATAAACAAGGCAAATATATTCTTTTATAAAAAAATAGGTAGTGCTTTAAGGCAAATAAAAGAACTTACACCAAGCCAAGCCCACCAACTTGTACAAGTTCTTAAATATGGTGGTGCTTATGATGAAATAGTGCGACAAATAGCCAAGTACACCGATTTAAACATACAAGACATAGACAATATATTCAATTCTTACGCAAAAAGAGACCAATTATTCTATGAAAAGTTTTACAAGTATAGAAATATACCTTTTGTACCTTTTGCCGAAAATACAGCCCTTAAAATGCAAACTATGGCACTTGCTAACATTGTTAAAAACGAAATGTACAACTATACACGTGCGAACTTGCTAGGCTTTACTATAAATGGTGAATTTATGAACTTAAAAGATACATACAACTATGTACTTGATGAGGCTTTACTTAACATATCGCAAGGCAAGGAAACCTTCGATAGTTCTATGAGGCGTATTTTAAAAGATATAGGTGGCAGTGGGTTGAAAACTGTTGATTATAAGAGTGGGCGAAAAGTTAGGCTTGATAGCACCGTTCGTATGCACCTTAAAAGTGAATTGAGGGAATTACACAACGAATTACAAAAGATATACGGCGAAGAGTTTGGGGCTGATGGTGTAGAAATAAGTGTTCACGAAAACCCAGCAGACGACCACGAAAACGTACAAGGACGACAATTTAGTAATGAAGAGTTTAACAAACTACAAAACGGTGGTGTGGCTATTGATTACAAAGGCAAGGCTTATTCACTAGACCACGACGACAACGGTTCACACCGTCCTATTAGTGAAATGAACTGTTATCATTACATATTTAGTATTGTACTAGGTGTTAGTAAACCTACATATACTGATGAAGAACTGCAAAAGAAAATTGACGATAATAACAAAGGCTTTGAACTAGACGGCAAACACTATTCACTATACGAGGGTACGCAACTACAACGCCAACTTGAACGAGCCATACGTGAACAGAAAGACATACAAATACTAGCCAAGTCGAGTGGTGATATGGAACTTGTAGGAACGGCACAAAGCAATATTACAAAGTTGACACAAAAGTATAAAGAGTTATCGCAAGTTAGTGGTCTTCCTACGAAAATGAAACGATTAACTGTTAGTGGTTATAAGAGAGTTGCAAAAAGTAAATTAAAGTGATATAATTAAATTGTGAGAAAGCAACTCACTTGTTAACGAACAAATTGCTAAAGATGAACGCTATCTTTTATAGGTAGTGTACTGATAATATAGGAATTAATATATCCCAAGTATCCCGTGTGGACTTGCTCGAGTATATTATTGGTACAGTGCTTGTAAAATGGCACATATAAGCAGGTTTAACCTAGCACTTTGTTTTAAAACAATGCATAATGTGTGATAAATAATTCTAGATATTGAACAACACATTATTTCATATACTTCGTAATCTGATATAGTATGGCAATATGCGGAACTATATAGAGTAATGTGGTATATGCGTTCAGTGATACTACAATTTATATTGTGTATCCTATTAGAAGGGAAAACGACTAATACCCTAGACCAATAACAAAGTCGTATACTGAAAGCGTTGGGAGGTTAATTTGATTATTGGCAAGTTAACTATATATGCGAATAGGGGGAGGAACATAGAAATATGTTCTTTTTTTATTTACATTAAATTAATAGTATTGACTTTTATATGTGTATATGGTAATATGTACCTAACAAGAGAAAGTGTGGTGATTAAAATGTTAGATGAATTAATGAATGAATATGCTAGACAAATGTCAAAGAAAATAGATAATGAAATGTATGTTTTTTTAGAAAAAAACGGATATCATTTAGAAAGAAATAATGTAGAACAAATAATTAAATTAAAAAACAAATTAGCAAAAGAGGACAGACAAATTAGATGTGAAATAACTGTTGTTGCACAACATTTAAATAAACCATATAAAATTATTACACATGGACTAATATTCTTTGATAGTATCAGTAATCCATTAAGTGATGAACAAGTTAAAGAATTAATTTTGAAAGATTATCATAAAAAGGAGATGATTTAAATTGAGAATTTGGAGCAAAAGGTTGATACCGATTTTACCTACAAAACAACTTAAAGCAATGCGGTACGAGTTGGGTGATATGATTAAACAATACCCTAACATTAAACACTCTTTGGTTAAGTTTGCTAATGATTATGGTATAGAATATTTAGGTCAATATTTTTTACTTGTAAATCAGCAATGTATGGAAAGAAGCATTAATACAAGTGCAAAATATGATAATAGTATTTTAGAAATAATTATGAATAATACTAGATTTAGTGATGAAATATATTGGAAAGATTATACTTTTAAAGAAGATAATGAAGAATATTTTAAAATATGCTATTGGAATTTGTACGAGAAACATTTGAGGGAAATGATAACTGATGAAGAATGGAAACCAATAAATGATTTGTATTGGGAGTTAGACGATAAAGGGTATTATTAATAGAAAAGAGGTGGGAATGATGAATAAATATAATGTATGTTTAGCAAGAACAATTTGTATAGATTATGAAGTAATCGCAAGTGATGAAGAAGAGGCAATAAGCAAAGCCGAAGAAATGTGTGATGATACTGATACTTTAATATACGGTTATGAAACATATACTGACGAAGGAAACACAAAAGTTGAATTGTTAGAAGAAAATATTGAACAAGAAAATGAAGATTAAAAAAATCTAGGAGGAAAAATGATTGATTTAATATATGGTGATTGTATAGAAAAAATGAAAAATATACCCAACGAAAGCATAGACTGTATTATAACTTCTCCACCATATTGGAAAGGGTTTGAATATGAAGCATATTTTAACTCATATAAACAATATTTAGATTGGTGTGAATTATGGTTAAAAGAATGTAAAAGAGTTTTAAAACCAAATGGAACATTTTGGCTAAATGTTATTAACGATAGTGAAATTACTATAAGAGCATTTGAAATAATGGAGATTGCGACAAGAAAGATTATGTTTAAATTACATGATACTGTAATTTGGTATAGATATAATCAACAACCTGCAAATACCAATAGACAACTAACCAATCAATGTGAGTATATATTTATGTTAAGGCATACTTCTGCAAATATTGAATTGCATAAAGAAGATGCTTACAATAAAAACTCATATATATTTAAAACAAAAAATGTAGGTAATGTATGGGAAATACCATTTAATAGTGGTAAAAAAGATGTTAAAGGTTTTGGAAGAAAAGAAGTTAAGTCCAAATGGGGACATAGTGGGTTTCCTTTAGAATTGCCTGAAACTTGTATATTATTGAGCACAAAAGAAGGAGATACAGTTTTAGATATGTTTATGGGGTCGGGAACAACAGGAATTGCATCAAAAAAATTAAACAGGAATTTCGTAGGAATTGAATTAAATAAAAATTATTTTAATATAGCAAAAGAAAGAATAGATAATTTATTTAAAAGTGAGGTGGAATGAAATGAATTATACATATAAAAAAGATTGGTGGGAAACAAAAGACCATAAATTCTTAAAAATAAAAGATATGGAAACTTCACATATAGAAAATACAATTAAATTTTTAAAAAGAAATCCAAAATTTTATGATGAAGAATACAGTTTTTGGGACGGAGATATTGATAGTATGTTTTATGATTATATAGATAATTCACATTTAGTAGAACAAAAAATTGATGAACTAGAATTTGAATTAAGATTACGAAAAATTGAAAAGGAAGTGGAGTAAATGAATAATAAAATAACTACTGATATTATAAGTACAACTGGAATAAATATAACTAAATATGACATTTTACCAGCAAAAGTATTTATAAATGGTGTTGAAGTTACTGATACTGAAAGTTGGAATAAAGCAATAAGTACATTTAGTGAATTACAAGATAAAATAAACAATTTACAATCCAAAATAGACAAGGCTACTAAAAAAGCAGATGAATTAAGAAAATATATTTATAGAGAACTTGTAGATTTTAATGTTTGCGGTTCAACTGAAGCACATTGTTTAGCAAAAGACTTATTAGATATTCTAAAGGAGGCTGAAAATGTCGAAAATAACTAAAAAATACTACTATGGTAAAAATGGCACACGAAAAATAAATTGTTATTGTGCTAATATATCAAAGGAAGTATTACAAAAAAGTTGCATAAAGGAAGATGATTTTATAAGAGTTTATGCAAAAGATAATAAGATTATAATTGAAAAGGAGAACGAAAAATGATAACAAAATTAAGAGATATATTAAACACATATACCGATTCTGAATTAGAAGAAATGGATTTATGGGTTAATTCAAATGATTTGATAGATAAAATAATAGTTGAAGAAAACAGTATAGATTTAATAACACACGATATGAGAATAAAAATTGAAGAGGAATAAATGGGATACTTTATTGCAATAGTAAGCATAATATTTTTATTGCTATTCGTATATGTATGTTTAAAAATTGGAAAATAAAAACAGAAAAATAACCGACTTTGTCAAAAGTAAAAAACCGTGTTATAATTGTTGTGTCAGATAATGGAGGACATAATATGAAGACAATTATTGAGCAGTATGGTGTACTTTTAGGTGTTTTGGCAATGATAGGCATAGAAATATCGCCTATTAAAATAAATCCTTTTACATGGCTTGGAAAAATATGCGGGAAGTTGCTTGGTATTGATGATTTAAAAGAGCAAATACAAAAAGTTGATAAGAAAGTCGATATAAACGAAATAGACCGTATCAAACACGAAATAAGCCAATTTAGTGGCAGTTTAAGAAATGGTTTAAAACGTGAAGAATTTGATTATCAACATATCGAAGAACTTTTTACCAAATATGAAAAACTAGGTGGAAATTCTTTTGTAGCAAGTGAAATGGGTTTTATAAGAAGTTGTCGAAACACAGTCGTTGACAAAAAGAAAAACAAAAGTGTATAATGTTTTTTTGCGAGGTTTATCTGTTTGCCTCGTTTTTTTTATAGGAGGGTTTTATGTTTAAAGATTATGACAAATATTTAAGAGCAAGTCTTAAAGTGTATTTGTTTGTATTAGTTTTAGTGTTTATAATGAAGATGGTGGGGTTGGATTATTTTGGATTAGATTTAAATAATAAGATATTTAATTATATTAATTCTAATTTTCTAAATAATAAAATTACATTAAGCATATATAATATTACTTTAATAATGATTTATCAATATATAATGATAAGTATAATATGTAAAAATAACACTACTAAAATTCGTTTAATAAATATTTATACTTTTCCATTTACTTTAACTATACAATTATTAAAATCTTTATTAATAGGAAGTGTATTTTCGTTAATACTTGAATTAACTTATCTTTATGTTTTATTCATAATCATAAATAATTTAACATCTAAATTAAAATTAAAATTTTTTAATAAAAAATTTTTAATTGTTATAATTTTAAATTTTATATTTCAATTCATTTCGAGTATTTCAAGATACAAATATTCGATTACATGTATAAATAATCAAGTTGCAGATATGCTTTTAAATTTAGATTATATGTTCATGATGTTAATTTTACATAAATTATATTTTGAGAAAGGAGAGATATTATGTACGTACCAAGTGGAAGTTGGTTCATTTTCGCAGACGAAAGCAAACTTGTTAAAGTTGCCAAAAAGATTGCAAAGAAACTTGCATAACTTTAAAGCACTAGACAAGGAAACAAAATTAACTTATATCATATATTTTATTTTAAGTCTAATATGGAATACTTTGACAATAGTTATAATATTACTCTTTGCTAAATTAAATGGCACAATTATTGAATGCTTATTTATCTTAACCTCGTTTTGGCTATCAAAAAGAGTATTTGGCAAACCTTTTCATTTACCTAGTATGAAACAATGTTTCATCGTATCAAACCTAACCTACTACATACTAAATAGAATTACCACACCACTCGGAATAAGTATATTAATACCTATAATGCTTGGTGTTGGACTTTCATATATCACATCTAAACTCGTTAAAAAAACCTATAAACCATTATATAAAGGGATGCCCAAAGAAAAATTTGAAGAAAGCATTTTAAAAGTTGCAGAAAAAGATAGTATAAGATATAAAGTTTGTTATGATTTTTTCATAAACAAAGAAAATGCCATTTATTTAGCAAGTAAATATAATTATACTGAAGCAGGTATTAGACAAATAATATATATGGTTAAGAAAGAAATAAAGGCTTAAAAAGAGCCTTTTTTTGTTATTGTATTAATTTGTATTAATATTTTTTAGTAGAATAGTAATCAAGAAAGGAGACAAAGATATGAAACCAATTCAACCACTAATCATATCATGTCTCTTTTTCTTATATTAAAAAGGAGATGTAAAAATGTATAATAATCCATATTTTAATAATGTATATAATCCACAAGCAAACCTAGATAAAATAAATGAGCAAATATCACAATTAGAAAAAATGCGTCAACAAATGCAACAACCAGTTCAAACACCACAACCTACAAACTTAACTCAAAACTTTCAACTAGCCCCTACTAATCACACAATGAAATTTGTTAATACTATTGATGATGTAAATAAAGAAATTGTTTATTATGACACACCATTTTTTAGTAAAGATATGACGGTTATGTGGATTAAAAACACAAAGGGTGATATAAAGTCTTATGAATTAAATGAAATAGTACCAAAGGACGCAAAAGACATGCAAATAGAATACTTACAAGCACAAATTGAAGAATTGAGAGGAAAGATAGAAAATGATGCAGATGTTAAAAATGTTAATACAAAACAAAATGCAACAGATACCGCAGAATATGTTGAAACAGATGGAACAACAATTGAAAAGGCAGAATCCACAAGCGTTTCAAAAGTATCAAGAAGCAAGAAAGAACAATAACCCGCAGGATTTATTAAATGAAACAGTGAACGGTTTTAATCCTCAACAACGACAACAATGGGATAACTTAATGGGAATGTTTAATCAAAATAAACAAGGCTAAAAGTCTTGTAAGGGGGTATTATGCTAGATAGTACTTCCTTATAAGATTTCTAGCGTCTTAAATATTTATTTGAGAGGAGGAAAGATTTATGAATGGAGGCATTCAACCAACAGTAGAATTGGCTACTAACAACAATGGGAACGGATTTTATCCATATCCATTTTATCCTATGATGATGGGTGGAGGAAATGGTGGCTTTGGAGGCTACGGTTCTGATTGGATTTGGGTAATCTTATTACTTGCCTTATTTGGTGGAAACTGGGGAGGAAACAACGGAAATGGTGGTTTCTTCGGTGGAAACAGTTTCGACAATGGTTTCGCATGGCTTTCAAACGGACAAAAAGAAATAATGTCTAATACTAACAATGGATTTGACACATTGCATTTAAGCAACCAACTTGACACTGTAAATAGTGGTATTTACTCATTAAGCAATCAATTGTGTAACTGTTGCAGTGATATGAACCAAACTGTAAGCAATGGTTTCTATAATGCAGAAGTATCAGCATGTAATAGACAAATGGCTAATATGAACCAAAACTTCAATAACCAAATCGCTACACTTCAAGGATTTAATGGTTTACAAAGTTCATTAGATAACTGTTGTTGTGAAAATCGTCTTGCAACACAAGACCTAAAATCAACTGTTATTAGTGAAAACTGCACAGACAGAGAAGTTTTAAGAGAAATTGGTCAAAATATCCTTGTAAATCAAACTGCTAACACTCAAAAGATAATCGATGAAATATTCAGAGATAGATTAGATGAGAAAAATGATAAGATTGCAGATTTACAAAGACAATTACAAATGGCAGATTTAAGAGCATCACAAATTGCTCAAACAGCACAATTAAGAGCAGATAATGTTGCTTCTAATGAAGCCTTGCTAAATTCATTGAACACATGCCCAATTCCGTCAACACCAGTTTATGGACGCACACCTATATTCAGTTGTAACAACAACGGTTGTGGCTGTGGATTCAACACAACAAGTCAATTTATTTAATAGCATATAGTCGATTACGACACACTCGATTACGAGAACTTGCTAACAGGTACCGACAACAATGTCGGTAGCATAGAGAATAGGCATAGTTCTATTCTCTTTTATTTATTATTGAAAGGAGAAATAATATGATAGAAACAATTATAAATGAACCATTAGTGTTGCCAAGTAACGCAAGTCCTATAACTTTTGATGAAACTGATATTAGAACAAGATGTGCTACTTGTAATTGCAATGGTTGGTTAGATTACTCAAACGGTAATCCTAACTTCAAAATATTTGGAAACGGATACACAGGCTATTACGATGTAGAGTTTAGTGCTTCAGTAAGTACAGCAGACGCTGGTGTTGTGGCAATAGGTTTATTCCAAGATGGAGTGTTAATACCTGATACAGTTAGAGCCGTAACAATTGCGGCAGCCGATGACTATGAAACTGTTTCATTTGATAAGAAATTAAGAGTTTGCCCACGTGGAACAACTAATATATCAGTTCAATCAGTTCCAAGTGTATCAACACCAACTACGCCTACAACACCAATAGCAACTACACAAGCAATTATAACTAATGCAACATTTAGTATAAGCAGACTTAATAGGTAATGAGAAATAATTTAGATATGGCTTCTTTGGTCTTGCAAATTTATAATTTGATTTTATTAATGCAAGACTTTAACAATACTGATTTAATGCAAGAATTACAAAAACAAGACACACAGTATTTTGAAAAGATTATTAAAAACCAAGAAGAAATATTAAAACTCTTAAAAGAAAGGAAAAATAATAATGATTGAAAAAATAGATAAAAAAATAAATGAGGAACTTGAAAAATTGTTATCAAAAGAAGATTTGAAAAGTGATGAAATACAAGTTTTATTATCTATAAAAAATGATATAAAATTTGACGAAAAAATGAAAAAAATGATGGAATTTACCTTTTAAAAGAAAGGAGTGAGTAATTTGGAAGACAAAGTAATAGAAAAGGTCGATGAGAAGATTAAACACATACTTGACGAAGATATAAACACAAACAATTTAGACCACTTATATAAGTTAAGTAAAATAAAACATATGGCAAAGGAGGATAAAGAAATGTACGGAGAATATGGAAATTATGGGCGTGGAAGACGTGCTGGATATGATAGTTATGGACGTGATAACTACGGTGAATATGGAAGAGATAGTTATGGAAGACGTGGTTATGATATGAAATATCGTGGTGATGAAGAATTAGATAGAATGGCTGGAGAATATGGTAGATATCAAGAATCTCGTTCTCGCTATGGTGCTGGAGAAGAAACCGACAAAAGTTTTCACTATATGGTAAAAGCCCTAGAAGACTTTATCATGGTATTATATGAAGAAGCATCAACACCTCAACAAAAACAAATGTTAAATGAAACAATACAAAGAAGTATGAGATAATATATAATATGAAATATTATTATTATAATGCAAATAGTCATAATAATTTTATTGATGATTGTTTTCCTAGAGCATATTCAATTGTTATGGATATAACATGGAAAGAAGCATACAAAGAATTATGCAAAAGTGCAATGGAAAAAGGTTATATGATGGATAGTGCAGTATTTGTAAGGGATTTTTTAGATAAAAAATTTAAGAGAATACCATATACAGAAACATATATAGGAGAATTTGCAGATAATCACCCTGTTGGCAAATATTTAATTACTACTAATGGTCATATAACAGCGTGTGTCGATGGCTACGTTGTGGACACGTGGGATTGTACTTATGAAGAGATTGAATTAATTTGGAAGATACAATAGACTGTAATTTTACAGTCTTTTCTTTTTATGGTATAATTATTTTAGGTGGTAAGATGAAAATTGCAATATATTACACTAGACCTTTTGAAACTGGTGGCGTAGAAAAAACAATGTATGCTAGAGGCAAATATTTAAAAAATCATGGGCATGAAATTACTTTTGTTTATGCAAGCAGTGATAGCCCTTTGAATATGCTAGAAAAATGGGCTACTGTTGGTAATGTAAAACACGTTGATATTTGCCAAGACGAAGTGTTTGATTATGTTATTTATGATGCAGTTTATAATTTAAGAAAAGTAAAAGCAAGAAGAAATAATTATATACAAGTTATAAATGGGAATTTAGTAGATAGTTGTGAACATTATGAGGAAGTTATACCTTTTAAAAAATATGTTGCAGTAAGTGAAGAAGCAAAAAGGCAATTTAAAGAACGCAAAGGTAAAGACTGTATTGTTATTCCGAATTTAATTGATGAAGAAGAAGTTAAAAGGCTTTCAAAAGAAGAAGTAGATATATCTAAAAAGAAACACAACTTTTTAATAGTAAGTAGAATAGACCAACAAAAAGGTTTTCCTAGATTAAGACCAATTTTAGATAAATGTGAAGAAAAATACGGAAAAGATTACCAATTTGTTGTTATAGGCAGTAATTATTTATATCCTAAATATGGAGAAGAACTTAAAAGACAATTACAAAATTATAATATTGTATGGCTAGGAAGACAAGATAATCCATATAAATATATGGCATGGGCAGATAGTTTATGGCAATTGAGTGATTATGAATCACAATGTATGGTAATGTATGAAAGTTTAATTATAGGAACACCATGTGTTTGCACTGATTTTCCGAATGCTATTAAGGAACTTACTAACGGTAAAGGTTATATATTAAAAAAAGACTTGTCTAACTTAAATTTAGAGGAAATAGAACAATTACAAAAAGGTTTTGAATATCACTATGTTGACTATGGCAAAGAGTGGTTAAAATTAATAGAACCAGTAGAAAAGAAAGATTATAAGTTTAGCATTATAATACCTAACTATAACAATGCCAAGTGGCTTGAGGGTTGCTTAAATAGTGTATTAAATCAAACATACAAGAACTATGAGATAATATTTATTGATGATATGAGTGAAGATAATTCACTTGAAATAGCAAATAATATGTTAAAACCACCACATAAAGTATTAAAAGTACCTTATAAAAAATATAATGGTGGAACTAGAAATATTGGAATAATGGAAGCAACAGGGGATTATATAGTTTGTTTAGATAGTGACGACCATTTAAAAAATGAAAACACATTACAAGAAATAAATGACAATTTAGAAGATGAAGATGTAATGTTTTTAGGCTTTGATTTGTATAAAGATGGAAAAGAGGATTTGTTTCCATTTAGACCTAATTATCAGACAATGTATGACGCATTTATTAATGATGTGTGTGCTATATGGACTAAGGTTGTAAAAACCGAAATATTAAAAGATACATTATTCCCTGAAAGCACACTTGCCGAAGATAGAGTACATCATTATAGAATATGCGAAAAATCAAATAGTTTTACTTGTTTAAACAAATCTACTCATGTATGGAATAGAAGTAATACTACAAGTGTAACAACAAAACGTGAGGCAATGTGGGAAATGTCTATTTATAAACATCTTGGAGAAATGTATTATTTTATAGCAAATACTAAAAATGAAAAATATAAGCAATGGGTTCAAATGAAATTTGATAAGCAATGGAAAGAACTTGCAGAAAAGAGGTATCAACAAATATAATGGCTACTTCATACGCAATATATAAAAAAGAAATAACTGATTATTTAAAAAATAAATTTGATAAAAATGCAAAGATATTAGACGTAGGGGCAGGGGAAGGTACTTATCTGCCATTTTTACAAGATTATTTTGCAGACATTGAGGCTGTGGAAGTGTTTAAACCAAATATTGATAACTTTAATTTAGAAAAGCGATATAATAAAGTTTATAATGCCAATATAATTGATTTTAAATACGATTATTACGACATAATTATATTTGGTGATGTAATAGAACACTTAGATGAACACAATGCTCAAAACGTATTAAAATACGCATATAATAGGTGTAAAGAAATGGTAGTTGCAGTGCCTTACCTAAGTCCACAAGGAATTGAAGAAGATAATATTTACGAGATACATAAACAAGACGATTTAACCGATGAAATTATGAAAGAACGATATCCATATTTAAAAAATGTTTTTAAAAATGATAAATATGGTTATTATATAAAGGAGGAGAATTATGAAGAATTACATAGTTAAGGCTATTAGAAATTTTAATGATACAGTTGAAAAAAACGAATATGGTTTAGATACACCTAGAACTGCCGAAGTTAGTACATGGAATTGTACAAAAGAAAGATACGAGTTTTTAAAACAAAACAATGCAGTTGTTTTAATGGGTATTGAACAAGTTAAAGAAGAAAAGAAAGCACCAGTTGGAGAAAGCGTACAACCTATTGAAAAAGTTATAAAAGCAAAAATTGAAGAAGTAGAAAAAAATGTTAAACCAAAAACAACTAAAAAGAAAACTAGCAAGAAATAATCTTGCTTTTTATTATGCAATTTTGTATTTTTTTAAAACTGTGTTATAATTTAGTTGAGAGTTCGGAAGAGAACTCCTATAATTAAATCTCACGTGTTCGTGGCACGTAAAACTAACGATAGGAGGAAATTATGAAAAGAGAGAATTTAGACTTTTTAGAAGCAGAACAAATTGATAAGGTTATGGCTTTATATGGTAAGGCTATGGCTAAAAAGGATAGTGAGATAGACACTTTAAAATCTGAAAAAAAAGGATTGGAGGATAGAGTAGAAACTTACGAAACTAAAATCAAAGAGTTTGACGAAAAGGCTAAAGACAACGCCGAGTGGAAAACTAAATATGAAGAGTTGCAAACTTCAATTAGTGAACAAGAGGCAAAACAAAAAGCCAAAGAAGAAGACGACATTTTAACAAAAAATATAACTTCTATATTTGGTGATAAAAAGTTCGTAAATGATTTTACAAAAAATGCAATTATGAACGAAATCAAAACAGCACTTAAAGATAGTGCGAACATGGGTAAATCTGCAAAAGATTTATTCGAGGAAATAACAAACGGAAAAGATGGAATATTTGAAAACCCTAATCAAATTGTAGATATGCCATCGGCTGACGAAAGTATGGAAAATACAGTTTCAAAAGAAGATTTTGACAAGATGGGATATAAACAAAGAATAGAGTTAAAAGCGTCAAATCCCGAGTTATTTAATAAGTATAATAAATAAAGGAAGGAATGATTTTTTATGGATAACACTACAAAGTTAACAAATTTAGTAGACCCAGAAGTAATGGCACCAATGATTAGTGCAAAATTGCCAAAAGCAATTGTTGCAACAACATTTGCAAAAATTGATACTACTTTGGAAGGACAAGCAGGTAGTACAATAACAGTTCCTAAATATGAATATATTGGGGACGCAGAGGAAGTAGCAGAAGGAGTTGCACAAGGCGACGCTCAATTAACTACTACAACTGCTGAATACAAAGTTAAGAAAATTGTTAAAGACGTAACAATTACTGACGAAGCAGTATTAAGTGGTTATGGAAATCCAATTGGAGAAATAAATAACCAATTAGCAAAATCAATTGCAAGTAAAGTTGATAATGATGTAATTGACACTTTAAAGGGAGCACAAGTTAAAAAGACTTTTGCAAACGATATATCTTACAATAATGTAATTGATACACTTGATTTATTCTTGGAAGAAGAAAACGTACCAAAAGTTATGTTTGTTCACCCACATCAAATTTCTACATTAAGAAAAGATGCAAACTTTATAAGTGCAGATAAATATAATCAAGAAGTTATCATGCGTGGTGAAATTGGTATGATTGCTAACACAAGAGTTGTTGCAAGTAGAAAAGCAGTTAATGAGGCTGGAACTTATTATCAAAACCCAATTGTTCAATTAAGAGCAGAATCACAAACTGGAGACGAAGAATTATCAGCAGTTACTATTTACTTAAAACGTGGTGTAAATGTTGAAACTGACAGAATTGTTAAAGGTAAGAAAACTTTAATTTCAGCAGATGAACATTATGTAGTTGGTTTAACTGACGAAAGTAAAGTAGTAGTTGCACAATTCCCAATCGAAGGTAATCCAAGTTTATAATTAAAGGAGGGCGTTTATGGAATTTAGTGAACCATACCTAACGTATGAAGAATATAGGGCTTTAGGTGGCACTTTAGACCTAACGCCTTTTAATCTATTAGAATTTGAAGCAAGAAGAAGAATTGATATAAGAACTCAAAATAGACTTAAAGGAATTGATAGTAATGATATACCCCCAGAGGTAAAGATTTGCGAGTTTAAAATGATAGATAGTATGTCTAGTTATGATGAAACATTAAGCAATGTTGCTAGTAATGGCAATGTGGCTAGTGAGAATACTGATGGTTATAGTGTAAGTTATATAACTTCCGACAAAGTAAGTGATGTTATAAGTTCAAAAAATAAAGAATTGAATACTATAATGTACGAGTGCTTGGTTGGTGTAATAGTTAATGGCGAACATATAATGTATGCAGGTGTTAGATGATTTGTAATAGCAAGTTGACTATTTATCATCAAGACGGATTAGACGTTGCGACACACTTGGAAAAATGGCGAAGATTTAACTATGATAATGTATGGTTCTTCGGTGGAAAAGGTGCTAGTCTAAACAAGGGTTATGATAACGCCAACGATGTTGAGATAAGACTGCCTTATGATTTGAACGAGTTAGATATTAACAATTTCAGTATAGGCGACATTATAGTGCAAGGCGAACTTACCCAAGACATTGCGACACAACAAGACCTTAAAAATTATCAAGTTTATAATATTACAAGTATTAAGAATAATAATTTTGGAAATAGTAAACATATTCATATAGGGGGCAAATAATATGCCTGTTAAAATGCAACCTGTTAGTGTTATAAAAGCCAATTTGGGTATTGAACCAAATGGGCGTGTACATAAATTTTTTACAAATGAATGTGCAAAAGAAATGGATAGATTTGTTCCGTTTGACAATGGTGATTTGGCTGAAACAGTTATTCAAGGTGGGCAACCAACTAGAAATGTTACGGCAAATACTATTACATACGAACAAGAATACGCAAAAGTTGTTTATTATGGGATAAGAAATGGTAAACAAATTAATATTCATACTGATAAACACGCAGACGCTACGACTTATTGGGATAAACGAATGTGGACTGCCAAAGGTCAAGACATAGTAAACCGTGTTCAAGATTATGTTAATCGTGGAGGCAAATAATGGATTATAGAATTACTAAATTAAGAGATTATTTATTCGAGGTTATTAATACTTTAATAGAAGATAGAAACTATCAAATTAATGCCGATTTTCTAGGAGAAGTTGGGGATTTCTCGCTTGATAAAATACCTACTGCAAGCACAGTGCAAAAGTGGGTTATAGGTGTAGAAATTCATAGAGATGTGTATTCGTTTAGAAACCGTAAGTTTTATTCAAAAGACACTATTAATAACTTAAATAATATAGGGTTCTTTGAAGATTTTGAAAAGGCTATCAAAGATAATAATAAAAAAGGCGTTTTGCCTAGTATAAATGGTATAGAAAGTATTGAATGCTTAAACTGTGGAACTATTAACAATGTTAATGGCACGGAGGCAACATTTGATATTCAAATACAAATAACATATAGAGAGGAGTAAACCTATGAAAAAATTAATTGCAAGAAAAGATTTCACAGCCAACGGTGTTAATTATATCGAGGGCGATGAGATTAAAACAAGCAACTATGAGGCAATTGTTAAATTAAACGAAAAAGGTTTTATTGACCCTCTTAGTTATAAAGATTTAGTTCTTATTAAAAGAGAACTTGACAATCCGAAAACTTTTAAGAAAGAGGAGGGAAAACTATGAGACAATTACAAAGACATGAATTTCAACATTTTATAAATACTGCTACAACAACTGGTGCAACTGAAAATCCAACTTGGAAACAAGAGGGTGAAGGTGTTGAATCATTAAGTGTAACATTTAGTACAACTAAAGATACATTCAAGCCTATAATTCGTGCTACTACTGAGACAGTATTTCAAAATTATCAAATAAGTTCTTCAATTAGTGGTAAAAGATGTTATGAAGGTGAAGAAATTTATGAATACCTTGATGAATTAAGAAGAAAAGCAATTTCAGGGCAAACTCAATTAATAGAAATTGATACTGCTAAGACAAATGGAACTGCTGGTAATTATCAAGCCGTTATGTATGATGTTTTAATAACTATTACTGAGTGGCTAGGAGAAAATGCTACTATTTCTTATGATATAGATTATAGCAACCCTAAAACTGGTATTGCAACAGTAAGTGGTTCATCAATAACATTTACAGAAGACGCAGGCACAAGTTTATAAAATCAAAGGTGGGGGTTACCTGCCTTTTTTTAATATTCAAAAAATATGGTATAATATATTTAGGAGGATAGTATATTATGGAAAAGTTAGTTTTAGAGAAAAACATGGAAGATTATTATGTTATGGAAGTTAATGATAAAGGAGATACAATTGAAATTGATTTGACTGACATGGGATTAATCGAAAGAATGATGAATGCAGGAGACAACATTGAAAAATATGGTAAAGAATATTCTGAAAGAGAAAAAACAATCTTAGAAAATACTGAATTAAGTAATGAAGAAAGAGTGAGACAATTAATAGAACTAGATGATGAACATGATAAAAAAATGCGTAAATTGTTTGATAGTTTTTTAACTGAGGGTGCTTGTGATAAGATATTTGGGGATAAGAAAAGTGCAGGACAATATAATAAACTTATGGACGCACTAGACCCACATTTTAAAAAAATGAAGATACAAAGAGAAAAGGCACAACAAAGGCTTGTTAATAAATATTTAGATAAGAAAAGCGATGTGATTTAATGTATCCAACAAAAATGGAAGCCAACGGTCACATTTATAATATTAATACTGATTATAGAATTGCTTTGGCTTGTTTAAGGGCTATTGATGATGATGAAATAACTAATTTAGAAAGATACCTTGCTATTGAGGGCTTATTACTAGGATATAATGTTGATAATGACGACCGAGATGTATTACAAAATAAAATTGCAACGTATTTAAGGTGTGGTAAGGAAGAAAATACGCCAATTGAAGAAATCGATTTTGATTATTTACAAGACGAACAAGATGTAAGAACAAGTATAAGACAAGCGTATAGCATGGACTTAAATAAAATTGATTATCTTCATTGGTGGGAATATAACGAATTGATAAGTGGCTTGTTGCCTGATAGTTTAATTAATAGAATAAGAGAAACAAGAAACCTTGACGAAAAGGATTATAAAGACCCTAAGGATAAAGAAAGAATAAGAAAACAAAAAGAGCATGTGGCTTTAAAAAAGAAAACAAAAAAGGTGGAACTTACTGATGAACAAATGAAAAACATTGAGGACTTTTATAGATTAAGGCAAGAAGGAAGGAGTTGATTTTTATGTCTGAAAATAAATTAGTAATCGAGACAGAACTTGGTACTAAGAGTTTTGACGCACAATATAAACAATTAGAAAGCAAATTAAAAACACAACAAAAGAGATTAGAAAAATTATTGCAAATAAAAGCAAGTGGAAAAGGATATGCAAAAGGCGATATTAATTCAGATATACAACAAACACAAGCAAGTGTTGAAAGTTTGTCAAATAAAATGTTAGATTTAAGATTAAAAGTTAAAAACGCAGGTGATGAAACTGACGGAATGGGACAAAAAACCGATTTTAACTTCAAAAAAATGGGTAATACAGTTAAAAAATATGCTTTAGCATTAGTAGGTTTAAGAAGTGCTTACTCACTTGTAAGTCGCGCAAGTTCTGCATATCTTTCACAAGATACTGAACTGGCAGATAAATTAAAAAGTGTTTGGGTAGGACTTGGTTCATTTTTAGCACCTGTTCTTGAAATGATAAGCAATAGTTTGTTAAAAGCATTAGGATATTTGAATGTGTTTATAAAGGCTTTGACCGGCATTGATTTTTTGGCTAGAGCAAATGCAAAGGCTTTGCAATCACAAGCAAAAGCACAAAAGGAATTAAATAGACAAACTTATGATTTTGATGTTATTAGGACACAACAAGATAATTCAAGTGGTGGAGGTGCTAGTAGTGGTGGTGGTTTATTTCAAATACCTGAACTAGACCAAAATTTAGTTAATAAATTGCAAGACCTTGCAAAATGGTTAAAAGAAAACTGGGACTTAATAAAAAAAGTTGGAGAGGCTTTATTAATAACTTTTGGTGCGGTTAAAATTGCAAAAGTTTTAAAAGGCGTTGCTACTTTATTAGGAAGTGCTGGAGCAGGAACAGGATTACTCGGATTACAATCAATTTTAACTGGGCTTTTAACAATAGGCGTTGTGACTCTTGGTGTTTATCTTTTATATACCGCTATGACTGGCAGAGATTTAATTGAAGATTTAAAAAATATAAAACAAGGTTTAAAAGAAGTTAAAGAAATGACTGAGAAACAAACCGAGGCTGAAAAACATCATACAGAAGTATTAGGCGAATTCAATAAAGAAATGAAACAAAAAATAGAAGATGGAAAAATTGATAGAAATCAATTAAGCACATATACAAATTTATTAAGGAATAATACACGTGCAACTTCTGAACAAATAAAAATTATACAATCTAATACAATTGTTACAAAGTCAATGAAAGAAGAACAAAAAGCGTTAAGTGAACAATTAAAAGAAACATTATCAGCGTATGAATATTTATATAATCAAGGGCTTTTAAATGAAGAAGAAACCAGAGATTATATTTATGCTTTAAGTGAGCAAATAGGCATTATGGAGTATTTAGGATATAATACTGATGATTTAAAAAGAAAATATGAAAGTTTAACAGGCAAACAATGGAATATTCAAATGACAGCAACTGACTACACATCATCAACTCTTGATAAAATAAAAAACAAATTACAAGAAATTTTTGGTTTATCACAACAAGTAAATCAAAATATAGGAAGTAGTGGAAGTGCATATTCGAGTGGTGGTGGAAGACATTTTGCTTTGGGTGGAATTGTTACACAACCTACAAGGGCTTTAATTGGTGAAGCAGGTTACCCTGAGGCAGTTGTGCCTATGACACAAGGTTATTTAAGTACTTTGGCAAGTGAAATAGCACGTTTTGGTGGTTCTGGTGGTGGTGGACCGGTTAATGTATATCTTGATGGAAGATTAATACAAAGACAAGTTTCTAATACACAAGCACAACGCAATTTTGCAACTAATCGTTAGGAGGTAAAATAATGTTTATAGATAAAGATAGTTTAGTAATAAATGGTATATCTATGGGACAATATTTAACAAATGTTAAGTATGGTTTTTTTGACACTTGGTCGTCAGACACCGGATACACACTTTCTAATAAATTTACTGGCACATTTAAAGGCACAATTCCTAAATTTAGTTTAAGTTTTAGACCTTTGAAGCCTACCGAAATAACATATCTAACTAATAATATTTTTAGGAGAGTTACACAAACGGTTGTTTATGATGACCCAGATGGAACAAGAAAAACAGTTACAACACACAAAGGTGATTTAGAATTAGATTTTTATCATATAGATATGTCAAAGTCTTTTGGTTTTGAATTTGTTGGAAATGAGGCATTATAATGAGAATACATAGTCAAGATTTTAAGAATGCTATATCAACTTATGGGCGTGAAGTAAAACATAAAATAACATATTGGCAAAATTATGAAGAAGTTGAATTAGAAGATATATTAAGTATAAATTCTATCACAAACGCAGACTTATTAAAAACAGTTATGAAAGAACTTGATTTTAATAGTAAAAAACAACTTGATAAAGGAACTATTATTAAATATCAATTAGGAATAAAAGTTAATGATGAATATGAATATTTAAACTTTGGTGAATATATAGTAAAAGAAAATGATTGGAACGCAGATACTAATTCGTTTGCACACGTTTGCTATGACGCAATGTTAAATACTATGATAGATTATTACACACCTGCAAGTATAACCTTTCCAATTACTGTAAATATGTTCATAAAAAGATTAGTTTTTGAACTTGGTTTTGATTTTGCTAATTATAATATACCTTTTTGTAACTCTGAAACTTTAATAAATGAAGACCATTTTAACAATGGCAATTATACCTTTAGAGATGTATTAGATTATCTCGCTGAAATTGTAGGAGGTTTCATAATAATAAACAAAGATGGGGATATTGAAATAAAACACCCTACTGTCACTAATGAGGTTTTTAATGGTGATTTTCTAAGAGATGTAAATATCACTTTTAAAAACAAGTATGGTGCTGTAAATAGCATTGTATTTGCTCGTGGTGGTGGTTCTGATACAATTTATAGAAAAGATGATAATGATATTGCTACAAATGGTTTACATGAATTAAGGTTTGATGATAATCCATTTTTAGAGGGTATTGATAGGGAAAACTTTATTGATAATGTTTACGAAGAATTGCACGGTTTAGAATTTTATGTAATGGATATAAACAGCCCGGGAATTTGTTATTTAGAAGTCGGTGATTATTTCACTTTTGAATTAAATCAAAATAGTGCTATGAAAAGTGGTATTGCTAAAAGTGGACTTTATAAATCACAAAGTCAAACAGGCGGTATGATTAAGTGTTTGATGTTAAATGACGAAATAGATTTTTCTTCTGGTATAAACGAATATATTTATGCAGATGAGCCAATGTCGAGTGTTACTAATTATAAGACTTCTGCTCCTACTGATAATTCGATTAAGAATGCTATTATTACTACTAATAAGAACGCAGGACAAATAGTATTAAAAGTAAATAGTGAAGGAAAAATTGTACAAGTAGAATTAAATGCAGATGCTAATAATGGAACTATATTTAATGTAGATGCAGATAATATTAATTTAACTGCAAACGATATATTAAATCTTATTGCTGGTAATAGTATAAATTTAACAACCAGAAATATGACAATTGATAGTACAAATTTTAGTGTTGATAAAAATGGAAATACAACTTGCAATAATTTAACAATTAATGGTGGTAAAGTTTTAATAAATGCACAATTTACAGAGCAAAATCCATATTTAAAAATCAATCATCCTAACAGTACAGATTATGCACCAATTATGACTAATATATGGGGTGATGGAATAAGTTGTATAAATTATCAAGGAATACCTACAATTCGAACTGAAAATTCAAACGGATTTGCACAATTAAATGGGCATGTGGTTGACGCTTTTGGATTTAACAATATATCACTTGCTGAAAAGAAAAAAGACTTTGAATTATTGCAATCTGGTTTAGATATAATTGATAATATTGATATATATAAATATAGGTACAAAAATGAAGAAGGTAATAAAAAACACATAGGTTTAGTTATTGGAAATAAATATAAATATTCTAAAGAAATAACTAATGATAAAAATAATGCAGTAGATGTTTATTCTTTAGTAGGGGTGTGTTGTAAAGCAATACAAGAACAACAACAACAAATTGAATTATTAAAACAAGAAATTAAATTATTAAAAGAAAGGAATGATAAATAATGCAAAAAATAGTTTTTGAAGATACAACAGTAGTAAAATCGCCTTATGTAATAATTGACGGCGTTGAGCATGAGGTTTACAATGGAACATATCAAGGTGGGACTGATTTAAACGCTAACACATTTAATCAAATGCAAGATAATATTGAAAGTGCTATTGATACTGTGGCTAGTGATATACCAACAGTAGTAGATAGTTTAGATAGTGATAGCACAACTGACGCACCTAGTGTTCATGCTGTTAAAGAAGGGTTGAATGGAACAGTATTATACAATAATGCAACAGGTACAACTGAAAATATAACATTAAATGATGAAATTGAAAATTATAGTACATTTAAAATCTTCTATACAGCACCTAATGTTTATGTAGGAATTGCAGAGTTCTTTGTAATTTCAGGAGCAACATACGCAATTGATAACAATAGAATAGACCAACAAGCTGTGTATATATATCAAAATAAAATACAAATATCTGGAACAAGTTTATCTAATTTAACAAATAGAACGTATATTGTTACTGGTGGAACAATTACAAACGACAACCCAATTAGTATAAATAAAATAATTGGTTATAAATAAAACGCAATTTTGCGTTTTTTTCTTTTTAATAGTATAATATTATTAAGGAGATGATATGATGAAAAAAGCATGGAGCGATTTAAAAAGTTTTATAACAGTTGTAACTATGTTATTGTTTGCGTATTGTATTATAAGACGAATACCTATTGATGAAACATTAAAAACTGTGTTGTCGACAGTTGTTGGGTTCTTTTTAGGAACACAAGCAAGTAAAAAAGGAGATGATAATGATGATAACAACATCAATGCAAGTAAGTAAACATTTTCATTCAACAGAGTTTGTATGCGAACACTGTGGAAGAATAAAAATTGATGAAAATTTAATAGTTAAAATGGAAAATTTATTTAGTAGATTAAATGCAAGTAAATGTATAATTTCAAGTGGTTATAGATGCCCTACTCATGATATAGAAGTTGGAGGATTTGCAGGTAGGCATTCAGAGGGTTTGGCTTCTGATTGTATTTATTATGACAAAGATGGAAAAGCAATACCATCAAGAATAGTATGTTGTGTTGCATGGGATTTAATGGAATTAAACGGTATTGCTAGAATTGATGATTATTATGTACATTTAGATAACAGACAAAATGGTTATTATCATGGAGACGAGCCAAGAGGCAATGACAATTTCTGGGATAATCCATACACATATTTTGGCGTAACAAAAGCAGAAGTTGCTAAATATACGGGTGAAGAAGTAGGTAATAAAGATTATAGAACACTTTATAATATGAATGTTAGAAGTGGTGCAGGAGATAACCACCATATAAAGAAAGTTAAAGAACTAACTGCAGATGGCAGAAAGAACGCATTATTTACTGGAGATGACGATTATGCCATTTATAAAAAAGGAACTGTGTTCACTGCTTTAGAAATAATTAATAATGAATATGGTAAGTGGGCAAAAACTCCAAGTGGATATGTATGTATAAAAGGTTCTGATGGTATAACATATTCTGAAAAGATATAAGACTAGGAAAATCCTAGTCTTTTTTGTTATGCAAAAATATATTTAAAAAATATTAAAAAAATATAAAAAATATATTGACATTTTAAATATATTTATGCTATAATGTTTACAGTTAGGAGGTAAGAGATATGAAAAAATTAATAAATATAGCAATAATAACACTACTAGCAATGGTGGTTAAATCGGATATAATGATACTTGCTTGGTTTGTTGTAGCAGGGAATCAAGGATTAAAATTAATAATTAAGTAAAAGAGGTGATAGTATGAAAAAATTAATTAAATGGTTAAAAGAAAATATTGATAAAGATTTAAAAGAATATTATGAGGAGGAATGTTAAATGAAAAAATTAAATGAGTTAATATACGACCAAAAACAATTAGTTAAGTACATGCAAGAAGCAAAAACAAGAACTGATAAATTATTTTTTAGGGAACAGGTTGAACTTTTAGAGGAATTGATTGAGAATAAAAGAAAGGAATTAAGGTTAAAATAATATGGAAAAGAAAAAGATTAAAAAGAGGGTTAAGGTTAAAAAACAAAAAAGTGGAAGTTTTGTAGATAGATTTTGTGAATTTATTACAAAAATATCGTTCAAAATATTTAAAACAGTTGTAACACTTATTGTTGGGGCATTATATGGGGCTTACACCGTTGCAAATGTATTTTTCGATAAATGTATCGAATTACTTAAAAAGTGTCCTAGATGGCTTAAAATGGGGTTATTTTATGGGGTTGCAGTTTTAGTTATAATTTTGATGGTTGAAAACAAAAATTTAAAATTAAAACAAGCAACTGAAAATGTAGAACTTGTTGAGCAAGTTGTGATGGTCGAAGAACCAAGAAAAATTGAAACACTTAAAGTCGAAGAACCAAAGGAAGTAAAAAAAGAAACAAAAGAAGAAAACAAACCTAAATTAGAAAATGTACCAGTATGTAGTACTTCAAGTGTTAAGTCTTACATGGAATATAGAAAAATAACTAACAAAGATAGTAAACAATGGAAATATATTAATATTTCAGGTAAAATTAAAAACGAAAATGGTTATTTAATGGAGGGTGAATACATCGGTGTTGCTTTAGGTTCATACTTTGGTGAAATTGGGACAAAATATATTTTTACATTAGACACTGGTAAACAAATAAAAGTTGTTAAGGTTGAGGAAAAATCTGATAATGATACAATAAACGGTTGTTACCAAAAATATGACAAATCAGTTATTGAGTTTGTTATAGACACACACGAATTTGATAAGTCTAAAAATGGTTATGTTTACAATGGTAATTTTAACAACCTAGAACGATTTAAAGGAAACATTACAAAAATAGAAAGAGTTTTGGAGGGATAATATGGAAAATATTTATGTAGATTTAAGAACACAAAATAAATGGATAAGAGGGGCTTTTGAGAATAAAGATATGGTTAGTGTAGAAGATTTGCTAACAAAAATCGAGGATTTACTTGATGAATTAGATTCAACTAAAGAAGAATACAAAGACTTTAAACAAGAAGTAGAAGATAATTATAGACCAGTAAGTTACAAAGAACAGTTAGGAGAAGATTAATATGTACGGTTGGATATTTTACGATGTTGAAATACATGATAAGAAAACTGATGAATTTATAAAATACGAAAACTACACAACTTTAGAAGAAGCAAAAGATTACATAAAACGAATGATAGAAACAAAAAGTTTGGACTACAATGAAAAAATGTTATTAATTGAAAGAAATTACGATACTAACCGTGATTTAATAAGAGAAACTGTAATAGAGGAGGTGGATTATGAAAACTAGAATTGAAGATGTTATCTTAATAATTTGTGGTGCTTGTTGTATAGCAATAACAATAGCCTACATAATATTTGGAATTAATTATTTAAAACAACCAAGTTATGATGTGCATGATGTCAATCAAGACGGCGTTGTCGACATGAAAGACACAGTGGCAGTGCAAAAATACATTGTTGAAAACGAATTAGACAACGCCCCTGAGGGTGGCTTTATAACAGTAACTGGCGTTAGAACAAAATAATTAAAACCTATTTAAAACATATTGTATTTTTATATAGAATATGGTATAATTAATATGGTTAGGAGGTTAAGAAATATGGCAAAAAAAGAAGAAACTTTAATGATTCTTGTTAGCAAAGAATTTAAAGACAAAGTTATTGAACAAGCCAACAAATGTGGTTTATCTTTGTCAGCCTATGTAAGATTAGTTTTATCTGAAAGGAATAAGTAAAATGACAAAGGAAGAATATCTAAAAGAATTAAATAAGGCTTTTGGAGATTTCAAGTTTTTTGAAAATGGGCATTATTATGAATACAAAGGCAAAAGAGTTGGAATATCGGTTACAAGATTTATAGAACAATATTGTAACGAATTTGACGCACAATCAGTTGCTGAAAAGGTGGCAATTAAACAAAACAAAACAGTTCAAGAAGTTCTTAATGAATGGGATTACAAAAACAAATTTGCGTGTGCCAAAGGTAGTACATGCCATGAGTACGCTCAACATCTTTGGTCTCATAATAGATATACGCTAGATGAATTTGATAAAAGTTTAATGTATAAAAAAGCAGTTTCTAAAATTGCATCACAAGCGTTAAAATTTAGAAATGATTATAAATATAGATTAAAACACCTTGCTGACGAATTTGTAGTAGGTAGTCCTGAACACGATATAGCAAGTGCTATCGACCACTTATTTATCAACAAATTAACCGGTGGGCTTGTATTAGTAGACTATAAAACAAATAGTGATATACACAAAACCGAGAAATACGCAAAAAATATGAAAGTGCCTTTACAACATTTGAAAGATTTTACATTGAATCACTATTACATACAACTTTCAATTTATAAATACCTAGTCGAAAAATACACCAACTTAAAAATTGAGGAAATGTTTATTGTATATTTTAGTGAAAATATCGAAAACTATGAAATTATAGGAATACCTTATTTAAAAAATGAAGTAGAAGAAATATTGGAAATAAGGAGGGTAAAAAATATGAAAAGTATTCCAGTATTAATTATGGGGGCTTCTGGTACGGGTAAAAGTTATAGTTTTAAAAATTTACCACCAGAAGAAACAGCAATTATATCGGTAGCAAAATCTGAACTACCATTTAGGAATAAAACAGGATTAAAATTTGTAGAATGCGATGATTATTCTAAAATTGCTAGTGCAATTCAAAATACAAAAAAAAGAATTATATGTTTAGATGACACTGGCTATCTTATGCAATTTGAAAACTTTGATAAAGCAATGATAAAAGGTTATGATAAGCATACAGAAATGGCAAAACAT
>JAGCCP010000025.1 GCA_017651625.1 Candidatus Ruminimicrobiellum bubulum | reverse complement strand
TTTACCTGCAGGAACCGAAATGGTAATGCCAGGAGATAACGTAGAAATGGATGTAGAATTGATAATGCCTGTAGCAATGGATGAACAATTGAGATTTGCAATCAGAGAAGGCGGAAGAACAGTTGGATCAGGCGTTGTTACAAAGATCATTGAATAATTAAATTACAGGAAAAATAATATGTCAAACGAAAAAGTAGCAGTAAACAAAACAGATAGAATAAGAATAAAACTTCGTTCTTACGATTGTAAAATGTTAGACGATTCTTTAAAGAAAATTGTAGAAACAGCAAGAAGAACAGGTGCAACAATAACCGGTCCTATGCTTTTGCCTACAAATATAAAGAAATATACGGTTAACAGATCAGTTCATACTGATAAGAAATCGAGAGAGCAGTTTGAGATGAGAGTTCATAAGAGATTGGTTGATATCTGTGAACCTTCAGGAAATACGGTAGAAGAATTGATGAAATTGGATCTTCCTGCCGGAGTAGATATTGAAATAAAGATGTAATTTTGCGAGAGCAAAGTTGCGAGGTATAGAGGAATAAAAGTATGGAATTTTGTTTCCATACATCCTCGATACATTAAACTAAAATTTAAAGTAGAGAGAAAATATGTTAAAGTCAATAATTGGTTCAAAAATAGGTATGACACAGGTTTTTGATGAAAAAGGCAAACTTGTGCCGGTAACAGTTATAGAAGCAGGACCATGTGTAGTTACTGCTATTAAAACTGTTGAAAATGACGGTTATAATGCCGTTCAGTTAGGTTTCAAAGATGTTGCAGAAAAGAAACTTACAAAAGCTCAATTAGGGCATTTAAAGAAAAATAATATAGCTCCTAAAAAAATATTAAGAGAGTTTAGACTTGATGATGTATCAGGTTATACTGTAGGTCAAGAAATAAAAGCTGATATTTTTAAAGCCGGAGATTATGTTGATGTTAGTGGTATTTCAAAAGGTAAAGGTTTTGCCGGTGTTATAAAAAGACACAATTTTGGAATGCAACCTAGAACAAGAGGTCAATCTGACAGAATGAGAGCAAGAGGTTCATCAGGTGGACAAGGTCCGCAAAAATTGTTCAAAGGCATGAGAATGTCTGGACATATGGGTCAAGAATATGTTACAATACAAAAATTGCTTGTTGTAAATGTTGATGCAGAAAAGAACGTTCTTCTCGTTAGAGGAGCGGTTCCTTCTGTTAAGACGGGTACTCTTGTTGTTAATAACACAATAAAGAAAGTTCCTGTTAAAGTAGAAGAAAAGAAAGCAGCAAAGAAAAAATAAAAATTAGTAAATAGGACAAAAAGATAATGGATACAATAGTTTATACCGTTGAAGGTAAAGAAAAAGGAAGATATGAACTTCCGGAATATTTTAATACTGAAGTTAAAACAGCTCTTCTTCATGAAATTACAACAGGTTATCTTGCAAACTTGAGATCCGGAACACATGCTACCAAGACCAGAGGAGAAGTTTCTTTCTCAGGTGCAAAACCTTGGAAGCAGAAAGGTACAGGTAATGCAAGAGCAGGACAAAGAAATTCACCGCTTTGGAGAAAAGGTGGTATCGTATTTGGTCCTCAACCAAGAGATTACTATCAGAAGATGCCGAAACAAAAAAGAAAACTTGCATTAAGTATGGCATTTGCTAACTTAGCACAAGAAAACAATTTGGTTTTGGTTGATTTAATAAAATTTGAAGAAGCAAAAACAAAAAATGTAGCAACATTTTTGAAGAATTTGAAAGTTGACGGAAAGAAAGTTATTATCGCACTTTCAAAGAAAGATGATGTTGTTAAAACAGCAGCAAAAAATATAAAAGATGTTGTTGTAGAACAAATTGCAAATTTGAATGCTTATCAAGTTATGTGGGCAGATAAAATTGTTACAACACCTGAAGCAATTGATAGCATAAAAGAAAAGCAAGCATAAGAGAGATTAAAATGGATATAAGAAACATTATTAAAAAACCTCTTGTAACAGAAAAAGCAGCTGTTGCAAAAGAAAAAGAAGGAAAATATACTTTCGTAGTTGATAAAGATGCTAACAAATATCAAATCAAACAAGCAGTAGAAGAAATGTTTGGTGTAAATGTAGTTAGTGTTCATACCGCAATTTTTAACGGTAAAACAAAAAGAATGGGTATGCACGAAGGTACAAAAAGTGACTGGAAAAAAGCTATAGTAAAGCTTAAAGAAGGTCAGGAAATAACAATAGAAGAAGCTTAATTTAGTTAAGCAAAAAAAATATGGGTCATCTCTTAGAAGTTATATTGTAAAAGATAGAAGTCTAAGTAGGTAATAAAAGAGAGAGCTAATTCAGATAAGAATGAACATTCGGTATTGAATAGCTTTTCCGCCCGAAAAAAAGGAAAAAAAGATGGCAATCAAAACGTTTAAGCCGTACACTCCCGTAAGAAGATTCATTACGGTAGAAGATTTTTCAGAAATCACAACAAAGAAACCTGAAAAGTCTTTGATTGTTCCCGCAAAGAAAACCGGCGGCAGAAATAATACCGGTCAAGTAATGGTAAGATTTAGAGGCGGTGAACACAAAAGATACTACAGAATTATTGATTTTAAAAGAGATAAAATCAATATGCCTGCAAAAGTCCTTTCAATTGAATACGATCCTAACAGATCAAGCAGAATTGCTTTAGTTCAATATGAGGACGGAGAAAAAAGATACATAATACAACCTAAAGGTTTAAAAGTAGGGGATGTTGTAATGTCCGGACCGAATGCCGAGATAAAAGAAGGAAACGCTCTCCCTCTTTCTGCTATGCCTGTAGGTACATTTATCCATAATTTGGAATTAGTTCCGGGTAAAGGAGCACAGTTGGTAAGAACTGCTGGTTCTTCTGCGCAGTTACTCGCAAAAGAAGACGAATATGCTCACGTAAGAATGCCTTCCGGAGAAATAAGACTAGTTCTAGTTAGGTGTTATGCAACAGTGGGACAAGTTGGAAATGTTGAACATGAAAATATGTCAATAGGTTCAGCTGGAAGACATCGCCACTTCGGTAAGAAACCTCATGTGCGCGGTACTGCCATGAACTCAGTTGACCATCCGCACGGTGGTGGTAGAGGTAGATCAAAAGGCAACAATCAACCTCGCAGTCCATGGAATCAACCAGCAAAGGGTTTCAAAACAAGACCAAGAAAAGTTTGGGATTGGATGATTGTAAGTCACAGAAACAAAGCTAAGTAATTTTAGCAACAGGAGTTTAACAGATGAGTAGGTCAATTAAAAAAGGACCTTATGTAGATGCGAAACTTTTAAAGAAAATGCAAAAGTTAAATGAGTCCGGCGAGAAAAAGATTATAAAAACTTGGGCAAGAGCATCGGTTATTACACCGGATTTTGTAGGACATACATTAGCTATACATAACGGTAAAAAATTTCTTCCGGTATTTATATCGGAACAAATGGTTGGACACAAGCTTGGTGAATTCGCACCTACCAGAATATTTAAAGGTCACGGTGGAATGACAAAGCAAGAAACATCATTAACATAATGATGAGATTTGAAAAATAGAGACGAATAAAAAAAGACAAAGGACGAAAAAGATGGAAGCAAGAGCAATAGCAAGATTTGTAAGATATGCTCCTAGAAAAGTTAATCAAGTTTTGACTGTTATAAGAAATCAAAGAGTTGATAAAGCATTTGAAATTCTTTCTTTCTTACCTAAAAATGCAACTGAACTTGTAGAAAAAGTTTTGAAAAGTGCAGTAGCAAATGCAGGCAAACTTAAAGACCTTTCTAGCATCAAGATTAAAGAAGCTTGGGTAGGTCAAGGTCCTACATTGAAAAGAATGAGACCTGGTCCTATGGGCAGAGGTTTAGGTTACAAGAGAAAAACATCTCACTT
>JAGCCP010000024.1 GCA_017651625.1 Candidatus Ruminimicrobiellum bubulum | reverse complement strand
CTGTGCACGATACCATGTCCGCATCCCGGACAATATGATAAAGGAAAATCTTTTAATGCTTTTGGTCTTGATAATATTTTTTCCATGTCTTTTTTCCTACATTAAACTTTTCAACTATTTTTTTGCAAGTTCTTCGATTTTATCCAATACTTGCTTATCTGAAACTATTCCGCCGCCGGCTCTACCCAAAAAGTCTACAGGGCATTTACCGTTAACGGCAAGTTTTACATCTTCCACCATTTGACCTAACGAAAATTCTACCGAGAAGAATTTTACTCCCGGTTTAGCATAACTTTCAATTATTTTGCTTGGGAAAGGCCACAAAGTTATAGGTCTGATTAAACCTGCTTTTATACCTTTAGCTCTTGCTTGTTTAATTGCATTTTTTGATATTCTTGAAGATATTCCAAAAGCTACAATTATAACTTCAGCATCTTCAACTTGATAAAGTTCTGCTTTAACTTCATTTTCTTCTATTGTTTTATATTTTTTCTGTAAATCTAAATTATGCTGTTCCAAAACACCGTCTTGCATAAGCAAAGATTTTAATGATCTCGGTTCTCTGCCTTTGCAACCGTCCAAAATCCAGTCTCTGTCTTCAAATTTTGTTTTTGGTTCCTTATTGAAATCAACAGGTTCCATCATTTGTCCTACGATACCGTCGCATAACAACATTACCGGATTTCTGTATTTTTGTGCAACATCAAATGCATTGTATGCTATTTCATACATTTCTTGTGCATTTGCAGGAGCATATACTATTAAATGATAGTCTCCGTGACCACCGCCTTTAACAGCTTGAAAATAATCTGCTTGAGAACCTGCGATGTTGCCAAGTCCAGGACCACCTCTTTGAACGTTAACAATAACGCCCGGTATTTCCATACCTGCCATATACGATATTGCTTCCTGTTTTAAAGATATTCCCGGAGATGACGATGATGTCATTGCTCTTTTACCTGATGCACACGCCCCAAGCACCATATTGGCTGCTGCCAATTCTGATTCTGCTTGAATAAAAACCTTTTTCAATTCGACCATTCTTCTGGACATGTAAGCAGGAACTTCATTTTGCGGAGTAATAGGATAGCCGAAATAAGCATCCAGGCCTGCCGCTATTGCTCCTTCACACAAAGCCACATTACCTTTAACTAATTTTTTTACCATTGTTTTTTACCTGTACACTTCTATGCAAGTATCGGGGCACATTTGATAGCAAGATCCGCAACCAACACATTCTTTTTCATCTTTTAATACCGCATAATGGTAACCGATTTTATTGATTTCGGTTGAAAAATCAATGCATTTTTTAGGACATGCATTTATACAAAGTCCACAACCTTTACATCTGTCTTGATTAACTGTTATTTTTGCCATAATGTTCCAATTCTATAACTTTATTTATTTATTGTCAAATTTTTTACTCATGATGGTGGCAACTGTGTCCGCCGCCGTGGCAATCGTGTCCTTCACCATGTTCATGGTCATGATGTGAACACATTGTATTCGGGTTATAATTAAGTGTTCCGTTTAGAAAATCTTTCATTACTTCATCTGCTTTTCCGCTTGTTCCCGGATATACCGTTACACCTTCCTGTGCCAAAGCAACTTTTGCTCCGCCGCCGATACCGCCACAGATAAGAGTTTCTATACCTAAACCTTTTAACATTCCTGCAAGTGATTCGTGTCCTGTTCCGTTACTTGATATAATTTCGCTGGACAATATTTTACCGTTTTCTACAGTATAAACTTTAAAATTTTCCGTATGTCCGAAATGTTGAAATACTTCACCGTTTTCATAGGTTATTGCTATTTTCATAGTTCCCTCCTTTACAGATACCTGTTTTGAAGATAACAACTTTTCTATATTTGCAACGTTTTTGTCTAAATTTATACCATCAACTTTTTCTATTTCTCCTCTATCGCATAAAGATGCAACATTCGGTTCTATAGGTAACTTATCTATGACTGCAATATTAAATTTTTCGGCAACTTCTTCTATTTTGCTTTCACCGAAAACATTAATTTGTTTACCGCAATCCGGACATTTCAAATAACTCATGTTTTCTACAAGTCCTAAAACCGGAACATTCATCATTTTTGCCATGTTAACAGCTTTTTCCACTATCATTGAAACAAGTTCTTGTGGGGAAGTTACAACAATAATTCCGTCTACAGGTATAGATTGAAATACCGTTAAAGGAACATCTCCCGTTCCCGGTGGCATATCTATAAACATAACATCTTGTTCGTTCCATATAACATCTTTCCAAAACTGTTTTATTACCCCTGCGATAACAGGACCTCTCCAAATAACGGGATCGGTTTCGTTATCCAACAACAAGTTTATAGACATTATATCTATACCCTTTTTCGTAAGAACAGGGAAAAATCCGGTTTCTCCGTTGACAGGCCTTTCTTTTATGCCGAACGATTTCGGTATGGAAGGGCCTGTGATATCCGCGTCCATAATGGCGGTTTTATATCCCTTTTTGTTCATGGATACAGCAAGCAAAGATGTTACCAATGATTTTCCTACTCCGCCTTTACCGCTGACAATACCTATAATCTTTTTTATTTTTGTTGCTTCGTGAGGTTTTTCTACAAATGATTGCTTGTCATGATGTGAACATGAACAACCTTTTTCTTCGTTACTCATTGATGTTCTCCTTTATATCTTTAAGTTTACAACAATTTTTATTACATGTTTTTCCCGCAAATTCGCACACTTTATAATCGCCGCCCTGCACTTTTAAACAGGAATTGTTTACTAAACATTGTGCAAGTTTTTTTCGTGCACTGCTGTATATTGCCTGAACGGTGGTTCTTGCAACATTCATTCTAACGGCACATTCTTCTTGAGTTAACTGTTCCAAATCTATTAAACGGATAGTTTCGTATTCGTCAATAGCCATTTCGATTACATTTTGCGAATTTTGCGAACCGAAAATTAAATTTTGCGGAAAACTGCAAATTCTTCTGCATTTTAAAGGTCTTACCATAATTTTTTACCTGTGTTTTTTGACATTTGTCAGTAATGAAATATATCATATATTTTTGACATTTGTCAATAATGATATTCGTCAATAAAAAGGTATTGCAACATAAATATTTTTTTTATAAAATAGTCGCAATCTTAAAATAAAAAAAGCATCACGATAGAAAACTATTTTATTAACTCAGTGTAAAGTAGTTGTTGCTTTTTTTATTAAAAAATAAGAAAATTTTAAATTGTCTTGGGAGGACAATAATGTTTAATAAGTTCATTAAAAAAAGTAGTAAATTTTTTGCTTTAGTACTTACGGCAACATTAGCATTTACACCATTAAGTTACGGAGCAACTCCGACAACATTTGCAGATTTAGGTCTTGCAATCTCTGACGGAACGGTAACACCTCAAGTTATAGGACTTGAAAGTAGTATTGAAGCTGAAACAACAGATACAACATTAGGTACGCAAGGTGCAACAGAACTAACTATTAAAGGTGATAATTTTTCTGTATCCGGTGCAGGTACTGCTTCCGGTTTTGAAATAGGTGAAGGACAATCTGCAACCGTAGTTGATACGACATTTGAAAAGTTTACTAAAGCCGGAGATGGCTCGGTAATAAGTAATACCAATGGAAAATTGTTGATAGAAAATTCCAAATTTACGGCAAACAGTGCAAGCGGTAAAGGCGGAGCAATATATAATACGGGAACAATGACAATAAATAATTCCGAATTCAGCGGTAATACGGCAAATGAAGTAGCAAATGATGTTTATAACGACGGGGAACTTTCTTTCTTAAGCGGAACAACAACGATGGAAGGCGGTATAGCCGGAACAGGAAGAACTGTAATCAATGGCGGAACATTAGTACTTGGTGAAGAAGCAGTATTAGAACAATCTTATTTGGAAATAGGTGAGGGTTCTTCTTTTGCAATAAATGTTTCAAGTATTAGTATTACAGCACAAGATACAAATCCGGAAATAAAAAATAACGGATCATTGACTCTTTCTACAGGAACAGTAGAAAGCTTTTCAAGTAAAATAGCAGGAACAGGAACAACAACCGTTAATTTGGGTGCAAATGTAAATATGGGCAGCAATTCAATAGAACAATCCAAGTTAATCGTAGACGAAGGTTCTTCTTTAACGGCAGAAATACAAAACTTAAAAATACAAAGTACAGATAATTCCGGAGAAACTCCAACGACAACACCGGGAACAATTACAAATAACGGAACAATAACTCTTGTAGTTGGCAGTAACGCAAATTTCGAGTCCAATATAGTAAGTGATGAAGGCAAAGATGGAGCTTTAATTTTTGCGTTGGGAGATTCAGCGTCAGGTTCGGCATCTGTAGAGGTAAAACAAGATATAAATCAATCTACAGTAACAATTAAATCAACCGAAAATAATGCTTTAACGGTCACAAATGAAAATGATAGAACAATAACAACAAGCAATCTTTTAGGCGACGGTTCGTTGCAAAACAACGGAAAGTTGGTATTGAACTTAAAGAATTCCGATGCTTACTCTTTAAAGAGTTTGACAGGTGTAGGTACATCATCAATAACAGTAACGGAAGATGCACAAGATGAAACAACAATAGGTATATTCGGAGCAACAATACAGCAGGACAGATTGGAATTCTACGGAGATAAAACATTAAGACTTGACGGCAGTACCAGTACTCGTGCAGTAGCTCAACTTCCGGTAATAGAAGCAGACATATATAATTATATGAAAGGTGACAGTCTCCACTTGAAAGATGTAAGACAAGAAGGTGATTTTGTAAACAATACCGATGCGGTAGCATATTTTGAAGAGAATTCATCAGTATCAGGAACAATATATAACAACGGCGGAACATTAAATATTGTTTCAAATGATTTTGTAGTTGAAAACGGTATAACAAGCGAAAATCAAGCAGTAGCTGAAAATATATTAAATATAGGTGATGCAGAAAATGCTGCAGTAGTAAATTCTTCAACAACAATATCATATCAAACAATAACAGTATCAAGCGGAAGTTTGATAATGAATAATATGGTTGGAGATGACTCGTTTGACGGATCTATTACAAATTCTTCAATAACGGTTGCAACAGACGGTTTGTTGGAAGTAAATCCGGAGAATTTGGAAGATTTAACGGCTCCTGTAACCAATGACGGAACAGTAAAATATTACGGCGGATCTTTAGACACGACAGTAGTAAATGAAAATACGATAACAGGTAGCGGAGAGCTTATAATAGACGGTTTTGTGCGTAACGAAGAAGGAACAGAAATTACACAAAACCAAATAACGATTAATGATTCTTGTGATTTCCATGTAAATGCAAATGATGTAGACACAACCGCAGGAACCGGAATAGTTAACGACGGAAGATTATATCTTACCGGTAAAGATACCGTAAATACAAGTACAATAACGGCAAGTTCGGAAGATAAAGGTGTTTTAACAGTTTCGGCAAATGAATTAAACAATACTGCAGAAATAGCACAGGAAGACGTGAATGTTTTGGAAGATTCCACACTTAAAAACAATAGTAAGATTACAGTATCAAGTGCCGTATCTAATTTTGGAACAATTCAAAATGTTAACGGAACAATAGATGCAGACATTGTTGTTAATTTTAATGACATTTACAACGAACAGGGTGGAGTGATAAGTTCTACAAATATAATCAATGTCGGAACAATAGTAAGTTCGGGTTCGATTAAAGCAACCGAAATAACCAACGAAGAAGGTGCTACAATAGAAAATTATGCAACAAACGAAGATGGCGAATATGAAGGCGGAACAATAGAATCAGACGAAATTACAAATTCTGGAACATTAATATCCAATGCAAGCGGAGTTAAAGCTTTAGTGTCTAACACCGCAAAAGGTGTATATGACGTTATGGGCGGAACAGTTTCTTACAGCGTAAGCGGTGCAGCATCAGGCGGTTCTGTAGTAAATGTTAAAGGTGATGTTTTCGTGGATGAAGATGTTTTTATCAGTCAAAATGCTATTAATTTAGAAGATGGTAACACTCTTAAATTGGCAGATGAAAGTAATTTAAGAACATCGACATTGAATATAGGTGAAGGATCAACATTGGATATAGCTAACGATGAAACCAATGATATGAATATTGAGGGAATAAATGTAGCAGACGGTATAACTTGGAACTTTAATTTCGATGTTGATTTAGAAGCACAAGCGGCAGATTTGTTAAAAAATACAAATTTTGGTGAAGGCAGCACAATGAATATCGGTATAATAAACGTTTTAACCGATAGTGACAGAACAACAGGAACAAATGTTCAAATAGCAGATAGTTTCACTAATACAGATATTCAATATTCAACTTTTGCTACAACACAATTAACATATACGGTAAAACAATTAACCGGTGAAGGTTATGATGATGCTACGTGGTTGAGCATAATGGGAGAAGGTTACGGCGGATTACCGATGGCGGTATATGACAGTTTAGCACTTTATTTGGTAACCGGTGACGACGAAGGTAATGATTTTGTAACCGAATGGATAGATGATGGCGGAGTACAAAATACATTAAAAGCGGATTTAGCTATAAATGCACTTGACTCCGGAAAAGTATTATTAAGTACAAATTCTTTAACGGGATTAAAAACAGATAAATATACATTAAAAATCAATAACGAAGCGGAATCTCAAGAGTTAACCATAAAAGGTTTTGAGAATGCTTTGACCGTAAGTGACGTTGACGGAAGACTTGAAGTTAACAACGTTGTATTTAGTAGCAACACGGGAACAGCAATAATAACGAACGAAGGAAAGACTGTCCTTAACGGTGTAACATTTGATGATACAAATGAAGCTACGGTAGATGTATTAAATAACGGAGAATTGGTATTATCTAAATCATCATCAACATTTACAAAAGGTATAGCAGGAACAGGATCAACAACAATTAACGGTATTGCAATAGATATGGGCGACGGAGTACTTTCGCAAAGCAGAGTAGAAATAAGCGATGTTGAAGGTAGCAGTTTAACGGTAAAAGTTGATAATTTAAAAGATTCGTCATCGGTAGCAACCGGTTTAATAATGAATCACGGTGAATTGGTATTGATAGGTAATACAGCTGCTGATGTTGAGGTAGCCTCATTAGAAACCGAAATTAAAGGTGTAGGTAATACCGAGTTACAAGATAAAATTAATGTTGCAAGTAACATATCTCAGGAAAATATAAATATATCCGAGAATGCGGAAATAACCGTAAATGATACGGCAAGCATAAAAGCATCAACAATAACAGTTGGGAATTTGGCAATATTGACATCAAATGCGGATAATATTATTACAGCAACCGACGGTAAAATAGCAAATGAAGGTATTGTTGAATTTACCGGCGGAACAAACAAAAATGTAATAGAGGGAAGCGGATTTGTATATATTTCCGGAGGAGAAGTTGTAAATTCAACCGGAACCAAAATAGAGCAAGCGTATGTAGAAATACAAAGCAACGGAGGTTCTTTAGTTGCAAATGCAGATGATATAAAAACAACAACAACATCCGGAATACTAAACGTTGGTGATTTAGAATTTACAGGAGGAACGAACGAGAATATTATACACGGACATTCGGCATCAGGAGCATCAGGAAACTTAAAAATATCCGGAGATGTTATAAATAAAGACGGAATGATTATTGAACAAAATTCAATAACAATCAATGAGGGTGCAAGCTTACAGGCAAATGCATATGACTTATGGATCGATGACGTAATAGCAAATGCAGGTGAATTGGTATTTGTCGGAAGCGACATGGTAAATACAAGCACAATTACCGGAACCGGAAACTTAACAATAAAGGATAGTTTAGAAAACTATAACGATATACAACAAACCAATATAGATATAGTTGGCGGAACATTTGAACATTTTGCAGAAGATGATTATTTCCCGAAAATAAGTGCAACAAATATATCTATAAGCACAAGTGCAACATTAATAGCACACAGTGAAGTTGTTGCAAGCGATAAAATAACAAACAACGGTTTAATAATTATTAATGTAGAAAACGAAGAAGAATATGAACCCGGAGATGAAAGCGTAAAGAATAACAGTGTAATAGATGGTAGCGGAGAATTGAAATTATCGTCAACTACATTTGCAACAACAGCGAGCATCAAACAAAGCACGATAACGATAGCGGATGCGGACTCAGTATTGACAGGTGATGTAAATAACATAGTAGCAACGGGAAAGATAGCAAACGAAGGATTATTGGTATACACGGGAGAAGGAATAAATAATAATGTAATAGACGGAGAAGGAAACTTGACGATATCCGGAACGATAGAAAATTCAACAGGAACTGCAATAAGTCAAAATGCTATAGCAGTAACCGAAGGAAACGGATTTAAGACAAGAGCAGATGATATAACGACAACGGAAGGAATAGAAAATGACGGTACATTAACATTTATCGGTGGAACAAACAACAACGAAATAACAATGAGTGACGGAGCGGAAGGTAAATTAGTAGTAGAAGACAATTTAACAAACCAAGCAAATATAACACAGAAAGAAATAGAAATAACCGGTGGCGACTTTGAAAATGTAAGAACAAGT
>JAGCCP010000023.1 GCA_017651625.1 Candidatus Ruminimicrobiellum bubulum | reverse complement strand
AATATATTATATATATAAACGGTAAAAAAGACAATTTATAATTAACCCCAACAACCTGGGATTGCCACTGTGGATTAACCGCTTCACAAAGACGATTTTATTGAATAATCGTATAAATTTAAGGACAGAAAAAAAAACAGAGATATTTGTAAGTGAAACAAAAAAAATTCCGGGCCGTAGTGTACAAAAGTGAAACGATACATAAGGTTCGGAATTTTGAAGTTGCAACTAAAATATCTCTGTTTTTTTGTATTAATGTAGCTTTATTATTTCTTTATTTTGTAAAGTCAAATTCAAAATTTCCAATACGGACGGTGTCGCCGACTTTACACCCTTTTTCTTCCAATGCAAGTTCTACACCCATTTTTTTCAATATATTTTGGAATCTTCTTAATGCATCTTCTTCATTGAATTTTGTCATTTCAGCCAACACTTCTATTTTTTTACCTGAAATAACATAAACTCCGTCTTCATCTATATCTATTTTGAAGTCCGGCTCATATATATATTTTTTTACAGGAATAGATTTTATATCTTCTTCTTTTACCGGTAATTCCACTAATTTAGCTATAGTTTCCAACAACTTATCTATACCTTCTTTTGTCATGTTGGATATAGCAAAAATTTTTTTATTTTTAATATTTTTTTTGAATTTTTTGATAATCTGTTCGCAATCGTTTGCATCAATTTTATTTAATGCAATAACCATATGTTTTTTAGATAAATATTTCGAATATTTTTTTAACTCGTTATTTAATATTTTATAAACTTCGTAAGGATCTCTACCGTCGAATCCGCTGACATCTATCATGTACAAAAGAACTTTTGTTCTTTTTATATGTCTTAAAAATTCAAGTCCCAACCCTTTGCCGGAACTTGCTCCTTCAATTATTCCGGGAATATCGGCAATAACGATTTGTTTATCGTGTAAAGAAACTACACCTAAATTAGGTTCTAAAGTAGTAAACGGATAATCTGCAATCTTTGGTCTTGCGGAACTTACTACAGACAAGAATGTAGATTTTCCGGCATTAGGAAAGCCAACCAAACCAACATCAGCAATTAATCTTAACTCTAATTCAATTTCTGCCGTTTCTCCCGGTTCACCTTTTTCAGCAATTCTGGGAACGGTATGTCTTTGAGTTTTGAAAGAAGAGTTTCCTCTACCGCCTCTACCGCCTTTAGCAACAAGAACTCTTTGCCCAACTTCTTTTAAGTCAGCAAATAATTCTTTATTTTTGTATATCAATGTTCCTAACGGAACTTTTATTATCAAATCTTGCCCGTACTTACCAAACTTATTTGAACTTTCACCGCGACTACCGTTTTCCGCAAAAAATTTAGGTCTGTAAGAAAGGTCCAATAGTGTAGACTTTTTTATATCTGTTTCAATATAAATATCTCCACCTTTACCGCCGTTACCGCCATCAGGTCCACCGAGCGGCACAAACTTTTCTCTTCTAAAAGAAATACAGCCGTCGCCACCGCGACCGGCTGTAATAAATATTTTTGCTTTATCTATAAACATTTTATCCTTAGTTGGCAGAAGGTTCTACATTAACAAAACATCTATCTCCTGCTCTTCTAATAAATTTTACAGTTCCTGCAACTTTTGCAAACAAAGTATTATCTTTTCCCATACCAACGTTTGTTCCGGGGTGATATTTTGTTCCTCTTTGTCTAACAATTATTGCACCTGCTTGTGCAAATTGATCGCCATATATTTTTACGCCTAATCTTTTACCTTGTGAATCTCTACCGTTACTGGTAGAACCTTGTCCTTTTACATGTGCCATTTTCTTCTTCTCCTAAAACCTTATGCCTTAATATCAACTACTTCTATTTCTGTAACATATTGTCTATGACCTTGCATTTTTGTGTAACCTGTTTTTGCTTTTTTCTTAAATACAAGAATCTTAGGCAATCTTTTTTGTGCAACAACTTTTGCAGTTACCTTTGCACCTTCAACTGTAGGTTTTCCTACCGTTGCTTTGTCACCATCTGCTATCATCAAAACTTGATCTAAAACAACTTCTTTACCAACTTCTGCTTCGTCAAGTTTTTCAATAACTACGTTCATTCCTTTTTCTACTTTATACTGCTTTCCACCTGTCATTACTATTGCATACATTTTAAATTACTCCCATTGACTTACTTCTTTATAATCTGTATAATTTACAAAAATAAAATAAATATGTCAAGATATTTTTAATCTTAACACCTTTGACTTATTATTTTAGCAAATTAAGATACTTTTTAAAAGTATCTTATTATTTATGTATGTGAGGAATACTATGTACATTTCAAAAAGACTTCAATCAATAAAGCCGTCTCCTACATTAGCAATCGATGCAAAAGCAAAAGCATTAAAAGCAAAAGGTATAGATATTATAAGTTTCGGAACCGGTGAACCGGATTTCGATACTCCGCAAAATATAAAGGATGCCGCAATAAAAGCTATAAACAGCGGTTTTACTAAATATTGTCCTGTTCCGGGAACACCCGATTTAAAAGATGCAATAATAAAAAAATTTAAAGAAGACAACAATCTTGAATATACCAGAGAGCAAGTTATGGCTTCTTGCGGTGGTAAACATTCTTTATTTAACTTGTTTCAAACAATATTTGATGAAGGTGACGAAGTTATAATTCCCGCACCATATTGGGTATCTTATCCCGACATGGCAGTTCTTGCGGGAGCGGTTCCTATATTCATTACAACCAGTGACAAAAATCATTTTAAAGTAAAACCTACTGAAATAGAAAAAGTTATAACAAAAAAGACTAAAGCATTCATATTAAATTCACCTTCAAATCCTACCGGAAACACATATACAAAAGAAGAACTTGAAGAAATAGCAGATATTTGTATAAAGAATAATTTGTTAATAATTTCAGATGAAATATACGAAAAACTTACATATGATAATTTTAAATTTTTCTCAATAGCACAAGTATCACAAGAAGTAAAAGAACATACCATTGTCGTAAACGGTGTTTCAAAAGCTTTTGCAATGACAGGTTGGAGAATAGGTTACGCTGCAGGACCTAAAGAAATAATTGCAGCAATGACAAAAATGCAAAGTCAATCAACGTCTTGTCCGACATCCATATCATTAAAAGCGGCAACCGAAGCTTTAAACGGTGATAAAACTTGTTTAGAAACAATGAGAGTTGAATTTGAGAAAAGAAGAAACTACATTGTGGACAGATTAAACAAAATAGAAGGCATTACTTGTTTAAAACCCGAAGGTGCTTTTTATGTTTTTCCTAACATTTCAGGTTTATTGGAAAAGGAATATAACGGAAAACTTATAAACACAGATATTGAACTTGCAGATTATTTGCTTGAAGAAGCTAAAATAGCCGTTGTTCCCGGATCAGCTTTCGGAGCAAAAGGCTTTATAAGATTTTCTTATGCAACTTCCATGGAAAAGATAGTAGAAGGTCTTAACAGAATGGAAGCAGCACTAAAAAAATAGTAATGACCGATATTAATATTTTATCCGAACAAGAAATAAAACAAAATCTTTTGGATTGTTACAAAAATTTTGATATAAAAATTTTTGATATTTTGTCTTCGACAAACGATTTTGCAAAAGAGCTTATCAATTCAAACACTTTTAAAAACGGAACAACAATAATAGCAAACTCTCAAACTGAAGGCAGAGGCAGGTTTGCAAGAAAATTTTATTCCCCCGCAAATACCGGAATATATTTCTCTTCCATATTAAAAATTTCTTTACCGATACAAGACGTTTCTCTAATTACAATAATCTCAGCAATAGCAGTATGTAAAGCAATAACTAAACATACCAATTTAAAGCCTAAAATAAAATGGATTAACGATATTTATCTCAATAATAAAAAAATTTGCGGAATACTTGTGGAAAACATTAGTGATTCTACAAATCTAAAAAGTAAAGGTATAGTTGTAGGCATAGGAATAAACAGCTCTACAGAAAATTTTCCTAAAGACATAGAAAACAAAGCCGGTTCGATTATGTACAATAAGTTATCAAGAAATAAACTTATTGCAGAAATAATAAATAATTTATTTGATTTAGCAAAAGATGTTTATGACAAGAAAATTATTGAAGAATACAAATCACTGTCTTTAGTATTAAACAAAGAGATTACTTACACAAAAAACAATAAGTTTTATACTGCAACCGCAATTGATATAAACAATAATGGCAATCTTATAGTGAAAGATAGCAATAATAATGTAATTGTACTTGAGAATGAGGAAACTTCTATAAATTTTGCAACGCAAAATTTAACATTAAACTATCAACTATAAACTACCAACCACAAACAGAAATTGCCGAAGGTAATTTTTATGCGGCGGACAACATATTTCTAACGGCCTTCATCGACATATCGAAGTTTGCATTTGTTTCTTTAACAATCTTCAAGTTGTCTAACAATACTACATAATTCTTAAAGTCTTCTATTGTTTTTGGCGTATCTTCTTCTTTTATCTTATTTATCTTGAATTCGTTCTGTTTCAATATTTCTTCTATGTTTATATTAACTTTCTCATAAACAGAATCTAAATATTCTTTCATTGTCATATCCGAATCGATAAAACCCGTTTTCAACAGTTCTGTTATATCTATATCAGACATCATCAATTGAACAGCAACAGTAAGGAATGCCTTTTGATATTTACCGCCGGCTTCTTCGGCAAATTTATCCATATCCAAATTAGCTCCTTGTTTTGTGAGGGCTCCAATTATTTGAACTCTTGCGGAATTCATCGCTATTCCCCTTATAAAGCCTAACATTTCTTCATATCTTCCCTTATTTTTCAAATAATTCAAATATGTGAAAGATTCAGGACTTAATTCTAAATTCTCTAAATTGATGTTTTGTAATGTTGCCATTTGTTGTTCGTTGTTGATATCTATAGACAAAAGTGTTTCCAATTTAGGCACATCATAACAAACATAATCAAACTTGCTGCTCAAAGAAGCATTATATCCTTTATTATACTTATGTTCTTTAGATAACAATTCTCTTAACTTGCTCTTTTTGTCTGCAAAAAGTCTTGCATTATCTACAACAAAACCTATAACATTATTTTTTCTTATTAACATTTCTATATTGATATCATTGTCTCTTATTTTTTCAACCGTAAATTTACCGAGCATTGAATTTACAATATACGAATCCATAACTATAGGAATTGCTCCGTAACTATCAAAAATATCTATATTTGCACTATTAAATTTCCCGTATGTGTCATTACTAAACTTAACGAAGACTTGTTTTGCAACGCCTTGCGTCACAATCTGTTTTTTTGTTCTTTCCATAAGAGTCAACAATTGACTTATATCTTCATAATCTTTTACGGAATCATCTATTATCAAACCGTCATAATTTGTTATATCTATTATATTATCGGCTTTACATGAAATTATAAATTTAAAACCTTGTTCTCGTAACTTTTGTATTTCATCAATATAATCTTTTACTTGATCGGATGTAATAATAAATGTTTTTATACCGGTAGAAATAAATTCCTGTTTACATATTGTTGTAAGATTGTTCTTTATAGGTCTTAAAGATAAGTCAAATACGTTTTCTTTACTGGGTATTGATACCGAATCCGTATAGGCATTATGCAATCTGTCAGTTATATCTTGTAACGAACTGTCGTCTATTTCCGCAAAAGCTATAACATCATCAAACGAATCTTCGTTCCTTTCCGCAAAATATTGTTTCATTATCAAATCTTTTATTTCGTTTTCGGTAAGTTTTATACCCTCTTTAGAATATACCGTTATTTTATTTTCTTTACTATCATATTTTGCCTTAATACCTTTTTGAACATCTAAGAATATCCCCTTTCTTATATCATATACACGATCATTTATAATTTCCATTGTAACAACAGCAATATCGTTTCTGTTCGACAACTGTTTTCTTAAATTTTCTTCCTGTTGTTTCGAGTTCGCTATTAATAATTTTTTATTACCAAATATTTTTGTTAAGTTTTCTGTTCCAAAGACCATATTTATTAACTTACTGGCAAAAGAGAATTTATCTAAATTCTTTGAAATATATACAAAAATATCATCGGCAATGCTTGTTTCAATACGATCTGAGACGTTATAATTTGCTAATACAAAATTTAAAATTGTTTGGTATTCTTGTCTGCTATACTTATTCTTACCTAAATCCAACTTTAATTCTCCGCTTGCATTATTTATAACATCTATAATTCCATTTATTACTCCGTCAAAGTTATTTACAAGTTGTTCATATTCAACTTTTTTCATTATATTCATAATAAGTAAAACCAATAACTCATCTTTAGAAAAATCACTGTTCCATTGAAGAACTCTTAAAACTTCTTCAAAATTTTCTTTCATTTTATTCGGTTTTGATAAAATTTCACTCTTATATTCCAAAGCTGTTTTATTACCTTTCAAAAGATTAAAAGAATTGGGCGAAGAACCTTCTATAATTTCTATTACCTCTCTGATTAACAATGTCCATGTTTGCATTTCCTCTATTTCTTTCTTTATTGTTTCCGTCTCCTCTTTCGTTAATAAACCCTTATCTATCGAATATTCCAAATATGAATTTAGTATTTTTCTAAACATTTGAAGTTGTTCCACTTTTGATACGGACAGATCATCTATTACTTCCAATAAAGTATCCCAATCAACAGATTTTCCTATTTTTTGATGTGCATTAAACAAATAATCTAAAAATGCAAGCGGACCAGAATGTACTTCCTGTTCGATTTCATACTCATTGGCTTTTTTATCAAACATGCTATATAAAGAATGAAACTTCACACCCATGTTTATATAATCTATAATCCCGTCTGTTTGGTGCATCATATATCTTTTTTGTCTTTCCGAATAAGCATTGAACGGTAAAGCCATTATTTTTCTCAAAAACATATTAGGAGTAATATAAGAAACCAATTCATCCAATGCCTCATCTACCGGTCGATACCAATCTTTTGGTTTATCAAACATACGATGTGTCAATTCGTGAATAACGACAAACAAATCTATTTCGGCGAAAAGGCCATCATCTCTTCCCATTTTCCCATCGGAGAAATTGATTATAATTGCCTTATCAATAATATCGGGAACATTTTTCTTGTGGGCATGCTCTTTAAGTATTAAATATATACCCATCATATATGCTCTTAAATCGAGATTATTTAAAACTTTAATTTCATTTCCTTCTATTTGTTTCTTTAATTTTTTTACTATTGCTTTTTCATATTTTTCGACATTAGCTTTTTCCTCATTCGTTAATTCCCTGCTCAGTTTATCCAAATACAATAGAGAAAACAATCTGAATTTTAAATCTATCCCGGGTTGTGAAGCTATATTCATTAAAACATATTTATTTTTTCTGTTTTGCAATAAATATAAATATTTCGTATTACCTCTAAAAATAAATTGATGCTTCTTTAAATATATATCTTCTATTTGTTCATTAAAGGCTTGTATCGTATTCTGTCTTCTTTCTTCAGCATATTTTGTCTCCGCAAAATCAGGTAAATTTTCCATATGTTCAAATTGATTATAATCATCTGTAAGAGTTATAAATTCTTCCGGAATTTGTTGTTGTACGGTTTCTCCGCCGAAACTATATTCAACCACACTTCTAACAAGTTCGGGTAAATCCTGCCTTAAAATCTGATTTTCATAAGGATCAGGAAATTCCGACATTGAAAAAATATTATTTTCTTCAAGGTCTCTTGCCAACGCTATATTTTCTGCTCTAAACAGCCTTTTAAATTCCTCACTATAAAAGTCCGACATTAAAAATATCCAGGACGGATCATATCCTAACTTTATAAGCTGTGCTCTGTGTTGCTCACCGGCAACTATAAATACCGGTTGACTCTTTTTTGGAATATTTAAATATTTAATATATCTTGATCTAAAACCATTTTTAAGATTTTCGTTAATATCTCTGTATCTTTCATCCGAACTTAATGTTTCAATATAATCTTCCACTAAAGGTTTCGTTTCAATGGTATTGTTATCATTCATAAACCTTTGTGAAATATCATAAAATACACCCGCAGAAAAAACACTTATGCTTTTTTTATTATATTTTTCCAAGAAATCTTTGAACATTACATGCCATATTGCACTTCTGTTTTCATTGGCAGAACAAATCATAACTGCAGAGAATCTCATATTATCCGATTTGACACCATCTATGAACCTTTTCATGTTTGCTTTTCTTTGTTTCGTTTCTAATTTATTCTTTTCTATTAAATTTTTCTCAATTATAATATCACACAGGTAATCTGCCATATCGTCTAAAAGTGTTTCTTTTTCACTCAACACTTTAACTAAAATATTATCTTGCCCGGTACCTTTTTTCTGTTTACTAACCTCAACATAATGATTTAACATCTTCAATATATGTTGTTTTAAGTCCTCCCCTTCATTCGGGAAAAGATTGTAGTTAAACAAACCTTCTTCTAATGCATATACTATATTTACAAATTCTATAGATGAAGTATTTACCGGAGAATTAACATACTTAATAGAATCAAATATCACAGATGCCAACAAATCAACGGTTTCCAATTCTTCGGGAGTAAATGTTTCCGCTAATACTTTTTCCGCTGCTCTTTGAGCTGCAACCATATTATTGTCATTACTGCCATTTATATATTCTATTGTCCTCTTATTTTTTTCTTCCGCTTCTTTTGTATCAGTATCTTTCTTAATTGTCGCTATACTATCAACTCTTTCCATTAAAGATCTGAAACCACTCTTGTCTCCGGTTGTCTTAACCGCTGTTATAACAAAATAACCTTTATTTCCTACTTCAATATTCCTTTCTTGTTCAGGGGTTACTTTTATAAGACCTTGTTTCTCATAGTCTTGTATTATTTGCAGACCTCTGTGTGCTCCGGTTAATGTTGCCGCAGCAGACAAATTTAATCTTCTTAATCTATTTTTGTCATCCTTACTTGTATGTCTGGCATTGATAACTGTAAAGCCATTTCTAACAAATTTAACATACATAGGGTTTGATGTATCCGATAAATTTCCGTGAACAAAAGCATTTTTAATCAGTTCTTTAAGAACATATGCCATGTTTCTTCTGTCATCTATATTCGGCAAACAATTATTATCTTCCAACAATTCCTGCAAATCAAAAAATTTATTTTGAATATCAAAATATAATGCATACAATTCATCATTTGTTAAAGAGTCTATATCATATGTGTGTGAAAACGGGTATATAACAATCAAACTATTATTTTCAATGGCACGTTTAAGTTTTTCTAAAATTATCTCCGGAGATTCATCAAGACAAATAGCTTCCGTAACTTCTGCATTTGCAATATTTTCTACATCGGATTTTTGTTGATCATCAATTACCGGTATTTGTTGTACTTTCAAGGAAGAAACTATTTGAGAAATATCTCTGTTTTTTACACATGATATATAAGTTCCCGTTTTCATACTTTTGGCAACTATAGTGTTCCCGGAAACTTCTATTTTTACACCCGTAAGTTTTTCTATATCTTCTATCGTTGTGTACTCGGTTGTCGCTTTTGAAAAAGCATTATCTCCGATAGAACTCAAATAAACAAACATCTTCCTGTCAGGAATACCTGTCTTTATATAATCTTGTCTAACTTTATCTTCTTCCGTTATTCTTGCTAATGCAAGTCTTACGGAATATTGTGTTCTATCATCTTTTTTTATTAACAAAACGATTACATGATCATTTTTATCATAACTTACTTCTATTTCTGTTCTCTCCGATGAAAGTGCTTTATTTAGAAGAGATTCAAAACCTCTTCTGTCATAATAACTATACTGGGAAATATATTTAAGCAACTCTATAAAACTATCTTGATCCTTAACACTAAAAAGGTTTTTATATGTATCTTCATCTAAATTTGAAATTCTTTCTTGCCCGGTTGATGTAATAACATTCAAAGCTTTTGTCGTATCAACAAAAGCAGGATTATTAACATCGATATCAATGTTAAGTGCCTTGCATCTAAAAAGAATTATTTCCAATAAAGTTTCAGAAGCAAATTTTCCATCCCTGCTGTATACATCAATACCCTTGTAAGCTATGAATTCTATAGTCTCTTCATTTTTCGCCGAATTAAACATCTCTCTAAGTAACTCGTCGTTTTCATTTGTAATTATAAGGCTGCCTATAATTCTTGCACCATCTTTTCCCGAGAAAAGATTTTTGTAATCTCTATACATATAGAAGAATCTTCTTATATATTTTTTACCATTGCCACTTAATGTTCTAATCTCAAATTCAATATTATCGATTTCTTCTTTGCTAAGTGACATTATAATATTTATAATATCGGAATCTTCATCGAGAGATAAATCCGTATTCTTAACAATATCAGCTATAAAAGAAAGTTTCCTTTCATCTTTCAACAATATTTTGGCAAAATCTACCGGCAAACCAAATAGTACATTTGCTTTTCTAAGTTCGGTTTCCCAATCAAACATATAAAAGAAATCTTGACTTCTGTTGAGTTTAGCACCTTTTACAAAAGTTAAAAGCCTATCGAAATTTCTGTTTTCACTACCAAAAGTATCATTTTTGTATACCAAATCTATATCCAACTGTTCCGCTTTTGTAAATACTATTTCTATTTTCTCGTCTTCCGTTATTTCGGATATAATTTTTTCTATCGTATTTTCATCCAAAGCCAACAATTTTTCTATATTTTTATCGGAGAAACTTGTTATTGAAACTATCTTAAATAAAATATTTATTTTGTTATTCTGTTCAGTTATTATTTGTTGTTTATAAAGTTTATCCGCTAAAGTTGCACCTTTTATAAGTTGTTCTTCCGTTAAACTAACGGTATTGTTTTTTATGTATTCCAAAACGAATGGATCCAATGACAATAATAAATCAATATCTTCGGAATTTATATCGGGATAGTTAGATAAAAGTTTTTCTCTAAACATATCCTCCCGTGTGATTTCGTGGCCTTCTTCTTCTTTTTGTTTTTTACCGAAATGTATCTTTTTAAATGTCGAAACAACAGCGGTTAACACATTATCCAATATTATCTTAAATTGTATACCTCTATTAAAACTCAAATTATTTAATAACGATAATTGATCTTTTTTATCTAAATTATCAAGATATGCGGATATTTTACTTATTGCCTGTATAAACATCATGAAATCATTATCGATTTTTTCCAACGAGTTAAATATTTCAAACAAATCTACAAATTTACTTTCCAAACTCGTTTTTCTGTTTAATATTTCCTTTATTTTATTAAGAGTATTTTCCTCAGCAAGACTTTCTTTTTCTAATTGTTCATAAATTTCATGATTGTACAATTTTAATGCATTTATAAAACCGTCATAATTACCGGAATACAAATACATAAATATATCTTTTAACGCTTTACTTTGTTGAGCGGAAACTTTTCCGACTCCCCCCAAATCTATAAAAGATATATTTCCGCTTTCATCTACAAAAATATTACCGGTATGCAAATCGGCATGATACAAAGCTTGACCATTTTCTATAGGATCAACAAAAATTTCCGTAAAAAATTCTTTTAAAACTTCGAAATATATTCTGCTTTTTTGTTTCTTAGAACCTTTTATTTTGTCTAAACTTATTCCTTTTGCGGTTGTCTGTAAGAATAAGTTTTGAGTGTGTACCGTTACATCTTTTACTGTCTCTATCAACTGCGGAACTTTTATTTTGCTGTTTCTTTTTTCAAGTTGTTTGCTAAAATCAGCTAAATTTTTAGATTCTTCTTCAAATTTAAGTTCTTCGGCAAATAATGCTCTTAATTTATCTGCATTGGGAAGTGTTTTTTTATATTTATCGTCAAGAGGACTATCATTTTTAAAATATTCTATTAATTTATCGGCAATATCAAAATCTTCATCATAACTTTTATTTATATTAGGCCTTTTTACTTTAGCTACCAACAAACCTTTAATATCTTTTAATTTCAATAAATATGTTAATCCTATCGATGCAGAGCCCAATCTTTTACCAACATATTCAATACTTGAAGAAAGGCCTAACTTTTCCAAATATTGAAACAAAACGGATTTTGATAACGGTTCATTTTCATCTTTAACTTTAGCAACTTCTTCATTTATTATTATTCCGTATTTATCATCAAGAGCTTCAAAAACTCTGTTATTGGATAATATTTGCAGTAGTTTAACTACCGCAACTCCGGAACTTGTTCCCAATGCAACAATCAATCTTCCTAATTGACGAGCTTTTTGTTCATCGTTTGCATTTTTATTATCGATTTTCAGTTCGGCAAGAGCGGAAATTAAATTATTTACGAACAAAACTTTTCTTTCATAATTTAAATTATTGAATACTATCGAAAAAACATCTTTAAAAACTCTTGATATGGTGGATGCTTTAATTTTCGAACTGCCACCCAAAGAAGATATAAAGAAGTCATCAAATAAGATGTTTTTTAAACCTTTTTCAAACTCTTTAGCATTTCTTTCCGCCGTAACTTTTTCTTGCTCGATAATACCGGAACTACCCAAAAGAATTTTTCTTATAAAATTTTCTCTCTCGGTTTTTGTCATTAATCTAAAACTTTGTTGTAAAGAGCTAAAATTTATTTCTCCGTCATAATTAAAATTGATTATTCGAACTTGATCATATCTGAGCATTTGCGGCTTATATGAATCGTTCCCGCTTAATAACCAAAAGAAAAATTTTATTTTTTCGGAATCCGATAATGTAGGCAAAATATTATTTATCATTTCCATGTTGCCAATATCTTTGTTGTTATCTCGCGAATTCAGACCAAAGAAATATAATCTTGTTTTAGATATTATTTCTTTATATTCTTCAACCGTAACATCATAATTATCCAATAATTCCGTTATATAATCATCTTTTACCACTGAAAAATCTTCAAATAACAAATCTAATAATTCTAAATTAGCTTTTGCGGAAGAAAACACTGATAAATTGCTATTCCTTTTTAATAATGAATATATAAGTTTTGCATAAACATCTACCGTTTCTTGCGGTAACTCTTTTTTTATAATTGAAAATGCATTTATCAGTTGTTGTGCTTGTTGTGCTGTAGGAACAAACTTTGCATCACCAAGCAATTGCTCATTCATTTCTAAATATGCATATACAAAAGTTTCCCCTTCATAATTAAATTCAACATTTTTTTCTTTAGGTGTTAAATCAAAGATTCTATGAAGTTCAAAAAGCCAAGCTTTTTCTATTTCCATATTTCTTATTTGTTGTTCGGGCTCATCAGGATTTCCCATATCCCCCGACCCTTCCGAATAGTAAATTTCCAGTTCCTCTCCGTTTTCTTCTGCTTCCAAGAGTTCTTTCAAATAAGCATATGCATCAAAATGCTCTTTTATATTTTCAACAATTTGTTCAAAAGGAACTGCAGAATAATTCGGTTCAAATGTTCTAAATTCCAAAAACGGTACATAAAAATTAATAAAACTTGTTTCCTTTACAGGTAAAACTCTTGTTTGTTCATCAATATCCTTATAGGAATTTTGAATATCAACAAGATTTTTTAAATGTTCATAAGGTATTGCCGATACATCTCCGTTTAAAGATATACTTTCTTGACCCTTCGGAAGTAAAGTTAAAAGTTTTTTTACTCTTATTTTTTCCGCATCACTTGCATTTAATACTTTGTCTACAACAAAACGTGCTAATAAAGACACACTTTGACAATAATAATGATTATCCATCATAAAATTTTGGAATTCAATAAGATCATCTAAAGTCATATTTTTCAATAAATCTCTGTTTATATTTTCTATATTTATATTCGGATATAGGCATACACCATTGGAATATTTTTTATCGTGAGAGGACTCTTCATCTTTAACAAAATAAAATTTAATATCTTTATTTTTTAATTTTAAGAAATAACCTAAGAAAAAGACATCAAAACTTATAGTAAAATTTTTTATGGTAAAAGCGAAATCCTTTAATTCCTCGGCAGCAAAATCATGTTCGGAAATACTGTATCTGGTTATCAATTTTTCATAAGAGAAAATATCGACAAGTTTACCTATCTTTTCCGAGGCATTTAAGACTTCAAACAAATGCACTAACTTTTCAAAGTCACTCTTATCGGAATATATGTCATCAAATAAATCCAATAAAATATCTCCGAATTCTTGTTCATATTTTTTAATAGTAATTGAAAGCTCTAACAAATATTCAAGTTTTTCTTCTTTCGTTAACACATCACTTGCCATAACAAAATTAATAAACCCCATAGGATCTTTTCCCATGAGCATCAAATCTTTGTTTTCCTTCAAAATTTTTAATATTATTTTAATGCTTTCGTTTTTCTGTTCTTGGTTAAAGCTTTCAAATGTCATAGAAAGTTTATATTCATCCTCATTTTCAAACAAGAATCCCAACTTATCCCGTGGAATTAATTCTTCCATCAAATCGGAAAGTTCACCTTTGAGTAAATACTTATAATTTGTTAAATAAAAATATGCCGTTTCTTTTGTATAAGAAAGTTTTATTCCGCTGTTTTCTCTAAAATCTAAAAATGCCTTTAAAGTAGCTTGTGTGGGATTCATTGATGCCACCATACTGAAAAGGATATCGGGATTTCTTATTTTTTCAAATTCCAACACATTGGTACAAAAATCAAACAAGTTCATTTTTTGTTGATTTTCTAATTTTTCAACAACATTATCAATAGTTGAAGAAGCAAATAAAAGATGATAAATAAATTCTTTTTCTTCTGCACTACAATTCTTTATGAAATTATTTTCGCCCTCCGTAAAAAATTTATAATTGCCGTTTAAGATATTGTTAAATATGAACTCTTTTGTGGTTCTATCATAAAAGTTTATATATTTACTCATATCAAAAATACTCATTTGTTCAAAGAAATCTGTTTCATCAAGAATCTTTTGTAATGCTTTAGCATTTAGAGAGTATGAGTGGTTTGAACCTTTATCAATATTTTTGTCCAAGTATTCTTCAAAATCTTGTCCGTATTTTGCTAGAGAAGAAACATCCATGGGTTGTTGATTTGCACTCATAGATAACAATACTAAAGAAGGATCTTCCAAAATTTCGGATATTTCTTTCACTCTGTCCTTGGTATTCGGATGTTCATCAAAAAAGGCTTCCAACAAAGATGAACCCGACATTAAACTAAGTGCCGTCATCATTTCTTCAACTGCTCTCGGATTATATCCTGCCTGTTCCAATATAAAGATAGATTCTCTGTCAGCATCATATTCTTTTCTTTTTCCGTCACCTTTAGTAGCTTTATAATCATCATATATTCTGTTTTCCTGTGTTGTATGTTGTAATTCATGTGCAAGTATTGCAGCTATATGATCTTTTGTAAGTTTCTTTCCTTCTTTGTGCATTTCTTCGGCTAATTCATATATCAATTCACTAAACAAGAACACATCTTTACTATTCACTACCGCATAAGCATTTGCTACCGGAGAATAATAGTAGTGTATTCTATACTGTTGTCTTTCCTCTGTGGTAATTTTTCCTTGTGCAACCATAGCATCAAGCAAATTACCGAAAATTTCTTCTATATCTTTCTTAAGTTCCGGATTAGGTTGATATTGATATTTAATATCATTTTGTGAAATAATCTTTTGTAAATGTTGCTCATTCTTTGTTATTTCTTCTTGAGAGAACTCTCTACCGCTTTCTTCTTTTGATTCTTGTTCAGGAATTGTTATTTCTTCAATATTGGCATTACCAACACCCTTATTAAATTCGGTATGTGCATCAGCCAACTTTTTCATTAAATCGGGATTTCTCAATGCTATAACAAAATTTGAAAGTTTCTTGGCAAAAGATAATCCGGATGCCTCTTCAATGGTTACATTAACGGCAGTTTTAAATGCATCTCTAACTTTATCAAGTACACTTGCCAAGCCTTGCTCTACTCCTTCCCTGTTT
>JAGCCP010000022.1 GCA_017651625.1 Candidatus Ruminimicrobiellum bubulum | reverse complement strand
CCTTCTTAAAGGGTTTCCGATAAAAATTGAAATCGAAGATTGTGACGGCAGAACAGTATTTAATAAAACCGTTTCTTCCTCATCCGACGGATTTAATGAATCCGAATTCCAATCACAAACGACATCAAAAACAGGAACTTACAGAATAAATGTTTATAATGCCTCTTCGAATAGGGGAGATTATTACTCGAAATTTCTTTCAAGTTGCGAATTTAAAATAGAAGAATTTAAAGAAGATAAATTAAAGATACAAACTTCTATCGAGGGCGGTTCGCATAAAGGTTGGCAATCTTTGGAAGGACTTTCGGGAAAAGTAAATCTTCAAAACCTTTACGGTATTCCCGCACAGGGGAACGAAGTAAAAGCATCCGTATCTTTGTACCCGTACAAATTTCATTTTGAAGAATATAAAGATTTTACATTTTCGGATATTTCTTTAGACAATAAAGTAAAAATAAAACCTGTTCAAGACAACCTTGAAACAAAGAAAACATCTTCGACAGGAGAAGTTTCTTACGATTTATCTTTTTCGAAATATGAAGCGGGAACTTACAGATTATTGTTTAGCGCTGAAGGTTTTGAACGTGAAAGCGGTTCAAGTGTAAAATCAGCTTCTCAGCAGTTAATTTCTCCGAACAAATATATTGTAGGATACAAAACATTAAGTGACCTTAACTTTATAGATAAAAATGCAAAAGCAGTTATTAAATTTATTGCCGTTGATAATGACTTGAAAAAGATAAGTTTGAATAAGCTTAAATTGAAAACTTACAATCTTCAATATGTTTCAGTTCCCGTAAAAGAGTATAACGGCAGATACAAATATCATTCCGTAAAGCAGGAAAAAGAAGTTTCAAGCAAAAATTTTGCAATATCCGAAAACTCTACCGATTTCAGTATTGATACATCTGTTTCCGGAAACTACAAAATTGAAATTATTGATGAAAACGGAACAATTCTTTTAAGTATGGAATATGTTATTGCAGGTAATTCGAATCTTGGTTCTCAATTGGAAAAAAATTCGGAATTGTTCATTAATTTACGTAATGAAAGTATAAAACGAGGCGGGGAATTGGAATTTAATGTTACCGCACCTTTTACGGGAGTAGGATTAATTACAATCGAAAAAGATAAAGTTTATGCTTATAAGTGGTTTAATATGGATACCAACAGTAAACTTTGCAAAATAACCGTTCCGGAAAATATCGATGACGGAGCATACTTAAATGTTTCTGTCTTAAAAGCAAAAAATTCAAAAGAAGTATTTTTAAATCCTCACAGTTACGCTTTAAAATATTTTAAAATCGCATCAGATACGAAAAAAGAAGTAAAACCGAAAATAACAGTTCCGGAACTTGTAAAACCGGGTTCCGAACTTAAAATAGAATATTCAACATCGGAACCTGCCAGAATTATACTTTACGGAGTTGATGAGGGAATATTGCAGGTAGCAAAATATAAAACTCCCGATCCTTTATCGTATTTCTTCAGAAAACCGGCACTTGATGTAACCTCGTACCAAACTTTGGATTTGTTCCTGCCCGAATTTTCCGTAATAAAGGAAGTTTACGGTATCGGCGGCGGTACGGGATTTGATTCCGAAGCAGATGCTCTTTTAAATGCCGGACTTAACCCATTTAAAAGACAATCGTTGGCTCCGGTAGTTTTCTGGTCGGGAATAATTGACAGTGATAAAACACCTAAAAAATATACATATAATGTTCCCGATTATTTTAACGGACGTTTAAAAATTATGTGTGTTGCCGTAGGTAAAAAGACTTCTTTCGGCAGCAGCGAGAAATCCGTTATTGTAAGAGCCCCTATAGTTTTGTCGGCGGGAGCACCTGTTGTTGCGGCTCCTTCGGATATTTTTGATGTTACGTTAAAAATTACAAACAGTAAAGAAAATTCCAAAACCGGCGATTTTGAAGCTGTAATTTCTGTTTCGGATAACTTGGAAGTATCCGGAGAAAAAACAAAAACTGTTCATGTAGAATACGGTAAGGAAGACACTTTGACATTTAAAGTTAAGGCACTTGATAAGTTGGGAAATGCGGAAATTAAGTTTAATGTTACAGATAAACTTTCGGACGGTAAAGCAAAAATAACTTCCGCATTAAGTATTCGTCCCGCAAGTGTTTATGCAACGGATGTTGCCGCAGGTGAAAGTAAAACCGAAAATTTCGAAGTTAAAAACTTTACAAATATTGACACTTATAACGAATTTTCCGATAAAAATATCGTTGTATCAAACAGTCCTTTAGTTGTAGCTTTCGGATTGGAAAAATATTTGGAAAAATTTCCTCACGGATGTACGGAACAGATTACAAGTCAAACTTATTCTTCTATAGCTTTATACGGCCTTACGGAAGAAAACAGAACAATATTTAAACGTTACATTGAAAAGTTAGCTCCGAGACAAAGAGTTGACGGAGGCTTTTCTCCGTGGCCCGATTATGAAGGAGTCAGTGATTATGCTTCGTTGTATGTATTGCAATTCCTTACGGATGCACAAAGTTTGGGATATGAAGTTCCTAACGTAATGTTGAAAAAATTGTTGGATTGGGCAAGGAATTTTATTAAAGAACCTAACGATAAATATGAGGCGGATATGCAGGCGGAAGCTCTTTATCTTTTGGCAAGGAACTCTATAGTCTTAACGGGACAATTGTCCAAGTTGGAAGATTATTTCGATAATAACGTTAAAAATTGGGCGGGTACAATATCCGGAGCATACATTGCTTCCACTTACAGATTGTTACAGAATGAAGATAAAGCACAAGATATAATAAAGAAATTTAAAGTTAAAACGGAGAAAAAAGATAATCAGGTTTATTCCGATTATGATTCCGACTTTGTGAGAAATTTAACATATGTTTATCTTGTATCAAAACATTTCCCGGAAATGTTAAATAATCCTGACATTGCAAAGATAATACAAAATGCCATGGATAACATTGTGAACAAAAATTATAATACTTTAAGTTCGGCAAAAACTGTTCTGGCAGTTGCCGCTTATTCAACGGCCAACAAAGATAAAGATGATAATATAGAAATTTTCATTGACGGACAAAAAGCGGAAAGAACACAAAATAAACTCGGATTTATGCAGGCAACGATTCCCGCTAAAGCAAAAAATATAAGTGTGAAATCAAATACCACAGGTTCACTCGGATTATTTTATGCAATAACGCAACAGGGCTTTTTTAAAGATAAGAAACAAAACATATCAAAAGGTTTACAAATTGATAAAAAATATTTTGATAAAGACGGAAACGAAACCAACCTTGTTAGAGCAGGGGATGAAATTAAAGTTAAAATTACCATCAAAACAACAGACAAGAAATATGTATCAAATATAGTTTTAACGGATTTGTTGCCCGGCGGATTAAGTGTCGTTTCCGGAAGTTTGAACGGCACATTTGACAGTTTTGATGTCAGAGAAGACAGAGTATTAATTTATACATCTGTAGGTTCGGAATCCAAAGAGTTTTCTTATGAAGCAAAAGCTGTTGCTTCGGGAAGTTTTGTTTTGCCTGCGGTTGAAGCTTGCCATTTGTACGATTTAAACAGGTATGCCGTTTCAAGCGAATCCGTATTTAAAGTAAATCCGCGCAAATAGAATTCTAATTGATTTTAAGATTTGCTATGTTAAACTTTTTTAAAAAATATGCCAAAAGTATTATTGCTTTTATAATAATATGTTCGGTAATTATTTTAATAATAAGATTTTTTCCGAGACCGAAAATCTTAAATGATTATACTTTTTCAAAATCATTTTTCTCGCGTGACGGGAAACTTTTACGTGTTACCGTTTCTTACGATGACAAATACAGAGTTTTTTATCCTTTAAACGAAATACCCGAACAAATTCAACAAGCGGTTTTGCTGTATGAAGATAAAAATTTTTATTTTCATATCGGTATAAATCCCATTTCTCTTTTAAGAGCAATAAAGACTACTTTTATAACAAAAAACGGAAAACAGGGTGCATCTACAATTACAATGCAAACCGTAAGAATCCTGTACGATTTAAATACCAAGACCGTTGCGGGAAAGCTTAAACAGATGTTTTTAGCTTTATGGCTTGAAATGAGATATTCCAAAAAAGATATTTTGGAAGCATATTTTAATATAGCACCTTACGGGTATAACATTGAAGGTATAGGTGCGGCCTCATTAATTTATTTTAATAAAAGGTTAAAAGATTTGGAGTTGCATGAACAGCTTACACTTTCCGTTATTCCGCAAAATCCGAATATCAGAAGACCGTCATTAAAATCCGGATTTGAAAAAATGAAAGTTGCAAGAAAAATATTGTACGACAAATGGAAAAAGAAATACCCTCAATCAAAAAACAAAGAGCATTTTTTTGATATGCCGATGGACATAAAAAGTCCCAAAGAACTTCCGTTTTATGTTCCGCATGTTGTAAATTATTTGAACTCAAAAATAAATAAAAACGAAATTTATACAACTATAGATTTAAAACTTCAAATGTTGTTTGAACAATATATAAAAAAATATATAGACAGAAACAGTTCGTTGGGTATAAAAAATGCTTCAGTATTGCTGGTGAACACAAAAACAATGCAGGCGGAAGTTGCCGTTGGATCTGCCGATTTTTTTAATAATGATATTTTAGGACAAAACGACGGAGTAAGAGCCAAAAGAATGGCAGGTTCCGTATTAAAAACTTTTATTTACGGTTTGGCATTAGAAAACGGACTTATTTGCCCGACAACATTATTAAAAGATACATTCCATTATTTTTCCATTTATGCACCGGAAAACTCGGACAGACAATTTGTCGGACCTGTTTTTGCGCAGGATGCTTTGGTTAACAGCAGAAACATTCCTGCAATAAAACTTTTGCAGGATATCGGTATAGAAACTTTTTTAAATCTTCTTAAAACAGCAGGTATAACAAAACTTAAATCCGCCGAATATTATGGTGTAAGTGCTGCGATAGGAACTATAGATGTTTCCGTTGAAGAAGTTGCAAAATTATATGCTTCTTTATTGAACGGGGGAAAAACGGAAGAAATAAAATATGTTACGGATGACAAAAAAGAATTCGATACTGAAAATGATAAAACAATATTTTCAAAGGAAACGGCATTTATTTTGTTTGATATGTTGTCACACAATCCCGCTCCGCAAAATTTTAATATAAAAGATAAATACGGTAACAACATAAAAGTCGCATGGAAAACAGGAACATCTTATTGCTTTAAAGATGCTTGGGCGGCCGGAGCATTCGGTGATTATGTTTTGGTTGTTTGGGTCGGCAATTTTTCCGGAGAAAGTAATTCCAATTTCTGGGGAAGGACTGCAGCCGGAAATCTGTTTTTTGAACTTATAAGAACAGTTGTTCTTAATAAAAAAGATCAAAACTTTTTTTCTCCGGACATGAAAGATTTAAACATAAAAAAAATACAGGTTTGTTCCGTTAGCGGAGCTATTGCAAACAAATTTTGCCCGAAAAAAACGGATTGCTATTTTATACCGGAAAAATCTCCTATAAACTTATGTGATATTCACAGAAATATTTTAATAGATAACAAAACAGGTTTAAGAACAAATGTTGAAGTTAAAGGGAAAACTCATTATGAAGTGTATGAGTTTTGGCCGTCGGATATTTTAAGTTTGTTTGAAAAGGCGGGTATAAAGAAACAACTTCCGCCGAAATATATGCCGAATATAGAACCGGAAGATATATCGGTATCCGGCAACCCGCCGAAGATATTTTTACCGTTGGAAGATGTTATTTATAAAATAGTCCCCGGGGAAAAGGTTATTCCTTTAAAAGCCGATATTGATGCCGATGCCAATACCATTTACTGGTTTGTTGACGGAAATTTTGCAGGTAACAGCAAAAAGGACGAAACACTTTTTATAACCGCTTTAAGCGGTACGCACAATGTTATTGCAACGGATGATTTGAACAGATATGCATATTCTTCGTTTACCGTGGAATATTAAAATTAAATGAAGAAATAACAAAGAAATATCTCTCAATAAAATTACATTGTATGAAACAGGCATATAATGGCAACGATTGCCAAAATTATTCCGATGATATTTACAATATTTATTTTTTCTTTAAAAACTGCCGTGCCTGTAATTGTGCCGAGCGATATTACACCTAAATTCATTGCCGCAAAAATCAGGGTTGGATTATTGCTGTACGATTGATGAGCACGGAAATAAAAATAAATGTTGCCGAAATTTAAACATCCCAAAATTATTCCGCCAAATATACTTGCCTTTGTCCACTTTGTTTTTCGTATGATTAAATATGTAAATAATATTATTGCGGACAGAATAAATGTTGCACATAGATTAGTTGCTGTCATTGCTACATTTTTTGATAACTGTTTAAACAATATATCAATTATTCCGTAACCGAACCACACCGCAAGCAACGTCCAAATTGCACCTGTACCGGTTACTTTACTTTTAGGTTTATAAACTAGTGCCGACAGCGAAATTATTGCTAAAATAACCGACAAAATTTTACCCATGGAAAGAATTTCACCGAAAATTAAAAATGATGCCAATATCGGTAAAAACAACGATAATCTTTGTGCCGCATCCGATTTTGCTATACCTGCACGGTTAACACATTCACCCATAATAATAAAAACACTCGGTAACAAAATTCCCAGCGGTAACAGAATTTGCCATTCGGATAATAAAGTATTGAAATTATCACTGAAATTCGGTTTAAATAAAATAAATGCACTGATTGCAGCTGTTGGATAATTAACTGCTACAGCCTGGTCAATTGAAATTTTTTGATTTTTGGATATTTTTAATAATATCGATACGGCTACACTGCATACAATACTGAATATTAAATAATACATTGTTGTTGCCTCTCTCTGTTGTAAAATATCAGAACAATTATAAATTATTATTAAATTTAATAAAAGACCGTACACAAGTTTATCGCACAAAAAAACATATAAATTTTATATAATATAAAAGATATATAAAATATATTTTCAAAGGATAAAATAATGGCTGAAATTGCGTTGGTAACCGGAGCAAGCAGGGGTATAGGTGCGGAAATTGCAAAAACACTTGCAAGAGACGGTTTTGATATTTGGTTAAATTACAGGTCTAACAGTCAAAAAGCTAACGAAGTAAAACAAGAAATAGAAAAATTAGACAGAAAATGTACACTTTTGGAATTTGATGTTACCGACTTTGAAAAAACAAAACAAGCATTGGAACCTATGTTGTTAAACAACGAAATTCCGTTTGCAATAATCAACAATGCAGGTTTCAGAAGAGATAACCTCCTTGCATGGCTTACACAAGAAGAGTGGAAATCCGTAATAAATGTTAATCTCGACGGATTTTTTAATGTGGTAAAACAAATTTTGCCTTACATGTTAAACAAAAAAAGAGGCAGAATCGTTAGTATCGCTTCCGTTTCAGGACATATCGGTGTTGCCGGTCAAACGGGATACAGTGCAGCAAAAGCAGGTATTATCGGTGCAAGTAAATCTCTTGCCGCGGAAGTTGCAAAGAAAAATGTTTTGGTTAACGTTGTATCTCCGGGTTTTGTGGAAACTGATATGTTGGAAGGGTTACCTATAGATGCTATTATCAAAACAATTCCGTTAAGAAGGTTGGGAAAACCTCAGGATATAGCGGAACTTGTTTCTTTCTTATGTTCTCAAAAAGCCAACTATATTACAGGTCAGGCAATACAAGTTAACGGTGGTATATGCTAAAAAAGTATGATACGGTAATAATCGGTTCCGGAATAAGCGGTTTAACTTCGGCAATACTTTGTGCCAAGAAAGGACTTAAAACCGCAGTATTGGAACAAGCACCAAATATGGCACCGTTATTTTCCGGTTTTACAAGAAAAGATGTTCATTTTGAAACGGGATTCCATTATACTTACGGGCTTGGCGAAGGTGAAATAGGCGACTATTATTTCAAAGATTTGGGATTGGACATAAAATCAAAATTATTAAATAAAAACGGTTACGATAAAATAATTTTTCCTTCCGGTAAAAGTTTTGAAATGGTTTACGGAAGAAATGATTTGGGAAAAAAGTTGATATCTTGTTATCCCGATGAAGAAAAATCAATAAAAGAATATTTCGACAGAGTTTATTTTTGTTATAACAATTTACCTTTTTTAAATATACATAAAAACAGTTCTTTTGATATTAATGTTTCGGTCGCTACACCGGAAAGTGTTAAAGATATTTTGGATTACTATTTTAAGTCGGACGAACTGAAAGCAATACTTGCCGCAGGTTTCTTCTTGCACGGTACTTCGTTAGACAAAATATCGTTCGGTGAACAGGTTTGTGTTTCCGGAGGCTTGTACGACAGTGCATACAGTATTGTCGGCGGCGGCAGAGCGGTGGTTGAAGCATACAAAAAAGTTTTACAAAATTTAAAAGTGGATTTGTTCTTAAATACAAAAGCATTAAAAATAGATTTAAACGATACAAAAAAAACAGTAAGGACAAAAGACGACGATTTTGAGTGCGACGTTTGTATATCCACAATACATCCGAAACAATTTTTAAATATTGCTCCGGAAAAAGTTTACAGGGAAAGTTATAAATCTCACATACAGGAAAAAGAAGAAACGCCCGGATTTTTTACGGTTTATGCAAGAAATAACGGTAAGAAAGTGGAAAACACAAACATCTTTGCTCTTTCGGATTACAATTTAAATTCTTTCTTCGATTACAACAACGAAAACAAAAGTTTACATTTGAATTTTTCGGATACCGATCCGCAGGCGGTAAACATAACCTGTTTGGTCCCTTCGGACATAAATTATTGGTCAAAAGATAAAGCGGAATACAAAAAACAAAAAGAATATTTTGTTGATGTGATAAAAAGAAACCTTAACGATAAGTTAAAAGATATAGCGGAAAATTTAGAGTTTTTGGATGCATCAAGTCCGTTAACAACAAAAAAGTATGTCGGGTACACGGGCTCTTATGCATTGGAACACGATATGCATAAAATGACATTGTTTCCGATGACAAAAATTAAAGGATTATTTCTTTCGGGCCAATCCGTAATTACTACCGGATTTTTAGGAGCAATTATTACGGCTTATGTAATAGATAAAATAATGGAGAAACAAAATGGTTGATTATCACAGAGTAGTTATAACCGGAGCCGGAGCAGTTTCACCTTACGGTGCTGGCGTAGATACACTTGTTGAAAACCTTCTCAATAATGTCGGTGCCGTTCAGTTTGTACAGGAATTAAAAGATACACCTTTTATAAACAGTTTTGTTGCATGTAAAGTTCCGGAAATAGATTTCACTTTTATACCGAGACAATACAGAAGATACATGACAAAAATGTCGTTGTATGCCGTTATGGCATGCCTGGAAGCATTGAAAAATGCAAGTATCGAAAAACCTTCCGATGATACCGCTTTATATATCGGTTCTACGATGAGCAGTATAAGTTCGTGGTTGGAATTTACTAAGAAATATTTTGATAAAGAGTTGAACATGGTTAAAACTATGGCGGTGTTTCAGGTTTTGAACCATTCACCGCTTGCAAATGTTGCTCAAGCATTGGATATGAAAGGTCCGGGATATTTTGTAAGTAATGCTTGTGCTTCAAGTCTTACAAATATCGGTCTTGCTTACCAAATGATAAAGGCGGGTTTTATTAAAAGAGCATTGTGCGGAGGAACGGAAGAATATCATCCTATATTTACGGGCTGTTTTTCAATATTAAATGCCGCAAGTACAAACTTTAACGATAATCCTCAAAAAGCATCAAGACCGTTCGATAAAGACAGGTGCGGTATAGTTTGTTCGGAAGGTTGTGCAATGTTATATATAGAAAGTTTGGAATCGGCACTTGAAAGAAAAGCAAATATTCTTGCCGAAATTAAAGGATTTGCAACAAACACGGAAACCAAAAATATCGCTCATCCTTCAAGAGACAGTATGCAACAATGTATACAAATGGCATTAAACGATGCAAAACTGAAAACGACGGATATCGATTTGGTAAATGCACATGCAACAAGCACTATTGCAGGTGATATCGAAGAAGTTTGTGCAATAGGTAACGTGTTCGGAAAAGATATAAAAGTTAACAGTTTAAAAGGGCATATCGGTCATTCGATGGCTGCTTGTGGAAGTATGGAGTTAATTAGTATAATGAAAATGATGTTGGCTGGAAAAGTTGCCGGAACATTGAATTTGGACAATATTGATGAACAATGTAACGTTGTAAATCATATAAGAAGTACGCAGGAAATAAAAATTAACAATTTTGTAAAAAACAGTTTTGCATTGGGCGGAACAAATGCAAGTATCGTTATAGGGAGATATAATTAAATGAATAAAGAAGAAATCATTCAAAAGGTAAATGCTGCTTTAATGAAAGAATTTGAAATACCTGAAGAAAAATTGGTTCCTACCGCAACATTTGCGGATATGCAGGTAGACAGTCTTGATGTTGTTGATATGGTAATAACTTTCGAACAGACATTTAAGATAGATATAAGAAATAATTATAAGCCGGGCTCATTTACGAATTTGGGCGGACTTTACGATTTTATAGAAAAACTTATAAACGAAAAAAATAAATGAGTTTTATAAAAGATATTTTTGTAGCGGTCATCGGGTTTATCGCTTTCGGCATATTCGGACTTTCTTTAATATGCTACTATCCTGTTGCGGTATTAAAAAAGTTTGAAGAAAAGTTTATCAGACGCGAATTTTACAGACTTGCAAAGTTTGTAATGAACGTTGTAAAGTTTGTAAGTAAAAGTTTTGTTATAGAATTTAAAGAAAAAGATTTAAAAGAACCTTGCATAATAGTAGCAAACCACAGTTCGATATTGGATATAGTCGTATTCAGCAGTGTAAACTTCAAAGATGCCGTTTTTTTAAGTAAAGGTTGGCCTACAAGAATTCCCTTAATGAACAAATATTTAAAAGCCGCAGGAAATGTTATTTTCGATGAAAATACAAGTTTCGAAGAATTATGTTCGTTGGTTCAAAAAGCATTCGATAAAAATTTGAAAGTTATAGTTTTTCCTGAAGGAACAAGAAGCGAAGACGGAACCGTTAAAAGGTTTCATAAAGGTGCTTTTTTAATAGCACAGAAACTTGGTGTTCCGGTACTTCCCGTTTGTGTTAAAGGGTTGGATAAAACAATAAAGAAAAATTCCGTAATAGTAAGATCTTGTGATGTAAAAATAACGGTTATGAACAAAATTGTTGTACCTAATGAAGAACAAGTGTTGGATATTACAAGAAAAACAAGACAACTCATTGCGGAAGAAATGGAAAAGCAAAGCGGTGAAGGAATAAATGTTAAAAAACTAATGTTGCACAGACCTCCTATGTTGCTTGTAGACAAAGTACTTGAAGTAGACGGTGACTTTGCAAGAACATCTTTTGAAATAAAGCCCGACAACATATTTTTAGATAAAAATAATGTGTTGAAAAGATCCGCACAAATAGAAATAATGGCGCAGGCACTTGCGGCATCAAATGCTTTTGACAGTAAACAAAAAAATAAACCCACACAAAAAGGTTTTTTGGTTATGTTAAAAAATATTACTTTTTTTGCGGATGCAAAATGTGGTGATATATTGGAATGTCACATAAATATAGTGGATTTTATAGCACAAACACATATCGCACAAGGTAAACTGTTTAACCAAAATGGTACCTTGTTGTGTGAAGGTGAAATAAGAATATATTGTTTTGACTGAAAATGAAATACATTTTAATTTGTTTAACAATTTTTTTATTGGCAGTATCTTCTTACTCTTTCCAAACAGACAACTTTTCAAAAGTAGAAAGTATCAGCAGCGATTTTGTTATGGAAAAACAATTGTCCATTGCACAAAAACCTTTAATAAGTAAAGGTCATTTCTATTTTAAAAATTCGGGCTTTTTGTATTGGTCTTACGACAGCCCTTTCGTTTCCGGATACTTGTTGGAAGATTCCAAAGTTTATTCATGGAAATATATAGGTTCAAAGAAAAAAGTTGAAGATATAACAAAAAAAACTTATGCTAAAAGAATGGTTGAATTTATATATATGTTTTTGTCTATGGATATGGACAAAATCTCGAAAGTTTACGATGTACAGGAACAGGAAAACGGTTTAGAGTTGTACCCTAAAAAAAATGTTAAAGGTAACACATTGGAAAAAATAAAACTTTCTTTCGATTCGGGAAATTCCGTTGTTACCGAAGTGGATATAATAGATAAAGCGGGTGACAACACCATAATAAAATTTGATAATTCGTTAACAAATATAGATATTCCGTCAAATCTTAGAGATATACTTAATGAAAAATAAAATTGTATTAATTTTATTTATCTTGTTTTTTTGTGTGTCTGTATTCTTGTTTACCAAAATAAAGTATCAGGAAAACATTTTGGTGATGGTACCGTCATCTTTGGCAGACCAAATCGAATTGTTACAACAAACACCTTTTTCAAATAAACTTTTCGTTGTTGTAAGTGCACCCGATACGGACAGCTTAAATTTCGCGGTGGAAACCGTAAAAGATAAATTAAAAGATTGTCCGCAAATTTCCGAAAGTCAAAAAATAGATAAAGATTTTGTTTTATCGTATTACTACAATCTTCCTTACTTGTGGACAGAACAGTTACAGGAACAAGTTTTGAACTTAATGACAAAAGAAAGTTTGCAGGAAACAAACGAAAACAATCTTATGCTTTTGTTTTCGCCGGAAGGCAACTTTTTTAAAGATATTATCCCTTCCGATCCTGTAGGAATAGTGCCGGTTATACTGGAAAATTTTAAGAAACTTAACTTTGCGGGACAAAATCTCGATTTTACAAACGGGTATTTTACCAATGATAAAAATGATACGGCTTTACTGTTGTACAACACAAACAACAACGAGTTCGACAGATCTCAAGCAGATAAAATAATAAACTACATAAAAGATGTAAACGGTTCGTTACCGCAAGGGTGCAGAGTTTTTTCTTTAGGTGCCACAAGATACACTCAAGAAAATAACAGTATTATAGTTAACGATGTAAAAAAGATTTTAATCATTTCAATACTGCTTATATTTTTGGTTTTTGTTGTGTTGGTTAAAGATAAATATGCGATATTTGTTTATACCGTTCCGTTACTTGTTTTGATACCGTCCGCTGCATTCACATTTTTAAAGTTCGGGTTTTTGTCCGGTATAACGTTGGGGTTCGGTTCCATACTTATGGGACTTGCTGTAGATTATAGTATATACGTTTATTATTCGTTCAAATCTTCAAACGAAAATACAGAAAAATCGGAAATATTAAAAAAAGTTTCAAAACCTATAATATTGAGCGGACTTACTTCAATAATGTCGTTTCTTGTTTTATACTTTTGTGATATTATATTATTTAAACAGTTGGCATACTTTGCGGTGTTCGGACTAATATATGCCGTTTTGATAGCAATACTTTTGGCACCTATGTTCTATAAAAGGCAAAACAAACAAACGGCAGAAATAAAGTTGCCGAAAAGTATAAATTATAAATTTTCTATAATTCTTATAGTACTGATTGTTGTTTGCGGAGCAGTAAGTTTAAAATTTATAAAAACGGATTTTTCACTTGAATCGTTGAACAGTGTATCGAAACAATGTTTGCAAGACAGAAAACTGTTTGACGAGTTTGTCGGGTACGATAACAACACAAAATCTATGTTGTTTGTAGGAGGGGAAAACAAAGAAGAAATATTGTCTTTAAGTAAAAAAATATCGGATTTCGATATTCTTAATTTTGTTCCTTCAAAAGAACAACAAGAACAAAACTTTAACAGATGGAAACAGTTCTGGAACGAAGAAAAAATTTTACAAATTAAAAAAGATATAAACTCTTATTATGAACAGTACGGTATAGATACGAACATTTTTAATGATTTTTATACCTTTTTAGAAACGGCGGAAAAGCCTAAAGGTGTTAAAGATTTTGATGTTACAACAATTTATAATCCGTTTATAAAATTTAAAAATAAGGAGTATATCATGTATTTCGTTGAAAAAGATTTTAAATTGCCGCAAGAATTTAAAGAAAACAAAGATGTCGTTTTACTTTCACAAAGAGAGTTACAAAACGAGTTGTCCGACAAAACAATTAAAACAATATCCGTAGTAACATTGTTTATTATGTTTTTGGACTTTATTCTGTTAACGTTCAGTTTCAAAAATATTAAACTTGCGTTGGTATCGTTTGTTCCGATACTCGTATCGATAAGCACATTTACAATTTTAAGTTCATTGTTTTCCGTAAAGTTGAACTTGTTTTCGTTATTTTGTTTACCGTTAATTATCGGGTTATCCGTAGATTATGTTATTTTTATAGTACACCAACACACAAAATCTAAAACGTTGTATCCTTCTATGGCGGTAGCAGTGGCTGCATTGTCGAGTTTGGCAGGGTTCGGTTCATTGGTATTTGCAAACCATACGGTATTGTTCTCTATGGGGTTTGCGTTAAGTGTGGGAATAATAGTTTCCGGTTTTGTAAGTGTTTATGTTATGCCGAACATTATAAAAAAAGTAGTAAAAGTTTTACCTCTGTTTTTAATTATGTTTCTTGCAGGTTGTTCTTCCACAGCCACAGCAAACGATGTTCCCGAAGCAAAAGAAGTTGTTGCTCAACAAGTAGAACAGGCAGTAGAAACGGAATATTATCAGGGAGAAGTTGACGGAAAACTGTTTTTCACTGCGGCAGTAAACAAAATAGACGATCAACATTATAAAGTAATTACGTTAAACGAGTTCGGAAAACAATTGTTTGATATGAAAGTTACTTCCGATGCGGTGGATACCAACTACAAAACAAGAGCAATACCTAAACAAACAATCCGCAAGTTGGCAAGATTTTATATATCTTTCTTGTTTTACAGAAATACTTTAACCACCACTACTCAGGATGACAAAATTTTATATAATAATGAAGATAAAACAATATCTTTTTGGAGCCAAAATGAACTCGGTAATTGAAGATATAGAAAGAATTTATAAACCTATACCTAACGGTGCAACGTTTACTTTTCCGGAAGATTTCGTTGCTTTTAACGGACATTTTCCGCAACAACAGTTGTTGCCGGCAGTTGTTCAAGTGGAACTTGCACTTTTTGTTTTATCTAAATCGTTAAACAAAGATGTTAAATTAAAAAACGTAAAAAAAGCAAAGTTTGTGTCTCCTATTTTCCCGAAAGATACAGTGAACTTAACTTATGATAATAAAGATACTTTTTACGATATATCTATAAAAAAAGATGAAAAGGTAATATCTACTTTTCAAATAATTGTGGAATAAATTATGCTGACAAAAGAATTTTTTAAAACAAAAGACGGTGATCCAAAACCGTTAACTTGCGAAGTTAAAAGAAAAGTTCGTTTCGATGAACTTGATCCGTTAAACGTTATGTGGCACGGTAACTATGCAAGTTTTTTTGAAGATGCAAGAGTTGCAATGGGTATTAAATACGGTATCGGTTATTCGGAATTTGCCGACAGTGATGTTATTATTCCGATAAAAAGATTTTTTATCGATTATATTGCACCGTTGGAATTTAATAAAGAGTACACAATAAAAGCCATATTGCATTGGAACGAAGCACCGAGACTCGATTTTGAGTACGAAATATATTCAAGTGACGGCCGTTTAGCCACAAGAGCATACACTATTCAAATGATGACCGATAAGGACAAAAATCTTGTTTTGGTAAAACCGAAATTTTACGAAGAATTTTGTAAGAAATGGCAACAAGGATTAATAAAGTAAACATGTATAATCCGTTAGTGGTAATACCTTCATATAACCATTCAAAAACTTTGCCGCAGGTAGTAGATGATGTTAAAAAATATTTTTCGGATATTTTGGTTGTTGATGACGGCAGTACGGATAACCCTGCGGAAACTTTGGCTAACCTTAATGTTAATTGTGTAACTCACGAAAAAAATCAGGGAAAAGGACAAGCCATTTTAACTGCAGTAAAGTATGCTAAAGAAAAAGGTTTTACACACATTTTAACTATAGATGCGGATAACCAACATTATGCCAAAGATCTTTTTAAGTTAAGCGAAATTGCCAAAGAACACGAAAAGTCTATAGTTATCGGGTACAGAAATTTTGATGCGGAAAACGTTCCGAAATCTTCCAAGTTCGGCAGAGAATTTTCAGGGTTTTGGGCAAGAGTACAAACAGGAAAAAAAGTAAGAGATATTCAAAGCGGGTTAAGAGTTTATCCGTTAATAATATTCGACTATTTGAAATTTCACGACAAAAGGTACTCTTTTGAAGTGGAAGTTATTATAAAATCTATATGGGCAGGGTTCGATATACAGGAAGCAGATGTTGATGTAAAGTATCCTAAAGCGCAGGAAAGAGTCAGCCACTTCAAAATGTTTCAAGATAATTTAAGGTTATCAATTTTAAATACAAAGTTAACTGTAAGAGCAATGATACCTTACCCGCATAAAAAATATATAGTTAACAAAGATAACCAAGTTGTATCTTTGAATCCGTTTAAAGTTGTAAAAGCGGAACTGAAAAAGAATAAAAGTCCGTACAATCTTGCCGTAAGTGCAGTGTGGGCAGTGTTTTGGGGAAGTATTGCTTTGCCGGGAATAAGAACAATGATTTTGTTGTTTGGTATGGGATACTTCAATTTGAACAGAGCAATTTGTTTAAGCTTGGATAAACTTGCAATACCGCCGTTTATTCCGGCGATTGCAATAGAAGTCGGTTTTTTTATAAGACACGGGAAATGGTTAACGGAATTTAATTTAACTACTTTGGGATATCAGGCACCGCAACGAATTTGGGAATGGATGTTGGGGTCGCTTGTAGTGGCACCGATATTTGCGGTGTTGGTGGGAATAATAGTTTTTTTTATAGGTAAAATTGTCAGGAGAGGTTTAATTTTAAGTGGCAGATAATTGGACAGGAGCAAGTGTTGCTTCTTCTTTCAAACATAAAATATTTTATTTCTTAATAAAAACAGGCGGCAGGTACTGTGCTTACTTGTTACTGTACTTTGTTGTTGCCTCTTACACAATTGTTCCGCGTTTTAGAAGACAAGCTTATCCGTACATAGAAAAACGGTTCGGGAAAATAAATTTCTTTTCTAAAGTGTGGCACTGTTATAAACTGTTTTTATCTTTCGGTAAAACGTTGGTGGATAAAGCGGTGTTCGGTATTTTAGGGAAAATAGAAATATTGTCATCGCAACAAGACAGAGATTTGAGTACCGACTTGTACAATAAAGGAAAAGGACTTATTTTTATAACCGCACATTGCGGTGCCTGGCAAAGTGCTATGGCGGCATTTGATTTTATAAAAGCAGACAAATATGTTTTGTATAAACGTGTTAAAGAAGATGTAGATAAACAGGTTTATGAGCATGGTAACAGAAAACAAAATATAAAGTTTATAGATCCTACAGGTCCTTACGGCGGAACCGTGGAAATGTTGTCCGCATTACAAAAAAAGTCTATAGTTTGTGTTATGGGGGACAGAACTTTCGGTTCTCAAAAAAATGAGATAACCGTAAACTTTTTGGGACACAGTATAAATGTTCCGGGAACAATATACAGAATTGCTTCCATTACACAAACACCGATAGTTATAGTGTTTTTCCCTACAAAAAGTAACGGAAAATTCGATTCGCTTATTTTGGATAACTTTTATGTTGAAGATTACGGTCCGAAAATTCCTAACTATAAAGAGTATGCACAGAAGTTTGTTACCGCTTTAGAAAAGTTTACCGAACAGTACCCGTACCAATTTTTTAATATGTATGATATGTGGAAAGACAATTAAAAAATCGCAGAGCGATTTTGAGGAATGGATGTATGGATGCATAGAGGTATGGAAACGACAGAAGCAAACGGCAAAAAAACAAGTTAGAATTTTGTATAATTTAAGTTAAAGAAACATACAATAAACAGGAGAAATGAATGATTCCAACTTCACTTGAAGATGTAAAAAAAGTATTGAAACAAAACTTAGAATTGGAAGGAATAGACATCGACAGTACAACAGGCGATACTCCTCTTTTTGAAGGGTTAGGATTAGACAGCTTGGATGCCATAGAACTTATTGTGGTTTTAAAAAAGAATTACGATATTTCCATCGAAGATATGAAACAAGGTAAAGAAGTTTTTCAAACATTTGAAACTTTAAGAAAACATATTGAAGAAAACAGAAAAAAATAATGAAAACGATAATAAGTTCAATGTCTTGTGTGTGCAGTTTAGGCACAACATTGGAAGAAATATCCGACAACATTTACAATAAAGTAAGCATACCGACACATATTACAACAAGATTTGAAAGTTCATATAAAAACGATTATCCCGTTTATCTTGTACCGGAAAACCTTTTATCTCAAAAGAAAAAAGATGAATCTTACGGTTTTTTGTTTGTAAGAACTTGTGTGGAACAAGCATTACAACAATCAAAATTATCTAAAAAAGATTTACAAAAATACAGAGTAGGTATCATATTAGGAACATCCGTAAATGCCTCTTTCAACTGTTTTGATTTTTATAAACAATACAAAAAAAATGAAGTATCATCTTACCGAGAGTTGGTAGATTATTTCAGTTATTCACTTACAGAAAGATTACAAAACTATTTATCAATTTCAGGATTACATGCAACAATAACAACGGCATGTGCATCTTCTACCGATGCAATAGGTATCGCAAGCCAATGGATAGAACAGGATATGTGCGATATTGTAATTTGCGGCGGTACGGACGAACTTAACATTATTCCTTACACCGGTTTTATAAAGTTGTTAATAGCGGGCAAAAATCCGTGCAGTCCGTTTTCCAAAAACAGGGGCGGAATAAATATCGGTGAAGGGTGCGGAATACTTATTTTGGAAAATGAAAAAACTTTTAAACAAAGAAATATAGAAAATGCAGGTTATGTTTTAGGGTACGGTAACTGTTGTGACGGGTACCATCCCACAACACCCGCACCGGACGGTATCGGTTTAAAAAATGCCGTAATACAAGCGATGAAACAGGCAGGTATAAAAAAAGAAGATATAGCATTTATAAATGCGCACGGTACGGGAACACACGATAACGATTTAACCGAATCTAAAGTGTTTAACGAACTGTTGAAAGATGTGCCGGTAATGGCATCTAAAAGTCATACCGGTCACACGTTAGGTGCGGCAGGTGCAATAGAAGCGGTACTGAGTTTAATTACACTGAACAAAAAAGAAATACCGAAAGCGGCAAACTTTAAAGAGTTTGACGAAGAAATAAATTTTGTTCCGGTACTTGAAAACACAAAAACGGAAAAACATATTGCATTATCCGACTCGCTTGCTTTCGGCGGTGTTAACAGTGTTATTATTTTAGGTGACAAAAATGCTTAAAAATGTATCTGTAATTTCTACATATAATACGGACAATATTACAGGCTTGGAAAAAGATTTCGAACTGAAAAAAATCAGAAGAATGGACTTCTTTTCCAAACTTGCACTCAAATCCGCTGCCAACTGTTTAAAAATTGCAGATATAGATATAAATAAGAACAAAAACATAGGACTTATTATTGCTACAGGGTATGGTCCTGTAAAAAAGACTTGTGACTTTATGGATTCTATTATAGATTTCGGTGATGAATGTGCAAGCCCGAACGCTTTTTCTGCGTCCGTTCATAACAGTGCATTAACAACAATATCCATTTTGTTAAATATAAAAGGTCCGTCACTTACGGTCAGCAATTTGGATTCATCTTTTCAAAGTGCGCTATCCATAGCACAAACTTGGTTGTTGTGCGGTATGGCAGAACAAGTTTTGGTAGGTGCGGTAGACGAAATACATACGGTTGCGCAAAATGTAATAGAAAATAATGCGGAAGTGTTTAAAGATTTCAGTAACAAAACCGTAGGGTTCGGCAGTGCATTTTTCCTGCTGGAAAAATCCGATAACAATATAGATATAAGTTTGGAAAACAAAGTTGATAACAAATTTTATCCGTCTTGTTCCGCTATGGATATGTCAAAAAAGTATTCGCTTATTTTAGATAAACAAGATATTGAATCCATGAGTTGCGATTTTATTAAAACGGAACTTTCCAAAAAATATAAAAACGTTTTAAACGTTTTTGAAAACGATGATATATCAAACGTTTTTACCGATGTTGATGAACATACACAACAAGAAATATTGAAAACTCTTTCATCGATATTTTCCAAAGAGCCTGTAACTATGAACAAGGATTCTGTTGTAGATGAAATTTTTGCCTTATTCAAAAAGAGCAAATTTATAAACTTTTTAACTTCCGGTTCTACCGGAATATCCAAGCAATGTAAACATTCACAGGATAACATAAAAGAAGAAGTAAGTGCGGTATTACCATTATTTAAAGATATTAAAAGAATAGTTTGTTTGGCTCCGTCTTTCCATTCTTACGGATTTATTTTCGGGTTACAACTTTCAAAAAGGTTAAATGTTGAACTTATAAAAATGCCGCCTATACCTACTATGGATTGGAATAACGTTTTACAAGATGATGACTTGTTTGTAACGTTTCCGATGTTTTTAAATCAGTTGGTAAAGTTGGAATATAAATTCACTAAAAAAATAACGATACTTACATCTACGGCACCGTGCCCGAAAGAAACAATGGATGCACTTTACAATAACGGTGTTAACAATATAACAGAAATTTACGGGGCGTCCGAAGCGGGTGCTATCGGATACAGAAACAAATCAACGGAAAACTTTAAATTGTTACCGTGTTGGGACCCGAAACTAAATAATAATACAATGGTTTCCATTAAAAGAAAAAACAGTGATATGGAAATAGAGTTGCCGGACAACGTTGAACTGTTTGAAGATAACAGGTTCAAACCTGTCAGCAGAAAAGATAATGCCGTTCAGGTTGCCGGAATAAATGTGTATCCGAACAAAGTTAAAGATATATTGTGCAACTTTGAAAATGTTAAAGAAGCGGCAGTAAGGTTATCCAAGCCGGAAGAGGGAAACTTCTTAAAAGCATTTATAGTTTTGAAAGATAACAGTGTGGATAACGAACAGTTTATGAAAAATTTAAAAGTGTATATGAAACAAAATTTAACGGCACACGAAACACCTAAAAAAATAACGTTGGGATCGGAACTTCCTAAAACACAGTTCGGAAAAATGAAAGATTGGTAGGAGTGGATATATGGATAAAAAAATGAAAATGGTTGAAGCAAAATCTTTGGCACAAAAAATAGCGTTTGCTCCGTTCAGTTTTCAGGCAATAAAGACTATGGTGGATTTAGGTATACTGAAATTGATAGACGAAAGTTTGCCTGACGGAATATCCGTTGAAGATATAGAAAAAAAGTTGAAATTGAACCATTATACCGTTTCCACATTACTTGAAGTGGGCACATTTTCGGATGTTGTTAAACTGAAAGATAACAAGTATAACATAACAAAAATCGGTCAATGTTTCTTGTATGATACCATGACAAAAGTTAACTTTAATTTCGTTAATGATGTATGTTATCAGGGTATGTTTTATTTGAAAGATTCTTTTGTAAATTCCAAACCGGAAGGATTAAAATGTTTCGGCAATTGGAAAACGATATACGAAGGGCTTTCTTCTTTACCGGAAGATGTTAAAAAAAGTTGGTTCGATTTCGATCACTTCTATTCGGACAATTCTTTCGAACAGGTTATAAAAATAATTTTGGAATCCAACCCGAAACGTGTTTTTGATATAGGTTGCAATACGGGAAAATTTGAAACGGCAATGTTTAAAAACGGATATACGGGCACGATGGTAATGATAGATTTACAAAAACAGTTGAACATGGCCAAGCAGAACATGGAAAAGATTAATAAGGTGGAACATTGCGAATTTTTTCCTACAAACATTTTGGATTCTTCTTTAGGGTTACCGAACAATCCCGATGCGGTACTTATGAGCCAATTTTTGGATTGTTTTTCTTTGGAAGAAATTGTTTCTATACTTAAAAAAGTAAAAAATGTTATGCTTGGCGGTACAAAAGTTTTTATATTGGAACCGTTCTGGGATAAACAAAAGTTCGAAGCGGCAAAATTATCGTTAACTCATATATCTTTATATTTTACGGCATTGGCAAACGGTAACAGCAAAATGTATTCCTGTAACGAAATGTTGGATTGCATAAATAAGTCGGGGTTAAGGTTATCGAAAATTCACGAAAATATCGGACCTTTCGAATATGTATTGTTGGAGTGTTCAAAATAGTATGGCAATAACATTATTGGTTTTAGCATTTATTGTTATTATAGTCGGGCTTGTAGGAACGTTTATTCCTATGTTTCCGGGACTTCCTATAGGGTGGCTCGGTTTATTTATTGCATTCTTTTCTGAAAAATGCAATTTAAGTATTTGGACGTTGGTTATAACTCTTTTACTTATGTTGATTATTTCTGTTTTGGATTATATTATTCCCGCAAAAATGGTAAAGAAAAGCGGGGGAACAAAAAGCGGGGAAAGGGGTGCACTGATCGGCAGTATGTCCGGAATAGTTTTGGTTAATCCCGTAATTTTAATTTTCGGTTCGTTTATCGGTGCATTGATAGGTGAAATTATAAATGATTCCAAAGATATAAAAAAAGCATTGAAATCGGCATTCAGTTCGTTTATCGGGTTTCTTTTGGGAACCGGGATTAAAGCTTTTCTTACACTTTCATTTTTGTTGATTTTGATATTAAATCTTCTCTTTAATTTATTTTAGCAAAGCGACTTCATCTTTTAAATTCTAACTTCGTATTTGGCTCAATCGAGTACCACTCGCTCCGCTTTCATTTATGTACACTTCAATCGCCAAATACTTCATTATAATTTAAAATCTTAGAAGTCTTCGGGAGCCAAGAATAAGGTATCTCAAAATCTTAAGGTCTTAAACGACCAACGATACTTCAGGCGGAAAATACTTCGTTATAGCTTAAAATCTGTAAATCCTTTGAAAGTTACAAATAAGGTAACAAAATCTTAAGGTCTTGAACTGCAACGACAAACCGCACTTTTTTTTGTATAATCTTACATTGTTTTTTAGAGAACGATTATGAAAAGAGCGGTAAGAATAGGTTTTATTGATGCAATAATATCTTCTGTAAGTTACGGTTTGTATCCTTTGTTTGCCATACTGTTATATAACACGGGATCGTCCGTATCCAATTCAT
>JAGCCP010000021.1 GCA_017651625.1 Candidatus Ruminimicrobiellum bubulum | reverse complement strand
GTAGCCGAAAGATTTGAAGTTTGTAACGAACTTGTTTTAGGAGAGCATAAGAAATTTGTTTTACCGCAAATAACGGAAAAGTTTAACGAAATTACACACAAAATCAATTTGTCCGATTTAGATTTTAACAAATATGTTAACAACAAAAGTTATATTAACCTTGCAGAAAATGCAGCTCCCGACGAATTTAAGAAAACTCACACGGTAAAAAATTTAAAAGTTAAATTTAACAGAGAATCTTTTTTGAATGATGTTTTAACCTGCACAACATACAAAACAGATACTCCAAAATTATATATTCATAAAATAGAAAAAGACGGTGTTTCCGTTTGCGACATTTCCACATTATGGCAAGAAAAAGCAGATACTTCTACCATCGTGGATTATCCGTTGAAGATTAAGAGATAATATTATATTAATTCGACTTTGCCTGTTGTATGTGAAAAGTGACATTTTGCAATGTACAATTTGTCATTATCAACAGCATCTTTAATTATTTTGGAATTTTCAAGCAGATACTTTTCTACCCATAAAGTATGTTTTCTTGCGAACTCGTTATTACAATCAAATTTGCCTTTGCCGTCTATAACCGGATATACACATTTTAGTATGGATTGAAAATGTTCCGGCATTTCGGGATACTGTTCGTTAGCATATTTCATAACACCGCAATCATCATGTCCTAAAAGAATTAAAAGGGGAACATGAAGTTTTTTAACTGCATATTCTATACTTTCTTTAACATTAGGGCCGACTGCAATTCCTGCAACTCTGACAACAAAAAGTTCACCTATACCGCAATCAAAAATTATTTCCGGAACTACTCTTGAATCGGAACAACTTAAAACACAGGCATAAGGTTCCTGATAAAGAGCAAGACTTTGTAATGTCTTCAAACACATATTTTTTGCTGTAGGTTTACCCTCTATAAAATTTTTGTTACCTTCCAACAATTTGTTCAATTCTTTTTGTGCTGTTTGTGAAATCATATTGTTACCTCTAACATTGATTACATAATGTATGTATCTTTATTATACACTATAAATTGCGGTTTAATTATAAATTATACATTGTACATTGTCTTTTTAGATTTCCTGCGGTTTGCCGATGGTTAATACCAACAAATTTTTATTTGAATCTTTTGCGGCTTGAAGTTCGGCTTTTAACGGATCGTCCCAACTGTGTTTTGATAAAGTATATTTTGAATGATGAACGGTAACATATTGTTTGGCATTAAGTTCCTGCATTGCTATTCCCAGTTCTTCAGGCATTGTGTGTATTTGGTTCCAATCTTGATTATATTGTCCGTTTTCAAGTATTGCCAAATCTATGTCAGGAAAATGTTCACCTGTATATTTAAAGTGAGGTCCGTAACCGGAATCACCGCCGATATAAACTTTTTTACCGTCAGCAAATTCCACAACAAAAGATGCCCACAAAGTTTTGTTCCTAAAAATGCTTCTTCCCGAAAAATGGCGGGCAGGCAAACAATAAAATTTTGTGCCGTTAACTTCTGCATCTTTATACCAATCAAGTTCGGTAATTTTGTCTAAAGGAAATTTCCAATATTCAAAATGTTCACCCACTCCTAAAGGAACAACTATATTTTTTATTTTTGATTTTAGTTCTTTCACGGTAAAATAATCCAAATGGTCCCAATGGTCGTGACTTATTACAAGAAAATCTATTTCCGGAATATCTTGCGGTTTATAAATGTCCGTTCCGGGATATGGTTTATTTATAAATTTTATCGGTGAACCTTGTATAAGTACAGGGTCAACTAAAATTTTTATTCCGTTAACTTGCAACAAATACGAAGAATGACCGAACCATATAATAAGGTCTTTATCTTTCGGTAAAGATTTTAAATCAGTTTTAACCGACGGGACAGGTTGTGCCGGTGCCAAATCTTTTCTTTTTTCGGTTAAAAATTCCCACATAGTTTGAAAACCGCTTTTGTTGCCGGTCATAACAGTTGTGGGAATTTCATTTTGAAACTGTCCGTCTTTATAGTTGGGGGATTGTTTTATAAGTTCCAATCTGTTACCGCTCGGCAACTTTCCGAAACTTTCCATAAATTTACCGTCCGCAGTTTTATCGATAAATATATAACCGCCCGTTGCCGCACCTGCCGCAACAACTGTTCCCGCTATTAATGATTTTTTTATAAAATCTCTTCTGTTCATATTGTAAAATTATATAAATTAAAGTAACTCTAATGTCAAGATTACAAAACCTTAATCCAATCTTTTTTTAAACATCCATGCTGCAAAAGATAATGTAATACAGGCAATTATTATTAACGGTATCAAATTCGTTATAATATCTTCAAGAATCATACCTTTTAAAAATATACATCTTGTTATTTTTATGAAAAATCTTAACGGATTGGCATAAGTTAAAATTTGTAAAAATTGAGGCATATCTTCTACCGGAGAAACAAAACCGGAAAGTAAAACTGCCGGCATTTGAAATGTAATTATTCCCAAAATTGCCTGTTGTTGTGTTTTGGCAATTGACGATATTGAAAGACCTACACCTACAATTGAAAGTAAAGAAACCGCTATTGCTCCAAAAAGATAAAACGGATTTCCGGCAAACGGTATTTTAAATACTATTACAGCCAAAAAAGACATTATTGATGTAACGGTTAACGCCAAAATAAACGGAGGTATAGTTTTTCCCAACAAAATTTCAAAAGAACTTAAAGGAGTTATTATAAGTTGATCAAAAGTGCCTAATTCTCTTTCCCTTGCAACGGATAATGCCGTAAGTAAAAGAGTAACCACAAGAGCAAGAAGAGAAACAATAACTGTTAAAACATACCATCTGTATTCGAGATTGGCATTAAACCAATTCCTGACAGATATATTCACCGGAGAAACTGATTTTGTAAGTTCCATATTATATCCGTTGATTATTTGTGTTGCATAAGAACCGGCAATTGAAGCGGAATTTGTTTGTCTGCCGTCGGTAACAATTTCTACGGATACTTGTTTGTTTGCTTTAATGTTTTTTGAAAAATCGTTGTTTATATAAACACCTATTAAAACTTTTTGAGTATCGATTTTTTCTTTCAGTTCTTCAAAACCGTTAACGTAATATATTTTTCTAAAGTACGGTGAATTATCAAACTTTTCAATTAAACTTTTACTTTCAAAACTGTTGCTGTTATCCAAAACCGCCATATCAATATTGCGAACTTCCATTGTTATTGCTGCGGAAAAAACAAAAAACATCATAAAAGGCATAACCATAATAATGGCTCTTGTTCTTTTATCTTCCCAGATGGTAATAAATTCTTTTTTT
>JAGCCP010000020.1 GCA_017651625.1 Candidatus Ruminimicrobiellum bubulum | reverse complement strand
AGCTTGGAAGGCTGGAGCACTACCACTGTGCTACTCCCGCACAGTAAATGGGGGCGGATGGATTTGAACCACCGAAGGACAAAGTCCGGCAGATTTACAGTCTGCTGCACTAGACCGCTATGCGACACCCCCAAAACTTTTTAAACACTAAAAAAAGAACAACTCTCAAAATTAGAGAGTTTATAAGATTTTATATAAAAACTAAATAAAAGTCAACTGCTTTTTTATTTTATGTGTTTTATACTATCTCACAACAACTACTTTACCATCATGTTTATGACCGTTACTTTCTTGTATAATCCAAATATATACTCCACTTTCAACGTATTCATAATTATTGTTTTTGCCATCCCAATGAACAGTATGATCTAAAATCCTACTACCAGGAAACTCGCCGTCTTCATCATACATTTTATATTCGTGACAAGACACAGGAAGAGGTATTGTAGTTTCTTCTGCCATTGTCCATTTTTTATATCTTACAATATGACCGGTAATATCGTAAATTGCCAACGTGCCACTATCCGAATCAACACCGTTAAACTTTATCCAACCATCCGCGGTATATGCGCCATGTTTCATTTCATCACCCGACTCACCTACATTTGTGTTGAGAGATTTACCGGACTCCGGAATCCACGGATTAGGATAAACTTTTAATTTGGCTTTTGCATATACCGGTACACAAAACAATATTAATATAAAAAATATTCCTACTTTTCTTATCATCTTACCCTATCCAAAGCTCTTTGAGCTTCAATTTTATCAGGCTTAAAATAAAGTGCCTTTCTAAAATATTCTCTTGCTTTTTCCATTTCGTTTTTGCTGTATGCTGTCATACCTTTTTCGTAAAAACTTTGTGCAACTTGTTCCGAAACTCTGTTTAACTCAAACTTAGCGGAAGTATTACCGGGATTATATTCCAACGCCTTCTTATATAAAGTTGCGGCACCCTCAAAATCATTCTTTCTAAATGCCGCAAACCCTTGTTTATAAAATTTTTCAGACAAGTTCGCGCTGATTTTTGATATATAGTTTTTAGCATTTTTATAATATTCTTCAAACTCGTACTTTTCAGCAATATCTCTTGCTTTTTTGAAATGTTTAACCGCTTGTTCGAGTTTACCTTTTTCATAACTCTTCAAACCTGCATCATAAGCTTCGTACAATTGATCTCTAACCTTGTTCTGCTCTTCTTCCAAAGCAGAAAGTCTTTCGGCTTCTGCAATTTCCTGAATATTTTTCTGAGCTTTATCTATCAATTCCTGAATATCCAACCTATGCGGAGCGGCAACTACAACAGCTTCAAAATATTTTATAGCTTCGTCATAGTTTCCGGCTTTATAATATTTCATACCTTTCTCATAAATTTCATTTGCTTTATCGGAAGCAACTTTGGCAAGTTGGTTATCGAGATTTACTATTCTTTCGTTAGCCAAAGCATTTTCGGAATCTATATCAAGTAAATATTTTAAAGTATCTCTTGCTCTTATCAAATCTCCTTTTTTATAGAACTTCTCATATCTTTCCCACAAGTATTCTATTCTTTCGCTGTTCTCGGCTCTTTCTTGTTCAACCTTAACATTGTGTGTTGCGAACTCTCCTTTTTCTATACCATACTTTGCTGTCTTATTTGTCGGATCAAGATCCAACGCTTTTCTGTAATACTTGTCCGCCGTAACAACATCGTTTTTCTTTAACGCTTTGTCTGCTTTTCTCATGTAATTGTTAACTTTATCTAAATTGTAATCATCTATTTTTGCAAGTTCATCTATTGTCTTTCTTAAATATTCCTGTGAAGGAATATGGTCCGGATAAACAGCCAATATATCGTCAAACTGCTCTCTTGCTTTTACAAAATCTTTAGCATAAAAACTTGCTTCGGCTTCTCTGAAATGATTATTTAAATAATATTCATATGCCATTTTTTGATCCGTGAAATTACCGAAAGCTGCACTCAAACTAAACTGATGTGTAGCATTCAAATCGGATGTAGGAATGAAAGCATAATCAAAATTTATGCCTTTGAACTCTAAACCAACACCGAATCTCGTATTATTAAAGATTGAATCTCCGCCCAATTTTAAACCGAACCTAAATGCTAAAAAATACACAGGATTAAAAGAAAGTCCTATGCAGGTATAGTTTTCGTAATCTTTTAAATCATTAAAATCCAACGCAATTTTAGCATTATAAAAATCTTCGTATGTAAAACCTATACCCACAGTTAACATTTGGGGTAAGTTAAATGTTTCCTTTACATATTTTTGGTTTGTTCCGAAATTTTTTAAAGCAACACCGAAACTGAAATGATCTACTCTTGGTATGGCAAAAACAGCACCTATATCAAAAGCTACTGCTTCGGAAATATAATCGGCTAACGAACTTCTTATAAATTTTAAATTAGCACCGATTCCTCCGTAATCTATAAAAGTCGGAAGAAATCTTTTAAACGGCAAAGAATAATTTAATACCGCGGATATATCGTAAGTCGGTCCTAAATCATCAATATCTCTTCCCCAATTATCGAAATAATCACCGGTTTGATAATCAACATACATCACTCCGGCACTGAACACACCGATAGAACTTAAAAATGCTATGCTTCCGTAATCGTATTGAATATTTCCCGTAATATTTGACACAGCCAATGTCGCAACCGTTCTGTAAACTCCCACGGTTGAAGCAGGGTTTATATTTGCTCCTGTTGCATATGAAGATGTCAATGCAACTCCGGAATCACCCATACCGGAAGTTACCGGATCTGGATTTAATAAAAATACTTTACCGGTAGCAAAAACATTTTGGAATGGTAAAACAATAAAGCTTAAAATAAGTATTACAGCTGTTATCTTCTTTATGTACATCTTATTAAAATATCCTTAGTTTCGTTTTAAAAACATTTCGTATATTATACCAAATTTTATTTTTTCTTTACATTGGGAACAAATTTAAAACCTCTTCCAAAAATAGTGTTTATCTTATCTCCCCACGGGCCGAGTGCTTGTCTTAAATTTTTAATATGTGTATCTATGGTTCTTGTAGTAACACCCACATTATAATTAAAAACATTTTCCAAAATATATTCTCTGTTTAAAACAACATTCGGTTTTAACAAAAACATATGCAGCAAATCAAATTCTTTCGGTCTTAACTTCACATCTTTTCCTTTTATCGTTACTGTTCTTGCTTCAAGATTCATAACAAGGTCGTCAGTCTCAATATTAGCATTTTTATCTTCTATTCTCGAAACTCTTCTTAACAAAGCTCTTACCCTTGCAACAAGTTCTTTATTACTGAACGGTTTGGTTATATAATCATCTGCACCTACACCAAATCCTATAACCTTATCCGTTTCGGTAGATTCAACCGTAAGCATTATTACCGGAATATTTTTTGTTTCCACATTTTCTCTCAACAATCTGCATAATTCTATACCGCCTATCTGCGGCATTTTAACATCGAGTATAACCAAATCGGGTTTGGATTTTAGAATCCTTTTGTATCCGTCGTCGGTATCGGCACATTTTATTACTTTAAAATTTTCCGACTCCAACAAATCTCCAACCAATTCTCTGATAGTTTCTTCATCATCAACTATAACAATTTTATTTTCTATCATCAATGTCCTCTTAAAAATAAAATTTTATCTGCTATATTTTCTTCTTTCGAAAACATACGAACTTTTATTATTTTTCTTTGCCAATTTTTTAAGTTCCGATGCTCTTTTTGATATTTCGGCAAAACCAACCAAACAAGCAACACTCGTCGATATTATACCTATAGAAATAGTCATTATCGGAAACTTTTGTGTTTTATTGTTTCTATCTACGGAAACAATAAATCCGTTTTTCAAATCTTCTTTAGCATAAAAATTCGGTATCTGTTTATCGAACTCTTTAATTATATTTTCGGCTAAAACGGTACTGTTATCTTTTTCCGTAATAATAACAAAATCATCTCCGCCGATATGCCCGACAAAATCTGATGGTACACCAAACTCTTTTATAATATTTTGTAAAAGTTCCGCCGTAAAAGTAATAACTTTATCCCCTGCATAAAAGCCATACTTATCGTTGAAACTTTTAAAGTTATCTAAATCAACATACAGCAAAGAAAAGTGTGTTTTATCGGCAATTCTTCTTTCTACATTTTCTTTTATACATAAATTACCGGGCAACGAAGTCAGCGGATTTACTTCTATACTTTTCTTCTTCCTATCTAAAATACTTTTTACTTTCGTTAACAGTATCGGAATTTTAAACGGTTTAGTTATATAATCATCTGCACCTAAATTCAAACCTTTTATCTGCTCCGATTCTCCGGATAATGCCGTAAACATCATAACGGGCAAATTTATAAACTTAGGGTTTTTCCTTATTTGAACCAAAGCTTCAAACCCGTCCATCACCGGCATCGAACCATCTAAAATAACGAAATCCGGCGAATATTTTTCTATCTTCTCCAACCCTTCTTTTCCGTCTTGTGCGGTTATGACATTGTATCCGGCTATAGTAAAAATATCCGTCAACATTTCTCTTAGTAACAATTCATCATCGACTACCAAAATGGTAAATGTCATCTTAATTTTCCTTATTTAGGTAACACGAATTTAAAAGTCGTACCTTTACCTAAATCGCTTTCCGCCCAAACATACCCGTCGTGAAGTTTTATCATTTCGTAAACAATCGTAAGTCCGAGACCTGTCCCTTTCGGTTTTTTAAACTCCCCGTCTTTAACCTGATAAAACTTCTGAAACACTAAATCTACCTGCTGTTTGGGAATACCTACACCGTCGTCTTGTACCCAAACTTCAATATATTCGTTTCCGTATCCCGCGGAATTCGGAAAAGCTTTTACCCCCACACTTCCTTCTTCCTTCGTAAATTTCATTGCATTACTTACAAGGTTTGTTATAACCTGTTTTATTCTTTCGGCATCCATACTTATTTTTGGAATTTCACCGTTTATTTCAGAATAAATTTTCTTTTTCTGCTGTTCCGCCAACGGCTGATATAAAGCAACTATTTCTTCTATTAGCGGTCCTATATCCGATTCCGTTTTTTTAACTTCAAGTTTATTTGCTTTCATTTTTGCCAAATCGAGAATGTTGTTTATAAAATTTGTCAAACGAACCGTCGCCTGTTTTATTATTTTCAATCCTTTTAACTCTTGCTCTTTAGAATAATTTTTATCTACACATTCTATCAACAAATCGCAATATCCGTCTATTGCCGAAAGAGGCGATCTCAACTCATGAGAAACGCTGGAAACGAAACTGTCTTTCATCGAATCCAATTCTTTGATTTGTTTGGCCATATCATTAAAAGTCGTAGAAAGTTTTCCTATTTCATCTTTTCTGTTGACTTTAATTTCCACATCAAGATTTCCCTTGGCTATTTGTTCTGCGGCATTCGTAAGCATTTTTATCGGTCTACCAAAAGAGTAACCAAGGAGATACGACAACAAAATACCAAAAAACATCGTAACAAAAACTACAATTTTTATTTTAGATAACGTCAAAGAAATACCGATATCTATTTGCTCTTTCATTATATCTTGAGAAAAGCCTACAACAAAAGTTCCGACATTTGATCCGTTGAAAAAAAACGGAGTAGCAAATTCACAAATTTGTTCTCCGGTTAAAGAAGAATATGTCTCTATATGTTCTTTACTTGCTCTTTTTATTCTTGCCTTAAGGACAGAATCCATATTTCTGTCTTCATCTCTCGAAGAAAACATAACAACACCGTTTGAATTTATATATCCGGCATAAACTACAGACGGATTGTATGTTGATACCAAAAGTTTAACTGCATTATTTACTTGAATATCATCTTTTACTTTTATTGCTTCATTACACATAGAAACAAAACTTTGAAAAGCTTTTGTCCTGTTTTCGGAAATTTGTTGTGTTAGGATTCTTTTTTGTGTAACGAAAATATTATAAGATACTGCAACGATGACTATTATTAAGAGAAAAGAAACATATAGGGTAAGCTTAGTTCTAAGATTCATCAAATACCCTTCTTGAAGGAATAGTTGAAAAGCTAGTTTACCATAACATAGAAATTACGATAAACTAGCTTTTATAAAAAATTATTCTTCTGATTGCTCTAAATTAATAACTGCGCCTTTTCCGATTTTTCCTACAACGAAATTATAGATCCATGCAACAACTACTACACCGACTGACATTATAGCCGTATAAAGAACTATAAAGATCAACCATGAAAGGAATCTTGCACCGATTCCCAAATTTGCTGCCAAATCCGTTGGGAAAATGAAGAATGTAAATATTCCGATTAATGCTCCGAGCATAGCGAATACTATCGGAAAATTTTTGAACAAAGAAACTACACTTACACCTTTAACTTCATAATTTGCCATAACTGAGTTCCCCCTTTTTTTTATACAACTTATTTATACAACATTTCTTGTGCATTTATAGAATAATTATAACAGACATTTTTTTTATTGTCAACAATTTTTGTTGATTTTTTAATTATTTGTTATAAACTTTCTTCATATCTTCCAAAGTCAAAGGAGCATAATCACTAGCATGTCCTGCTGTTCCGAAAGCTTTCATTTTGCTTGCAATCAAACCTTGTAATGCTGTTCTTGCAGGGCCTAAATAATCTCTCGGGTCAAATTTTTCAGGAGATTCCGTGAAAACTTTTCTTATTGTTGCTGTCATTGCAAGTCTTCCGTCGGTATCAACATTGATTTTTTGAACACCTAATTGAATTGCTTTTTGTAAGTGTTCCATCGGTACACCTTCTGCACCCGGCATTTTTCCGCCGTATTTATTTACTGCATCTATTAATTCTTTAGGAACTGATGATGCTCCGTGAAGAACTATAGGAATATCGATAAGTTTTCTAACTTCTTGTAAAACGTCAAATGCTAAAACTTTAGCACCTTTAAATTTGTATGCACCGTGAGATGTTCCGATAGCAATTGCCAAAGCATCAACTCCGGTATCTTTTACAAATTGTAATGCTTCTTGAGGATCTGTAATATGTGCAGAACCTGAACCAACTCCATCTTCGATTCCGCCTAATCTTCCGATTTCAGCTTCTACGGTAACACCGTATTTGTGAGCATATTCAACAACTGATCTTGTTACGTTAACGTTATATTCATAATCCGAAGGAGTTTTACCATCTTCTTTTAATGAACCGTCGATCATAACTGAAGAAAAGCCTAAATCAATAGCTTTCTTTGCACTGTCTAAAGAATTTCCGTGGTCCAAATGCATTGCAACAGGAATTGTAGGATTTTCTATAACTGCTGCTTTCATCAAATATCCTAAATATGTAAAGTTGGAATATTTCAATGCTCCTCTACTTGCCTGAATAATAACAGGTGATTGTGTTTCTTGAGCTGCAGCCATGATAGCTTGAATTTGTTCCATATTGTTTACGTTGTAAGCTCCAACACCGTAACCTTTTTTCTTTGCTTCTTCCAAAATTTGCTTCATTGGTACTAATGCCATTTTTACTTCCTCCTCGATTTTGTATTAGTTTTTTTAGTTTTAGATTTTTTACTTTTAACAACTTCTTCTTCGTAAACACCTATTTTTCTAAACTTAGCATATCTGTCTTCAGCAAGTTCTTGTTTCGACATCTTCGATAAACTTGCCAATGTTTTATTTATAAATCTTTTTATGTTCATTGCCGTTTCTACGGCATCAACATGTGCTCCGCCTACAGGCTCTTTTATTATTTCATCGATAACACCGTTTTTTAAAAGGTCTTTTGCGGTAATTTTTAATGCTTCGGTTGCCTCTTTAGATTTGGAAGCATCTCTAAACAATATTGCAGCACATCCTTCGGGAGAAATAACGGAATAATATGCATTTTCAAGCATCGCAACTTTGTTTGCAACACCTATACCTATTGCACCGCCGGAACCGCCTTCACCGATAATTATGCTTACTACGGGAACTTCCAAGCAAGACATTTCTCTTAGATTTCTTGCTATGGCTTCGGCTTGTCCTCTTTCTTCGGCTGCTATTCCGGGATATGCTCCTGCAGTATCTATAAAGGTTACAATAGGTCTGTTAAATTTTTCTGCCATTTTCATAAGTCTTAAAGCTTTTCTGTAACCTTCCGGATGAGCCATACCGAAATTTCTGTCTATATTTTCTTGGATAGTTCTACCTTTTTGATGTCCTATAACAACAACCGGTTTATTATCTATTGTTGCAAGTCCGCAAACAAGAGCAGGATCATCTCCGAAAGCTCTGTCTCCGTGCAACTCAACGAAATTTTCACATATGATTTTTACATAATCAAGTGTGTATGGTCTGCTCGGGTGTCTTGCAAGCATAACCTTTTGCCAAGATGTAAGCGAACCGTATATTTCTTTTTTAAGTTTTTCTTTCTTTTCTTCAAGTTCCGCAATTTCACTTGAAAAATCTATTTTACTATGTTCCGCAGAAACTTTTAAACTTAAAATTTTCTTTTCAAGTTCAACTACCGGTTTTTCAAAATCCAACAAAAACTCACTCATTAAAATTCCTCTTAAAATCTACCCTGATAACTGATTTTCAAAACTCTTTCGCAACCGAATCTGTCTTGATCGGGTGTTGTACAATTCCTAAGTATAAAATCTATATCAAAATCTTCTGTTATCCATACTCTAAAACCTACATTCAACCTTCCGTCTCTACCTCCGCCGATATTATCAAATTCAACCATTGCAGCTAATGTCTCTTCCAATATCTCGTAGGAAGCACCTACAAATCCCAAAATTCCCGGATTTTTGAAATCGTTCATATTAATACCGGCATTAATATTTAATGTAGGGAAGAACATTTCTTTACCTGCTACCAAATATATGCCTTTTCCTTTTTGAATAAAATCTCCGTCATCTTTATCATAAAAAAAACCTTGTCCGTCATAACCTATTGCAAAACCCGGTATCTTTTCATCTCCGGAATATATGTTACATTTTACTTGTAAAGCGGGAACCGCAACAACAACATCATAACACCCTATAAGACTACCCAATTCCCAAGAAACTCCCAAATTCAAAATCTGGAAAACTCCGAAGTTCAACTTTGCAAGAACTCCGCCACCCGAAAAGACTCTGAACAATACATCATAACACCCATAATCAAGTATTGAATATGTCGGTGTATCTACAAGGTAAGTATTAGTGGATGCATAGGTACCTTTTGAAAAAAAACAAACGGTCAATACCAATAGACAAACAATTACAAATTTTTTGAACAAAATAAATACCTCTTTATTAAAATATAGTACGTTTTATATTATCACTTTTTAGAAGTTATTGTCAAACCAAACGGCGAAAAAACGGAAGATTGGAAGATTAGAAGATTGGAGAATTAGATGAATAGATGTATGGATATATAAAAACAGCAAATGCGAAAAATTGCAATATCGGAAATTCAATTGTACATTGTAAATTGTGAATTATAAATTGCGGTTCTGTGGCTATTGAATAAAAAAAACTTTTCTGTTATTATTTACTGGTATGAAAAATTTCAAACAAAACTTACTTATTATTATATACATTCTATTGTCTTGTATTTTTGCTTATACACACCTATATGCAAAGGAGTATAAGGAATATATAAAAGTAGGAATTTTGTCCAATCAAAAAAGTTTGACTATCGCAAGTGACAAAAAATATTTTTTTGTTTCAAACAATAAAAGATATCGTTTATCGGCAGGCAAAATAGATATAAAAATCAAAAATAAAGAAGCGGTTATTTTAAACAAAAGTTACAAGTTACCTATAGAGTTTGTTTCTTCAAAGTGTCTTTTAGTTAACGGTAAAATTTACAGAGGTAATATTATAATAGCCGCTTCAAAAGACGGTAACAACATAATAAACGCTTTAAAAATGGAAGATTATTTAAAAGGAATATTGCCTAAAGAATCCAATGCATCTTGGAACCAGGAAACGTTAAAAGCACAAGCGGTCATCAGCAGAACTTACGCTTTAAAAAATCTCGGTAAACATGCAAAACAAGGGTTTGATATTTGTTCGCAAGTACATTGCCAAGTGTACGGTGGAGCTTCCTGTGAAACCAAAAATTGTAATAAAGCCGTTTGCGAAACGGACAGAGAAGTTATTACTTACAAAGATGAGCCTGCCCAGGTATTTTTCCATTCTTCTTGCGGAGGTCATACGGAAGATCCTAACTTCGTTTGGAAATGGAACTCGGAAACTCCTGTATATTTAAAAGGAATAAAAGATGAGTATTGTAAAGATAATCCTCACCAAACTTGGACGGCAACAATACCTGAATCAACAATAAGAGAAAAACTTATAAAAGCAGGTCACAAAATTGGAAAGATACAAAAAATATCTACTTCAGGAACAACGCCTGCAAAAGCCGCAAAAGAAATTGTAATAAAACATTCCAAAGGAACGTTAACATTAAACTCTTACGTTTTCAGGTGTGCGGTTTCGGCCGATAAGATAAAAAGTACATCAATAACAAGTATTAAAACAAAAAATAAAAATTTTATATTTGAAGGTAAAGGTTGGGGTCACAAAGTCGGTTTATGTCAGTGGGGCTCAAAGACTATGGGTGATAAAGGTTTCACATATAAACAAATATTGGAATTCTATTTTCCGAAAACAAAAATAGGAAAGATCAAATATGCAGACTAATAAAGATTTACTGTTATCTAACTACAATTACGATATACCTCAAGAACTTATTGCACAAGTTCCGGCAGAAAAAAGAAGTTCTTCAAAACTTATAATTTTGAACAGAAAAAAACAAACGATAACTCACAAGAAATTTTTTGATATCGTAAATATTCTCGGCAAAAACGATTGCCTTGTGATAAATACAACTAAAGTTGTACCCGCAAGGTTATACGGTAAAAAAGCTACCGGCGGGAAAGTAGAACTTTTGTTCTTAAACCCTACACAAGAAGGTCCGCGATATGCCGTATTATTAAAACCTAACATAAGAAAAGATCATAAAGTTTATTTTGATGACGGTTACGAATGTTCTTTTGCAGGAACGGATGAAAACGGTAACAAAATTGTGGAATTTAATAAAAAGGATGTTCAATCATTACTTGAAAAGCATGGTTTTATGCCACTTCCCCCATACATAAAAAGGAAAGATGGTCTTGCCGAAAAATATTTTGATCTAGACAAAACTCGTTACCAAACTATATATGCAAAAACAGCGGGCGCAATTGCCGCACCTACCGCCGGGTTACATTTTACCAACGAAATATTAGAATCTTTAAAACGAAAAGGCGTAACAATAGCAAATGTGATTTTGCATGTAGGCTGGGGCACATTTAAGCCTATACTTTCAGATGATATTCAACAACATCAAATGTTGCCTGAAAGATACATTTTGGATGAAGAAAATGCAACAAAAATAAATGAATCTTTAAAAAATAAAAAAAGAATTATTGCAGTGGGTACAACATCCGTTAGAAGTTTGGAAACAATAGCAGGTTTAACCGGAACTTATGATTCAAACGATGAAATTACAAGCATTAAAGCCTGCAGCGGTCAAACAGGAATTTTTATATATCCGGGATACAAATTTAAAATTGTTAAAGCAATGTTTACAAACTTACATTTGCCATGTTCTACACCTTTAATGATGGCAAGTGCTTTTGCCGGTAGAGAATTCATATTATCGGCATACAAACAAGCTATTGAAAACAAGTATAGATTTTTTTCCTATGGTGATTCGATGTTTATCGAGTAGTTTATTTTTCTTTATTCTTTTTGTTTTTATTTTTCTTATATGTCATATATTGTTCGGAATCTAAAACATATCTTATTTTTTTATCGACATTTATATTTACGGTTTCTATGTCTGCGGTCAACATTTTTATTTCTCTTGATATTTCTTCTATTATAAATGCATCCTGAATTTCGTTTGCCAATTCTTCATCCAACAATTTTTTTCTGTAATTCAGCTCTTTATCTATTACCAAAATTTTGGATTTTCTTTCCATTTCAAGATAATCCAACTGTGCTTTTTGATATTTCGTTAGTGATGATTTTAGTGATGATTTTTTAGGATATTTTATTTCTCTATCATCTACTTTAGAAGTTTTTTTATCTTTTTTCCCCGTATTAATTCTGGTTTCCAAACTGGTTACATCATAAACGGTAGAATTTTCCTGAGCTCTTTTTATTCTTTCTAATCTTTCTCTTTCCTGTTTAATATATTTTGCTACTTTTTCGTTATACTTTTTATCTTTTTCTACGTTACCCGTAACTTTATACGGATACTGTTTGGAAAGATCTTCTTCCAAACTTAAATAAGCAGCACTGTTAGTATCTTTTTTCTTACCAGATTGTTTTACATTGTTAACTTTAGGTGCGGCAAACAAACCGCATGTAAAAGAAAACACTAAAAATAAAATTAAAAATAATTTATATCTTTTCATAAAAATTAAACCGTTAAAATATTATACATTATAATGTGCTGGATTTCACGAAATTATCACCGGCACTCATTACGGCTTTATAATATTTTTTCAACAACTCATGATCTTCGGTCTTATCAACCAAAGAAAGCTTTTTAGTTTTATTATCAAACGTAAACGATTGTATAGAATCGTCAACCAAATTATATTTTATTGCAATATTGTCTTTTAAAACTACTCCGTCAACATTTAACGCTATATTATCTTCGGTATCAAGCAAACTGTTACCGAACGAAGTATATTGTGCCGATGATAAAGACAAGCTGTACAATGTAGGCATTATGTCCATATGAGAACCGAAAACTTTTGTGTTCACTTTTTGAATATTCAAATCTTTTTTTATTTGTTGCGGTATATAAATATAAAAAGGAACCGCATACCTTACAAAAGTTTCTTCCGGAGTATAATCGGAAAGTTCTCTCAAATTATGATCGCCGGTAACGGCAATAATCGTATTATCGGCAAACTTGGATTTTTTCACATCGGTTATAAACTTTGCAAGTTGCCTGTTTGCATACTGATAAACTTTAAATAAATTTTTATTATTTAAATCTTTCGATGACATCATTTTTCCCACACTTGAAGGAACAGTTAAAGGTAACGGTTGATAATCGTCGGAAACTTTATACGGAGGATGAGTTTGTGTTGTTATCGCATAAATAAATTTCGGTTCCGTTACATCTTCATCAAACAAATATTTTTCTACCAACTCAAAAAGTTTGTCATCGTTTATTCCCCAAGAATGTCTGTCTTTTGAGTCTACATGAACATTTCCTTCACCTACAATATCATCAAAACCTTGTACTTTAAAAAATCCTTCCAAATCTCTCCATGTCATGCTGCCGCCATATAAAGCCGATGAATGGTATCCTGCTTTTTTATACGGTAACACCATGGAACTTGCAAACTGGCAAAATGCATCTTGTGTTTGCGTAATTTGGTTTACGTACGGTCTTTGCGGTATTCCCAAAGTCATAGATTCTATTGCATGAATTGTTATAAAACCTGCTGCCAAAAAGTTATAGAAAACAATATCTTTATCGAAATGATTTTTTAGTTCTCCCATAACGTCAAAATCTTTACTGTTATTTAAAACAGGCATTTCGCCAAACCCTTCCATAACTATAAGAACGACATTAGGCTTATTTGTTTCCAAACTTTTATTTTCCGCAGTTATTTTTTTTACAGCATCGTTACAATTAGGAATATCTTTATATTTTGATAAAACAGTTAAATCCTGCATTATATTATCTTGGTCGGAATATTTAAAAATATCTTGCAAATTGATGGTATTTTTTGCATTTTTAAATTTTAAATACATTGTATCTGCCAACGGATGTATCGGGTTCACACACAACTTATTTATAAAATAGTTAGGCGAAATTTGAGAATAAAAAAGTCCTAACGGAAACATCGAAAAAGAACCTCTTGCGAAAATAAAATTCAAACACAATATTATAAGAACCGTTATGAATTTTTTAGTTTTCGACCAATACAACGTATTAAATATTCTTTCGTTGTATTTAAGTTCTTTGTATGTCCAGCGGGACAAATTCAGCAATAAAACGGATAGTGCAAAAAACACCAACACAAGAAAATAAAATCTGTAATCGGAAAGTATCGTTTTAATTAAAGCAAACGTATCATCTTCAAAAAAACCGAAAATCATTAAATTGAAATGATCTTTAAAGTAAGCGTAAAAAGCCAAATCTACAAATACCGCCAAAAACATTAGAGAAAATATTATGAAATAATAATATTTAATAAAAGAAATTATTTTCTTAAAGAAAGGATAACTTTTTAACAGTAAACATATTACAAACAATAAAGTAATCGGTGCATTTATATATGCAACTATAGATAAATCAAATCTGAATCCCATCCAAAAAGCTTTTAGGATATACAATTTTAGGGAAGACACTACAGAAAAGTCGGCAAAATACACAAAGAAAAAAAGCCTATAAATCGCAAGTAACACAAGAACTACGATGTTTATAGGTATAATAAAGACAAAACTGTTTAATATAACATTAAAGTTAAATCTTTCTTCCATTATCAGTAGATTATAGCATTTAAAAAGTATTACTACAATGATTTTATTAATGAATTGAAAATAAAAAAATCGGGGAGGCGGGACTTGAACCCACGGTCTCCTGCTCCCAAAGCAGGCGCGTTAGCCAACTACGCTACTCCCCGAAACATCTTAAATTGTGTAACTCGGCTAAAGATTATACTAAAATTTTATTTTTTTAGCAACAAAACAAATCTTTTTATAAACGACAAAAAAAACTAAAAAGACGGACAGATTAAATTTAATCTGTCCATCTTTTTTATAAAATCAACTTCCTAATTAGAACTTATATGTAGCACCTAACTGGAATGAAGAAGTAATTTCAGAAAGGAATCCGGATTCACCGCTAATCATCTCAACTTTGGAATTGATATCATCAGAAACCATGAAGCAACCTACACCAAAGAAGAAATCCAATCCTTCAACATATTTATATTTAACTTTCAAATCTACTTCGTCTCCGTAATTCAAACCGTTGTCTCTTGCAGCAAAATTATAGTAATCGAAAGAGAATGTGAATTTATCTTTATAATAATCCGCACCTATGTTGATAGCTCTGAAATCAATCATAGACAAAATACGAGTAACTTCTTGCTGACCGAAAACCATTCCCGGAACATAGTTTCCGAAATTTACGAAAGGTTTTATAGAAATTTTACCCGGATATTCTCCGTTCAAAAATTCTTTAACACCTTCTGTTCCGCCTTGTACTGCAAAACCTGCTCTTACTTTTGCTTTCTTTTCTAAATCATAAGAAACATCAGCTTTTATAAGATTTGCTTCGCTCTTTATCGGGGTACCATCCTCAAATAAGTCTCCTGTTTCGAAAGGATTGTCTCCAGCAAAATTCATTGCAAATTCTACGGATGCTTTTAAGCCGTCTACTTCTACACTGGGTTTAACACCTACTATGTCATAGTGAGCAACTAACGGATTTTCAATGTCATATGCATAAACTTGAACATTTAAAATATCTGCTAAGTTCAAGAATTTTGCATCGGCACCTATAACCGTGGTATCTCTTCCTAAGTCTATACCTCTATTATAAGCCTCTTCAGATGCTAAAGGCATTATCAATCCGTCTACATTCAAAGGTACTCCCAAAACTTTTCCGAGGTTTGCATATATGAAGTTAGCTTTTATATTATCTTTTTCATAGTATACTGTAGCAGCATCTACTGAACTTATATTATCAAAACCTATTAAAGGCAAGTTAAGACCAAACAAAGGTTGCTCATGTCTTATACCGAAATACATTACAGAACTGTCTTCGTCTCCGTAATATTGACGACCTACTTTAATGCTTAAACCGTCAACATCAAACAATTTATTTATTGTTACGTTTGCTGTTTGTACTCTTATATTGTCTAAATAACTTTGAATGCTGTCACCTTTGGTTGCAGAACCGTTAGGATTATCTATTAATCCCAAGAACTTATTTCCTTCTCCCCAACTTGTTGAATAAGCCAACGAGAAATCTGCCGAGATGTTTTCAATGATATCAAATGTTAAACCTGCTGTAAGGAATGTTGTAACTCCGCTATAGTTTGAATTAAGCTTCATACCTAGAGGACCATTTTTCATAATACTGGGAACCAATGCACCCAAGTTTAAGTCATACCCGTTTTGTACAGCATAACCTACAGTCTGTCCTTCCCCGTAAAACTTAACATTTTTCATGAACAAAAAATCTGTTGCGTACAAAGACTGTGTACCCAACACTACTGCAGCCAACAAAGCTACTAACTTTTTCATTTTTACTGCCTCCATTTATTAAAATTTTACTTCATACATAATTTAAATATAGTCAGAATTATAACAAAGTAAAACGAAATTGTCAAAAATTTGTGAAATTTTTATGATTATATAGTAAAAGACATTAACATAAAAATATAAGGACATCAAAAAAACTAAAAGTTTTGTCAGTGAGACAAAAAAATTCCCTAATTATTTTTTAGTATAAGCATAAGAATGTAAGGACAACAATTAATCTTTTAAAATTTTTATTTACAAGCATGATTAAAGCCGTCTATGAGTGCAGAAAAATTTAGAGCAAAAAACTATAAATTAAAAAGTTTTTTAGTGCGAACATGATTGAAGAAAAATCCGTTACATTAGGTAGTTAGGATTTTTCAAGTTGGAGCACGGCTTTAAATTTTTCAAACGAATGGCTTTTTTGCTTGGAAATAAGAAATTTTAAAAGAAGAAAAAGAAAACAGCAGAGACTATGCTCTGCCGTTTTCTTTTTATAGGTAAAAAATTTGTTACACAAATTTTTTAATACATCGGAGGCATTCCCCCACCCATCGGAGGCATTGCCGGACCGTCTTTCTTCTCAGGAATATCCGTTACAAGTGCTTCGGTTGTAAGAACAAGTCCCGCAATTGAAGCGGCATTTTGTAATGCTGTTCTTGTAACTTTTGCAGGATCAACGATACCTGCTTTTATCATATCTACAAATTCGTCGTTATCCGCGTTGTATCCGTAAGAAGCATCTTTTTTATTTTTAATCTTATCAACTATAACAGAAGCTTCGATACCTGCATTTTCAATTATTTGTCTGATAGGACCTTCCAAAGATTTCTTAACTATATTTATACCTGTTTGTTCGTCACTGTCTGCACCTTTTATATCGTCAAGTACAGATTGTGCTTTAAGTAATGCAACTCCACCGCCTGCAACAATACCTTCTTCAACACCTGCTCTTGTTGCATTCATTGCATCTTCTACTTTAAATTTCTTAGCTTTCATTTCAGCTTCTGTTGCCGCACCAACATTAATAACCGCAACTCCGCCTACCAACTTTGCCAATCTTTCCTGCAATTTTTCTTTATCGTAATCCGATTTTGTTTCTTCAATTTGTTTTCTTATTTGAGCAATTCTTTGTTCGATTTCTTTCTTGTCGCCCAAACCTGAAACAATTGTTGTGTTTTCTTTATCTACAACAACTCTTTTTGCCTGACCTAACATTTCTATTGTCGCTGCATCAAGTTTCAAACCTGTTTCTTCGGAAATTACCGTTCCGCCTGTAAGAATTGCAATATCCTGCAACATTTCTTTTCTTCTGTCACCGAATCCCGGAGCTTTAACAGCAATAACTTTTAATGTTCCTCTTATTTTGTTAACAACCAAAGTTGCCAAAGCTTCACCTTCAATATCTTCTGCTATAATGATAAATCCTTTACCTGTTTGAACAACTTTTTCAAGAAGAGGAAGAATTTCTTGCATTGAAGAAATCTTTTTATCGGTAATTATTATGTAAGGATCTTCCAATACACCTTCCATTCTTTCTGCATCTGTTACAAAATAAGGTGAGCAATATCCTCTATCAAACTGCATACCTTCAACAACATCTAATGTTGTATCTGCAGATTTACCTTCTTCAACAGTAATAACTCCATCTTTACCGACTTTATCCATTGCATTTGCTATTAAGTCACCTATTTCTTTATCACTTGCTGAAATTGATGCTATCTGTGCAATTTCTTCTTTTGAACTGACTTTTTTAGCTATCTTTTTAATTTCTTCTATAACTGCTGCAACTGCTTTATCAATACCTTTCTTTATATGATTAGCATTTGCACCTGAGGTTATATTTCTTAATCCTTCACCTATCATTGTTTGTGCCAAAACAGTAGCTGTTGTTGTTCCGTCACCTGCTATATCGTTGGTTTTGGAAGCAACTTCTTTTACAAGTTGTGCACCCATATTTTCAAAAGGATCTTCAAGTTCAATTTCTTTTGCAATGGTTACACCATCGTTTGTTACTGTAGGTGAACCGAACTTTTTATCCAATACTACGTATCTTCCTTTAGGTCCTAATGTTACTTTTACTGCATTTGCAAGTTTATCTACACCGTCTTTCATAGCTTTTCTTGCATCATCCGTATACTTCAATTGTTTAGCCATTTTATATATCTCCTTTATTAGTTTATTGGGTTATTAGGTTATCGGTTGTTTTTTAGCTGTTTTGCCGTTAGTCGTTAAACTTATAACCCTATCACCTTATCACCCTATAACCTGTCGTTCTTACTCCAAAATACCTAAAACATCATCTTGTGACATTATTAAGTAAGCAACGTTATCTATTTTAACTTCCGTTCCGGAATATTTGCCGTACAAAACTTTATCACCTACTTTTACATCCATAGGTATAACTTTACCGTCTTTACCCATTCTGCCGTTGCCTGCAGCTATAACAGTTCCTTCTTGCGGTTTTTCTTTTGCGGTGTCGGGAATGATTATTCCGCCGATTTTCTTTTCTTTTGGTTCTTCGGCTTTAACCAAAATTCTGTCACCTAATGGTCTGATTTTCATCTTTTTCTCCTCCTAAATTATCTATATTTTTTGAGTCTTTTATTAAATTTTATTTTTAGCACTCTTACTAAACAGTTGCTAATTATATAACAAGTTTTTTTGTTTGTCAATACTTTGTACAAAAAAATATTGACAAATAAAAAAATAAAAATGTAAAATACTTTCCAATCACACTATATAATGTTTTAATAGAACACTGAATAATTCAGAAAGCAAAGGTGCTTTCATAAAGCAGTAGCGGATGAATTATTCTTTTTTTGTGTAAAAAACAAATTTATATAAGGAGCCAAAAGATGAACGCTTACGTAGAAAAAGTGTTGAAAGAAGTAGAACAAAGAAACCAGGGCGAAGCTTTGTTCTTACAAGCAGTAAAAGAAGTTTTGGAATCTATCAGCCCGGTAATAGAAAAACACAAAGAATATCAAGATGCAAGTATTCTTGAAAGAATTTGTGAACCTGAAAGACAAATAATTTTCAGAGTTCCTTGGCAAGATGATAAAGGCATTTTCCATGTAAACAGAGGTTTCAGAGTACAATTCAATTCAGCTCTCGGGCCTTACAAAGGCGGTTTGAGACTTCATCCTTCAGTAACATTAAGTACAATTAAATTCTTGGGATTTGAACAAATTTTCAAAAACTCATTAACAGGTTTAATGATGGGTGGCGGAAAAGGTGGTTCGGATTTCGATCCTAAAGGTAAATCAGATAACGAAGTTATGAGATTCTGCCAAAGCTTTATGACAGAACTTTGCAAATATATCGATGCTGACACCGATGTTCCTGCAGGAGATATAGGAACAGGTGCAAGAGAAATCGGTTATATGTTCGGTCAATATAAGAGAATAAGAAACGTATTCCACGGAGTTTTAACAGGTAAAGGTCTTACCTATGGTGGTTCACTTGCAAGAACACAAGCAACAGGTTACGGTGTTGTTTATTTCTGCAATGAAATGTTGAAAGACAGAGGAACATCTTTTGAAGGAAAAACAGTTGTTGTTTCAGGTTCCGGAAATGTTGCAATATATGCAGTAGAAAAAGCTCAAAGTTTAGGAGCAAAAGTTGTTGCAATGTCCGATTCCAACGGATATATATATGATAAAGACGGAATCGATTTGGATATCGTAAAACAATTGAAAGAAGTTGAAAGAAAGAGAATAAAAGAATATGCAAACTTAAAAAAAGGTGCAGTTTATACAGAAGGTTTCAAAGGTATTTGGACAATAAAATGCGATATCGCATTACCATGCGCAACACAAAACGAGCTTGACGGTGAAGCAGCAAAGACACTTTTGAAAAACGGCGTAATCGCAGTTGTAGAAGGTGCTAATATGCCTTCAACTCCTGATGCAGTAGAAGCATTTATCGCTGCAAAAATAGCTTATGCTCCGGGTAAAGCATCTAATGCAGGCGGAGTTGCAACATCAGGTCTTGAAATGTCACAAAATTCTCAGAGACTTTCTTGGACATTTGAAGAAGTTGATAACAAATTGCATCAAATTATGATCAACATTCACAAAAATGCTAAAGAAGCTGCTGAAGAATACGGTACACCGGGCAACATGGTAAACGGTGCAAACATTGCAGGTTTTACCAAAGTTGCAACAGCAATGTTAGCTCACGGATTAGTATAATTAGTATTAACCATAATAAAAAGCAGGAAGAATTTTCTCTTCCTGCTTTTTTTATTTTTACGGGAATAAAAAAAGGAAGGAGAGTTTTTCTCCTTCCTTTTTTGTGTATTGTAATAGTATTATCTCTTTGAGAATTGGAATCTCTTTCTTGCTTTTGGTCTTCCGGGTTTCTTTCTTTCTACCATTCTCGGATCTCTGGTCAAAAGACCTTCTTTTCTTAATGTATCTTTCATAGATTCGTCTATTGTTAAGATTGCTCTTGCTAATGCATGACTAACTGCTCCTGCCTGACCGGAAACTCCGCCGCCGTTAACATTTACATAAATATCATATTTCTTTGAACCTGACCATACTTCAATAGGTTTCAAAGCGATTTTTGTGTTTCTTTGTAAACCTTTAAAATATTCTTCAACGGTTTTATCGTTTATAACGATTTTACCTGTTCCTTCAGACATTCTTACTCTTGCAACTGCATTTTTTCTTCTTCCTGCTTTTAAATAACCTGTATTCATATTTTTTTATTTCTCCTTATTTTGTAACTGCTTGTGCTTGGTGAGTATGTTCTGCACCTTTGAAAAGTTTCAATCTTTTCATTTGTTTATCTGCTAATTTATTTTGTGGCAACATTCCTTTTACTGCAATTCTTACTGCCTTTTCAGGATTTTCTGCCATTAATTTTGAATAAGGAGTTAATTTTGCTCCACCGGGATAACCTGAGAATGAAAAAGCTGTTTTCTGTTCAAGTTTCTTACCTGTAAGAACAATTTTTGAAACGTTTGTTAATACAACAAAGTCTCCACAATCTATATGAGATGTATAAATTGCTTTTCTTTTTCCTCTTAATAATGCAGCTACTCTTACTGCCAATCTTCCCAATACTTGACCGTCAGCATCTATAAAATGCCATTTTCTTGTTATTTCTTCCGCTTTCGGAAGATAAGTTTTACCATTCTTCATTTTAGTCGAACCTACCTATTTAGTATATTAAATTTGTATTTTATATAATTTTGGGCTCATAGTCAACAGAAAGTCCACTCTTTCGTCAACTATAGGATTATAAAAATACAAAATTTTGTTTCACAAAATTTTAGTTTATGGGGTTATTGGTTTATTGGGTTATTGGTTATTTTTTAGTTGTTTGTCGTTGCCGTTCTCGACCTATAACCCTATCACCTTATCACCCTATAACCTGTCGTTCTAATTTCTTAAAGATATTCCCAAATCTTTATTCCACTTTTCCAAAAGAATTGCGATATCTTTATTTACTTCCGCATCGTTCAATGTCTTATCGTTATGTCTGTAAGTTAATCTGAACGAATAACTTATTTTTCCTGTACCTAACTTTTCATTTTCATATACGGAAAACAAAGACCAATCTTTTAATATTCCGCCGTCTTTCATTACATGTTTTATAATTTTTTCTATCTTTTCAAACTTAACTGTTTTATCTGCAACAACGGAAATATCTCTTTTTACTGCAGGGAACTTTGCCACATGTTCGTAAGCATTAATTTTATTTTTATAATTTTTTTCTATATTTTCTATTTCAATTTCGGCATATATAACTTCATCGTTTGTACTTTCTACAACATCAGGTCTTAAAACGCCGAACTGGCCTACAACTTTACCGTGATAAACTATTGCAGCCGTTTTTCCCGGATGATAATATTTTGCAGGTGTTCTGTTTTCTGCTATTGTAAACTCTTTTGAAGGCAATATACTTGATATAACACCGCTTGCAAAATAAAAATCAAAGTTAGGATTTTGTTTTGATGATTCCCACTTCCACCATGGTTGCCATACCGGACCCGACATCAATATACCCAAAACTCTTCTTTCACCTTTATCATCAAATATTTTTCCTACTTCAAACAATTTTATGTCTGTTGTTGCTTGTCCTACATTAAAATCAAAATTTTTCATAAGACCTGTTAATAAAGATGGTCTTAATACTTCGTTTTCTTTTGATATAGGATTTGCGATTTTGTATGTATATTTTAAATACAATTTATCCAAATCTTTAATTTCGGCAAAACTGTAATTCATCGCTTCACAGAAACCTAAACCTACCAAAGAGTTGGTTATTTGTTTTATTAATTTATTTGAACCTTTTTGTTCGGTAGAACTTATACCGGAATCTATATCCATAGGAATCTTTTCATAACCGTCAACTCTTGCGATTTCTTCTATTAAATCAACTTCTTCTTTAATATCGTTTCTGTAAGAAGGAACTTCTGCTATAAGAACATTTTGTACTTTAGAACTTATTTCTATACCCAAAAATCTTAATATGTTTGCTATTGTCTTTTCATCAACGGCATATCCCAAAAGTTTTTCTACTCTTTCAACTCTTAAATTTATTACCGCTTTTTCGTTATCCGGACTGTTATAGTCTTCTCTTGTTTCAAGTCTTCCGCCTGCAAGTTCGGTTATAAGATTTAATGCTCTCCAACTTGCCATTTCGGCAACTTCCCAAGATGTTCCTCTTTCGTATCTGTAAGAAGCATCGGTGGAAATGTTTAATTTCCTTGCTGTTTTTCTAACACTTCCCGGATTAAATACTGCCGCTTCCAAAAACACTTCGGTTGTTGCATCTGTTATTGAAGAACTTTGTCCTCCGATAACACCCGCTATTGCAAGTGCTTTTGAACCGTCTGCTATAACAAGATTATTTTTATCCAACTCGTGAGTTTTTCCGTCGAGTGTTGCCAACTTTTCACCGTCATTTGCTCTTCTTACCACAACTTTTCCGCCTGAAAGAGTGGTAGCATCAAAAGCATGCAAAGGTTGACCTAATTCCAACATAACATAGTTGGTAATATCCACAACATTGTTAATTGTTTTTACTCCGCAACTTTCAAGTTTATCTTTCATCCATTTGGGAGAAGGAGCAATTTTTACACCTGTTATATGACAACCGATATATCTTGTACACAAATCTTTATCTTTAACATCAACAAGATTTTTCTCGGCATATTTTGCTGTTTTAAGCGGAGGCAATGTAACAATTTTTTGCAACTTTGCCGCAATTTCTCTTGCTACTCCCCAATGACTTAAACAATCGCCTCTGTTTGTGGTAATTTCTATTTCTAAAATTGTATCTTGTTTTTCCAAAACATCTTCAAGTTTTTTACCTAAAGGAGTTTTGTCATCCAACACCATTATACCGTCTGAACTTTCTTCCAATCCCAACTCTTCTTTGGAACATATCATACCTTCGGAAGAAACACCTCTGATTTTTGAAGCTTTTATGGTAAAGTTTCCGGGAAGAACAGCACCTATCAAAGCAAGAGGTATTGTTTGACCTGCCGCAACATTAGGTGCACCGCAAACTATTTGATAATCTTTTGTTCCGTCGTTAACTTTACATATTGAAAGATGATCAGAATTAGGATGTTTTTGTCTGTCCAAAACTTTAGCCGTAATAACTCCGGACCAATTCGTTCCGCCGCCAACGACTGTTGTTTCAACACCCAAAAATGTGAGCATTTTACAAAGGTCCTGCGGCTCCATATCAAAATCCACCAACTCTTTTAGCCAATTATATGAAATCTTCATTTTTTATATATTCCTCTTTTCTTCTATTCTTCTAATCTTCAAATCTTCCAATCTTCTAAAATTGTCTTAACACTCTTAAATCGTTCTCGTATAAAACTCTCATATCATCAATTCCGTATTTAAGCATTGCAAATCTTTCAACACCCAATCCGAAAGCATATCCGGTATATTTCTCGGGATCATATTTTACTGCTCTGAAAACATTAGGATGTACCATTCCGCATCCCAACACTTCTATCCATCCGCTGCCTTTACAAACTCTGCAACCTTTACCGCCGCAGAATACACATTTCATATCCACTTCCGCAGACGGTTCGGTGAACTGGAAATGTGAAGGTCTGAATCGTATAGGCAATTCCTGATTGAATAATCTGTTTATAAATAATTGTAATGTTCCTTTAAGTTGTGCAAACGTAATATCTTCACCGACAACTAATCCTTCTATTTGATGAAATATTGCGGAATGTGAAGCATCGGTTGCTTCATTTCTGTAAACTCTTCCCGGCACAATAACTTTTATAGGAGGTTTTGACTCTTCCATAATATGTATTTGTGCTGCCGAAGTTTGTGTTCTTAACAAGTTTTCCGAATTTTCAAGATAAAATGTATCTTGAGTATCTCTTGCAGGATGATCTTTAGGAATATTTAATGCTTCAAAGTTGTACCAATCGGTTTCTATTTCTCTACCGCCGGAAACATTAAATCCCAAAGAAACGAATATATCACTCATTTCTTCTATTGCTTTACTTATTATGTGGTAATGACCTTTAGGAAAATTAAATGAAAAAGCAGGAGATATATCTATCTTTTCATTTTTCATTTTTTCTTCCAAAAGTTTATTGGAAATTTCTTTTTTCTTTGCTTCCATAGCTTCGGCTAACTGTGTTTTAGCCAAATTAACTTGCGAACCTATTTCTTTCTTTTCTTCTATTGTTAACGAAGAAAGAGATTTTAATATTTCGGTAATTTTACCTTTCTTACCCAAATATTCAACTTTGATATTTTCAATATCTGCAAGTTGTGCGGCTTGAAGTTTATTTAATGCTTCATTAAGTATTCCGTTGATATTATTATTCATTGTCCATTCCCGTAATTTTACTAATATGTTCTTTTGCGACCTTATTTTCTTTATTTAGTTCAAGTGTTTTATCGTACATCTGTTTAGCTTTAACAAAATCTTGTCTTTCTTCGTATATTAACCCTAAACTGCAATATGCCTGCCAACATCTAGGATCTTTTTCCAACACTTTATAAAACTCTATTTCTGCTTCTTCAAACTTACTGTTTAGGAAATAAAAGTTCGCTAACTCCAATAACTGTTCCTGTGTATTTTCTTCCATATATTCCTACAACTTTTTAAACTTTTTCAACTGTTCGTCTTTTCCTACAACCACTAAAATATCGTTTTCCAATATTTCATCATCCGGCCCCGGCGCAATATTTGTTTCCTCTTTAATATCGCTTTGTCCGTCATCGTTTACAAAAGGAACATTTCTTTTTATTGCTATTATGTTTACTCCGTATTTGTTCCTTATATTTGCACTTTTTATTGTCTTTTTCCACAAAGATTCCGGAGCAATTATTTCAACAAGATTATAATCTTTCGAAAATTCTATCTGTTCCAAAATGTTCGGACTTGCCATACTTTCCGCAAGCTTTTTTGCCATTTCAAGTTCCGGATAAATAACCTTATCTGCACCTATTTTTACGGCAATTTTTGAATGCCACATACTTGTACATTTTACAATTACATTCGGCACACCCAAATCTTTTGCTATGAGTGTTGCAAGAATACTGGTTTCAATATCTTCACCCATAGAAATTATTACCGTATCACAATCTGCAATTCCGGCATCTTTTAATGCAATATCGTCTGTTGCATCTGCAACTATTGCTTGTGTTACAAAAGAACTTATTCTGTTAACAACTTCTTCTTTATGGTCAATCGCAAGTACAGGGAACTCTCTTGCTGCCAATTCTTTTGCAACGTTTGAACCGAAAGTACCTAACCCTATTACTCCAAATTGTTTTTTTGCCATATTTTCTCCGTTTGTTACAATTTTTATCCTATAAGGATTCTTCCTTCAGGATACTTTATATTGTTAGCAACTGGTTTTCTGTTCATTAAATATATAAGTATTGTTATTGCTCCGATTCTACCTACAAACATAGCCAATATTAATAATATTCTGCCTGTTACTGATAGCTGCGAAGTAATACCAAGCGATAATCCTACGGTACAAAAACCGGATACTGCTTCAAATATAACTTTTAATGTATCGAGTTCCGGTTCTACAAACAACATTAATGCAATAAACAACACAACCAACACTATCATAAGTATAAATACTAAAAGAGCTTTTCTTACCAAATCGTAATCCATACTCTTTTTAGCAAAAACATAATCGTCTTGCCCTTTTATAACACTTCTTATATAAACAAAGACCAAAGTTAAGGTGGTAATTTTTATACCACCGGCGGTACTTCCGGGACCGCCACCGATAAACATTAAAACTATTAAGAAAAATGCAGTAAATGTCGTCATGGTGGCCATCGGTAAAGAATTAAAACCTGCCGTTCTTGAACTTATTGCCTGGAAAATTGAATTGTTTACAACCCAAGACCATGAAGCATCATGATTTATAAATGTGCAAGCCTGGCCTACACAAAAAGCAACAAATCCCAAGCCTATCAAAAGTGCCGTCATCCACAAAATTACTTTCGAATGGAAAGTAAGTTTCATGTTTTTACCTCTGATATTATCCATTATATCCACCAATACAAAAAATCCCAAGCCGCCCAAAACAACAAGAGCAACTACTGTATAAAGTACTGTAGGATTACTTGAAAAACTTTCCAAACTGTTACCGAAAGGACTAAAACCCGCATTACAAAATGCTGATACGGAATGAAATATTCCGCAATATACCGCCTTTCCCAAAGGAAAATCTTTCATAAAACCAAAGGTAAGAATTATTGCACCTACTAATTCTATATTCAATACCACAAATACTGCTTTTTTTAATAATTTAAAGAGCTCGCTGAAAGAACTTATATCAAAAAGTTCCTGCATTATTTTTCTGTCTTTTAAAGCCATCTTACCTATTAAAAGACCTAAACCTGTTGAAACTAACATGTACCCGAGTCCGCCTATTTGCAACAACAAAAGTATTATTATTTGTCCGAACTGAGTAAAGTAAGTCCCTATATCTACAACCGTTAAACCCGTTACACAAACTGCCGATGTAGCGGTAAACAAACACGTCAACACCGAGAAAGCAGCACTATCTTGCCTTGCAAAAGGCAGGCACAATAATGCTGTTCCCAAAATTATTAAAGCTATAAAAAATAAAATTATAGTTTTAACAGGTGATCCGTTCATCCGTTATTATGCAGCTTTTGCTATTTCTACCAATTGTTTAAATGCTGCATTATCGGTAACTGCAATTTCCGCAAGCATTTTTCTGTCCAAAATAACGTTTGCTTTTTTAAGACCGGAAATAAATCTGTTGTAAGATAAACCTTCTTCTCTTACTGCAGCATTCAATCTTACTATCCACATTCTTCTGAATGTACCTTTTCTGTCTTTTCTGTCGTTATATGCATATACCAAAGACTTTTCAACTTGTTGAATAGTCATTCTCCAACGATTATTCTTATCTGAATAATAACCTTTGGAAAGTCTAAAGACTTTTTTCTTTCTTTGTCTTGTTTGAACAACGTTTTTTACTCTCATTATCTTTTCTCCTTAATTTTCTTGAAACAAAAAACTACTTTGCGTAAGGCATAAACTTTGCCATTCTCTTCATATCGGTACCATCTACTATTTGGGATTTTCTCAATTTTCTTGTTGTTCCACCGGGATTTCCCGTAAGTAAATGTCTATTACCTGATTTTTTATACTTCAATTTACCTGTTCCGGTAGCTCTGAATCTTTTCTTTGCGCCGGTGTGCGTTTTCATTTTAGGCATAATTAGCATTCCTCCAATATTTTATTTTTTAATTTTAGAATCTTTCTTTTTAGGGGTTAAAGTCGCAAACGACCTTGTTCCCATAGAAGACAATTTTCCTTCAACTACTGCTATATCTTCAACTGCCGTTTGAACTTTTTCCAATACGGCAAGACCTAAATCTTTGTGTTGCATTTCTCTTCCCGAAAACATAACGGTTATTTGAACTTTGTCACCGTCTTCAAGAAAATCTCTTATCTTTTTTAACTTTACGTTAAAATCGTTTTCGGCAATTCTTGTTCTGAGTCTAACTTCTTTCAACTGCATATTTTTCTGTTTCTTTTTAGACTCTTTTTCTTTTTTCGCCATTTCATAACGAAACTTTGAAAAATCGATAATTTTACAAACCGGCGGTTTAGCTTGCGGAGCAATTTCTATTAAATCCTGTCCTGCATCTCTTGCTTTCTGTAAAGCAACCGCTATCGGTACTACACCTACTTGTTCACCTTTCTCATCAATAAGTCTTACTTCCGGTACTCTTATGTACTGATTAGTACGATATCTTCGAATATCTATACAATCCCCCTCGCAGGACTTTCACCTGCAAAAATAAAAAATAGAACGGATAAAGATACCCGTCCCATATATACAATACTGCTATAACTCTAAACTTCTAAAACCTTTTCCCTAAAAGTAAGGTGAAGGTGAGTCGGGACGACTTCTTTACCAATTTAGTTTGATTATTATAATTAAATTATTTTAAAAAGTCAACAGCAAAGGCAGAAGATTAGAAGATTGGAGGATTGGAAGATTGGAAGCGAGTAAAAATTCACAAAGTGAATTTTTAATAATTGCTACTTATTTGCGGCTTTTAGTATTGCTTCTTCCATTGAGGATGGATCGGCAACATTTTTACCGGCAATATCAAATGCCGTTCCGTGTCCCGGTGAAGTTCTTACGAAAGGAAGACCTGCGGTAACATTTACTATCTTTTTAGGATTCAATATTTTTAACGGTAACATTATTTGATCGTGATACATACCTACAATCAAATCGTACTTATATTTTAAGAACTTTGCCCATGCAACATCTACAGGATAAAGTCCGCAAATATCATATCCTTTTTTCTTTAAAATATTCATTGCAGGTATAATTGTTTGTTTTTCATCGTTACCCAAAATTCCGTTATCACCTGCATGAGGATTTAATGCACATAACAATATTTTCGGTTTTCTTTTCAAAAATGTTTTAACAAAATCCGCAGAAAGTGCGGTTGTCGAAACGATATCTTTTTTTGTTAAAACAGATGAAACTTTTGATACAGGTAAATGTCTTGTAACCATAACGGAATTTATTTTATCGCAAATCATCATCATACAATAATTTTTAGTTTTTGTAAGTGCAGCCAAAAACTCGGTATGTCCCGAATATTTTAGCCCTGCATATTTAAAAGATTCTTTAGATACGGGTGCCGTAACCATAGATTTTGCTTTTTTATCCATACACATTTTTACGGCTTGTTTTATGGCATCACAGGCAATCAGTCCCGATATTTTCGATGGTTTTCCTAAAACAACTTTTTTAGAATAATCGGAAGAAAACACAAACTCTATATTTTTGTATTTCTTACCTGTATTAAAGTATTTTGATATAACATTTTTGTCACCAACAACAACAGGGCTGCAAACCCTTTGAACTTTCAAAGAATTTACAGCCCTCAAAACTATTTCCGGACCTATACCTGCCGGGTCACCTATTGTTATTGCTACTTTCGGTTTTAACATCTATTACCAAACTTGGTTTATTTTAATGTTTGACTTATTTTTTAAACCTTCTACCCATTTATCGTAAAGTTTTTTACCGTTCTGTCTGTACAAAACTTCTGCCAAATCGTTTCTTACATCTTCAAATGTGAAAGGCTGGCTGGCTCTGCTTTCTGTTACTCTTATAAAATGGTATCCTGAATCTGTTTGTACAGGTTCTTTTGTATATTGTCCTACTGTCATACCGAAAGCTTTTTCTTCCAATCTTTTATCCAAATCACCTTTTACAACAAATCCCATATCACCTTTTCTTTGTTTAAGTAAAGCATCTTCGGAATATTTTTCCGATGTCGCAGAAAAGCTTGCACCTGAAGCTAACTCTTTTTTAACACTTGCAACTCTGCCTTCGGCAGCTTTTCTTTCCTGCGGCGTGGCATTTTTGTCGCACTTAATATAAATTTGGTTCAATCTTACTTGTTCAGCAGACATTCTTTTCAACAATTTTGCAACTGCATCAACCGTTTCTTCGTCTTCTTTAGGAAGTCCCAAATTTTCGCCTTTCATTTTGGCTCTTACATTATCATAAAACTTTTTAACATCTGTTTCGCTGGGTTGTTTTATGTTGTTTTTCATTTCTTTTTCAACGAGTTTTTGAACCATCAATTGTTCTTCTATTCTCTTTTCAAACTGCATTTGAGTTAAACCTTCTTTCTTTAACTCTGCTTGAAAAGTTTCATCGTTACCGAATCTCTTTTTTACTTGATTTACAGCTTCATCAAGTTCTCTTTTAACAATTTTTATTTTTTGTTTTTTTGCTTCCTGTGTCAAAATCATCTGCTCGATTTTTTGTTCCAAAATCTGATTTTTTAACTCGTTCAATTTTGCATCGGATTGTTCGGCTACAGGAGACATTGCCATATACTGTTGAACCATAGGTTCAACTATTTTATTGAACTCCGAACTCATTAACGGTTCCCCGTTAACTATTGCCAATGCTTTATCAACAACTTCCTCAGCAAAACAAACTCCGCTGATAAGAAAACATGCACATACCAATGATAAAATTTTTCTCACTTTGTTTTCCTCCCTTAAATGCTAATTTGAAAATTCTTCTAATTCCGGTTCTTCCTGCTGAATATCGGAATCATCCGCAAAACTTAAACCACTTATATTATCCAACTTAGAATAATCTACAGTTACATTCAATTTTTTCTTTGCATCATCAAACCATTTGTCAAACTTTGTTTTTTCCAGAATATTTTTTATTTCGGCTTTTGCAACATCTTCCGGAATCGGTTGCAATTTATCTTCCGATACCTTGGTTATTATATGTAAGCCGAACGGTGTTTCAACTATATCGGATATTTCACCTGTCTTCAAATTAAATACAACTTCTTCAAACTCTTTTACAAGTTCACCTTTTCTAAAAGGTCCGATTAGTCCGCCTCTTTGTGCGGAAACTTTATCGGTAGACATTTCTTGTGCAACTTTATCAAAAGATTCGCCTTTATTTATTCTTTCAAAAGCAATTTCGGCTTCTTCTCTTGTAGGTACAAGAATATGTTTTGCCGTTACTGCTACAGGGCTTGTAAAATCTTCTTTATGTTCTTCATAATATTTGTTTACTTCTTCTTCACTTGCGGTTATAATATTTTCTTGAACTTCTTTTATGTACATCTCCATCATCAAACCGCTTTCGTAATCTTTTAATTGTCTCTTTTGTTCTTCTTTAAACTCTTCCAAAGAGCTCTTATATTCTTCTCTCTTATCTATTCCTGCTTGTTTTGCGGATTCCAACACCAACTTTTCTCTAACCAATAAATCTATAAATTGTTTCTTGCCCGGTTCGGTGTTTATATATGCCTGATATGCCGGAGGTGCTGCCATCATTCTTTCAGAAAAATCTTCGGTTGTTATATCATCGTTACCAACTTTTGCAATAACATCTCCTTTTTGTTTACAAGCACCTAACGATAACAAACAGCAAATTAACAATGCAACTAATTTACAAAATTTCATTTTAACTACTCCTTTTTTACCGAACTACAAAATTTAGACTACTGCTGCTTCAATATTGTTTCACTTAATTTTTTTTCAATAAAAAATAAACTTGCTTTATTATATTAAAAAAAAACTCTTTTTAATAGTTTTATATTGTATTAAATTTTGTGTAAATATACAAAATTAGTATAATATTAAAAGCATTTTGTCAAAAGAGGTAACATATATATAATGAATATGAACTCGTTTAAAACATTTTTTCTTTTGTTACTTATGACACTTTTCTTTTTGTTTATCGGTGAACTTCTCGGAGGAGTTCAAGGTATGCAAATCGCATTGATTTTAGCAATAGTAATGAATTTTATATCTTACTTCTTTTCCGATTCTATTGTACTTGCTTCATATAAAGCAAAACCGGTATCACAGGAACAAGATCCCAGACTTCACAGCATAGTAACGGAACTTGCCATGCAGGCAAAAATTCCGGTTCCGAAAATTTACAAAATAAACACAAATATGCCGAATGCTTTTGCTACGGGAAGAAACCCGCAACATGCAGCCGTTGCCGTTACAGAAGGAATTTTAAGACTTTTAGATGACAGAGAATTAAGAGGAGTTTTGGCCCACGAACTTGCTCACGTAAAAAACAGAGATATTTTAATAAGTTGTATAGCGGCAACTTTATCGGGTGCAATTATGTATCTTGTAAGATTCGGTCTTGTGTTAAGCAGAGGAAGAAACAGCAAAAACAACTCGAATTTGGTGATAGCATTACTATTGATGATTCTTGCTCCGATTGCCGCAAGTCTTATACAAATGGCAATTTCAAGATCAAGAGAATATATTGCAGATGCGGACGGTGCAAAAATTTCAGGTGATCCTTTGGCACTTGCTTCCGCATTGGAAAAGTTGGCTTACGGTAACTCAAGACAACAAAACAATGTGTCCGAAAATACGGCACACATGTTTATAGTAAACCCGTTAAAAGGTAAAGATATACAAAGTTTGTTTTCTACTCATCCTCCTATAGATGAAAGAATAAAAAAGCTTAAAGAAATGGCAGGTGTTTTTAATAGCGGTAAAGGCTCAACTCCGAAGGTGATATATTAATGGTTAAACAAAAAAAACAATTCTTACTCGATATGGAACCCAAACAGTTATATTCTGTTTTAAAACCTATCGTTAGCGAAAATTACAGAACAGACCAAATAATTCAGTGGATATATTCAAAAAAAGTTTTAGATTTCGAAGGATTTACAAACATATCTAAAGATATCAGAGGAAACCTCGAATCTTCTTTTACGTTAAGAAGTTTTACAAACGTAATTAAAGATGAATCCATATTGGACGGAACCGTCCGTTACACATTCAGAACTTACGATAACAAATATATTTATGCGGTATGTTTACCGGCAGACAACAAAAAAACCGTTTGCATTTCCACCCAAGTAGGGTGTCCTGTTTCGTGCAAATTTTGTTTGTCCGGCAAAACAAAGTTTGTAAGAAATTTATCCAGAGGCGAAATTTTAGAAGAAATCTTACATATAGAAAACGATATAAAAGAAAGAGTGGCCGGTGTTTTGTTTATGGGTATGGGTGAACCTATGCTGAATTATAAGAACTTAACATCGGTAATAAAAACTCTTATATCAAAAAAAGAAATGAATATCGGTAAACGTCACATTACCGTTTCTTCTATGGGAATAATTCCCGCAATAAAAAATCTTGCTAACGAAATGTACGGTGTAAGATTTGCACTTTCACTGCACGCAACCGATGACAAACAAAGAACAAAAATAATTCCCAACAATTTCGGCACAACAATAGCCGACCTTTTAAACGTCTGCAAATACTATTTGAAAAAAACAAGTTCAAGAGTTACAATAGAATATATTTTATTGAAAGATTTTAACGATACGTCAACGGATGCACACAGACTTGCAAGACTTATGAAAACAAACGGTCTTGTAAATCCGAGTGTGCAGGTAAACTTAATTCCTTACAACGAAACAAACAGTTTCGATTACAAAACGCCGTTACAAGTATCTATACTAAATTTCAAAAAAATATTAAAATTGAACGGTATAACAGTAAACATCAGAGAACCTAAAGGGTTGGATATCGGTGCGGCATGCGGTCAATTAGGTAAGAAATAAAAAGAGGACAAACGTAATGAAAACGGCAATAGCGTTGGGCGGCGGCGGAGCAAGAGCTTTAGCACATATCGGTGTACTAAAAGTTTTGGAAGCAAACAATATTAAGTTCGATTATATTACCGGAACGTCCATGGGTTCCATTATCGGTTGCTTATATGCCGTAGGAGAAAAGCCCGAAACTATAGAAAGAACTTTAAAAGATTATTTTTTCAATAAACTGTTTTCCAAAATGAACATGCAAAAAATGCAGGACGAAAATCAGGTAACTTCCGCAAGAAGTTTAATTAGGAAAGCCAGAGAATTCGTTAAGTACGGTTCACAGGAAGGCGGCAGCTCGTTTTTATCTCACTCCATTTTGGAAGATTTGGTTGATACCGTTATTCCGGATATAGATATATCCGACACAAATATTCCGTTTGCCTGTGTGGCAACCGACATTACCAACGGTAAAGAAAAAATATTTACCAAAGGTCCTTTAAGAAAAATCGTTTTGGCATCGGCATCGATTCCGGGCGTTTTTCCCCCGGTAAATATAGACAATGTTTGGTACACCGACGGGGCACACGTTAATGTTACACCTGTAACGGTGGCAAAAATGTTCGGAGCGGACTTTGTTTTGGCATCCGATGTAAAAAGTAAACTTAAAACTTTGGAGACATTACCTGCAAACGCAAAAGATATAATGAACAGATGCAACTTTATAGCAAGTCATTTATTTTATGAAATACTTATAAAAAATGCGGACGTTATAATAGAACCCAACATAAAACAAATATCCTGGTCCGAATTTAACAAATTTAATTTGATGGTAAACGAAGGCAGAAAAGCGGCCGAAACAAAAATACAAGAAATCAAAAACAAACTGAAAAAGTATAATACCGCAACCGCAAAATGTAAAAGATTTATCAAAAAAATATTTAACCATAACGACAAAAATTTAAAAGCGGCACTGTTTTAAAAATTTTTATACATAAAAAAAAGGCAGAGAGTTTTTTCTCTCTGCCTTTTTTGTTTTGTAAATTATTTTTTTGCTTTTTTATCTTTCTTATCCTGTTTATCTTTTTTATCTTTTGCTTTATCTGCAAAAGCTTTTTTTGCTTCATCTTTAAATTCTTTGTTGAATTTTTCCATCATTTCTTTTCTGCTTTGTTCCATCTTTGTGTACTGTTCATAAGAAAGAATACTTCTTACTTTAACTTTACTTTCAACATTTATTCTTGAAATTTCGGCACTTAACTGTTGAATGTCGGCTGCAATTGCATTTATTGCGTTCATATCAACATTTTCTTTCATTAATTCATCGGTAACGGCATCCATTTTTTCTTTTACTTGTTTTCTCAATTCGCCTTTTCTTTCCATATCAACTTTCATCATTTCGTTCATTTGTGCTTTTTGTTCATCGGTGATGTTTAACTCTTTAGCAATTTTTTCCAAATTTTGTTCGAATTTTTGATGATGGCCGAACATATGGCCGGGTGCATCACCTTTTTCCTGCGGCGGTACCGCATACAACGAACTTGTTACAAACAATGCCAATGCCAAACTTAAAAACTTTTTCATACTATCCCCCTTACTTACAATTTATAATTTACAATGTACAATGCATAATTAAGACTACATATAAACCAATAAAGTTACATAATGACATATAAAAGACAAGCCGCCAACATTCGATGCAATATTTTGAGTTTAGATAGCGAAGTTTACACTAAAAGGTAAATGAGCTGAGGCATAACGATGCATAAACTCAAAAGATAAGCCGCTAATCGTGTCTTAGAGCTTCGATCGGCGATAATTCCGACGCTTTCTTTGCAGGCCACAAGCCGAAGACTATACCGACAAGTGCGGAAAAACCTACGGACAACATAACCGAAAAAGAAGATATAAATGTTGCCCAACCTGCAACTTTAGAAACAATGACAGACACGGCGACACCTAAACTTACACCTAATATTCCGCCCAGTAACGATAAGACGGACGACTCTATCAAAAACTGTAAAAGAACTGCTATTTTTGTTGCTCCTATTGCTTTTCTTAAACCTATTTCTCTTGTTCTTTCGCTTACACTTACAAGCATTATGTTCATAATACCTATACCGCCGACTATCAACGATATACCGGCAACGGCACCCAAAAGCATTGTCATTGTTTGTGTTGTGGATGTAAGCATTTGTATCATGTCCGACATATTTCTTATTCTGAAAGCATCCGCCTGTTCGGGCGTAAGTTTGTTTCTTTCAAGCATTGTTTTTAATAAATAAGTTTCCGTTTCACTCATCTTACCGTCTTGAACTTCAACCGCAACGGAAGATACATAATTTGTACCCAACAATCTTTTCATTGCGGTATTTAACGGAACTATTACCATATCGTCACCGTCTCTGTAACCTTGAGCACCTTTTACCGGCAATATTCCTATAACCCTGAATTGTTTTCTGTTAATTTTAATATATTTACCTACCGGATTTTCGTTTCCGAAAAGATTTTTCACCACCGTTGTTCCTATAACACAAACTTTAGCCAAATTTTCGTTTTCGGATTTTGTAAAAAATCTGCCGTATTGCGGAACTGAATTTTGCAAATATTGGTAAATTGGCGTAGCACCCGTAATGGACGTATTTGAATTTTTGTTACCGTAAACAACTTGTACCGAACCGCTCACATTAGGATCTATATTTTTTATAAGTTCGGTATTTTCCGCAAGCGCCTCAACATCTTTCAAATAAATTCTCCTTGCGACAGTACCGGAAACTCCGCCCAACGAAATTCGTCCGGGCATTAAATATAATAAATTGGTTCCCATAGATGTTATTTGTTGTTCAAGCGCTTTCTGTGCTCCGCTGCCCAAAGCCAACATGGATATAATCGAAGCAACACCTATGATGATACCAAGCATTGTTAACATTGATCTTGTTTTGTTGGAAATAATTGCCCTTATTGCAGAAAAAAAGTTTTCCGCAAATTCGGCTACACTTAAATGAGAACTTTCTTTTTTTATTTTTAACGGTTCCGTGTCTTTTTTTCTTTCTTTTTTCTTTTGAATTGTGTCGGACAATACCTGCCCGTCTTTAATCATTATAAGTCTGTCTGCCCACTTTGCAATGTCGGGTTCGTGAGTAACCAAAATAATGCTGATACCTTTTTTGTTTAAATCGGTTAATATCTGCATTATTTCGTTGGACTGTTTTGAAGATAAGTTTCCGGTAGGTTCATCGGCAAAAATTATTTTGGGATCGTTCACCAATGCTCTTGCTATTGCTACTCTTTGTTGTTGTCCTCCGGAAAGCTGTGTAGGTTTATGTTCCGTTCTGTCACTTAAATCCACTTCCGCAAGATGTTTTTCCGCTTTTTCTTTTCTGTTTTTACCGCCGGAATAAACCATAGGTAAAGCAACATTGTCTGCGGCGGTCATTTTGTTTAACAAATTATACTGTTGGAACACAAAACCTATAATTTTCGATCTTAAAAATGCTGTTTGATTATCGTTAAACTTTAAAACATTTTCACCGTAAATTTCGTATACTCCATCGGTAGGTCTGTCTAATAAACCCAATATATGCATAAGGGTGGACTTTCCCGAACCGGAAGGCCCCATAATGGCAACAAATTCGCCTTCTTCCACGGTCAAATTTATACCTTTCAAAATATCAAGTCTGTTATCACCGACAGTATAAACTTTCGTAATATTTTTTATTTGTAATAACGGTACATGTTTTTCCATTAAAAAATTACTCCGTAATTTTTACCGACATTATACATTGCCGTTCTACGATTTTTTAGGTGCTCCGCCGCCGCCCTGGTTATTCAAAATTTCTTTACTTGTTTTTCTTTTTCCCGGTCCCATAGACAAAAATCCTTTGGTCGTTTCTTTGGTTGTGGAAATGTGGTAGTTGTCTTGTCTTATTAAAATTGTGTCATCTTTGGAAAGTCCGGAAGTTACCTCAACAAGATCTCCGTCGAAAATACCGGTCGTTATTTTATGTTTTGTCTGTTGCATGTTATCACCGACCAAAACAAAAGTGTTGCCTTGTTCATCTTCCTGGAAACTGTCCCACGGAATAACAACGGCATCTTTTTGTTCTTTTACGATAATATCAATATTTGCGGTCATTAACGATTTAAAAAATTCCGGAGTTTTTTCAGGTCTTATTTTTACATAATATGTAATAACATTACTTACATTTTTACCTTCTTCCAAAATTTGGAAAACTTTACCGTTGATTGTAACATCTTTGTAAGCATCAAGCGTTATTTCCGCTCTTTGTCCGTTTCTTATTTTGCCGATATCCGCTTCATCAACACTTGCCAAAACTATCAGCTCGTCTGCCAACGCATACAAAATGTCGTTTGTGGAAATAGTTTGACCTTCAACAACATTTCTTAAAATTATTTTACCGTTCATCGGTGAAATTACCGGTGTTGCTTTATATGTGTTTTCCCAATCTTTTATATTCTCGTCGGGATTTGCTCTAACCGCATCAAGTATTGCAACTCTGTCGGAAGAACTTAAATATGCCAACACTTGCCCTTTTCTTACCGTATCGCCTTCACTTACCAAAAGTCTGTCTACTCTGCCTGAAACGGACGGTTTTATTTCCACTCTGTTTAAAGCGGAAACTTCACCGGTGGTATCAATAACTTCTTTTACATCCGCCGTTGATACTACAAGAGGCACATAACTTACAACCGCAACTTTTTCTTTTTTCCCTTTAAGCTGGTAAGTTATTATTATTCCCAATATAAGAAGGATTCCGAAAATTATCAATACTTTTTTCATTTTATTTCTCCGTGCATATCTCCTAAAAGCTTATCTCTTTTAGCTAATGCTAAATTATAATTATATAAAGCGGAAAGATGTGACATTTGGTTGTTTACATATTCCTGTTCTATATCTTGCCAAGTTTGGAACTCCATAGTTCCCGCTCTGTATTTTATTGTTGCTTCTTTTTGTCTTTGAGTGGATGCTTCCAAAAACATTCTATAAATTTCTATATTATCTTTTGTTCTTTCTATATCTGCTAAAACTTCTTCCAAACTGGTTTTTGTGGAAAGAATAGTTTGTTTATAACTTTCCTGAGCTTTTTCTAAAGCCGTATTTGCGGCCTTTACCGAATTTAATGTACTTGTAATACCGCCGGAAAGTATAGGATAATTAAGTGCTACTCCCACACTCCAATTTTTGCTGTCTGCCGGAGGTATCGGGTTAGTTTCGTCCGAAACACCTATAGAAGCAGATGCGGAAATATTCGGATAAAGATTTCCTTTTGTAGAATCTATACTGTATCTTGTTATTTCAACCGACGATGACGAAAGTATTACATCGGGGCAATTTGCCACCGCATTATCTACATCTATACTTGTGTTATCTTCAACTTCTTCCAGTTTGTAATCCACCATACATACCGAAGACAGTTCCGTTCCTAAATTTTGTGCAAGGGTTCTTCTTGCAACTGCCAAATCTCTTTTGGCATTAGACACATTTACATAAGCGGACTGTTTTTGTGCCTGTGCTCTTAACATATTACCCTTACTTTCTTTACCGCCTTCATATTGTAATCTTACAATATCGGCAGACTGTTTTCTCATGTTATAAATATTTTCCAAAAGAGTAATATTTTCCTGAGCATAACACATTTGCAAAAAAGATTGCCTTATGGAAAAATAAACATCTGCGGAAGATTTTGTAAGTTGTGCAACGGTTCTGTTTATTGTGGCTTTTTGGCTGTGTATTTGAGCATTAGACTGAAAATTGTATATAGTTTGTGAAGCGTTCAAACTTGCACTCCAATTGTTTCCCGTGTGCCCGTTACCGCTTCTTGTAAAACCGTACCTGAAATTTACAGAAGGATAATATTTGTTCAATATAACATTGTAATCGTATTCGGCAATTTTTAAATCTTGTTTTGCCATTACAAGAGTACTGTTACTTTTATTTGCTATATCAATACAATCTTGCCATGTTAAAGTTTCGGCAAATAAACAATTTACCGAACCGGCAAAACAAAATACCAACAAAACATACAACATTTTTTTCATAAAAAATACTCCGCAATTCCGATTTATCGGCTATTTTTTAATTGTTTTGTCGTTGGTGTTTTGCCGCTAAACCTATAACTCTGTAAGTTATATTTATATTAGACTGTACATACAGCAATAAAGTTACACTTTTTTAATATTGTAAATAATATCAATTTTTATTGTTTTCTACAATACAAAATTTTGCTCCCGGCAAAATTTTGAAAAAATTATTGAAAAATAAACATAAATAGGTTATAATTTCTTTGATATGACAAACAATAATTTTAAACCAATTATTTTTGTTAAATGGTGGTTGTTTTATTGTGGTTTTTTCGTATGCACATAAATTTTAAATTTATGTGCTTTTTTTATTTTTAATTTTTGGAGTTAAATATATTTATTACAGGAGGTGTAAAAAAGTTTTTTAAGGAGGCAGGAACAAATTTTTGCAGTAAAGTTTTGGAGACGGTCGTCGTAAAAAAGAAAAAAAGTAAGTATGGAGGTAGTAAAGTATGAAGAAACTTTTAGGTTTATTAACAGTATTGACGGTAACAGTATTCATGGCAACATCAGCTTTTGCAGATGTAAACATTATAAAATCTGCATTTGCATCGTTTGACCCTGTAGCAATGACATTTTCCGTTGATTTGTATGAATGGGAATCCGGTAAAGATTTCACAACTTATACGGGAACAGGTGTTGGGTCTATTTCTTTTGATTTGTCAGGTGTTACTCTCGGTAATACATCAGCACAATGGGCATCCGGAGATGTTTTTGCAAAAATTTCGTCTAACTTATCTTCTCAACAGGCAGGAACAACCGTTTATATGTACACAAAAAACACAACGGATGGAGACTATAAAGCAAAAGTCGGAAGAGTTGACGGAACAAAAACTCTTTATAACGGTCTTGTAAGAAAAGAAGCTACAGCAACATATCAACCCGGTGATTATGCTCCGTTGTTTGTAAAATGCAAAAAAATATCAGATGCAAATGCTGATTATAAATCAACAAAACCTGCAGATTTCAGTGCAGAAGAACCATATAACGGTTCAAGAATTTTAGCAGATTACAGTGACAGTGATTTTTCAACATTACCTGAAAGTGCAAAAGTTATCGGTACAAGCGGTGCAAACGGCGGTGTTTGGGTAGGTTATGGTGTACCGTCAGGACAAACAGTAGATCCTTATAACTGGTATGCAGGAAGCGAAGATGTTATTATGTTCTTCGGTGCAAACTTTGACCATGTAACCGGTGGTTCACATTACGGAACAGAAACAATAAAATTCGTTCAATCAATAGAATAATTTTGTAATAAAAATAAAGACGGAGGTAGTGAAGTATGAAGAAATTTTTTAGTTTATTAGCAGTATTTGCTTTAGTAAGTATGGCAGGAACAGCTTTTGCTGCTCCAACAGCTGAAGGTGATCCAAAAACAGCTCTTGCAACGTTTACAGGAGGAAGCATTAGTTTTAGTGCAGATTTGTATACTTGGAACTCAACTTATACAGGAGGTACAGCAACAAATATAACTTGGAATACAACAGGAATTGAATTGGGTAGTTCAACAGAACAATTTAAATGTGCAGATGTTTATGCTTTAATACAATCTACTATTACTGCTGCATCCGGAAAAGTTTGGGTTTATCAAGATAATCAAAACAATTCTGATACTAGATTTAAAGTTGCTGACGATAAACCGAGACATGATGGTACAGAAACCTTATTTAGCGGTCTTGTAAGAGGAAATTCTGGTGGTGGAGATGGAGATGGAAACTTTGCTCCACTTGCAGCTTTCTATAAACCTCTTTCTGAAGCAAAAACTGGTATTAAAACACTACCTACACAATTTCCTCCAAGTGGAGAAGGATCCTATGGCGTTTATTGGTTTAAAGATGTTCATGATTCCAATTATACTCCAAAAGAATCATATACATTAGTTGCAACAAGTGCAGGAAATTTTGTTGGTTTTGGAGCACCAGATTTTGTTAAAGAACCTGTAGTTATGTTTTTCGGTGCAAAATTTAAAAATGTTTTGGGTGGAGATACTTACGGAACAAACAGTATAACTTTTGTATCTGAAATTGAATAATTAGTTTTCATATACACCTCCTATCAGGTTGCTTTAAAGCAACCTGATAGGGTGTTTGTGTCGTGCAAAAATTTATGAAAAAAAGAATTGCAGGTTTATTATCTTTAATAGTTGTGTTTATTGTTTCTGTATATCTTTATGCAGAACCATTAAAGGTATTATGCGCTTATGCAAGTTTCGGTGGTAGTGTTATAGTTCCTAAAATAACTCACACGGCAATAGAAACGGTATCGTCGATAGACAGGATATTAAATGCAAAAATATCCGTGGATTTCGGTGACTATTCCGATTCCACAGCAACCGCAAGAATAAATTATTCCGTCGACGGCGGTAGTGTTGAACAAGAACCGCCCGGTGAAGGTGTTACAATTAAAAACAACGAAGAATTCTTTATACAGTTGCCCGACTTATTGGAATCTTCTACAGATATAGATTATCAAATAGTTATAGATTTCCGTGACGAGCAAGGCACAATTATTAAAACCGTCACGTTCCCGTCGGGAACAGAATCTCAACATGCCAAACTTACAGATACCGTAACAAAAGATGTTACCGCATCTGCCGGCAGTGTTATTGAATTCGGTTCCGGTAACCAACAGTACGACAGTACCAAGTTGGAAATTCCTGCAGGTGCTTTAAGCAACGATGCACAAATAATAATTAAGCAGTTACCGATAGAAGATTATATTTCGTCTACGGAACAAATGGCGGCATTGTATCAGGTTTATTCCATACCGGACAACATAGAAATTCAGTCGGCAATAAAAGCAACATTTTATTACGGTCTTAATCCGACATCCAACAATTTTGTATTAAAGTACAAGAAACAAGATTCGGACGATTGGAATACCAATATACCTATAAGCAAAACAGATTTACAAAACAAAACCGTTATAGCAAACATCAGCGCTTTAGGTTATTACGGTATATTCGAAAAGGTTAAAGAAGAAGATACAAGTTACAGACCGAAAAAGAGAGTTGTTGTTAAAGGCAGAGATGTATTCAGATTTAACGGATTACAACAAGGCGACAGTGTTAAAATTTACACTACCGGCGGTAAAAAGGTTAGAGAAATTAATTCCGGCGACGCGGACGGATTTAAGTGGGACGGTAAGAAAGATAACGGCGATTACGCCGCCAGCGGTATTTATGTTTACCAGATAAAAGTTAAAGGTAAACTTATCAGCGGAACGATTGCATTTGTTAAGTAAAAATTGCTTTCAGCAATTTTTACAGGTGAAAAGGTGAACACGAATTGTTTTACAATTCGTTGGTGAAAGGGTGAAAAGTTTGTCATCCCGTACTTGATACGGGATCTCGCAGTTAAAACCTTTAAGCCATTCACCCGTTCACCCTTTAAGCCAAAAAACACGAGGTGTTTTTTTGAAAAAAGTATTTTTAGTTTTATCATTCTTAATATTGTTGGTATCGGCACAAACTGTGTTTGCGGCCTTTGAAGATACCTATTGGGGAGTAAGAGCGTTAGGTATGGGCGGAGCATTTACCGCGGTAGTAAACGATGCTAATGCACCTTTGTATAATATTGCAGGTATAGCAAACTGTGTACAGAAAGAAGTAACACTTATGGGTTCAAGACTGTTTACCGGTCTTGACGGAGTGGAAATAAGTGCAAACTATTTGGGTGCAGTATATCCTATAGCAGATGAGTGGGGAGCGGTATCTTTTGCATGGTCGTCACTCGGAACACCTGCTCTTGCAAGATACGATACATTCAATTTAGGTTATGCAAGAAAGATAAACGATATTACCGGAATAGACGATTATTATGTTAACTTGTCTGCCGGTTTGAACTTAAAATATTTAAGACAAGAAATAAATTTTGATGAAGAAGATAAAGATCTTGCAAACAGCAAAGGAGTAATAACGGGTGATATCGGTATACTTGCAACATTTGAGAACGGGTTAAGATTAGGTTTCAGCAGTAAATATTTAACCACACCTGATATCGGTTACGAAGAAAAAGACAGTGTAAGTAACATGAATGTGTTGGGTATAGGATATTTCAGTGAATTGTTACCGTATGTAAACATACCTACATTTACGGCGGATTTGGATATAATCTTCATAGATGATGAAGCAAAATTCAGAATCGGTGTGGAAAGTTACATATTGGATGATAAGTTGGGAATAAGACTCGGCGGAAGAGAGGAGGCGTTTAATGTCGGTTTCGGATATGAATTTACATTCTTGAACGATTCAATATTAGTAATAGATTATGCTTTTGAATTGCCGTTCGAAATAGAAGAAAGTTACGGCTCACATTTCATAGCATTGTCGTTTAGGTTCAACTAAACGATAATGCTCTTCAGCGAAACGGATTTATCTTTTAAATTCTAATTTCGTATTTGTCTCAATCGAGTACCAATCGTTTCGCTTTCTTTTACATGACATATAGCAACCTTAAATAATAAAACGGGGAAGGTTTCTCCCCCGTTTTTTACTTTAAACTATAAACTTTAAGCTGTAAGCTATAAGCTTTCGTTACTGTTTTCTTCCGTCTTTACTTCTTCCTGTTTAGTTTCTTGAACAGTTTCTTGTTTTGTCTCTTCTTGTGCAACCGCTTGTGTTTCCTGCTGTGTTGCTGTTTCCTGTTGTGCGGATGTTGTTGTTTCTTGTGTTGCGGATTCTTGTGTTGTTTCTTGTTGTTTCGTTTCTTCTTTCTTGTTGGATTTACCGAACAATCCCATTAAAGCATTTGTAACGTTTTTGTCACCTAAAGCACTTACTACCGCTGCGGCAACATCATAAGAAACTTTCGGATCGGACATTGTTCCTTTAATTTTCATTCCTGTATAATCACCGGCAGTTACCGAAAGGTTTAATGCTTCGGTTTTCATATCTACCGTTCCGCTGGCAATAATCTTTGCTGTAGGAATTTTTATTGAAACATCGTTTGTTTTTATTACACCGTCGGTAAACAATACATCACATGCAATATTTTGAAAACTTATATCATTTTTACTGTTGGCTTTCGTTTCTTCGGTTCTGTTGTTGTTTACAATATTAAATAATAACAAGAATGTTTTAGCGATTTTGTTTTCGGTTAATTTGTTAACATTGGAAATTGTTCCCGCACCGATATTTAAAGCAAATGTTCCGTTAGTTTTTTTACATGTGCTTGTTACGGTTTTTAGAGCGGTTTTCAATGTAGCTTTCTTGCTTACCAAGTAAGGAACATTTATCTCGTTTATTGTTATATCGGTATAAATGTTGTAATTAAAATCCGAAGATGATGAAGAAGATGAAGATGTTGTTGTTTTCTTTTCTTCTTTTTTGGTTTCTTTTTTGTTGTCTGCTTTTGTATCTTCAACAATTTTCAGTTTGTCCATATTGAAGTTTAACTTTATATCTTTATTTATTAAAGAACCGTTACCTTCAAATTTTCCGTCGTTAAATATACCGTTAATTGCTTTTATTACTATGTTCTTTTTAGATTTTGCAACCGCATCTATATTAAGTTTTGAAACGGTAGCCATCGGTAAATATTCAAAAGATACATTGGAACAATTTAAATTTCCGGAAAAATCGTTGTTGGAAACTTTTGCATCGGAAACGATTTTACCTTTCATTTTATATTCAGGGAAATTCTTTGCAATGTTATCTAACAACAAGTTAAGGTTTAATGCCAAATTATAAACAAAATTCTTTTCGTTCTTCCAGTTAAGCAATCCTGTAACATTTGCGGAAGAATCGGGAATTTTAATATTTAATTTTGTTATGTCTGCTGATTTTGTATTTAAGTTAAAACTTAAAATTGTGTCGATATCGAGTGTAGGAACTATAAATTTTACGGGACTCTTATAAAAACTTTTAAATGTGCTGTCGGTAATATTTTTAGATTTTAAGTTCAATGTAAGTGCGGATCTTAACTGTTTTGTAAGTTCCCCCACTGCGGAAATTTCCGCATCGTTATACTTTAAAGATAATTGCTTAATATTAAAAACAAGAGATTCTATATCGAGCGTGGAAAAATCCGCTTTATATAAAGGTGTGGGATTTTCCGCTTTCAAGTAAATATCTGCATTTAAGTTTGAAACTTTACCGAAATTTGAATCGGAAGAAATGTTTTCGAAAGCAAACGTTCCTTCACAAAAGTTTTGTGTTGCTTCCACATTTGTTTTTAATCTTCCTGTTAAATTGTACTCCGGAATAAGTTTTGCAAAGTTATCTATAAGCAAATTAAGATCGAGTTTTAAGTTATATTCCACATCTTGTTTGCCCCAATCTATCGTACCTGCCAAATCCGCATTTGAGTTCGGTAACACCAAACTTAAACTTTCGATATCCGCGTTCATCGATGAAATGTTTATTGTGGATTTTGTTTTAAATGTTATTTCATCCGCTTCAAATTTTGTTTTACAATCAAAGAAATCTTTGAATGTTTGGTCATCGATATTTTTCAATATAAGGTTACAATCTATTTTAGGAGCATTTATATTTTCTATTTTACCTTGCAAGCTTATTGTTGCATTATTAAAATCCGTTTCGAAAGTTTCAACATCTAAATACAATTTATCCATATCGAAATTGTTTAAATTTGTTTTAAATTTTGCGCTTAACGGTAAAGCAATATCGAGTTTGTTTTGTTTTACCGCCAAATCAAAAGAAGTTTCACAACCGAATATATCATCTAACGAAAAATCTTTTGTTTTTAAGTTAAAGTTTTTAATACTTGCATCCAAATTCGATGTTTTGTCTATATAAGTTATGTTTGCATTTTTTATATCGAAATGATGTATGTTCAAATCGAACGAACTTGATGACGAACTTTTGTTCTCTTCCGGTTTTTGTTCTTGTTGAGGTTCTTCACTTTGGAACGATTTTATTATATCGTCAAAATTGAAAAGTCCGTTTTCATCTTTTGTTATGTTTATATCTATGGAATCCAACAAAATTCTACTGATTTTTATTTTCTTTGCAAGTAACGGAAGCGGTGAAACTTTTACTATAAAATCGTCTGCTTTTATAAATATTCCGTCGTTAAGAGTGGATCTTTCCGACATTTTAAAGTTCTTTAAATCTATACCGATAAATTTAAATGAAAGTTTATCGAAAGTAACTTCTCTGTTAAGATTGTTTCTTGCATAATCCGTAACAAGAGTTTTGACCTTGTCTTCCGGCAATAACGTTTTTATTGCTATAACGGCAGCAATAGATAATACTACAACCAAACCTACCAACGAAACCAACAAAATTTTTAATTTTTTCATGATAATGTCCTAAAAAATAAAATATAAAAATAATATCAACTGATAATTATAGATTATATATTACAATTTTGCAAAAAAAATTGAGTATAAATTTATGATACCACAAGAGATGTCATTCCGTGCTACGACACGGAATCTATAAAATAATAAAACCTCATCCTATTAACGAATAGTATAAATCTTCCCAATCTCTATTGTTTTGTTCTATGAGAGAAATTTTCCATTCTCGTTTCCAATTTTTCAACTGTTTTTCTCTTTTTATTGCTTCTTCTATACTATTATATTTTTCAAAATATCCAAGTTTATCAACTTTATATTTTTCTGTAAAACCTTTAACAAATTCATTTTTATGTTCATATACTCTTTTTATTAAATTATTAGTTACTCCTATATATAAAGTTCCGTTTTTATTGCTAAATAGTATATAAACATAATATTGTTTCATAATACAAGGTATTTTATTTTTTTATAGATTCTGAATCAAGTTCAGAATGACAGGCCGATGTTTGTGTCATTGCGGACTCCGATCCGCAATCTATCTAAATATATTTATTCTTTTTTATTAGATGTTTTTATTTTTTTATAGATTCTGAATCAAGTTCAGAATGACAACGAACGACGAGATTCTGAATCAAGTTCAGAATGACAGGCCGATGTTTGTGTCATTGCGGACTCCGATCCGCAATCTATCTAAATATATTTATTCTTTTTTATTAGATGTTTTTATTTTTTTATAGATT
>JAGCCP010000004.1 GCA_017651625.1 Candidatus Ruminimicrobiellum bubulum | reverse complement strand
GATACCGTTTAGATCTTCAACATATCTTTCAACTTTCATGTGTAAATCGTATTTGTTTCTGAGTTCGGCAATTTTTCCCATCATAGGTGAATCATGATGAACATCAAGTGCTTGTTGACTTTCCCAACTGTCTATTAAAAGAACGGTATCTTTACTGTTTGCAGGGTAAAAATATTCGTATCTTATATTTCCCTTTTCTTTACGAACAGTATCCGCGGTTCCGGACTTTTCCATTTCTTTAACAAATTTTTTGGCATTTCCTTTTTTACCGCTGTAGTATATATTTATTGTTATTGCACCATCGTTTGTTGTAACTTCTTCTTCAGCATAAGAAACAGACACAAATAATACCGTTATTAAAAGCAAAATCATTGCACCGTATATTTTTTTCATTTTAATCTCCTTATTGTTATTTTACAATTTTTTGATCTCCGGTTGTCCACACATGTTTTTCGTTAGCAGCAGAAGGTTTGTTTTGTGCCATAACACCCGCAAGATTATGCGGAACATAAAGTTCTTCCAAATATTTTATTTCTTCATCTGTAAGATTAACATCAACAGCTTTTGCTGCTCCTTCGATATGATATAACTTTGTAGCACCGACAACAGGTGAAGTTGTTTTTGTTAAAAGCCAGGCAAGAGAAATTTCCGTCATTGTTAAGTTACGGTTTTGTGCAATTTCGGCAACACGATTTATAATAAGATTGTCACTTTCCGCGGTTGAATCGTATTTGAATTTTGCATACTTGTCTTCTATTGCTCTTTTGGTTTCTTCTCCGGGCTTTCTTGAAAGTCGTCCGCTGGCAAGTGCACTGTAAGGTGTTAATGCAATATTTTCTTCTTTACAAAAAGGAACCATTTCCCTCTCTTCTTCACGGAAAATTAAATTGTAGTGTCCTTGAATTGAAACAAATTTTGCAAAATTTTCTCTTTCGGCAATTGCATTTGCTTTTGCCAACTGCCATGCAAAACAGTTTGATATACCGATATATCTTACTTTTCCGGCTTTTACCTGATTATTTAAACCTTCAAGTATATCTTCTATGGGAGTAAGCCAATCCCACATATGATAAATATATAAATCGACATAATCCGTATTCAAATTTTTAAGACTGGTATTAATCATGTTTTCAATATGTTGTTGTCCGCTTATATTATTATCTATTTCTTCTTTTGTTCTGGGAAGAAACTTTGTTGCAATAACAAAATCTTCCCTTTTCGATGTAAAATCTTTTAAAGCTTTACCTACATACTGTTCACTTGTTCCGCTTTGATATCCTATTGCCGTATCGTAAAAATTAACACCTAAATCAAGCCCTTTTTTTATAATCTCTCTTGAATGTTGTTCGTCTATCGTCCAACTGTGCTGACCTCTTGAAGCATCACCGAAACCCATACAGCCCATACATATTCTTGAAACATTTAAATTAGAATTTCCCAGTTTTATATATTCCATGATTTTTCCATTTTATTATTTCATTTCTTTTTCCCAAAAACGAATTGCATTTATCTGTAAACTTTCCGCAAATTTTTCAAGCTCTGCAGTTTCTTCCCGTGTAAGTGTTATATTTGCAGCTTTAACGGCATCTTCAACATGTTTTACTTTTGTTACACCGATAATAGGAAGTGTTCCTTTGGAAATAGCCCAAGCTATAGGAATTTGTGCTGTTTCAACATTATATTTTTCTGCCAATTTTGCTAATTTCTCATTTAAGAGCTCAAGTTTATCCATTACGGGATTATATGTCTGAGCTCTTGCTGAACCTTCCGGCATAAGATTTTTTGTATTATACTTTCCGGACAATGCACCTTGTTCCAATACCATGTATGAAAAGAAATAAATATTATTTTGTTTACAATATTCCAAAATGCCCGATTTTTCTGAAGAAAGATTTATCAAACTGTAATGATTTTGAACGGCAGAAAGTTTTAAACCGTGAGTTTTTAAAATCTCTGCTGCCTGTTTTATCTCTTCAAGATTATGATTGGATACACCTATAAGAGGAACTTCCTGTTTACCTTCGAAATATTTTGCAAGTTCGGTTATCCATTTAGGAGCATCCCATACATTATGT
>JAGCCP010000019.1 GCA_017651625.1 Candidatus Ruminimicrobiellum bubulum | reverse complement strand
CTAAAATATAGCAGTATTATTATATAAACTTATAATATATGTTTACAAATATGAAATTTTAACAAATTTTCCCGTCTACTATTTTTATTTGTCTGTCTGCCAAATTTGCAAGTTCTTGGCTATGTGTAACGACTAACAAAGTTGTTTTTAGTTTATTGCACATTTCAAACATCAAGTTTTCTATTTTTTCGCCCGTTTTTCTGTCTAAATTGCCGGTAGGTTCATCGGCAAAAAGTATTTTAGGATTATTAATCAATGCCCTTGCTAGGGCCACTCGTTGTTGTTCTCCGCCGGATAACTCGTTAGGCATATGGTTTGCTCTATCGGTTAACCCCATAGTTTCAAGCATATTCAATGCATACTCTTTTTTTTCTTTTCTATTATTCCATACAGGCATTAAAATATTTTCCATTACCGTAAAATCGGCTAACAGGTAATGAAACTGAAAAACGAAACCTATATTTTCTTTTCTCATCTTGGCAAGTTTGGTTTGAGACAAAGATGTAATATCTTTATCGGCAATTAAAACATTTCCCGATGTAGGTTTATCCATAAGTCCCAAAATGTGAATAAGGGTACTTTTACCTGCACCGGAAGGTCCCATCAACGCAACTTTTTCACCGGAATTTATTAACAAATCTATTCCTTTTAAAACTTGCACTTCTCCCGATTTAGGTACAATATAGTTTTTAATTAATTTTTTTGTTTCCAGTTTCATAATTTTAACGACAGCTTATAGCTTAAAACTTACAGCTTATAGTTTAACGGCAACTACTTTTAACTGCGAGATCCCGTATCAAGTACGGGATGTGACAAACGACTAAACAACTGCTTATAGTTCTTAGAATCTTTTGTCTCAAAAAAAGTTACATTAAACTATCAACTGCTTTTTGAAGATTGGAAATTGAGCTGTAAAATTTGCTCCGCAAATTTTGTTATTATTTAATTTTCCTCTTTTCTTCTAATCTTCTAATCTTCAAATCTTCTAATTGTATCTTATTGCTTCCAAAGGTTCTAACTTTGATACCTGATATGCCGGATACAACCCTGCGATTATAGTTATTGCAAAAGCACATATTGCAACCAAACAAATGTCCGTGGGTATTATCATAACCGGTAATCTGTCAACGTAATATACACCTTTCGGAAGTTTAAATATTTCAAAATTTTTAAGTCCGTAACTTATAAATATTCCCAATGCCAAACCCAACACCGTTCCAACTGTTCCCACAATAATTCCTTCATAAAAAAAGATTTTCGATATTGCAAATTTTGAAAATCCCATAGCAGACAATATTCCTATTTCTTTTGCTTTTTCCACACTTAGCAAAAGTATGTTTGAAATTATGTTAAACGATGCAACTATAATAATTAAAGCAAGTATTATAAACATCATAATCTTTTCAAGTTTAAGTGCGGAAAAAAGATTTTTGTTCATTTCTATCCACGATCTTGCTCTGTAAGGATATGCTAATTTTTCCTGCAAATCTTTAGCGAAATTTTTTGCTTTATCGAAACTTGTTGTTCTTATTGCTATACCGCTTACACCACCGTCAAAAGAAAACATTTCATCCGCTGCTTTTAAATCTACGTAAGCAAGAGTCGTATCGTACTCATACATTCCGGAATGAAAAATTGCTTCTATTTTTAATTTCTTCATTTTAGGAACGGACGACATTTGACTCGGAAACATCACGATAACATAATCACCGACTTGGGCATGAATAGAATCGGCAAGTTCGTTACCTAAAATAACTCCGTCTTCACTTATCTCGTTATCCAACAAAATGCTGTCTTTTGAAAGTTTCGATTTTAAATCCATCAAATTGTTTTCGGACTTAAAATCTATACCTTTTACCAAAGCACCTGTACCTTGAGTGTATCCCTGTTTTTTTATTATCGATTGTCCGAATATGTAAGGCGATGATGCTTTTATGTAATCGTATTCGGAAATTTTTTCCATTACTTCTTTATAATTATCAAACAAAACTCCGTCCGTTCTTGTTAAATAAATATGCGGTTGTATTCCCAAAATTTTTGTTCTGATATCCTGCTGAAAACCGGTCATTACAGACAATGTTATAACCAAAGCACAAACACCAAGTGTTGTTCCGCCTATGGCTATAAGTGTGGTTAAGAAAGCAAAGAAACCCTTTTTTCTTGCTTTAATGTATCTGTAAGCGATAAAAAGTTCGGCAGATCCTAACATTCCGGTCTCATTGTAGGGAAGAATATTACTTCTCTAATAGATTCTGATTTTGTTAATATCATAACAAGTCTGTCTATACCTATACCAAGTCCGCCGGTAGGTGGAAGACCTTGTTCCAAAGCATTTATATAATCGGCATCATAAGGTTGTGCTTCTTCATCACCTTTAACTTTTGCTTCCATTTGTTGTTGAAATCTTATTTTCTGTAAGTGAGGATCATTCATTTCGGAGTAAGCATTACATATTTCCATACCGTTTATATAAAGTTCGAATCTTTCCGCAATTTCAGGTTGATCGAATTTAACTTTTGTTAAAGGAGAATATATTGCAGGATAATCTATAACGAAAGTAGGTTGTTGCAAATTAGGTATAACTTTTTCGTCCAACACTGCATCCAACACTTTTTGGTCACCTGCATCGGGTGCAACATCGAGATTCAAATGTTTTACCTGATCATACATTTTACCTGTTCCTACAAAAGGTAATAAATCAAGACCCGTATATTCTTTTACTAAATTGAACAATTTTGCTCTTCTGAAATTAAGATTTAAGTCCGTTGCACCGATAGAAGCTGCAGCATTCTTTATCAACACTTCGGTTAAGTCCATCATATCGTTATAGTCGGCATATGCTTGGTAAAGTTCCATCATTGTAAATTCGGGATTATGATTTCTGTCGATACCTTCGTTTCTGAAATTTCTGCCGATCTCAAAAACTCTTTCTATTCCGCCGACAACCAATCTTTTCAAAAAAAGTTCCGGAGCGATTCTCATATACAAATCCATATCAAGTGCATTATGGTGAGTAATAAAAGGTTTTGCATTTGCTCCGCCTGCAAGAGTTTGAAGAATAGGTGTTTCAACTTCTATAAAACCCAACTCTTCAAGTTTTTTTCTTATGGAAGAAATAATAGTACTTCTTTTCTTAAATACTTCTTTTACGTCGGGATTAGCAATTAAATCCAAATATCTTTGTCTGTATCTTGTTTCTGTATCTTTTAGTCCGTGCCACTTTTCCGGTAACGGTCTGAAAGCTTTTGTTGCTATGGAAAACTTGTCTGCTTTCAAACTGAGTTCGCCTGTTCTTGTTCTGAAAGGAACACCTGTTATTAAAACAAAGTCGGATAAGTCGGACATTTCTTTAAATATTTTAAAATCCTGTTCTCCGATCTGATCTTTTCTGACATAAACTTGTATTCTTCCTGTACCGTCGGCAATATCTATAAAAGAAGCTTTACCCATATCTCTTCTGGACATCATTCTTCCCGCAACGGTAACCTGATCTTTAGACATTTCTTCTTTCTGTAAAGATTCGTATTTTTCTCTGACTTGAGCGATTTTACTGTCTATTTTTATTCTTGCCGGATACGGATCTATTTTTGCAGCTCTCATCGTATCTGCTTTATTTTTTCTTTGTGCTATTATTGTATCTATAGTAGCTTGTGATGTTTCGTTTTTTGGTTCTTGATTTTCTGCCATTTTCTTATTCCTTCCAATATATAAATTTATCTTAATATTATACATAAGAACAAATTGCTTTGCAATTTGTTTTGCGAAACGGATTTATCTTTTAAATTCTAACTTCGTATTTGTCTCAATCGAGTACCAATCGCTACCGCTTTCTTTTATATACACTTCATTCGCCAAATACTTCGTTATAATTTAAAATCTTTAATCCTTTGAAAGTCAACAACGGAAACGGCGAGATCCCGCATCAAGTGCGGGATGACACGATGGTGTCGTTAGAGAGTTTAAGATTTTGTGTTAGAATGAAGAAACTCAGGAATGAAGTGTACTTGGATCCCGTAAGGGTGTACTCGATTTCCTGAGTTTCAATATTATAACCAAAATATTAAGGTCGCTATAAATTCTTTTGAAATTTATATGCTGTAACACAGTATAAATTCAAAAGATGATGTCGGTACTAATAGAAATCAAACTTAAAACCTACATTAAACTTAAATGCATAAGTTGATATATCGTACTCAAAATCCGGTTCAGCAAATCCTGAAAATTCCGCACTTCCGTAATTAAACGAATATATTAATTCCATTATAAAATATCTCGCTATTGTTGTTCCTACACCAATCCCCCAATATACACCGTTTCCATTTTCCACACTGGCAGTTGGAAGATCTTCGCTAAGATCCCAATCTGCATGTAATAAACCGTAACCCAATTGAAATATAGGATAAATATTATTATAACCATCATCATCGAAATCGAAATTATATTTTACCTGAAAATAAATATTTGTGTATCCGATTTTATCTTTAGGTTCGCCTGGAGCATATTTTAATCTGCTGTTAAAAATGTGGTCTACACCTAAACCTACCGCAACATTGTAATCAAGGTAATAGAAAAAATCCGCGCCGACAGAGCAGGTCGTTTTCATATCGTAATCTACACGCCAAGTGCCATCCAATGTTGTTTGTTGTGCAAGAGGAATACCTGCTTTTACACCCAATTCCATAGTTCCTTGTTCCGCTGCAAACACAGGTAAAACAAGTGCTATTGTAAATAACGCAACAAGCAAACTTTTTTTCATTGTTTTTACCTCTTATCAAAAAATTTAGGTTATAAGGTTATCGGTTGACTTATCGTTGAACCTATAACCCTATAACCTTATAAAATTCTATATAAATTATTTATTAGAAACCAAATCTGTAACCTACGTTAACTGCTATTCTTCTTGTTGTATAAGACCAACCTTCATTCCATTCACTGCCTTCAGCATGTTCCCAATAGTTTACGGAATACATAAGTTCAACAATTATGTTAAGTTTTTCTATACCTAAACCTGCTCCCCAATATAAACCGTTCTCCGAGAAATTATAATCGTCAACATCGGAACTGAACTTTGTAATACCCATACCTAACTGACCTAACAAATATACTTTATCTACAAATCCGTTTTCTGCCAATACAGGTTTTACTGCAGCAAAAATATTTGTTGAACCTGCTTTTACATCATCTGCCCATGCATGCCAATCGTTTCCGGTAAATTCACTGTCAAAAACATGATTGATACCTGCACCGATAGCAATTCTGTCCGTTAAATAAATATACAAATCTGCCCCGATAGAATAAGAAGGATCTTGTGAATAAGTACATTTTATTTCACCCGGCTGCGTTTCCGTAACTGTAGGTTCAACGATGTATCCCGCCTTGATATCGAGTTCTGCTATTGCAAATGCAGGTGCTACCATTACTACTGCTAAAAACAATCCTACCAAAAACTTTTTCATTTACTTCCTCCGCTTATAATTTTTTTCTTAATTATTTATGTATACAATTATTATATTTATATACTTTGATATTGTCAACAATTCCAAAGGAAGTTTCTGTTCCTCTATCCTTCCATGCATCTATTCTTCTGTTTTTTTTCTTCGGCTTTGATTTTTTCCCACTCTTTTCTTATTTCTTCTTCGGTTGTAGCTTTGGAATTACCGAACACGTGCGGATGTCTTCTTATCATTTTTTCGTTTATTGAATCTAAAACATCGTATATATCAAATTTATTATTTTCTTTTGCTATTTGTGCATGAAAAATTACCTGTAACAAAACATCGCCCAATTCTTCTTTCATGTTATTATAATCTTCTTTTTCAACTGCTTCATTATACTCATTGGACTCTTCAAACAAATATTTCATTAAAGTTTTATGTGTTTGTTTTTTGTCCCAAGGGCATCCGTGTTCCCCTCTTAATTGTTCCAAAATATCTACCAATTTAAAAAATTTGTTTGCTTGTTCTTCTTTATTCATTATAAATTCCTTGTTAAAATCTCTACAAAATGGTATATTTTTCTTAACCTTTTGCCGAGGTGGTGGAACGGCAGACACACAGGTCTCAGAAGCCTGTAGTCGCAAGACTGTGCGAGTTCAAATCTCGTCCTCGGCACATTTTATATTTTATCTTTTTCAATTTCGTTTGATAAATACGGCAAAAATCTTGTTTGCCAAGTTGTCGTATCTTTTGTTTCCAAAACTTTTAAAGTTCTGCCTCTTTCAACATGAGATATTCCGAAAATCAAATCGGAATATTTTAAACATACAATGTATTCGTTACCTATTTCTTCAACAGATTGAACTTCCGCAGGTATCGGAATCATAGCCTGTTCTTTTTTTGCACCGATTAAATGTCCTATGTAATGAGCAATGTCTCTTGTATCTATTATTTTTGCAAGGACTTTATCGCCCAAAGCTAAATTTTCTACTTTTTTACCTAAAGAATCTTCAAAAATAATAGCTTCAAGTTCTATTACCGACGAATATTCCGAAGGCATCGTTTCTTTAGGAATGTTGTCCGGAAAATATTTCGGTAATTTTTTGAAATCTCTTAAAGTCAATTCTTCTGCAACTATTTCTATTTGAACATCGTTTTCGGCAAAATAAGATTCCAATACCGTTTTCATATCTTTACAACTTATAATTTTATTACTTTTTAAGTTTGAATTAACGTATTCTTTAAGATTTTTTTCTATAGTTTTTGTGTACTTTTCTATAGCACCTTCAACCAAACGATAAGAATATATTTGCTTTTCAAAAGAGAACCAATCGACTTCAATATTTTGTTCGTAAACTATAGGATTGAATGTCATAACGACACTAAATCTTAACAAATCAAGATTTTTATTATTAGTTATTATATGAATTAATCCGAAAATATTCTCATTTTTTAAGATTATTTTTGCTTTATATGCTGTAATATATTTAAGCATTGCTCCAACGAAAGAAATTGCTTTATTGAAATTTCCTTCGGCAAGTTCCAATGCTGTCTTTGCTTCCGATTCTTCACAACCGGTATCATCCATTAAAGCTTTTATTTTTTCTGCCGTAATGTTCATTTTACTTTACCCTCGGATGAGCACTATTATAAACTTTTCTCAAACTTTCCAATGTCACATGTGTATAAATTTGTGTAGTAGATAAATTTTTGTGACCTAACATTTGTTGAACACTTCTTATATCGCAACCATGATCTAAAAGATGTGTGGCAAAAGTGTGTCTTAATGTATGAGGTGAGACTTTTTTTACAATTCCGGCTTTAATAAACCAGTTATGCAAAACCTTCCTTGCACCTCTTGATGTTATTCTTTTACCATACATATTTAAAAACATCGGTGAGTTTATAGAACAGTCTAGTCCATTAGCTCTTCTTTGGTCAATATAATTTTTTATAGCCACCAAACATTTGTCACCCACGGGAACAATTCTTTCGGCGGAACCTTTACCGAACACTTTTAATGTACCCGATAATAAATCTATATCTTTTAAGTTTCTGCTTACAAGTTCTTCTATTCTTATGCCCGAAGAGTATAATAATTCTATCATAGCTCTGTCTCTTAAATCAATATCGGGTAAATCAAATAAATTCGCAATTTCCTGTTCGGTAATAAAGACCGGTATTCTTTTATCTTTTTTCGGTGTTGCCATAGATACTGTAGGGTTAACATCTATTACAGATGTAATAACCAAAAACTTATAAAAAGATTTTAACACAGCAAGCTTTCTTATGATAGACGATTTTTTTAAGTTTTTATTATATAAACCGGCAAGATAATCTCTTATTATATTTTTATCGCATTTAACTAAATCGACATTTTTGTTTTTCTTAACAAAATCGGCAAACTCGTACATATCTATACTGTAAGCTCTTGCGGTATTTGCAGAATAATTTCGTTCTGCAGTTAGATACTGAATGAATTGTTCTATTTCTTTTATTTGTTCTGCTTGTTCCATATAGATAATTATACCAAAAAAAAGACAGAAAGGAATAAATCCTTTCTGTCCTTATATACTTTATTTGACTATTTCTTTGCTTTTTTGGTTTTGGTTTTTGTTTTCTTTTCTGCAGTTTTTTCTTTTTTCTCTATTATTATATTACCTTCGGAATCTGTTTTCACCCATTGCAAGTTTCTGCATTTAGGGAATGCCGAACAGGTTAAGAATGGTCCTCTTTTTCCTATTCTTTTAAGCATCGGGCTTCCGCATTTCTCACATTTGATATCTGTTTTTTCCGGTTCGGGCTTTATAACTTTGTTACCATTTTTATCTAAAGAGTATGTAGTTTTACATTCCGGATAATGTTCACAAGCAAGATACGGACCTCTGAAACCCATTTTCTTTAACATTATTCCACCGCATTTAGGACACTTTTCTTCTGTTTTTTCCGGTTCGTTAGAAACTTTATTTCCGTCTTTGTCTACGGAAAAAGTTGTTTTACATTCAGGATAACCGGAACATGCCATAAAAGGTCCTCTTCTGCTTTCTCTTATAACCATCGGTTTACCGCATTTAGGACAAACTTCGTTTGTAGCTTTAGGAGCGATTTTTTGTCTTGTTGCACCTTCCGCTTTTACCAAATGACTTTCAAACGGAGTATAAAATTTCTTTAGTACATCCTGCCATTTCATTTTGTTTTCGGCTATATCATCAAATTCTTCTTCTATATCCGCCGTAAACTTATAATTTATAACATCTTTAAAGTTTTCTTTTAAGAATTTATTTACAACCACACCTAAATCGGTAGGATAAAACTTTTTGCTTTCAAGTCTTACATACATTCTATCCAAAATCGTTTTTATTGTAGGTGCATATGTGGAAGGTCTTCCTATACCGTATTCTTCCAATGTTTTAATTAAGCTTGCTTCGTTGTATCTTGCGGGCGGTTCCGTAAAATGTTGTTCCGGAACGACCTTTATTAAATTCAAAATATCGTTTTCGGACAATACCGGCAACTTAGGTTCTTTCGTATCTTCATCTTGTATGGAATAAACTTTCATAAAACCGTCAAATTTTAAAGTTGAACCGGTTGCTCTGAACATATAATTGTTTGCTTGTATGTCTATTGTAACCGTATCATATACCGCATCTGACATTTGGCTTGCAACAAACCTGTTCCATATTGCCTTGTAAAGTTTATATTCATCTGCCGTAAGATATTGTTTCATCATCTCCGGTGTTCTTTTAACCGATGTAGGTCTTATAGCTTCGTGAGCTTCCTGAGCACCTTTAGATTTCGTTTTATAAAATCTCGGTTTTGAAGGAACAAAGCCTTTACCATAACTCGTTTCTATAAAACTTAATGCTTCTTTTTGTGCAATTGAAGCAACATTTAAAGAGTCCGTTCTCATATACGTTATAAGACCGACAACTCCTTGATTTCCTATAGCAATACCTTCGTACAATTTTTGTGCAACAGACATCGTTTTTGAAGAAGAAAATCCTATTCTTCTTGAAACATCCTGTTGCATTGTAGATGTTGTGTAAGGAGGATACGGACTTCTTTTTCTTTCTTTCTTTTCTACCGAAGCAACTTTATATTGTGCACTTTCAAGTTCTTTTAAAATGTTGTCTGCTTGTTCTTTATTTTGTATTTCCAACTTTTCAAATTTTTTACCGTCTTTGGAAACCAGGTTTGCTGTAAAAGAAATATCGTTATCTTTTTGAAGTTCTGCTTCTATTGACCAATATTCTACGGGAACAAACTTTTCTATTTCTTCTTCTCTGTCGCATATCATCATAACGGCAACAGACTGAACTCTACCTGCCGAAAGGCCTTTTCTAACTTTTTTCCATAATATAGGTGAAAGTTTGTAACCTACAAGCCTGTCTAAAATTCTTCTTGCTTGTTGGCTGTCAACCAAAGCCATATCCAATTTTCTCGGATTTTTTACGGCTTCTTTTATTGCCGATTCTGTTATTTCGTGGAATGTGATTCTATCGGTAGTATCATCAGAAAGTTTTAACAGTTCTTTCAAATGCCAAGCGATAGCTTCCCCTTCTCTATCCAAATCGGTTGCAAGATATACATGTCCTACTTCGGCAACTGCCTTTTTCAAATCTGCAATTATCTTTTTAGATTTCGGCATTGCAACATAAGTAGGTTTAAAATTCTTTTCTATATCTACACCTATTTCTTTTTCGGGCAAATCTCTGATATGTCCGAACGAACTTTTAACTATATAATCGCTACCCAACATTTTGGATATCGTTTTTGATTTTGCGGGAGATTCCACTATTACTAAACTTTTCATTGTTACCTCATATAAAAATACTTCGTATTTTTGTTTATAGTTTAAAGCTTATAGCTTATAGCTTATAGTTTATTGTAAAAATTCACTTTGTGAATTTTTGATTAATTATCAGATTTTTTGTAAAGCAAAAAATACATTAAACCAGTAACCACAAACTATCAACCATAAACTTTCTTATGTATTTCTTACATATATCTGTCCCGGCATTGCCTTTATTAAACCGTTAAGTTCCAACTCCAACAATACTGTAGAAACTTCCGAAACATTAACATTTGACTTCAAACTTATTTCATCTAAAGACATTCCGGTAGCAGAAGATTGTATCATTTTTAGAATATTTATACTACTTTGTGAAATTAAAGGCAAATTTTTTACAATTTCCTTTTTCTTTTTCTTTGCTTTTTTTCTTACCCAATCAGATAATAAAACAACTTGTTCGGTAACATCTTCTCCGGCCGTAGCAACAAAGGCTCCTTGCTTTATTAAGCTGTTAGGTCCTTGCGAATATTTTGAAAATATAGGTCCGGGAACGGCAAACACATCTTTACCGTAATCGCAAGCAAGTTCCGCTGTTATTAAAGATCCGCTTTTTGATGCGGCTTCTATTACTATTGTTGCAAGCGATAATGCCGCAACAATTCTGTTTCTTCTCGGAAAGTTCATAGGTAAGGCTTTTCTGGTTAAAGGAAACTCACTTATAACAACACCTTTTTTACCGATTTCTTCTTGTAATTTTCTGTTTTCGGAAGGATAACATTCCAATAATCCGTTACCTAAAACGGCAATAGTTCTACCTGAATTTTTCAGTGTAGAACTATGAGCTTGTGTATCTATGCCTCCGGCCAAACCGGATATTGTAGTTATTGAATTTTGAGCAAAATATTTACAAAATTTTTCGGTTACTACCAAACCGTAATTAGTAGGTTTTCTTGAACCTACCACCGAAACGGAAAAATTATCATTTTTATCGAAATTACCTTTTACATATATAACAGGCGGATAATCGCTTATGTTTTTAAGTTGGCAAGGATAATCTTTATCTAAATATGTTAATATTCTTATATTATTTTTTTCGGCTAAAGAAAGTTCTTTATTTGCGATTTTAAAATCAGATAAATTCTTTATTGATTTAGAAACATTGTTCGGCAATCCTACCGATTCAAGTTCTTTTATATCCGCACTTATAATATTGTTTGCATTACCGAAATAATTTACCAAAGATATAAACTTTTTAGGTACTAACTCAACAATGGTATTAAGAGAAATTATAGATAATTGTTCATTATCCATTACTTTTTCTTATTAAGAATACTCTTTATTGCATCTGCATGTTGCTTATTGTTTTTTGCATAATCTATTGCACGATAACCATCATAATCTTTTGCATTTACATCTGCACCGGCATTTATAATTAATGATACTATTTCGGGGCTATTATTTTCGCATGCCAACATTAAAGCTGTAGTTCCATCGTTTGCCTTAACATTAACTAAAGCACCTGCTTTTAAAAGTTCTCTGAAAACTTTTTCGTAAGTATCGTATTGGGCAGCATACATGAATGCTGTTCTTCCTGCATTATCAGTTAAATTTACTTTTGCTCCGTAAGATAACAACAACTGCATCATTTCAACACTGGAATTACCTTGGCAAGCTGCCATTAAAGCTGTTCTTCCGTCTGCATCTTTACCGTTTACATCTTCACCTGCAATAATTGCGTCTTTTACTTCCGAAAAAGAAGCAAACTCACACAATTCTTGCAATGTCTGTTCTTCCACCATAGGCTCGTTTGAAAATTTATCTGCTGCTTGCGCATTACCTACACAATAAAAAGATAAACCCAACATAACTATTAAAGTTAATACTAAATTTTTTCTCATAATTTTGCTCCTATACTTATTTTATTTTTTTAAAATATTCTACCGTACTTTTTAAACCTTCTATAATACCGACTTTAGGTTGCCAACCTAACACTTTCTTAGCTTTGGAAATATTTAAGAAACTTTTAAACAGCTCCCCGTTTCTTTTAGGTTTAAATATCGGTTTATTTTTATAACCTATTATTTTAGACAATTCTTGTGCCAATTTTGTTACAGACGTTGTTTTGTTTGTGCCTATATTTATAACTTCGTTGTTACCTTTCGTTAAAGCTTTTATATTTGCCGAAACAACATCTTTAACATAAACATAGTCTCTTAACTGTTTACCGTCTCCAAAAATAAATATGTCTTTATTTTGTGTCATTTTACCTATAAAGATTGCAACAACACCTGCTTCACCGTTTACATCTTGTCTCGGCCCGTAAACATTTGCGTATCTTAATACAGTATATTTTAAACCGTACAATGCACTATATGCTTTTATATAATGTTCTACGGAAAGTTTTGCTACTCCGTAAGGTGATAACGGGTTAGCAAAAGCTTTTTCATCGGGGGCTTTTGAGCCGCATTCACCGTAAATTGTTCCGCCGGAAGAAGCAAATATTATTTTTTTAACTTTTGTATTTTTGCATGCTTCCAAAATATTTAGAGTACCTTTTATATTTACATCCGCATCAAAGCAAGGATCCTCAACGGATTTTCTTACATCAAGTTGTGCGGCATGATGTATAACAACATCTATTTTCTCCTTTTTAAATATATCGTCTATTTTTTTCTTATCGCATACGGAAACTTTATAAAATTTTGCTTTCTTATTTATATTTTTTATGTTTCCTGTTGCAAGATTATCTACAATTACAACTTTATGTTTTTTTTCAATTAATGCATCAACAATATTCGAACCTATAAACCCCGCACCGCCGGTAACTAAAATTTTCATTTTTCTGTCTCCTTTTCAGGTTTTTGCAACATATAATATGCAATAGCCACACTTGCTTTATAGTGTTTAACCATATTTTTATGTTCCTCACTTTGTTCGGTAGGAACTATTTCTCTCGACTTTTCTTTGTTCCATGTATAATATTTTTCTTTGCCTGAAGCAAAGTCGTAAATAACAAAATTGTCTTTTGTCATTATTGAACCTAAACAGTTTGAAGCAATATTTTGTTCTGCTTCATCGGATAATAAATCCGTTCCGGTAGCCCAATAATTTGTACTTGATAAAGATATATTATATAGCGTAGGTAAAATATCGGTATGCGATCCTACAACATCCATATCTAAATTTTTATTAGGTCTTAATTTTTTCGGTATATACAAATAAAAAGGTACACTCATTTCATCTAATTTTCTTTCTATCGGATAACTGAAAGTATTCCAAAAATTGTGGTCACCGGTTATTGCAACGATTGTATTATCGGCAAATTTTGAATTCTTTAATTTCGTTAAAAATTCGCCGACCTTTTGGCAAGAATATTGGTAAGTCGCAAATCTCATTTGAGAAAGTGTTCTATCACCGGTAATATCTTTTTTTAGTTGCTCATCCAGTTCTAACGGATACGGTTGTTTATATCCGCTTGGTAACGAGTATGGCGGATGATTTGATGTTGTCATAACATATATGAATTTTCTGTTATTATTTGTATTTAGTACTCTAAGTATATAATCAAACAAATATTCATCATAAACTCCCCACTGGTTTCTTTCGTACTCTTTCGGCATTGAACCTTCACCGATAACTTTATCAAAACCTACGTTAGGCATATACGAAGTACAATTCCTCCAACCTGCATTTCCGCCGTACATAAATACTGTTTCGTAACCGCTGTTTTTATACGGCATAGGTCCCGTATAAAAATATTTATTATATGCATATTTAGATTGGCACAAAAATTGTGATAAAGGTAATCTTGCAATATTTGTCATTGCTGATTCCAAAGAACCTATAGTTCCCATATTTGCCGGCAAAAATCTGTAAAAAACAGTATCTTCATCCAAATGTTTTTTGAATTCGCCCAATACATTAAAAGTTTCACTGTTATAATGCATTAAATCCGTTCCCAACGCCTCCATCATTATAAACACAACATTAGGTTTTATTTCTTCTATATCCTTATTATATTTTGTTGTTTTTATTAAAGATTTTTCCGGATTTTGACTATCTATGGAAGAAATATCAACATTTAAAAAATCCGCGAAAGCTTTTGACATATTATCTTGGGAATACCCCATATCGCCAATATAATTTCTATCTTTTTCCTTTGATCTTGCCTCTATTGCAGCTTGTAAAGTATATATACCGTTTATTGCAACTTTATTTATAAAAGTGTTTGCGGATATTTCGGCATTATCCACACCAAGCGGGAAAAGTCCGAACGAGCCCCTTGCTATTATAAAATTAACACACAACAAAACAAGAGCAAGTACAATTTTTATATGAATTTTTGTTTTTTCAATATAATATCCGATAACTTTTCTTTCTACTACAAATTTGGTTAGAAAATATATAAAAACAAAAATTGATATAAAACCTATACCCACCCAAACAACAGGATAATTTTCCGCTATTGTTGAAAAAAGAGCTTTTGTATCATCTTCAAAAACACCGAACATTAAAATATTCATATGGTTTTGGAAATAAGAATAAAAACCGAAATCTATACACAATAAAGTTACAATGCCACCGAAAAATATTGTGTAATAATATTTTAAACTTTTAACAAACTTTACAAAAAGTTTTTGATTACCTACAAACCAAAATATTATAAAAAACAATGTTACCAAAGAATTTATATATGCAAGAACGGCACAATCGTATCTTACACCTAAAATAAATGCCTGTACCAAATCACCGAAATATTGTGAAAGTTCCGACCAATTAGAATAATAAAATGTAAATATTATTCTGTAAATCGTCATTATAAGTGCAAATATTATATTAAGTGTAATTATTCTTTTTATAAATTGTTTTATCATTTTTGTATCCTATAAATATAAACAACCATTTCTACCAAATTAATGATAGAAATGGCTGATATTTTATAACTGAAAACTATTTTTTCTTTTGTTCATACTGCAATGTTTTTGTTGTAATATCTGTTACACTTGCAGGACCAAAGAATTGGATAGGGCCCGGGAACATATATCTATCGTTCATTGCCCAATCTTGTCTAACTTTAGCAAAAGCTTTAAACGGTGCACCGTTAAGTTTTACCAAAGCTTTTTGTATAACAGGTTTTTCTTTACCTTTTCTTCTTTCTATGTTCATCATCATTGTTAAAGGTATTCCGCCGCATTTCCATTCGGAAGATTTTTTAACAAGATTTTTAACCGATGATAAATATCCGGATAAATTGTTCAATACCAAAGCTGCCGCATTGTAACCTAAAGCATAAGTATAGTTTGCATCAAAGTTTGAAGGTACTCCGCATCTTCCTTCATATCCGAAGAAATGGTTAATTGTAGAGAATTTTCCGGAATATTTTCCTGCTTTCTTCAAATCTTTCAATTTCTTTGAAACCATTTCGATAAGCAACTTTTCTGTTTCGATTAACGAAACCTGAACGTTGCCGTGAGGATCTCTGTCCAACATCAATTGAGCAGCAATGTTTTTCGGTAAAGATAACAAAAGTGCCGACAAGTTTTTAGGAAGCTTTGAAGAAATGAATTTTATTTTTTCATCAACTGTATTCAATTTAGCAACTTTAGCTTCGTTTTCCGCCAACAAGTCGTTAAGTTCGGCAATAAGAGCTTTCATTTCGGGAATAAACTCTATCAATCCTTCCGGAACTAAAACTACTCCGTAATTTTTGCCGACCTTAGATCTTTTAACAACCAAATCCGCCAAATTGTCTACTATTTGTTTAAGTGTCATTTTCTTAGCTAACACTTCTTCACCTATTAAAACTACGTTAGGTTGAACTTTAAAACCGACTTCGAGAGTAATATGAGAAGCGCTTCTTCCCATAAGTCTTATAAAGTGCCAGTATTTTCTTGCTGAATTTACATCTCTTTCAATGTTTCCTACAAGTTCCGCATAAATTTTTGTTGCGGTATCAAAACCGAAAGAAGCTTCGATATGTTCGTTTTTCAAGTCACCGTCTATAGTTTTAGGAACACCTATAACGTTTACATTAACATTTTCTTTTTTCAAATATTCTGCAAGTAATGCAGCATTTGTATTTGAATCGTCACCGCCGATAAATACCAAAGCATCCATTTTATTTTTCAATATTGTGGCTTTAGCTTGTGCAAATTGTTCCGGTGTTTCGATTTTTGTTCTGCCGGACTGAATCATATCGAATCCGCCGGTATTTTTATAATTTGCGATAACTTTATCGTTTATTTCCATTGTTTTGTTATCTAATATTCCGGAAGGACCGCCCAAGAAACCTACCAATTTATTTTTTTTGTTAGCAGATTTTAAACCATCCAACAAACCGTAAATAACGTTATGTCCGCCGGGAGCCTGTCCGCCTGAAAGAACTACTCCTACTTTTATAGCTTTCTTTGCTACAACGGCATTTTTACCTGCTTGGAAACTTACAACCGGCATACCGTAAGTTTTTTCGAAAATAGATTTTATTTTTGCGAAATCTGCAACTGATTTTGTTGCTTTACCGAGTACAGGTTTTACGTTTGCAACACCTTTTTTTAATACTGCAGGTAAAACAGGTTGAAATTTTAATCTTTCCTGATGCAATTCTGAAACACTACATTTCTGTGCCATGACAAAACTCCTTATGAAATTATTGGTCTTTTATTATACTATTTTTTAATAAATATTTTAATATATTAACTACGAATAAATATATAAAAAGTCTCTTAAGAAATTTATCATCTGTTTGCCTGTATAGAAAGCAACATACTTTTTCTTCCATACGGGATCAAATTTAGATTTAAATTCTTTTAATGCATTCATATCGTATTTAAAATGTTCGGCAAAAACAAATATTTTTGCTTTTGAATTAAAGTTGTCATCTATAATTACTTCATCACTCGGTGTTAATCCTAAATTAAACCATTTATATTCATTTTCTTTTGCCCAATTTACACAGTTGAACAAAATATACTGAACAATTTTGTCGTCACAATCCGTTGTGTATCTCACATTGGAAACAAAAGCTTCGTACTTGTTATCGGAAAGTAAAAGATACGCATAACCTGAAATAAAATTATCTTTCTTTATAATTACATACTTGTTTGCCGAATTTACGGAAACATCAAACATTTTGTTTTTGACGTTACCGAAATCTTTTTCCCACTGATAATCAACAAATCCGATATATTTTTTGTTTTCCAAAAATTCTTTTTTATCGACTATTTCAAAACTATATCCGTTACTATCGAGTTTGTCACAATAATTTTTTATATCTTCAAGTTTTTTGTCATCTTTCGAAAAATGTTTTAAAGAAACATTTGCATCAACTCCGAACGATGCAATATCAAGACCGATATCATCATAAATTTTTAAATTTTTATAACCCAAATAAACAAATGTAGGAATTATACTTTTTGAATCTGTCATTTCTTTAAAATCCCAAATAAGTTCTTTACCGGATTTATTATCCCCTACAGGGTCACCGAAAACTATTGCATTATTGTTTATTTGCGAGTACATCATAAAAGAACTTGTATTCATATCGAAAAGATTTCTGTTTTCAAAAGCATAATTTGCATATACGAATTTTGAAGAAGCGGATATTTTTTTTATGTTATTTAAATCTATATTAGACTGTTTATATCTGTATCTTTTCCACATTTCCGCTATTACTATAATACAGATGGTAACAAGCATACCGATACAAATTCTTAAAGCTCTTCCGGCATCGCTTGCACCGAAAATGACAGTTATAAATTTGTCCCAAGAATAAAAAGGTCTATACACAAAAAAGCATAACCATGTTGATGCAATAAATACCGCCGATATTAAAGAGAACCACAACATGTTCATCTTAACAGCTATCAAACTTAAAGTTCTGTAAAAATATTTTTTTGCCGGAATAATAAGAGCAAGAAGCACTAACAAAAACACCATTTTTTCATATCCGTACCCGTTAATCAAAGCTAACGGAACCAGTAAAGATAACAAAACTACCGCCATTGTGTATGCTCTTTTTATTCTTAAAACAAGGCCTCTGGAAATAAATAAAAGCATTATACCTATAACACTTATTGCAAAATGTAAAGAATCAAGTATTACGGGAGAAATATAGTTATCTAATCTATGAATTATAGAGGAAGATACATCGGTTACTCCCGAAAATAATATAAATGCACCGCCTATAAAAATACTTACCGACAATGCCTGAGGTATAAGAGATGCCATTCTTCCGCCATAAAATCTTGCAAGGACTTTGAATCTTCTTTTCGCTCTGAAAAATTCATGGCTTGCAAGCAACAATAGTGCTATACCTAACGGGAAGAAATAAAATATTGCTCTGTATGCAAGAAGTGCACCCATAACATAAGAACTTTGGGTAGCTTCCGGCAACATCATAACTATAGCCGTTTCAAAAACTCCCATACCACCGGGAACCTGGCTCAATATACCGAGCATTTGTGCAACCAAAAAGATCTGTAACAATGTTATATATGAAATTTCACCTTGCGGTAAAAGAACGAACAATGTGCAAGATGCTATTACCCAATCGGCAGTAGCAAGAAACATTTGCCATAAAGTAATTTTTATATTAGGAAAAGTTATTGTCCATTTGTTAAACAACTTTATCGGCTTGGATTTAAACAAACTTAACAATGTGTACGAAGTAACTAATGTTAAAAACAAAACTCCCAAAGGAAACGATGAATGAAAAAAGAATTTACTGTCAGTAAATTCTACAGGGAAAAAAGTAAAAACTATTCCGCCTATGATAAGTAACCCGAACCATATTGTTGCCGAAGAAAAGAACAAAACTTTTGTAACGTTTAACATTGAAACGTTGTATAAGGAATAAAGTCTGTATCTTATTGAGCCGCCGAAAAGCATTGAATAACCGGTATTGTTACCTAAAGCGTTACTTATAAAACATGTAAAAACAACATTTTTAAATTTTAACGGGACATTTATAAACTTGAAAGCAATAACGTCGTATCCGCCCAAAATTAAGTAGTAAGATAATGCCAATATTAAAGCACAGATTATTTTAATTGAAGGGATAGCTCTTAGAGTATCGAGTATTTGTTGATAACTGTAACTTTTCATTTCGTTACTTAACAACATTATGGCAACAACAAATATTATTATACCCAACGGAGCAATAAGGATTTTTAATATTTTCTTCATTTTCGCACTAATATTTTATTTTATCTTTTTTATTTTTCCATTCCGTAAAAGGCAAAACGGAATCTTTTATATTTACTTCTATAAATTTTACCGACTTTATTTTATTTTTAAGTTCATTGTAAATTTTGCCGTCTTTAAATCCGTACTTTGTTGCGGTTTGTTTTGTAGCCGAATAATATACTTTCTTTATGTTTGCCCAATATATTGCCGAAAAGCACATGGGACACGGATAACATGACGAAAAAATTTCGCATCCCGACAAATCAAATGTTTTTAATTTCTTTGCTGCTTTTCTTATAGCATCGATTTCCGCATGTAAAGTAGGGTCTTTTTTTGACGTTACCTGATTATATCCGCAACTTATAACTTTATTATCTTTTACAACTATTGCGGCAAACGGTCCGCCTTTACCTGCCAAAACATTTTTTTGCGCCAAATCAACAACTTTGTTGATAAACTTTTCTTTATTATTCATTACCCAGTTATTATATCATAAAAAAAACTATACAAAAATAGTTTTTTTGTTATGGAGTTATAGGTTGATAGGGTTATAAGTTTTAAGTGGTAAAACGAAATATTTTTTTAATATAGTTTTATCATGGAACGTAATGGACAAAAGAAAAATTCATACCTATTGCCGTTGGTTACTCTCTAAGACTTCTAAGATTTTAAATTATAACCATTTCTATTTTAAGTTTACCTATGAATGTAGCAATCAAAAGAAAAATTCATAATGTTTAGGTGAAACGAAGTATTTTTTAAGTGAAGTGTACATAAGCAAAGCGGTACATGAGCTTAAAAAATACGAAGTTGTAACTAGAATTTTAAATTTTTATCGTGAGAAGATTTAATATTGGTTAATATGTGGCAGGATCCCAGTCCCAAAGTTCTTCCTGATAAGTATAATAAACTCTTTTCAAAACTCGTTGAAAAGGACTGTGTTTTCCCTTACCCTGAGAACAAATTCCGAGCCACTCATCGTTGAACTCACCATCTATAGTTGAACCGGGCCAAGCACCCAAATGTGTATCATGTACTTTAGGAGAACCTACAAGCCACCATCTGTCTACCCAAGAATAAACTACACCGCCGATAGAGTTTCCTACACCGTCACCCCAATAACTGTTATTTTCTATATTTTTCCATGCGCCTCTATGATAGTTTGCCTGGTAAAGTTCGCAAGTTCCCTTCTTTTTTTCGTTCCAAGAATCGCAACCGTACTCAGTAATAAGAACAGGCCTGTCAAACTCTTTTTTTATTCTATTCCACAATGTTCCGAAACCGTACGGACCGGAATATTGGTTAAAGCCCAACACATCTATGCTCGGAGTATGCTTTGCATAATATTTAACAAATCTGGTTGTTGCATTACATACACCTACAGGATGCTTATTGTCATCAAGTTTTTTTATTATTTTGCAGGCTTCTTCCACAAACTTTGCATAAACTTCGGGATATTTCCAAGCATTAGTATTTGTTGCCGTAGAATTTGAAGAATTACCGGAAACATCATTTTCGTTTCCCAACATCCACATTAACACATACGGCTCATCTTTATGTTCTTCAACCATTCTTTTAACACTTTCAAGCATTGACTGTCTTTGCTTTTCGTTCAAATAGTTTGTTCCGGAAGACCAAGCGGCACTGCTACCTTTAGTGTATGCACCGAAAAAGTTCCCCATTATAACCATTATGCCATAATTATAATATAAGTCTCTCAATAACTCTTTGTTTATATTTTCGCTATGATAAACTCTTATAGTGTTACAACCCATCGCTTTAAGTAACGCAAAATCTCCGATATTATCTTCGTAATTATCTCTGTAATTATCTCTGTTTAAATCCAACCAGGATTCGTAAGGTCCGTCTATTATTCCGTTATTATTAACATCTGCCCACATCCATTCGTTTGTATTTGTGGTACTGGAACCTACTCTATCACAAGAATATGCAATACCTTTTACAAAATATGGTTTGTGATTAACTAAAAGTTTCCACACTCCATCTTTATTTTTAACAAGTTTAACATTTGCAAAAGCATTAACCGTAAAAGATAAGCATGTAACAATAGCTATTAAAGTGATAAATATTTTTTTACTGAATATCATGTAACCTACATCTTATATTTTTTCCACAAATTCTGTATAGCATAATATGATTTTCTTAACTGTCTTTTGAAAGGACAATCTTTACCGTCACCTATGGATACAAGGCCGAACCACTCTTCGTATCCGCCGCCATCAATAAAAGGTCCTTCCCATTGTGCTGTTTCATCATGAGCATTAAAATCGTATTCAGGCGGTGGACCTGCCTTCCACCATTCATCTGTCCATTCAAATATTATTCCGCCTAAAGCATTACCTACACCATAACCTGCAACGTTTTCTTGAATATTTTTTATACTTCCCTCATGATAAATTGCCTGTTGTTCTTCCGCTTCCGTTTGATTATGTATTTTACTGAAAGCAGGACAACCGTATTCCGTAACTACTACCGGTCTTTCATAAAGTTTCATTACATCTTTCCACAATGTAGCAAAACCTTCTTTACCTCTGTAAGCATTTGCACCGTAAATATCAAGTTCGGGTGCATATTTTGCACATTGATCCATAAACAAAGTATCACCGTTACATATTGCTACAGGTCTTTGTTGCGGATCCAACTCTTTTATTCTTTTTGCACATCTGTTTATAAACTTATAATATGCCGGAACATCTTTTCTCACATTACAACCGGTACCGGCTGCAACACCTACAACACCTACCGTTCCGTAATTATTTTCGTTTCCTAAAACCCACATTAAAACGTAAGGTTCATCTTTATATTCGTTGACCATTTTTTCTACACTTGCCAACATTCTTTGGCATTGTTCTTCATTAGTATAATCCGTACCTTCGAACCATTCCGCACCGGAATCCGTACAATACATACCTAAAAAATTACCTATCATGTACATAAATCCGTAATTTTTGTATCCGTCCATAAGCAACTCTTTATTGAAGTCGGGATAATGATACAATCTCAAAGTATTTATACCCATATCTTTCATTAATTTGAAGTCACCTACAACTTGTTCGTTAGCATCTTTTCTTTCGTTTCTGTTTTCATCCACCCAAGATTCATAAGGACCGTCTATAATTGCATTATCGTTGTAATCGGCAAACATCCAATCTCTTGAAGCATTCAATGTTCCGTTATCCGGGGATGTTCCTACCGGGTTAGGAGAATAACATATTCCCCTTACTATGAAAGGTTTATTATCAACAAACAATTGATAGTGTTTGTTGTTATATTCTACAAGCTTAACTTTACCTTTACCTACGGTCTTTTTGATACCAACTTTCTTCAAATCTACAGGTTTTACTATCCAATCTTTACTTGTAGCTCTGACAAGTTTTCCGGGATTTGACACAAAATCATCATTTGATTTTTCATCATCGAATCTGTTTATAACATCAACATATGCATCTACCAACTTTAATCCGATTTCAGGATGTTCTCTTGTAAGATACTTTATTTTTTCTATTGCTACAGGTGCAACATACCAAGGTGTTTTCCAAAATGTGTAACCGATTGCTTTAGGGAAAAATACTACGATAGAATAATAAGCCTTTATTGCTCTTTCATAATTTCCCGCATTTTCAAGTGCAAGTGCAACATAATATTGTCTTACACCCGGATCTTCTTGAGCCGTTGCCCATTTATAATAATTTAATTCCGTATTTCTTGTATTAACATAAGTCCATTTATCACCTTCGAGTTTCTTTTCTCTCATTAATTCTTTATATCTCGGACTTTTGTAAACATCTGCAACATTAGGATAGATTCCTTCACCGGAAGCTTCTTTTAAAGCTTTGAAATCGGACGGGACATATTTGTATTTGTTTGTACCTACATTTTGGAATTCGCCGTACTTTTCATAATCGACAACATCTTCTGTTCCGGGAGTATGTATTTCAAAATAGTCAGGTGCTTTTTTTTCAGGAAGTTTTTCTACTTTTTTGCCCGAAGCAACAACAAAGGAACCGAAAAAAACTATCAAGGACATCGTTAAAATTGATAAATATAGCTTATGTTTCATAAATATAAACCTCTCTGTTTTTTTTGATTTTTTAATACTTCGGAAGGAATTGAGAAAATGGGCAGTGCAGGGATTGAACCTGCGACCTCCTCCTTGTAAGGGAGATGCTCTCCCTAGCTGAGCTAACTGCCCACATTCTCTAACTGACGGAGTATAATTTACCAAATTTTTTTTAGGATGTCAAGAAAATCGCGAAGCGATTTTGGAAGATTAGAAGATTGGAGGATTGGAAAAATAGAAGAAAATTTGATTGCTTCACTTCGTTCGCAATGACAGTTTTTAGTTTTTTATTGAAGGTTGCCTCTAAAGCTCGTAGTCAACCGGAAATAAAGAAAACAAAAAACAACATATTTTACTGATTGGCTATCGGTGTGGCGGCAAGGATATTTTTTGCGGTTTGATCAGCCAGTTCGTTGTTACCGATTTCCAAATAAATAGTTTCGGCTTCTTTAAATAAAGTTAAGGCTTCGTTTAATTCTTCGTTGTTATTTGTGGTAAGATAATTTTTGTACAAACTTAAAGCCAAATTGTTTTTGGTTTTGGCAATTAAAGTTTTGTTATCCGAATCGATTTTCGGAAGAGTTTTTTTGTATATTAAAACAGAGTCGGAAAATCTTCCGTTAGAGTAAGCTTTTTCCGCCTTTGAAATATTCCAAGAAACGGACGCTCTGTTGAAAGATTTTCCGACATATTTAATTACATCAAATAAAATTCCTGATATAACTAACCCCGTAATAAAACCTACTACTACGGTTACTGCAATATTCTTCACTTATTATTAAGCAAAGCAGAAGTTGAAGAATACAAATACAGGCAAGAACTGTGTATTGTTCTTGATTATGTTAACCAAACCTAATTGAAGACCTTTCATTGATTCGGTATAGTTTACTAAACCTAATTGTGCACCTGTCATTTTACCTTTTGTCCAGTTAACACAACCCCATTGAACACCTTTCATTTCTTGTGCTAAATTTACAAAACCTAATTGTGCACCAAGACCATCATTGGTATTGGTTACCAAAGAATACTGAACACCTGTAAATTTGTCTGCTTGTGCATAGATCAATGCTAATTGAACACCTTTAACTTCTTGTGTTTGAGTTCCGATAGCAATTTCCAAACCTGTTGTTGTATCTCCGTTAGGAATACAAATAGGTCCCCACAAGGATAACTTGATAGGTTGTGCTGCTTGAGCTGCTGCACACAACATAACTACTGCAACCAAACTTAATACTACTTTTTTCATTTTACTTCCTCCTGTTTTATTTTAACAACAAATTTCCTATATCGTTTATTAATTTTCCGAAACCCGTTTGTTTTTTAGCACTAACACAATATATGTCATCTTTCTGTACTTCACACATCTCACAAATTGTATCTTTTAATTTTTCCAAATTCAAGTTGCTAACTTTATCGGTTTTATTTGAAACAATTTTGAACGGTATATTTAATTTTCTAACCCAGTCCATCATAACAAAATCAAGTTCTGTCGGACCGACAAAAGAATCTATAAGAACATATATCATCTTCAATGTTTTTCTTGAAGTGATATATGTTTCAATCATCTTTTGCCAAACTTTTTTTTCTTCTTCGGTAACTCTCGCAAATCCGTATCCGGGCAAATCTACTATCCATCTGCCTTTAGCGGGTGTAAAAATGTTTATTGCTCTTGTTCTTCCGGGAGTTTTTGAAGTTCTTGCCAAATTCTTTGTTTTACATACGGCATTAATTACTGAACTTTTACCGACATTTGATCTGCCGACAAAAGCAACTTCCGATATACTTTGAGGTAACAGTTCCGGTTTCGTTTCTGATATAAAAAAGACTGATTTGGATAAATCTAATGCCATATTATCTTCTTATCTTACTTAACAATCTCAATATTTCCATATATAACCATACTATAGTAACCATTAAAGCAAATGCTCCGTACCATTCCATATACTTCGGAGCTTTCATAGCTACACCTCTTTGTATTATGTCAAAATCTATTATTAAATTAAAAGCCGCAACCAACACTATAACAATATTAATTGCTATCCCCAAAGGAGAAGATGAATGTATAATAGAAAGTCCGGCACCTCCGAATGCCGATAACAAAATATCTGCAAGATAAAAAAGACAAATAGCGAGAGTAGATATTCCTATAACTCGATAAAATTTTTTAGTTGCTCTTATCTTTCCGGATTTGAATGCAGCCAACATACAAAACAAAACACATATTGTTAAAAACACAGCATTAACGGCTATGCCGGGATAATCCTTTTCAAATAGTAATGTTACTGTTCCCAAAAACAAACCTTCAAGAAAAGCATATATCGGAGAAATCCAAGGAGTAGTCTTTAGATTTGACACTATTATAAAACATAAAACTACTATACCTATAAGCATAGGTATCCATAACTTTAAGGTAATTTGAGGATTTGTCCACCCTAAATATGCACCTACTGTCAATATTAGCCATAACAGGAAACTTTTATTAATAACACCACTTACAGTCATTGTATCTTCGTTATAACCCGCATTTATAAAAGATTTTTCATTTAATACCGGATTCATTTTTTACCTCCTTAACAAACATATATGCTGATTTTAATAATTTCTTTTGGTTATCATGTTTTAAAAATTCCGTTGCCGAACTAAAATTCAACCATTTTCCTTGCCCGATCTCGTTATCAACCGAGCATTTAAAATCTTCTTTTGTACTTGCCAAATAGTATATAACATTTTTATCAATTATTCTATTTTTTGTGGTGCTTAATGTCCCTTTTATTTTGTAAGTATCAACACACCTGAAATCTTTAACAAAATCTATATTTTCTATACCTGTTTCTTCTTTGATTTCTCTTTTGGCTGTTTCAAGTTCCGTTTCGTTAGGTTCAACGTGCCCTTTAGGAAAACCCCATTCTTTATTTCTTTCGGAATAAACTAAAAGGAACAATATTTCCCCATTTTCTATTTTATATATAAATGCACCGACAGAAGTTTCTTTAGTTTCCATATTATATTTTAGATGCTATGTAAAGTAACGCTATTACAGTTTTTGCATCTTTTATTTTACCTTGTTTTATCATTTGTAATGCTTTTTTGAAAGGGATGATTGCTCTTTCTATAAACTCATCGTCATCGGGATGTTGTTTTCCGGGAACTAAATCTTTTGCTATATAAATAATAAGTTCTTCATTCGAAAAAGCCGTTGAAGGATAAAAAGATGTAAGTTTTTTTATGTTCTTTGCAGTATATCCCGTTTCTTCTTTCAATTCTCTTTTAGCACATTTTAATAAAGATTCTTTTTTATCAAGTTTACCTGCAGGAATTTCATATGTTATTTCATCTACAGGATATCTGTATTGTTTAACCATAATAATATCGGTTTTATTTATAAAAGGAACGATTGCTACCGCTCCGGGATGATCAATATATTCTCTTATTGCTTTATTACCGTTAGGCAAAATAATGTCATCTTTACAAAAGTTTATTGCTTTACCGTTATATATTTTATTTTTCTTATATGTTTTTTCTCTTAATTTCATTTTTTGCCTTCTATTTTATTACAACCAAATTATCTTTATGTATTACTTCTTCGCATATCATATTAGGAAACTCTTTTTTTATTTCAGCAGAAGATTTTCCCGCAATTTTTAATAAATCTACGGAATTGTAATTTGATAAACCTCTTGCAATTTCTATATGACTTTGTTCTATAGGATTTAACACTACAACACTTATAGTATCTCCTCGGTTGAAACATCCGCCAACCGCCATTATTCCGGATGACAAAAGACTTTTTTCTTTGTTTCTTATTGCAATGGTTGCATTTGCATCTATAAGAACAAAGCCTTTAGGTTTCTTACCGAACGCTATCCAAGTTTTTCTTGATTGAAGTTTTTTGTTAGGCAAAATTTTTGTACCTATTTCTTTACCATCAATAGCATCTTCTATCAAGCTTAATTTTGTACCATTAGTAATAAAAGTTGTTGTTCCCGAACTTGCCGCAATTTTTGCCGCAATAAGTTTCGTTTTCATTCCGCCGGTACCTTTACCGCTGCTGGAATCCGGACTTGCTATTTCCAACAATTCATCGGTAATTTTTGTTATTGTTCTTATTATTTTTGATTTTTTAGGTATACCGTCATAAAGCCCGTCAACATCCGTTAAAATAAAAAGCATGTCTGCTTGAACCGATGCCGCAACTATCGCACTTAAAGTATCGTTATCGCCGAAATTGATTTCGTCAACGGCTATAGTATCGTTTTCGTTTATTATAGGAACGACATCTTTTCTTAACAAAAGTTCGTTTATGGAATTTCTTATATTTATATATCTTTGTCTGTCGTCAAAATCGTATCTTGTAAGAAGAATTTGTGCTACCATCAAATTTAAAGGTTTAAATGCCTGTCTGTATGCCTGCATTATTAAAGGCTGACCGATTGATGCAAGTGCCTGTTTTTTTCTTAACTCTTTAGGTTTTTTAGTTAAATTTAAATATCCGAGCCCCGCACCTATCGCACCGGAACTTACCAAAATAATATCTATATTTTTTTCTTTTTTTATTTTGGCAATTTCTTTTGCAAAAGAGTCTATATAAGAAACGTTCAATTTCCCGCTTTTATCCGTTAATGTACTTGTTCCTATTTTTATTACTATTCTCATATATTCCTACTTACTATAATATTTCCTTCCCGGTCTTATAATAATAACTTGTTTCGGTTGCAAATATTTTTGTTTTTTCAGTTTAGGATTATCTTCTTTTATTGCTGCCGGAGTAGTTTTAAACTCTCTTGCAATTTTGTCCAGATAATCACCTTTTTTCACTTTATATTTTATAAATCCGGGACTGGGATTTAAATCTTTTTCTTTTGCTATATTTTCAAGGAAAATATCTTTTGTCCCCACCGGCAAATGTAACTCAAAATCTTTGTATCCGTGCGGTGTGCACCAAGCAAGTATTGAAGGATTTAGTTCCTTTATTTCTTCAACTGTCGTGTTCGCACATTTGGCAACTATTTTTAAATCTATAACCTTATCTATAACCACGGTATCAAATTTTAAAGGTTCATCATAAACCAAATTTTTAAATCCGTACTCTTCGGGATTTTTGGCTATTTTTACCGAAGCGATAAATTGAGGCACATAATTTTGTGTTTCTTTAGGAAGCGCATTTCTTTCTTTCATTTCAAGTATCGATGAAGAATTAGAAAATTTCATATCTCTTATAAGTCCGTATTCGCCTCTGTTATATGCGGATAAAGCTAAATGCCAATCGTTCAACAAAACAAAAAGTTCTCTTAAATATTTTGCGGCTGCCCTTGTAGCTTTTACGGGATCTTTTCTTTCGTCTACCCAATAATTTATTTGCAAACCCAATGCTTTACCTCTGTGTGCCATTATTTGCCACATACCTACCGCTTTGGATTTTGACGTTGCATTATTATTAAACAAACTTTCTATAATAGGTAAATATTGAAGATCTTCGGGTAAATTATATTCTCTTAAAACAGACACTATCAAATCTTTGTATCTACCGCTTCTTTCAAGTGCAATTTTTATGCTTTGTGCGGCTTTTCCGTTACTGTACCTGTTTATCCAATTATTTAAGATGTCTTCATCATAGTCCATGGAAATTTCGAATACATCACTACCGTTTATATGTGATTTGTCCGTTTCAAGTCCGTTAATATGTTTTATTTTCCTTAAAATATTTTCACAATCGGTAAGCAAATATTTTATTTCTTCCGGTTTTAAATTTAACGAATTTAATTTTTCCAAAAATTGATGATAGTTACTATTTGCTTCATCGTAATTACTTTGTTCACATGCAGTCACAGCAAAATTTAAACATTTGTCGGCTTCGGCAATATGTTCTTTAAACAATTCATCGTTTTCATCAATCATGTTTGTATCTTTTTCTTGTTTTATATCGTTATCTGTATTTTCTTGTTCGGATTGTGCTTGAACGACTTGTTCTTGTACCTGCTGTTCTTGAACAGGTTGTTTGTTTTTATTTTTTTTACAAAAAGATACCGATGGAGTAAATAATAAAACCGTTGCTAAAATCGTTATTGTAAATATCTTTTTGTAACCGTTCAATAAATTCATATCTATATGGATTTTAAACCTTTTAAAATTTGTTGCGGATCTTGTGCTGCGAAAATATAACTTCCGCTAACCAACACATCAGCACCTGCATCAATACATATCTTTGCTGTTTTATCGTTTATTCCGCCATCTATTTCTATTAAACATTTATGCTTGTTATCATCTATAATTTTTCTTAACGAAGAAATTTTCGGTACCATATCATTCATAAAAGATTGGCCGCCGAATCCGGGTTCTACTGTCATAATTAGCACAACATCAACATACGGTAAAATTTCCAAAATATCATCTACCGGAGTTTTCGGCTTTATCGAAACTCCGACTTTTATACCGGCTTTTCTTATATCTTGTATTAACTGTTTTTTATCGCATGAAACTTCGTTATGAAAAACAATTAAATCCGCACCGGCTTTATAAAAACTTTCCCAATATTCTTCCGGATTTGTTATCATTAAATGAACATCAAAAAACAATTTACTGTGTTTTTTTATTGATTTAACAACAACAGGTCCTATAGTAATGTTAGGAACAAAATGGCCGTCCATAACGTCTATATGTAACCAATCCGCACCGGCGGATTCAACCATAGCAACATCTTTTGCCAAGTTTGCAAAATCCGCAGATAAAATTGATGGTGCTATTAAAATATTTTTCATATTAAAACTCTATTTCCTCTATAGAAACATTATTTATAAAAACTTTTACCGTTGCTTTACCGTTAACTTTTACAGGAACCGATATCGTAGTTTGCGGTGCTCTTATTCCGTTAAAAATATCTCTTTCCCCGCCTTCATCACTTAACACCAATCTTATTCTTTTATTTTCTTTTCCTTCAGGAACGACATACTCAAAAGTTTTATCTTCAAGCACTAAAGAACTCTTTTCATCTGCAACATAAAAAGTAATTTTCGTATCTTTTGTTATTCTCTCATCAAATTTAGGTGTCTGTTTAAAAACTTCTCCCGGATTAGCAAGAGTCGTTCTTTTTGAAATTACTTTAACTTCATAATTTTCATCTATTGCCCATTTCTTTGCTTCTTCGGCAGACTTACCGAACCAATCAGGCATTAAAACCGTTCCGTCTGTCGGTGCACCGTTTGATACCAACACATTTACAGATGAATCTTTTTCTATTGTAGAACCTGCTGCCGGTTCCTGATTTAACACAATACCTTCTTCATATTTTGCCGATGATTTCTTTGTAAGTTCGCCTAAAACAAGGCCTAACGAACGAAGTGAAATCGTTGCGGATCTTATAGTTTGACCTTTTAAATCCGGCACATAAACTATTTCTCCGCCTTGGCTTATAACAATTTTTATTACTTTACCTTCTTTAACGTTCATACCTGCCGGAGGTACTTGCCTTATAACGATACCCGCCGGAACATCTTGATTAAATTCGGAACCGTCTTTCATTAATGCAAGTTTAGATTGTGATAACATATCCAAACATTCAACCAAATTTTTTCCTTGCAAATCAGGAACCAACACTTCTGATTTTTCTCTTACAAAACCCGCCATTAAAATATTAAACGAATAATATCCTGCCACTGCCAATATTGTTAAAATAACAAAAAGCTTTATAAAAAACATCACAAATTTTTTCATTTTTTTATCACCCAAAATTATTTTACGTTATATTTTCTCATTAAATTATTAACTTTCTTTTGCAAATCTTTTTTCGCTTTCTGATCTCCTGCAGCACCATTATAACTACTCGATCTAAGTACATCTTCCAAATCTCTTTTTTTGCTTACAGCGCCTGCGGAAATTCTGTTTGCATCTTTTACTATACTTTTAATATCTTCGGTAATAAGTTGTCCGTTTTCGTTAGTAACAAGGGCTTTTGTTCTGCTCATAGAAACATAATACAAGCAAAGAATTATGGCTAAAACTATAAGTAATTCCAAGAGAAGTGTTCCTATTCTCAAAGTTTTCCCCTTTTATTTATTACCAGTTGTTAGTGTGTACTTTATCTGCATTATATTTTTGTTTAGGTTCTTCGTCTGCAAACGGATATCCCATAGGTATAATATTTAAAGGAATAATATTTTCAGGCAAATTGAATAATTGCTTAACCGCATTAACTTTTTCATTGAAAGGATAAACGGCACACCATACAGCTCCTAACTCTAAGGCTTCCGCTGCCAACAATATGTTTTCCGTTACGGCACAACAATCTTGTTCCCAAAATTTTTCGCTGACGGTTTTATCACCGCAAACAATCATTGTAACTTGAGAATTTTTACTGTAGCCGGCATTCGGTGCAATTTCAGCTATTTTTTCTAATTTTTCTTTATCGGTAACAACCAAAATTTCCCAAGGTTGTTTATTCATTGCACTCGGTGCCGCCATAGCACATTTTAAAATGGTATCTATTTTGTCTTGTTCAACTGCTTTATCCGAATATTTTCTTACACTTTTTCTGTTCAATATATTTTCTATCGCAGAACTTTTTGAATCGCTACCTGATACTGATTGATTCGAATTTCTGTCTGCAGTTACACAAGAAGCAAGTGAAAACAACAAAACTGCCGAAAAAACATAAACTATTTTTTTCATATAAAACCTCTCTTAATAATAATTGTTATAATTATATATAATATGCCGCCTAAATTTCAATTTAAAACAATAAATTTTTCGATATTATAAATTGTAAATTATAAATTGTTTTTTTCCCTTTACTTAAATAGTTTTATTTTGTAAAATTTTTTTGTTATATATTTAAGCGTTTAGGGTTGTGTTATGATAAAATCCATTTTTGTAAACAACGGTATATGCCAACAAGAAGAAAGCATAGAAAATATAAACAAAATATATAATAACAATCCGTCATTGTTATGGGTTGATATTACTTTGGAAAAAGGCGATTTGTCCACGGATGAAATCGCTCTTCTTACCGATACGTTCAAATTTCACGAGCTTTCCGTTGAAGACTGTTTGTTTCCTTTGTATAACCCTAAAGTAGAAGAGTTTGATAACTATTTGTTCGTAAACACTCACGGTATAAGATTAAAAACCATGAACTTGGCTGAGTTCGATGAATCGATGTACGAGCTTGATATCTTCTTATCAAAAGATCTTATCGTTACCGCACATACCGAAGAGTTAGAATTTCTTGATACATTAATGCATAAAGCAATGTTGAAACCGCAGATAGAATTAAAAAGCATGGAAACATTGCTATACAAAATTTTATCGAAAGTTGTAGATAATCTTGAACATACAATGGAAAAGATAAGCGATAAAATAGATTTGCTTGAAGATAAAGTTTTGGAAGATCCGCATCCGGATGACATGGAACAAATACTCGATTTGAAAAAAGTTTTGCTTTCCATGAGAAAAATTGCAGATCCGCAAAGAAACGTTTACTCTTTCTTTTCAAGAGAAAACAACGAATATATAAGAGAATCTTATTCGGCATATTTCAGAGATATTACAGACCAACTTAACAGTTTAAACAAAACTATAAACTATAATTCACAAATGATAAGCTCTCTTATCGCAATTTATATGTCTTCTGTAACATTAAAATTAAACGAAACCATGAAATTCTTAAGTATAATCGCTACAATATTTTTGCCGATACTTATATTTGCAAGTTATTACGGAATGAATGTTGCTTTCCCTGAAATAAAAATTTTGGGTGAAACGGGAACATGGTTTTTTGCAATATTTTTGATACTTGCTTCAACTTTCGGAATTATTTTATACATGAAAAAGAAAAAGTGGTTCTAAAATATTAAATAAAAAAGGAAGGTACTTTTTGGTACCTTCCTTTTTTTATGTAGTAACACTTTATTTCTCTTTACCGTAAATATGTTTTCTTAAAAATTGGCCGGTATAAGATTTTTCTATAGTCATTATTTTTTCCGGTGTTCCGAACCCTACGACTTTACCGCCGCCTGCACCGCCTTCAGGGCCTAAATCTATAATCCAGTCTGCGGTTTTAATAACGTCTAAATTATGTTCTATAACAAGAACTGTATTTCCGGCATAAACCAATTTATGCAATACATCAAGAAGTTTTGCGATATCGGCAAAATGCAAGCCTGTTGTAGGTTCATCAAGAATATACAACGTTCTTCCGGTAGATCTTCTTGAAAGTTCGGTTGCAAGTTTTATTCTTTGTGCTTCACCGCCGGACAATGTTGTTGAAGATTGACCGATTCTGATGTATCCTAAACCTACATCGTTTAATGTAGACAATATTTTGTGCAGTTTAGGAATATTTTCAAAAAATTTCGTGCTCTCTTCAACAGTCATATTTAAAACTTCATCTATATTTTTACCTTTATATTTTATTTGTAAAGTTTCTTCGTTAAATCTTCTTCCGCCGCAAACATCACACTTAACAAAAATGTCGGGCAAGAACTGCATTTCTATTTGCAATGTTCCGTCTCCCTGACAATTTTCGCATCTTCCGCCTTTAACATTAAACGAAAATCTGCCGGGCATATATCCTCTTGCTTTTGCTTGAGGAGTTTGTGCAAACAAATCTCTTATTAAAGAAAATGCACCCGTGTATGTTACAGGGTTAGAACGGGGTGTTCTGCCTATAGGAGACTGATCTACAATAACAACTTTATCTATATTTTCAAGACCTTCTATTCCTTTATTTTTTCCAGGGATATCTTTTGATCTGTAAAATTTTTGTGCAAGAGATTTATACAAAATTTCATGAACCAAAGTAGATTTTCCCGAGCCTGAAACACCGGTTACACACACAAACAAACCTAACGGAATATCTACATTAATATTTTTTAAATTGAACTGGCTTGCCCCTTTTATCGATAACCATTTACCGTTAGTCTTTTTCCTTTTCGGTATAGGTATTGAAAGTTTTCCGTTAAGATATTGTGCGGTAACGGAATTTTCAACTTTCATAACTTCTTTCGGTGTACCACTTGCAACAACTTGTCCGCCGTGAACTCCCGCACCCGGTCCCAAATCTATTAAATAGTCTGCCGTTCTCATTGTATCTTCATCGTGTTCAACAACTATTAAAGTGTTACCTAAATCTCTTAATGTAGTTAATGTTTTAAGTAACATTGTGTTGTCTCTTTGATGAAGTCCTATAGATGGTTCGTCCAACACATAAAGAACTCCCGTAAGACCTGAACCGATTTGTGTCGCCAAATGTATTCTTTGCGCCTCACCGCCGGAAAGAGTTGAACTTTGTCTGTCTAAACTCAAATATGAAAGACCGACGTTATTTAAAAAGTTTAATCTTGCTTTAATTTCTTTTAAAATAATTTTTGATATTGTTTTTTCTTTTTCGGTAAGCTTTATGTTATCGAAAAATTTTACTGCTTGTTCCACGGACATTGCCGTTATATCCATAATAGATTTATCGTTTACCAAAACGGACAAGGCTTCTTTTTTTAATCTTTTACCGTGACATGTAGGACAAGTTTTCGTGGACATATATTTTGAAAAAATTTCTGTCCTTACATAATCTGATTCGGTTTCGTTATACCTTCTTTGCATGTTGGTAATAACACCTTCGAACTCACCGTCACCGTATAACAAAACTTCTTGCTGTTTTGATGTTAAATCTTTCCAAGGTCTGTTCATTGGAATTTTGTTTCTTTTGCAAGCATCGGTTATAAGTTCGTAATAGTAACCCGACCATGCACCTTTCCATCTGTGAGTTCTTGTTGTTACCGGTTCGGACCAAGCCTGTAATGCTCCCTGATTTACCGTTCTTGTTTTGTCGGGAACAATTAAATCTACATCAATTTCGCTTTTTTCACCTATACCGGAACAGTCGGGACATGCACCGTGCGGAGTGTTGAATGAAAAAAGTCTGGGTTCGATTTCGGAAATATTTATACCGCAATCTATACAAGCATAATGTTCACTGTAAGTTTTTTCCGACTTTATATCTTTATTTTCGTTTACTATTGCAACTGTTACAAGACCTCTTGCCTGTTTAAGTGTGGTTTCTATTGAATCTGCAATTCTTGTATGTGCTTGTTTGGAAACTTTTATTCTATCGATAAGCAAATCTATGTTATGTTTTTTGTATCTGTCCAACTTGATTGTTTCGTCAAGTTCATAAATCTTTTTATCTACTCTTACTCTTGTAAAGCCGTCTTTTAATAACCTTGAAAAAAGTTCTTCGTAAGTTCCTATTTTACTTTTTACAAGCGGAGCAAGAATATATATCATTGTTCCTTCTTCAAGTTTCATAACATCATCGATAATTTGTTGTGAACTTTGCGGAGTAACTTTTTTACCGCATTTAGGACAATGTGCTATACCTATTCTTGCATATAACAATCTTAAATAATCGTAAATTTCCGTTACGGTTCCTACAATGGATCTGGGATTATGTGACGGATTTTTCTGTTCTATGGATATTGCCGGTGAAAGTCCTTCAATAATATCAACATCCGGTTTATCCATTAAATCTAAAAATTGCCTTGCATAAGCAGACAAAGATTCAACATATCTTCTTTGACCTTCGGCATATATGGTGTTAAACGCAAGTGAAGATTTTCCCGAACCGGATAAACCCGTAACAACTACAAGTTTATTCTTGGGAATATCGATATCTACGTTTTTTAAGTTGTGCTGACGAGCACCCCTTATCTTGATTATATTTTCCATTTTTCCTCTTTTTATAGCGACCTTAATATTTTGGTTATAATATCGCAACTAACTCAATCGAGTATGCCCTTACGGGATCCATATACACTTCATTCGTTAGTTGCTTCATTCTAACCTAAAATCTTAAGGTCTTTAACTACAACGACTAACGGCAAAACAAATACCAAATGCCAAAGGATTATTATACTAAATTTTGAGGATATTAGGTTAGTATAGCATAGTCAGTTATTTTGAAATGATTGTATCTTTCTTTGTATGTGATTTCTTCGGATAATCCGAGTTGAAATGTGCACCGCGGCTTTCTTTTCTTGACATTGCGGACTTAATTATAATCTCGGCAACATCTACAAGATTTTTTACTTCCAAAAGTTCCATGCTGACTTTAAAATCTCTGAAATGGTTTTCAACTTCTTTCTTAACTATTTTCAATCTTTTTAAAGCCATCTTTAATCTTTCTTTTGTTCTTACTATACCTACATAGTTAGACATTAATCTTCTGACTTCTTCCCAATGTTGTAACATTATCGTAGGGTCGCCGTTACCTGTACTTTCGTTAACAAACTCTTTAACATTATCGTTAAATTTTATGTTAGGTAAAAGCTCTTGAGTTCTTTTGTATGCATAGTGAGCAAAAACAAGACCGTCAAGCAAAGAATTTGAAGCAAGTCTGTTTGCGCCCTGCAGACCGTTACATGCATTTTCACCTATAGCAAAAAGATTTTGTATTGATGTTTGTCCGTCTTTATCTACCGCAATACCGCCGCAACAATAGTGCGCTGCAGGAACTACAGGTATCATATCTCTTGCCATATCTATTCCGTAAAACAAACATTTTTCGTATATATTAGGGAATCTTTTTACTATAAAATCTTCACCTCTGTGCCTTATATCAAGATAAACATATTTGTCTCCGCTCTTTTTAAGTTCCGTATCTATTGCTCTTGAAACAATATCTCTGGGTGCCAAATCTTTTAAAGGGTGATACTTCTGCATAAATGCTTCACCTTTTTGATTTTTTAATACCGCACCTTCACCTCTAACCGCTTCTGAAATTAAAAATGATTTTGCTACCGGATTATATAAGCATGTAGGATGAAACTGTATAAATTCCATATTAGAAATATTTGCACCGGCCCTGTATGCCATTGCTATACCGTCACCCGTTGCTACATCGGGGTTGGATGTATATAAGAAAACTTTACCTGTTCCGCCGCAAGCAAGAATAACGACTTTTGCTAAAAAAATTTCCACCTTAGAATTTTTTACATCGTAAACGTAAGCACCGCAACATTTTTTGTTTTCATCGATAATTAAATCTATTGCCATGTGGTCTTCATATATGCTTACATTGTTTGCTTTTTGTATGTTTGCAACCAATACTTTTTCTATTTCTTCACCGGTAATATCTCCGGCATGAAGGATTCTTCTTTTACTGTGTCCGCCTTCAAGACCAAGCTCAAATTCGGAACTGTTGTAATCTTTTTTTGCAAACTTCATACCCATGGAAATAAGTTCTTGTATTCTTTCCGGTGCAGACTTTACCGCTATTTCAACTATTTCTTTATTACAAAGACCGTCACCTGCAACAAGAGTATCCTGTATATGAGATTCAAACGTATCATCTTTATCGCTAACACAAGCAACACCGCCTTGTGCTTTACCTGTAGAAGAATCAAACAATTTTTTCTTGGTAACAAGCGCAACATCGTTGGTCTTGCATGCTTTTAATGCAAAACTAAGTCCCGCTATACCGCTGCCGATAACTAAATAATCAGTTTTTATCATTTTAATTTTACTTCTGTTTTAAACCATTGTGTAAGTTCGCCAAGCAATTGTTTGGCTTTATCTTTTTGTCCATTATCTATTGCCGCTTTTATTTCGGCAATTTTTTTTCTATCTTCAGCTACCGCATTTCTAACATTTGTAACCGTTTCGTTCATGTTTTTTGCAAGTTCTATAGTTTCATCTTTTTTTCTGTAATGAATTTTCATTGAAAAATCACCGGTTTTTAATCTTGCGGTAACCTTCTCAAAGAAAAAGATAGGTCCTATAAGTCTATGAAAATAAAATATACTTTCTATTAAAACAAGTGCCGTAAAAATAAGCATTGCCCAAAAAAATCCGCCTGTATATGACCTTACAAAATTGTTAATTGCACCTGCACTAAGTTGATCCATTCCCGGGGAATTTAATAACGAATCTAAAAACATATAATAAATCAATATTGATGAAACAACAATAATGGCTGCCAAAATTAACAAATACTTTATTTGCAATTTAGGTTTAACAAAATACTGCCTTCTTTTTATTGTCATTTTTCCCCCAAGAAAAATTTTATTTTTTACAAACTATATTATCTATTAATCTTACATTTGCAACTTTCACTGCTACAGCTATCACCATAGATTTATCTTTATCGGTTGCTAAATCCAACGTTTCGGAATTTCTTAATTCCACATAATCTATTTTGCTTGTCGGTATAGCCAAAATATTTTTTTCAATATTCTTTTTAATATCTTTTAATTTTTTACCTTCGGCAAATTGTTTCTTTGCAAAACATAAAGACTTATATATTCCGCAAGCATCTTGTTTTGCTTTATCAGACAAATATGTATTTCTGCTGGACATTGCAAGTCCAGACTTTTCTCTTACTATCGGACATCCTATCACTTTTATATTGAAGTTTAAATCTTTTGCCATCTGTTTAACTATTATGTATTGTTGATAATCTTTTAATCCGAAATATGCTCTTGTAGGCATAGCAATATTAAAAAGTTTCGATACCACAGTACAAACACCTTGAAAATGTATAGGCCTTGTAACGCCGCACATTATTTTCGACAACTTGTTATTGTATATATATGTCGAAAAGTTATCGTTATATAAAGTTTTATTTGTAGGTAAAAACAAGAAATCCACCTTATTATCTTTGCAAACTTTTATATCGTGTTCCACAGGTCTCGGATACCTTTCATAATCTTCGTTCGGTCCGAACTGTATAGGATTTACATATACCGAAACAACAGTAATATCGTTTTGAGATACAGACTTTTTCATTAAAGAAATATGTCCGCAATGTAATGCACCCATAGTAGGAACAAGACCTACTGTTTTACCTTTTTTCTTTAATCCTTCGATTGCTTTTTGTAATTCTTCAGGTTTTCTTATAATTTTCATTTGTACGTATTTACCTCTTGTGGAAATTTTCCTTCTTTAACTTCTTTACTATATTGTTTTGTTGCATCTTGTATTATTTGTGCCAAGTTTGCATACTTTTTTACAAACTTGGGAGTAAAATCGGTAAACATCCCAAGCAAATCATCACTTACCAAAACTTGTCCGTCGCAATATCTTCCGGCACCTATACCGATTGTAGGTATATCCAATTTTTCCGTAACTGTTTTTGCTATAGTCTCGGGAATACCTTCAAACACTATCATCGATACACCTGTTTTTTGTAACAATAAAGAATCTTCCAACAATTTTTTTTGAGACTCTTCATCTCTGCATTGAACTTTATATCCGCCCATTTTTTCTATAGATTGAGGCATAAGTCCTAAATGCCCTACTATTTTTATACCTTCGTTTATGATAGCTTTTATTGATTCTATTATCTCTATTCCGCCTTCAAGTTTTACCATGTCTGCACCGGCATCTATTAACCTTTTGGCATTTTCTGCTGCAAGTTTAGGATTATCTTCGTAAGATTTGTAAGGCATATCGGAAACCAAAACAACTTTTTCTTTATTTGTTCCCCTTGCTACAGCTTTTGTGTGATGTATCATATCGTCCATCGTAACGGATAACGTGTTTTCGTAACCGAGTTTTGTCATACCCACGGAATCACCTACCAAAAACATATCGACATTTGAGTTGGACAGTATTTTTGCCATGGTAGCATCGTAACAAGTTACCATCACGATTTTTTCTTTAGTTTGTTTCATTTGCAAAATTTTTTCTAGCATAATTTTTCCCAAGATCAATTATTAAAAAGTTTATAATGTATATTTTCCGTATCAAAATCAAACGGATTAAAAGCTGATGCCGCTATCAAATACCACCCCGTAGAAGATGACGATGAAACCCATGCTCCGCCTTTACCTCTCGGTATTTCCCACTCGTTGGCAAACGTTGTATATATTTGTTTATCTTTAGGTCTTTTTGAAGTATATGGTAAAGATTTATCTATCAAATTTAATTCATTTGAAGCTTTTTCGATATTAGCTAAAATTTCCACTGCCTGTTCTTTATATTTCTCTGATAATTCTATTCTACCCATTTTCTTTGCATACTTTGACATAATTTGAAGTGCCGTCGTGTGAAACCCTGTTCCTTCAAACCATATCATTCTATAATTTTTTCTTCTACCTTGCTGATTTGTAAAATCGTAACCGGTTATCTCAATATTATCAATCGTATCGGTAACCAAATAATTATCATCAGCAAATTGCATCATATCGTAAGGATCTATTCCCAATTCATCCAAGCGTTTCGGAGTGACAGCTGTAATCGCCCAAGAAACGGCATCTAATGCATCTGTCCTGTCCACTCCTCTGGAATTGTATCCCATATTGAAAGTTCCCTTATTTTTATCGTAGATAAGTTTGGTGAGCCATCTTTCAATATTTGTCATTTCCTCTTCTATATCTTTTAATCCGTAATTTACTCTGTCAAAAAAAGCAACAACACTTTTGTTCGAATTTTTATATATATACTTTAACATTTTTAACACAGCATAATAATCTATAACATTTTCCGTAGAATAAACAGTGGACCAATCCGGAGGTTGCCACCCATATCCCATACTCGGACCACCTTTTTCCCCGTCTGAAAAATTGTAATGTTTTATTTCCCTTGCCCATTTAGCCATATATATTACAAACGGGAGAAAATCTGTTTTACCCGTTATTGCCGTATACTGTAAAATTGAAATTGCAATCCACATATTTGGACCTAAATGAACTCTATTACCGTCTATTCCATGTCTTAATCCCCATCTTGTTCTTTGAAAATCTGTTCTGTAAGCATTACATAAACCAATATTGTCACCTTTTGAAACAAAAAATTCTTTTTGAAAAATTCTGAATAAATTTTCGGCTTTTTTATTTTGACCGGATAAAATATAACTGAGAGATGCTATGGAACTGTCATAAATAAATGCTTGCGCATCGAGCACGCCTTTTGATCCGATTATAAATTTTCCGGAAAACAAATCGTAGGAATAATGAGATGTTTCTCTATAACTTTCAATAAGCCCGTTAATAGAAGATGTTTGCCTGTCGTAAAAACTTACTGTTCTCATTTGATGTTTATAAAAATCTTTATTTAAAGATTCGGTAGAAAATTGTTCTCTATAAGACTTATCTACAATATCAACACAATAAGCCGTTGAGAAAACAAAAAGAAATGTTATGATACAAAAAATATTTTTTTTCATGATTTATAAAAAAGACACCATCTCCGATAAAAAAGAGATTGTGTCTATTATATCATTTATAAATATAAAAAACTAATTTATGGTAACATTTATGGAAAAAGTCATACCTTGACATGAAAGTGTTATAGTCCCTTCACCGGAATTTTCACCGGCAGTAAATATCGTTTCTCTTGACGTTGTTGATGAAAATGTTCCCAAATCTTCTCCCGATTCACTCTTGGAAACTGACCATTTTATAGGTTCATCTATATTTTCCATTTTTATATTTCTTATAATAGCTGTTAATTTTTTAGTGTCACCTACATTCAAGGTTAAATCTTCAGCCGGTTCTATTTGTAAAGTCATGGTGTTATTTAATAACTTACCTCTTTTAGTGCAAGCACCGAAACAAGCTACCAAACAAACAAATAATAATGATAAAAATAATATCTTCTTCATATCTTTCTTTCCAAACTAAATAGAAAATCTGGTTTTATATCTTAACATCACACCATCTTTTCCATAAGTATCAATATTAAATTTTTCAAAAGCATATTTTTTAGATTCTTTTTTAGCAACAAAATAAGCATCAACAACCGCAAATATCCACGTCGCAACAGCAACACAACCGAAAATTCTTGAGGTATTTAAATCACTTTCGTAATCATCATAGTAAGAAGAGTCTCTTGATCCCAATCTTTGATAAGCAACATAATCACCTTCCGATTTGTTAAGGTAATAGAATGTACCGAAAACAGAAACAGCAAACACACCGAAAACTATCCAACCTTTAAGTTTTTGGTTGTTCCAACCTTGTCCCCAACCGGGCATAACAGCGGAACGAAGTGCCGCATTTATTTCAGTATATTCGGAGAAATCGCAAGTCATTGTACATGCATTTGCATTTGTACAATTTAGCAACATAACCGAAATGATAATTACTATAAATTTTTTAATCATTTTTAATTTTCTTCTTTAACAAATCTTATATCGTCTAAGTATATTTCTCCACCATTGGTAACATCACCGGATGTTAAAGACATACCCATACTTAAATCAAATGTTATTTCCCCTGCACCATTCATGGCAATCTCATACTCTTGCCAATCGGATGTAATTTTATCGGAAGTAAATTCTTTCGTAACCAAAGTATCCGGAATGCCTATTTCAAACTTACAATTACTACTTAGGTTTCCTCTTATCCAAAACTTCATCTTTGTATATCCGCTATTTGTTAAATCCACTACACCGCCCAATTGTTCTCTGGCTTGTAATCCAAAACTAAAGAACGTTTTTTTAGGAACACTTGTATCAAGCGAATTTCCGCGCCATATAAATTTTATACATTTTCTGCCGACTTTTACATTGTCCAACCAAGCAAAACTAAGGAAAACGTTATCCCAACTGTCGCAATATTCATTTACCGAACCATCCGGATTATGATCAAAAACATACGGTTCCAACGAACCTTTTGTATTTATTTCATCATCATAAATATACCAAGGATTCGGCCAAGAATCTATCGGATCATGAATACCTAATAACGCTCTGACAGGATATCTTTCGCACGAAGTAAAGAGCGCAAAACATACTACGCCGAGTAAACAAAATGATAATAATTTAATAAAATTTTTATTCATATCTTATATCATCCAAGAAAACTGTACATCCCTTAGGATTATCTTTTTTAGAAAAAACTATACAAAAACCGCCTGAAATAGAACTTAAATCCGACTGAGACAAGTCTATGGTATATTTTTTCCAACTGCCTGTCAATTTAATCTTTTTAAGCCATGCAACATCCGTGTCACTGTAATCACCGGAAATTCCGCCCATTTTAACTTCGGATATTATTTCGTAACCGTTCGCTCCCCTTGCCCAAAATGTTAACTTCGTCGCTCCGGTTATATTATATCCACCCTTTTTGTCTCCCCAATTATTTGCGGGATGTTGCCAATAAATTCCTGCCCACTGTTTCAAACCTTCAGCATTATATCTCATTTTTATACAACTCTTACCGTCATGCATACTTTGACTGTAAGATTGATCCAATTCCAAGTTAGCAACATCACCCATCCAACCGGACGGTGCATAATGATTTTTAGGAGACATAAAGTCTTCATAAACATAAAAAGGTTCAAAAGAACTTGCCGCATTAGCAGTTTTATTTGTATCTGCACTTGCTCCGTTTTTTGCTGTAGTTGAAGAAACACATGCACAAATAAAACAACTTAACATTATAGCTATTAAAGATAAAATTCTTTTGTTACTTTTCATTTTTTTCTCTTATATTGGGGCAGGGAATTAACCCCGCCCCATAAATCAATTATTCATAAATAACATCATCTAAGTAGATTATAAATCCGTTAGGATTATCATCTTTAGATGCTGCGAAGCAGAATCCACCGATTACGTGGCTCAAATCTTTGCCCGTTAAATCGATAGAATATTTCTGCCATTCTTTTGTTAATTCAATAGGACCAACTGCTGCAGAATCTGAATCAGGATATTCTCCGGTGATTCCACCCATCTTGAATTCAGCTATTTTTTCTCCACCGTTTGCTCCTCTTGCCCAGAATGTCAATTTCTTTGCTCCGGTCAAGTCATATCCGCCTTTCTTTTCTCCCCAGTTGTTTGCCGGTTGTTGCCAGAATATACCTGTCCAACCTGCTCCTTGGGTCATCTTTGCACTGTACGTAATCTTGATGCAGTTGTTTCCGCTTCTTGGTGT
>JAGCCP010000018.1 GCA_017651625.1 Candidatus Ruminimicrobiellum bubulum | reverse complement strand
TGCAGAATACTCAGGGCAACTGCTTTCCCTTTTGACTGCACCCTCTGCGGTCCATTTAATAAGCTGCTTACTGCCTGCTTCTCACCACCCAGGCTCGCTGTTAGTGCACTTCTTATTTTTATCTCCGCATCAACGGTTTCAATATTAAACTTCCAAGATTTTAATATTATTTTGTTTAAATGTCAAGTAAAAAATTTTGCTTCACGAAATTTTAGGTTACAGGGAAATATAATTATAAATTTAAGAACATTTTAAAATTTTCGTTTACAAGCATGATTAAAGCCGTCTATGAGTACAGAAAAATTTAGAGCAAAAAAACTATAAATCAAAAAAGTTTTTTTAGTGCGAACATGATTGAAGAAAAATCCGTTACCTTAGGTAGTTAGGATTTTTCAAGTTGGAGCACGGCTTTAAATTTTTCAAACGAATGGCTTTTTTGCTTGGAAATGAGAAATTTTAAAATATACTATATCAGTTCTATTGCTTTGTTTGCCAAAAGGATACCGAATATTCCGGTAATTACCGGTGTTGAACCTAAAATTTTCGGACCACCGTTTTTGCCGTACTTTTTACCTTCTTGTTGCGGTAACGGTATCGGTTTTATTTGCGGAGATTGTTCCGAAAACACACAAGGTATTCCGGAAGAAATACCTAAACTTCTTAAATCCCCTCTTAACCTTTCTGCAAGTTTACAATGGTGAGTTTCAAACAAATCGGCATATTTTATTGAGAACGGATCTGTTTTAAGGGCTGCGCCCATGGAAGATACTATTTTTATATTGTTTTTATAGCAATATTCCAAAAGTCTTAATTTAGGATTATAAGAATCTATTGCATCAATAACAATATCGGGTTTATCGGAAAAAATTGTATCCAATGTATCGGTATTAACAAACACATCGAAAGTTTTAACTTTACAATTAGGATTTATATCCAAAACTCTGTTTTTTGCAAGTTCTATTTTTTTCGTATTAATTGTTGAATGTAAAGCATAAAGTTGTCTGTTAATATTAGATTCTTGAACAACATCAAAATCTACAAGAGTTAAAGTTCCTACTCCGACTCTTGCCAAAATTTCAACGGCAAAACTGCCTACCGCTCCAAGACCGACAACTGTAACTTTGGAGTTAAATATTTTTTCTGTTTTTTGTTCGCCTAAAAGCAATTTCGTTCTTACAAATTGTTCCATACAATTAAAATACAAATTTTGTATTATTTATTCAATAATATATATTGAAAATTTCTCCAAATTTTATATAATAAAAACAATCTAAATCTTTTTATTAGTTTTATAAATAATGGATATAGAAAAAAGAAAATTTCCAAGACAATTGGTTTCATTATCTACCAATCTTTTAGAAACTGAAACTGAAAAAGTTTTAGGAGATTGTATCTTAACCGATATTTCAAAAGTCGGTTTTGCTTTTGAAAGTGAAACTAAGTTTCATATCGGACAGAAATTCAATTTGGAACTTACAATTCTTAATCAAAAGATATCGTTAACCGGTAAAGTTGTAAGAATATGCGAAGGTGTTTTTTATCAGATGTACGGCGTGGAAATTATCGACGGTGACAGCAAGAATTTGGATTTTTTCAGAAGATACATAGATTATTCTTTAAATTAAGGACTTATCATGAAAATTATTAACGGTAAAGAAATATCTCAAGCCATAAGGCAAGAGTTAAAAAATAAAGTAGAAGAATTATCAAAAAAAGCATCAAGAGTTCCGGGCCTTGCAACAATACTTGTCGGTGAAGATCCTGCAAGTAAAGTATATGTAGGTTCAAAAATTAAAGCATGTGAACAGGTAGGAATAAAATCTTTTCATAATCCGTTACCTGCAACGGCAACTCAGGAAGAGATAATTGATTTAATAAAAAAGTTAAATGCAAACAAAGAAGTTGACGGAATACTTTTACAGTTACCGTTACCGAACGGACAAATGCCGGACAGATGCATAAATTCAATTTCTCCGGATAAAGATGTTGACGGATTACATCCTTTTAATGCCGGTATGCTTACATTAGTTAAATCGTGGAAAGAAATCGTAGCACAAAAATTGTTGGTATCTTGTACACCTATGGGTGTAGTTTATTTGTTAAAATATTCCAATATAGATATTCAGGGTAAAAATGTAGTTGTTTTGGGAAGATCCAATTTGGTGGGAAAACCGGTATCAATGTTAATGCTTGCAAACAATGCAACAGTAACAATGGCACATTCAAAAACAGAAAACTTAAAAGAAATCACGAAAAAAGCGGATATTTTAATTGCTGCTATAGGTAAAGCAAAGTTTGTAACAAAAGATTTTGTTAAAGACGGTGCAACAATAATAGATGTTGGTATTAACAGAGCCGCGGATAAAAAACTTTACGGAGATGTGGATTTTGAATCCGTAAAAGATATGGATATAAACATTACCCCCGTTCCGGGCGGTGTAGGACCTATGACAATAACCATGTTGTTACACAATACGATATTGGCTTTTGAAAGACACAACAATTTATAAAAATTAACAAAAAATTTGATATATTATTATTTTTAAAGTATAATTATTGAATTATTCTGTAAATATTAAAAGAGGTTTAAAATGACAAAGAGAACTTTTCAACCAAACAAAGAAAGAAGAAAAAAGAAAATTGGTTTTAGAGCCAGAATGGCAACTGCCGGCGGAAGAAAGGTATTGAGTGCCAGAAGAAAAAAAGGCAGAGCAACACTTTCAGCATAAAATGCTTAGTAGCAGTAAAGGATTTTCTTTTTGTTATCTTGAAAGATTGCACACTTCTGCGGATTTTAACAGAGTTTTTAAAAACGGCAAAAAACTTAAAACTGTTTTTGTTAATATTTATGTGTTAAAACGAAACGATAATAACGAAGTCAGAAGGTTAGGTCTGGTAACATCAAGAAAAGTAGGAAAAGCCGTTGTAAGAAATACGGCTAAAAGAAGATTAAGAGAAATCTTTAGAACAAATAAACATAAGCTGACACCGGGTTTAGATATAATATTTATATTAAAACCTCAAATTACTTCGACAGGGTACAGCAACCTAAAGAATACTGTTTTAGATTGTTTGGAAAGTGCAAAATTTTATAATGATATATAATTTAGTATGAAACAGGTTTTGCTTTTTCTTATTAGAATATATAGAAAATTTTCATCACTTACCCCTCCAAGATGCAGGTTTTACCCCACTTGTTCGGCTTATGCTTATGAAGCAATTGAAAGATTCGGAGTATTTAAAGGGTTGTATTTAGCTGTCAAAAGATTGTTAAAATGTCATCCTTTTAATGATGGCGGTTATGATCCTGTTCCGAAAGAATAAAGAATAAGCATAGGTAGGTATCAAATGCAGAACAATAATATGTTTAAGTTCATACTATTTTCGTGTATTTTTGTTGGAGCATGGTATTTCTTTTTTCAACCGAAACAAGATGCTCAACAACTTATGTTGCAACAACAGCAACAACAAACAGTTACACAATCTCAAGAAAACAGTTCACAAGCTGCAACAATCAGTAATGAACCTGTTTCAAAGCAAGAAGTTATTTCTAACATTCAAAATATTCCGGAAGAAGAAATAACAATAGAAACAGACAAATACAAAGCGGTATTTTCAAATAAAGGCGCTGCAATAAAACATTGGTATGTAAAAGAGCAGAACAATACTTTAGTTGATTTGGTGTTACCGGAAGCATCACCTGTACTTGCAAATTTTCCGGGTTCGGTATATGAAATAGTAGAAAAAACAGATACAAAGATAGTAATGTCACACACTTCAATACAGAACTGGAAAATAACAAAGACTTTCGATTTATCTCAGGATTATTTGCATGCAATGGATATAAAACTTGAGAAATTGACGGAAGAAGCAAAACTTCCGGAAATAGAATTTAATTGGGGTCCGGGCCTTGGAACAGATGATAAAGAATTGAAAGAAAATGTTTCTGTTACAAGAGTTGTAGGATACACATCTACAAAACCGGCAAAATTGGAAAAGATTAAAACAGAATCTAATCCCGCACAATTATATAAATGGGTAGCAATAGATAACAGATACTTTTTGGCAGCTCTCATTCCCGACAATTCTTTAAACTATTCTAATGCCGGAATGGTAAAACAAAATAAAAGAATGCCGCCTGTTTTAATGTTCAGCGCAAAAGTTAAACAAGAAGAAGCTGTTCAAAACTTTTCATTAAAATTTTATGTTGGTCCGAAATCTTATTCATATTTAAAAACATTTAATATGGGTTTTGAAAAAGCCGTTGATTTCGGGTTCTTCGGTATATTGGGTAAACTTGCTACATCGGCTTTATTTGCTTTGTACGGCATAACCAACAATTACGGTTGGGCTATTATAATAATGACAATAATAATACAAATTTTAGTATTGCCGTTAACTTTAAAAAGTTTCAAAGCTATGGCAGGCATGAAAAAAGTTCAACCTTTAATGAAAGAAATTCAAACAAAATATAAAAACGATCCTAAAAGATTACAAGTTGAAATGATGAACCTTTACAAAACTCATAAGGTTAATCCTTTCGGCGGATGTTTACCGATGCTTCTTCAACTTCCTATTTTTTGGGCATTGTTCCAAACATTGAGAAATGCTTATGAATTAAGATATTCTCCTTGGATTTTATGGGTAAAAGATTTGTCTGCAAGCGACTCATTATTTTATATGGGTTCAATATCATTCAATATGTTACCTTTAATTATGGGTTTTATAATGTTCTTACAGCAAAGACTTACAACAGCAACATCCGATCCTACTCAAAGAAAGATGATGTATATAATGCCTATAATATTTACTTTAATGTTCTGGGGATTTCCTTCAGGACTCGTATTGTACTGGCTTACAAACAGTGTAGTATCAATTTTCGTTCAAATATTCGTTTTAAAAAGATATGAAAAAAATTCCTCGGGGGTAAAAAATGCAAAAAGAGCTTGAGATATCCGGCAAAAATATAGATGATGCAATAGAAAAAGGTTTACAAGAACTTAACTGTTCAAAAGAAGATGTAGAAATAAAAGTTTTAGATGAAGGAACGAAAGGTCTTTTCGGACTTATGGGTGCAAAACCTGCAAAAGTTCTTTTAACCATAAAAGATAAAAACAGAAAAGTTGAAACAAAAAAAGAAGGACCTAAAAGAGAGATAGATTTTGATTTAGCATGCAAAAATGCAAAAGAGTATGTATCTAAAATTGTTTCCATGATGAACATAAATGTTACCGATATAAAAGTTTCTCACGATGAAGAAGCCGTAAATATTGATGTTACCACAGACAGCGGAAGCTTGTTAATAGGAAGAAGCGGACAATCTTTAAACGCTTTGGAATATGTTGTTCAACTTATGTTAAACACTAACCCTTCAACAAGAGCTAAAGTCGCTATCGATACGGAAAATTACAGACAAAAACAACAAGACAGATTAAAAACAATAGCTAACAAAGCTATAGAGTATGTTAAAAGAACAAAAAAGATTTACAGATTTGATCCGATGTCCGCAAAAGACAGAAAATTTATACATAAATATTTTAAAAATATCGGTGGTTTCGATACTTTCTCCGAAGGAGAAGGTGCAATGAGAAAAGTCGGTGTAAAGTTATCGATAGATAAAAATTAATGAACTTATTTAAACAGGAAGATACTATAGTAGCACTTGCTACGGGCAATATAAAATCCGCTTTGGCTATCATAAGAATAAGTGGTAGTATTGCTAAAACAATAGTATCTTCTGTTTTTTTTACAAAAAGTCATAAACCGATAAACATTGAAGACAGAAAAGTTTATCACGGTTACATTTGCGATAACGATAAACAGCTTGATGAAGTAATCTTATATTATTTAAAAGCTCCTCACACATATACCGGTGAAGATACCGTTGAAATATCTACACACGGTAACCCGTTAATAGTTCAAAATATAATAAATTTGTTGTTATCGAAAGGTATAAGACCGGCAGATAAAGGTGAGTTCACTTACAGAGCTTTTATGAATAATAAACTGGATTTATCCGAAGCGGAAGCGGTAAACGAACTTATAAACAGTTCTAATTCTAAATCGGTAGAACTTGCACTGAATTCTTTACAAGGTTCATTATCAAACAAAATAAAAGATATTAAACAAGATTTAACTACACTGTTTGCATACCTTGAAGTATCACTTGATTATCCGCAAGAAGATATAGACTTTTTAACAAGAGAACAAAAAAAAGAAAGTATGCAAAATATTATTTCCAAGTTAAACGATTTAATTTCTTCTTATTCTTTAAGTAAACTAGTAACTAACGGTATAAAAATTGCGATTGTAGGAAAACCTAACGTAGGAAAATCTTCAATACTTAACTCGATATTGGGTTACCAACGAGCAATAGTTACCGATATTGCCGGAACTACCACCGATACAATAGAAGAAACCGTTGAATATAACGGTGTTTCTGTTACGATTATAGATACCGCAGGTATTAGATATCATACAACAAACACAATAGAAAAAATCGGACAAGAAAGATCAAAATCTTCAATAGAAAACGCAGACATAATTTTATGGATTACGGATTCAAGTATAGATTTTGACGATAATGATAAACAGATAGCAAACTTGTTAAAAGATAAACAAGATAAAACTATTGTTGTTTTAAATAAGTCCGACTTACAACAAAAAATATCTTCAAAAGATATTAAAGATATTGTTAGCACAAATAGTATTATAAACTTTTCAACCGTAAATAATACTCCCATAGAAACAATTTTAAATAAAATTTTTGAATTAATGAATTTAACTGATATTGAAGAAAGAGAATCTTCCGTACTTATCAATGCAAGACAATATAACCTTATTTGTAAAGTTCAGGAACATCTAACCAAAATTCTGGAACTTATAGATAAAGGTGACAGTGACGAAATTGTTTCTTTCGAAACACAAAATGCACTAAATTCTTTAAACGAAATTTTGGGTATAGATGCAAAAGAAGATATTTTGCATACCGTATTTTCAAAATTTTGTGTAGGAAAATAATTCTATTCACCGAACTGGTGTTCGTATTCGTAAATAACTATTTTGGTTTTCTTTGTTGTGTTCTGAAGAATTTTTATCATACTTTCTTCATCTACCGCTATACATCCGGCAGTATAATCTTTATTACCTTTTACATGAATAAAAATGTTTGAACCGTCAGGAAAAATATTTTTGGGATTAAAATCTATACATAATGCATAATTGTATTGGGGAATATAATCCATTAAATGTTCACCGTTACATTCGTGTTTAACTTTTGTTACATCTATAATTTGGTTATAATATTTACCTTCTTCGTCGCATGCATACATATTGTTATTTATTTCAACATATTTTAAAGTCGTTCCCGGATTACCTCTCTTCCCGAAAGCAAACGTAGGATTAAAAATTCCTATGGGAGTTTTTAAGTCCCCCTCTCTTTCCTTACCTAACCCTCTTTTACCGATAAAAGCATCCGTTGCTAAAATAAGGTCCCAACCGCTGGTTTGAGTTTGGTCTTTAACATACATTTTTAATATGGCATTGGTATTTTCTACCGGAGTCACACATATTATTTCTTGAACTTTTTTATCGTTTTGATATTTGTTTAATATAGGATTTCTGTTTATGGTTAGTACTTCCGGAGTTTTTTTCTTTGCAAACACACTAATATTTAAAAAAAGAATTGTTGCGATGGTAAAGATTAATACTTTTTTTATTTTCATATTTTCCCCTCTGCCGTTTGTCATTAATTATAAATTACCATATTACATTTTATCCGGTGATGATACACCAAGCAAATCAAGACCTGCTTTTATTATAACGGATACAGATTTTAATAACTGTATTCTTGCTTTTTCAAGTTCTTTATCTTCACCCAACACTCTGCACTTTTCATAGAATCTGTGATAAATATCTGCTGTTTCTATTAAGTACGTAGTTAAATGGTGCGGACTTTTTGTTTTGTCGCATATAAGCAACGTATCTTCAAAAGATATTAATTTCTTTATTAAATCTCTTTCTTCTTTTGTACTTAATAAACTTAAATTAGCATTAGAAGTATCTTCTTTATACTCTTTTAAAATAGATTGACATCTTGCATTAACATACTGAACATAAAATACCGGATTTTCACTCGACTGTTTTTTTGCAAGTTCCAAATCAAATTCAAGTTGTGAATCCGGTGCTCTTAACAAGAAAAAGAATCTGCAAGCATCTGTTCCCACTTCATCTAACACATCTTTAAGTGTTATAAATTCACCGCTTCTTGTAGACATTGCAACAGGTTGTCCGTTTCTAACAAGACTTACCAATTGATAAAGTATAACTTTTAATGCTTCTTTCTTTTGTCCTAGCATTTGAATTGCTGCCATAATTCTTGCAACGTATCCGTGATGATCTGCTCCCCACAAATTTATAACCTGAGCAAAATCTCTTTCGTATTTATTTTTATGATATGCAACATCGGAAGCCAAGTATGTGTATCTGCCGTCTGTTCTTCTCAAAACTCTGTCTTTATCGTCTCCATACAAAGTAGATTTCAACCATAAAGCACCATCTTGTTCAAAAGCAAACTCTTTTTCTTTTAAATATTTGCAAACGTTATCTACTTGAGTGTTACCGTTTTCGTCTTTATCGAAAGCAATTTTAGATTCGGAAAACCAACTGTCAAAACTTACTCTGAATTGTTCCAAATCTTTTTTTATTGTTTCCAAAATTCTTGTATGAGACTCTTTTTTAAAATCTATTTCTTCAAACTTTTTACCTTCGTTTATTAAATCTTGTGCAATATCTTTTATATAGTCGCCCTTATATCCGTCTTCCAAAAAAGGAATATCTTCACCTTTAAGTTGTCTGTATCTTGTTTTAGTGGATTCTCCCAAAACATTCATTTGGTTACCTACATCGTTAAGATAATATTCTTTAACAACGTTATATCCCAAATGTTTTAATATTCTTGAAAGAGAATCGCCTATCGCAGCACCTCTGCCATGCCCTATGTGTAAAGGGCCTGTAGGGTTAGCGGAAACAAATTCCACCATAATTTTATCTTTCTTTATATTTTCTTGTTTTGCGTAATCTTGTTTTTTAGATAATATTTTATTTAGCTCTTGCTGTAAAAATTCATCGGTAAAATGTAAATTAATAAAACCCGCACCCGCGATTTCGGCAGATTTTATTGTATCGGAGAACTCTTTAGAAATTATTTCTATAAGTTCGGTTGCTATGATTCTCGGATTTGTTCTTACTTTTTTTGCAATTATCATCGCGGCATTTAAGGCTAAATCCGCATTAATATTTTTAGGAGGAATTTCCACTACAAAAGAAATCGATTCTTCTACCCCTTTAGATTTTGCAAAATTGTTTATTGTATTCTTTAATTGTTCTTCAAAACTAAATTTTAACATTTTGTATTCCCTTAGAATTATTTCCTTAATTATACATTTTTATTACGGCAATTAGAAACGATATTTAACTCCAAAGTTGCCGGCAAATCCGGATCTTCCGCCGCTTCTACCGGTTAGCTGTCCGTAACAACTCCATGGTGTACGCTCAAAATCTTTGTTTACTCCGATACCATATTCTATATATCCGTCTACTTTATCTATCTCAAAATCCAATGAATCGGCTATAACTTTTGTATTATCATTCATATTAGCCGCATATCCTACAAGCCCATATGGTTGCCATCCGTTTTCTAATTGTAACTTTGCTTTTACTTGCGGTTCCACTACTATATTACTTACACTTTGACTATCTATTTTTGCCCCCATACTTGTTTCGTATTCCTGAGCATTTGCTGTTCCGTACATTAACATCAAATTCGGTTCCAATATCCAATTTTTACCTACATCAAAAAGGTATCCTGTTTTTGCTCCGACAGAAAACATGCTCATATCAAATTCATCGGTTCCGTCATCCGTATCTGCAGATGCTTTATTAAATATCACATTTGCCGTCAATCCTACATAATATTTTTCTTTTACTAACATCCCGGTTGTACCTACAACATATCCCGTTTGATTCATCTTAATTTCATCATATTTTTGTGTACTTCCAACGTATCCTAAATAGAGTGATGTCATTATGTTATCCAAGATAGGCAAATCTATTCCGGCTAATGTTCCATATAAACTATTATCCACATCATAAACTCCTATTTTAACAGCATCTTGTAACACAAATGGTCTTAACCATAAACTTCTTTCTATAGGCTTTTCGGATACGAATATTTGTTCCCCTGCCGATGCCTGCAAATTAGAGTTTGTTTTACTTTTTTTAGTATTTAACACTTCCATATCCAAACTCATAAAAGCTTGCTCAAATACCACAGATTGCACGGCAGCTCCGCCTGCATAACTCGCTACCGCTTGTTCAACTACTGTCGGATTTACTAACGGATCATTAGCATTTGCAAATATTAAATATCCATCATCATAGGAAATTTTATATTTATATAACCTGGATCTTGCCGTTCCTGGTGTCGTTATTTTATTTTTTAACACATCGGAATCTGTAAGCAATATTTCGGCAATATCTTTATTATCTTTTAATATGTTTATTGTTTTTATATTTATTGTTCCATTTATTTCGGAATCGGAATCCGCTGAAATTCTATCCATTCTTGCTTTTTCTAAATCTGCTTCTATGGACAAGTCTATCTTTCCTGAACTTATAGTTAATTTTCCGAAATTATGGTTTTGTATTCTACTATTTTGTAAATCTATAAAAGAGCCGTCACTTATTATTGAATTTGTTGCATTATAAAAATTTCCATTTGCTCCCACCTTGAATATTCCGTTTATATAAACATCGTTCGCAGTCATTACTGAATTATTCTGTAACGAGCCATCTACTGTTATTATGTTCTGTATCGTATTTTTATTATTCGATACATTACCGATTATTTCCAAAATTCCTTCTCCGTTTATATCATTACCGTTTGTTCCGGTAGTAAATATCAATGTCCCGTCATTTGTTATATTGCCTTTAAGATTGTTTGCATTTGCCGTTAAACTTCCACCATTGATTATTATTATTGAGTCTTGTTGTATGACTGCCGTATCTCCCAAATTTATATCTGCTCCATCGATTGTGGTTGTTCCGCCGCCATAACTTATAATTCCGACCTCAAAACTGCTTGTATTACCGAAAAGAATTAAATCACCGTTATTTATTATATCTTGACCACCGTTATTCGAAAAATTTGTTCCCGAAATGTTTAATATTCCTTCATTTCTTATTGCTCCGTAGCCGCTTGAAAAACCGCTATAATTATTTACATTTTCAACATTCAATGTTTTTCCTTCAGCAACGTATATTCCATTATAATAATCTGAAATGATATCATAACCATTGCCGAATATTGTTAATTGTTCTCCGCCTAAATTGAACAAATGGGTAGTTAATATTTCATCTCCCGATAAGGAATAACTTCTCGTTTCAGGTTCTTCGGCATTAACATATTCTTTAAATGTTTTTGCAACAAGGCCCGTTTTTTCATAATTTAAAACACCCGCAACATCGCTGTTTGTGAAAGTATATTCGTATCCTTTGTAAGCTCCGGTAGTTAAAATATTTAACTCGGGAGAATTTTCATTTTTAAACAAAGTTATTTGACCGCTATCTTCATCAACTCCCAACAAGTTTATTGCTGTTAAATTTATTGTTCCCATAACGTTTGTAACCGTAAAATTATCACTTGTATTGTTGCTTAAATCCACGTCAAATTTTAAATTTGCATTCTCTGTTGCATTTAATGTTGATACTACAACATTATCTATTGCATTGTTCAATATGTTTAATGTTCCATCGTTTATATTTATTGTTCCGCTGAAAAGTTTGTTTGTATTTATATCTGAATCTTCTTCTACTTGAGATTGTAACAAAAGTTCTCCGCCAGATAAGTTTACTGTCCCGGTATATCCGCTCATATCCTCATTTAATATTACTTGGCCTTTTGTTATTACCGTTGTAGTTGCAGTATTTATATTCATTATGCTTGAACTGTCTTCGGATGTTAATCTGTCGTTAAAAATTATACTTGCATTTTCACTTGTCCATAAATTCATTATGCCGTTATTATCATGAATTGCGTTTGATATTCCGTTTGCCGTGTTTCCCTCAAACACAATATTCCCTGCATTTGCTATTAAATCTATTGTTCCTTCGTTATTATAGATAGCACCGCCGTTAGATGTAACTATATTATCAACAAAGTTTGTGTTATCATTTATTCTTAATATTCCTAACGAATTATAAATTGCTCCGCCGTTATCGGCTTTATTTGAAGAAAAAGATGTTCTGTTCCATACATTGATATTTCCTTCGTCACTGTATAGAAATCCGCCATTACCTTCATTTTTAAATCCAGATATATCTCTTATATTATCAATGTTTAATGTTTGTCCCGAACTCATATTTATTCCCGTTGCGGAACTTGCTATCAAATCATATCCATTACCGAATATTGTAAACTGTATTCCGCCCAAATCACCCAAACCTTCGGTTACCGTTTCACCACCCACACCAAAAGAATATGACTTTATTTCATTTTCCGTATCGTTTACAAATTCTTTGAACGTTTTATAATCTACCACTGCATAATTCAAAGTTCCGGCAATATCACCGGTTGTAAAAGTATATATGTTACCACCGCAATTTGCAGTTGTTAATACATTTAAAATCGGAGAATTTTCATTTTTAAATAATGTTATTGTTCCTTCTTCTACATCTTTACTACATCCCAAAAGATTTATTCCCGTTAAATTCAGTTTACCTTCGGTTATGGTATTGGTTATCGTAAAATTATCGCTCGTATTGTTACTTAAATCGGCATCAAATTTTAAATTTGCATTTTCAGTTAATGTAAATATTGTCAGAGCTATATTATCTATTGCATTGTTCATTATGTTTAATGTTCCGCTCGATATGTTTAATGTTCCCTCAAAAAACTTGTATGTATTAACATTGGAATTGTTTTGTTTCGTTGATCGAAACTCTAATTCACCGCCATATATATTAGTAGTTCCGGTAAATCCGCTCATATATTCGTTTAATATTATTCTGCCGTTTGCCGTCAATGTATCTGTTGAACTATTTATGTTGATTGTTCCGTTATTTCCGGTTATTCTATCGTTAAAAATTATGTCAGCTGCATCACTTGCCCATAAATTCATCGTTTTATCATTTCTTACTGCGTTAGAAGAATAACCGTTTTTGTTTCCGGTGAATTCAACATTATTTGTATTTGCAATTAAATTTAATGTCCCTGAATTGTATAGAGCACCTCCGCCGGATGCATATTGTGTTGCAACATTTGAAATGAACCTTGCTCCATCTTCTATGGTCAACATACCCATATTATATGCTATGGCACCGGTATTTGATGCAGTATTAGATTTAAATAATGCATTCCCTTTTATCGTTATTGAGCCGCCGTTATTACTTAGAATTCCGGTCGTTGTTTCATTAGATTCAAATAAGGCATTCGTACCGATTGTTATATTTCCGCCACTGTTATATAATACTCCGCCCGAACCGGATTTATTGGATGTAAACTTTACATTGTTCCCGATATTCCAATTTGTTTCAGCACCAATAAAAAGTGCCCCTCCTCTGTAACTCGCATAGTTGGAATCAAATATTACATCATCTCCTATTGTTACACTAATGGGATTGTAAGAAGCGGTGTATATTGCCCCACCGTGCCCTGTTCTTGAATCTGAACCGCTGGCAGAATTGGAACTGAATATCACACCGTCACCTATTTCTATTTTACTATTGGAAGTGCCGTATATAGCTCCTCCGTACGATGCATGATTATTACTAAAGATCGCGTTTGTTATGGTTGAATTTCTAACATTATAAATAGCACCTCCACGAATCGCCGAATTACTACTGAAAACAACATTGTCTGTTGTCATTGTTCCAACATTATAAATAGCTCCGCCTTGTCCATCATCTCCGTATGCTTTATTTCCTGAAAAGAATACATTTGAACTTATATTTAGTGTACCTGTATTGTAAATTGCGCCGCCAAATTTACTTGTATTACTTGTAAAAGTTACATCAGTCAACGTTAAATTCCCATTTCTATTACTAAAATAAATAGCACCGCCTATAGTGGCAGAATTATTATAAAAACCCACATTATCTAACATTAAGTTCCCGTTATTACCGACATAAAATACTCCGCCGTAACCATTCCCGCCTTGAGAATAGTCCGAATAAGTTTCATCCGCAATGGAACTGCTTGTTGTAATTTCGTAATGTTCGGTTGCAAAAACAGATGTTATACTTAACAATGTTATTGTCAATATCGACAATAAAGTAAATTTTAAATTTTTGATATTAATCATAGTTACCGTATTATTTTGATAGTTATATTTCAAACAGCAATTTATATTAACGACAAAACAGCAAAGTCCGAATTGTTACACTTTACTCACAATGGCAAACTAAAAATAATAACCTGTATTAGAAACGGTATTTAACTCCGAAATTGCCGGCAAATCCGGATCTTCCGCCACTCATACCTGTTATCTGTCCGTAACAGCTCCATGGTGTAAATTCAAACTCTTTATTTACTCCGATACCATATTCGACATATCCATCTACTTTATCTAACTCAAATTCCATCGCATCTGCTACAACTTTTGCCTTATCGTTCATGTTTGCTACATATCCTACAAGTCCGTATGGTTGCCATCCGTTTTCTAATTGTAACTTTGCTTTTACTTGCGGTTCTACTACTATATTGCTTACACTTTGACTATCTATTTTTGCCCCCATACTTGTTTCATATTCCTGAGCGTTTGCTGTTCCGTACATTAACATTAAATTTGGTTCCAATATCCAACTGTCTCCCATACCAATAATGTACCCGGCTTTTGCACCGATCGAAAACATATTCATATCAAACTCATCTGTTCCGTTATCTGTATCCGCCGATGCTTTATTAAATATCATATTTGCCGTTAAGCCTAAATACCATTCATCTTTTACAAACATTCCCGTTGCACCTACAACATATCCCGTTTGACTCATCTTAACTTCATCATATTTTTGTGTACTTCCCGCATATCCCAAATAAACAGACACTGTCGTATCTTCTCTTACAGGTAAATCTACTCCAGCTAATGTTCCGTACAAACTGTTATCCACATCATAAACTCCAATTTTTACACTATCTTGTAATACAAACGGTCTTAACCATAACCCTCTTTCTATAATATTATCAGTTCCGAATATTTGGGCTTCGGTTGCTGCATACATATTTGAAGGTTTAATATCCCTATTAGCCTCTAATCTATCGCTTATTTCCGTATCCAAACTTGTAAAGACTTGTCCCAATATTACATTCTGTGCCGCAAATCCGCCCACATAGCTTGCTACCGCTTGTTCAACTACTGCAGGATTTACTAACGGATTATTACCATTTATAAACCTCAAATATCCGTTATCATAAGAAACTTCATATTTGTATAGTTTTGAACTTGCCGTCCCGGATGTCGTTATTTTGTCTTTTAATACTTCCGAATTTGTAAGTAATATTTCGGTAATATCTTTACTATCTCTTAATACATTTATCGATTTTATATTTATTGTTCCATTTATTTCGGAATCGGAATCCGCTGAAATTCTGTCCATTCTTGCTTTTTCTAAATCTGCTTCTACAGACAAATCTATCTTTCCCGAACTTATAGTTAATTTTCCAAAATTATGACTCTGTATTTTATTGTTTTGTAAATCTATAAAAGAACCGTCGGTTATTGTTGAATTTGTTGCGCTATAAAAACTTCCGTTCTTACCGATTTTAAATGTTCCGTCTATATACATATCGGTTGCAGCTATTGTTGATTTATTTTCCAATGAACCATTTATTGCAACAATATCTTGTTCTATTGCACCGGTGTTTACTAACTCACCGTTCATATACAGTTGTCCCGTTCCGCTTATTTGACTTTCATTTGTTCCGTCATTAAATATTAATGTCCCGCTATTTGATATATTTCCTGAAACATTGCTTGCATTTGCCGTTAAACTTGCATCATCGTTTATTATTATTGATTGTTGACGTATGAATGCCGTATCTCCCAAATCTATATCTACTCCGTCTATTGTAGTTGTTGCGCTACCATAGTAGCCATAAATTCCTGTTTCAAAAGTGCTTGCCGTTCCGGAAAGAAACAAATTACCTTCATTGTATATATCTTGTTGGCTATTATTTGAAAAGTTTGTTCCGGATATATTTAATGTTCCATAATTACTTATTGCGCCATATGAAAAGCCACTATAATTATTTACATTTTCTACGTTCAATGTTTTATCTTCGTCAACAGATATACCCCAATAATACGAAGAAGTAATATCGTAACCGTTACCGAATATAGTTAATTCTTCACCCCCTAAAGAGTTCAAACTTTCGGTTACAATCTCGTCTTCCGACAACGAATAACTTCTTATTTCCGGTTCTAGTGCATTAACGTATTCTTTAAATGTTTTTGCAATAAGTCCGGTCTTCTCATAATTTAAAACACCTGCAACATCACTGTTCGTAAATGTATATTCGTATCCTTTATAACCTCCGGTAGTCAATATATTTAATTCAGGTGCATTTTCACTATTAAACACCGTTATTTGACCGATATCTTCATTAACTCCCAATAAGTTTATTGCCGTTAAGTTAAATGCTCCGGTAACATTTGTAACCGTAAAATTATCACTTGCATTTGTACTTAAGTCCGCATCAAATTTTAAATTTACATTTCCAGTTACATTTAATGTCGATACTACAATATTATCTATTGCGTTGTTTAACACATTTAATGTTCCATCATTTATATTCATTGTTCTGCTGAATAATTTGTTTGTGTTAATATTTGAACCGTCTTCCGTTTTTGCTTGCAATAAAAGTTCCCCGCCATATACATTAACGGTTCCGGTATAGCCGCTCATATCTTCATTTAATATTACTTGCCCTTTCGTAAGCATCGTTGAAGTTGTAATATTTATGTTCATTACACTTGAACTGTCTTCGGATGTTAATCTATCGTTAAAAATTATACTTGCATTTTCGCTTGCCCACAAATTCATTGTTCCGTTATTATCATGTATGGCATTTGATATTCCGTTTGCGGTATTTCCTGTAAACACTACATTTCCCGTATTTGTTATCAAATTTATTGTTCCTTCGTTATTATAAATTGCTCCACCTTGCGATGTTGCAACATTGTTGATAAAACTTGCATTATCACTTATTGTTAATATTCCCAACGAATTATAAACTGCTCCGCCGTTATCGGCACTGTTTGAAGAAAAAGAAGTGCCGTTTCCCGCATTTATGTTTCCTTCATTGTTATATAAAAATCCGCCATTATTTTCATTTGTAAAACCTGATATCTCATTTATACCATCAATATTTAACGTTTGTTCAGAACTTACATTTATTCCGGTTACGGAATTTGCCACTAAATTATACCCGTTACCAAATATTGTAAATTGCGTTCCGCCCAAATCTCCCAAACCTTCGCTTACATTTTCTCCGCTCGTACCAAAAGAATATGATCTTATTTCAGTTTCCGTATCATTCACATATTCTTTAAACGGTTTATATCCGGAAATTATATAGTTTAGTGTTCCAGAAGTAGCACCTGTCGTAAAGGTATATATGTTACCTCCGCAACTTGCTGTTGTTAATACATTTAAAGTAGGAGAGTTACTATTTTTAAACAATGTTATAGTTCCCGTTTCCACATCGTTTTTGCATCCTAAAAGATTTATTCCCGTTAAATTCAATTCGCCTTCTGTTATGGTATTGGTTATTGTGAAGTTATCACTTGTGTTGTTACTTAAATCGGCATCAAACTTTAAATTTGCCTGTGTCACTGTAAACGTTGTCAGAGCTATATTATCTATTGCATTGTTCATTATATTTAATGTTCCGCTCGATAGATTTACTGTTCCCTTAACAAATTTGTATGTATTAATTTTGGAATTATTTCCCTTCTTTGATTTAAACTCAACTTCACCGCCATATATATTGGTAGTTCCGGTAAATCCGCTCATATCTTCGTTCAATATTATTCTACCATTTGCCGTTAATGTATCCGTTGAACTATTTATGTTAATTGTTCCGCTTCCGGTTCCGGTTATTCTATCGTTAAAAATTATATCAGCAGTATCACTTGCCCATAAGTTAGCTGTACCACTATTATTTATTGCATTGGATATTCCTTTAGCTTTGTTACCTGTAAATTCTACGTTATATGTATTTGCAATTAAATTTAATGTCCCGCTATTCTGTATCGCACCACCTCCTGCCGAATAGTAATATATGGCACTTGCAGTATTTGAAATAAACTTTGCTCCGTTCTCTATAGTTAAGCTGGTTCCGTTGTAAATTGCTCCACCGCTGTTTGTTGTACTATTAGACTCAAATGTCGCATTTTCTTTTATAGTTACACCACCTGTATTAACATAAATTGCTCCGCCTGTAGAAGAGCCTGTATTCGAAGAAAAAATTGCATTTGCACCGATTGTCGTTTCTCCACCACTATACAATACTCCACCGGCACTGGAACTGTTATTGGAAAAAGTTGCATTATCTCCAATATTTAAAGTTCCCCTACTATAAACATAAACGGCTCCGCCTCTTGAGTATGCATAATTAGAATCAAATACTGCATTATCTCCTATTGTTACATTATTACTATTATTACTCATATAAATCGCTCCGCCAAATCCTGTGTTTGAATTTGAACCTTTTGCGGAATTGGAACTAAATATTACCCCATCACCCATTTCCACTTTTCCACTACTGTATATAGCTCCTCCATTCCCGGCATTTGAATTAACAGCTTGATTTTCCGTAAATATTGTACCAGAACTTACATATAAGGAACCTGTACTGTAAATTGCTCCACCCCCAGAACTTGTGGTTCTGTTCCCGGTAAAAACAACTCCTTCACCTAACGTTATTTGACTTCCGTATAAAGCTCCTCCATATGATGCACTGTTATCACTAAAAGTTGTGTTTGTTATAGTTGAAGTTTTTGCATTATAAATAGCACCGCCATAAGTAGCTGAATTACTACTGAAAATCACATTATCTATTCTCATTGTTCCCAAATTATAAATAGCACCGCCTTGTCCAGAATTTATTGCTTTATTTCCTGAAAAAACTACATTCGAACTTATATACACTTGACTATTATTATAATTATAAATCGCTCCGCCATATGAAGATGCCGTATTTCCTGAAAAAGCTATATTCGAACTTATATATACTTGACCGCTCGTGTTATAAATTGCTCCTCCATACTTAGCTGTATTTTCGGAAAAAGTTACATCCGAACTTATATCTATTTTACTCGTACTACCTGTATTATAGATTGCTCCACCGTAGCTGGATGATTTGTTTTCGGAAAAAGTTACATTTGAACTTATATATACTTGACCGTTATTATAATTATAAATCGCTCCTCCATAGTTGGATGATGTATTACTGGAAAAATCTACACTCGAACTTATATATACTTGACCACTCGTATTATAGATTGCTCCACCGTAGCTAGATGATTTGTTTTCGGAAAAAGATATATTTGAACTTATATATACTTGACTACTATTATAAACTGCTCCTCCATAGCCGGATGATGTATTACTGAAAAAAGCTACTCCAGAACTTATATATGCTTGACCATTATTATAAATCGCTCCTCCATAGCTGGATGATGTATTACTGGAAAAAGCTACATTCGAACTTATATATACTTTACCACTCGTATTATAAATTGCTCCTCCATTTTTAGCTGTGTTTTCGGAAAAAACTATATTCGAACTTATATACACTTGACCATTATTATAATTATAAACTGCTCCTCCGGATGTAGATGCTTTATTTCCGAAAAAAGCTATATTTGAACTTATATATAATTGACTTGTATTACCTGTATTATAGATTGCTCCTCCGGAGGCAGATGATGTATTTTCGTTAAAAAGTCCATTTTTGCTTATTGTTACTGTTCCACCTTGGTTATATATTGCACCGCCATTAGTGGCAGAATTACTATCGAAAATTATATCGGTTAAATTTAAACTTCCACTACTATTATAAATATAAACAGCACCGCCTCTTGTTGAATAATCATTGTAAAAACCTACATTTTCTAAAGTTAAATCTCCGTTATTACCAATATAAAAAACTCCTCCGTAAGCAGTTTCTCCGGATCCACTCTGCGAATAATCGGAATAATTTTCATCTACAATTGAACTGCTTGTCGTTATTTGATAATGTTGTGTTGCAAAAACAGATGTTGTACCAAGTAAAGTTACTGCTAATACCGACAATAAAGTAATTTTTAAATCTTTGATGTTAATCATAGTTACCCTCTTATTTTGATAATTATATTTCAAACAGCAATTTATATTTTATTAGAAACGATATTTAACTCCTAAATTTAATGAAACGCCGGTTCTTCCTCCGAATCTTCCCGCCAACTGTCCGTAACAGCTCCATGGTGTATCAATAAATTCTTTGTTTACTCCAACGCCCAATTCAAAGAAATCGTTTACTTTATCCGTATCAAATTCTTCGCCTTCTGCTTTTAATCTTACTTTATCATTAATATTTAAAGCATATCCCAACAATCCGTATGGTTGCCATCCGTCTTCAAGTTGTAACCTTGCTTTTACTTGAGGTTTTACCATTATGTTTGTTATGCCATTACTATCTATTTTTGCTCCTTGACTTGTTTCATATTCCTGAGTGTTTATATTACCGAACATTAACATTAAGTTCGGTTCCAATATCCAATTGTTTCCGAGCTCAAAATTATATCCTGCTTTTGCGGCTATCGTAAACATATTCATATCAAAGTCGTCCGTTCCGTAATCACTTTCACTTTCAACTTTGTTTAATATAACGTTCGCAGTTAATCCCAAGTAATAGTTTTCTTTTATCATCAAGCCGGTAGCACCTATAACATATCCGGTTTGATTCATTTTTATATCTTCATACTTTTGTGTACTTCCCGCATAACCGACATAAACAGACACCTGTTTTTCTTCATCAAAAGGCAAATCTATCCCGGCTAATGTTCCAAACAAAGTGTTATCTACATCAAAATCGCCAAACTTGATTGTTCCGGCAACGGCATAAGGTCTTAACCATAAATTTCTTTCTATACCGTTATCTGTTTCAAATATACTATCTGAAGCGGAAGCATATAAATTTTCGTTTGATTGTGCCTTCCATATTTTCTTTGTTTGATTATATATACCGAAAGATTGTTCTGTTACCGTTACTTGTGTTTCGTTTCCGCCAACAATTCCCGCAACGGCGGATTCCAATATTATCGGATTGGCTTCCGGTTTTAAATTCCTGCCGATATTTGTAAAACTAAAATATCCGTCATTATAAGAAACTTTATATTTATATAACTTTGAAGTTACATTTTTTATACTTGTTATTTTATCTTTTAAGATTTCCGAATTGGTAAACAAAATTTCCGTTGTTTCCGTTTCTTTGTTATCAGTTAATATATTTATTGCTTTTACATCTATTGTTCCGTTTATAACGGAACTTTCATCTGCCGATATTGTATCCATTGTTTTGGCTCTTAAATCCGCATCTACAGCCAAATTTACCGTTCCCGAATTTACCGTCAAATTTCCAAAATTATGAGTTTGTCTTTTCTTGTTCTGTAAATCCAATATAGCTCCATCGGTTATTATCGAATTTGTCGCATTATAAAAAGATCCGTTTTTGGCTAATTTAAATATACCGTTTATATATACATCTTCCGCTGATATTGTAGAATTGTTTTCTAATATTTCATTTATTGTAATTATATTTTGATTTATGCTTTTATTATTTACTATTGGTCCATTTATTTCCAACTCTCCGGTTCCGCTTATTGAACTTGCATTTGTTCCGTCTGTAAATATTAATATTCCGTTGTTTGATATATTTCCGGAAACATTACTTGCATTTGCCGTTAATGTTCCGTTTTCATCGATTTCTATTAAACTCTGTTTTATAAAAGCATTGTCGCCGAGATCTATACTAACTCCGTTTATTGCGGTGTTACCATTACCATTGATTCCGGTTGCAAAACTGCTTGCCGTTCCTGAAAGTATTAAATCTCCGTTATTTATTATATCTTGTCCGCTGTTATTAGAAAAGTTTGTTCCTGCAATATTTAATGTACCTTCATTTTGTATTGCTCCGTATCTGTTTGTAAATCCGCTCCAATTTTCAACTTCGACTATATCTAAAGTCTGATCTTCATAAACGTAAATACCTGTAACATTCGAACCTACAACATTGTAACCGTTACCGAATATTGTTAACTGTTCTCCTCCCAAATCATATAAGCTTGTCCATACATCTTCATCCTCGGAAAGAGAATAACTTCTTATTGCAGGTTCAAATGTATTTACACATTCTTTAAATGTTTTTGCAACAAGTCCCGTTTTTTCATAATTTAAAACACCGGCAACATCACTGTTTGTGAAAGTATATTCATATCCGCCATAAGATCCTGTGGTATGTATATTTATAGTCGGAGCATTTTCATTATTAAACAATGTTATCTGCCCGCTATCTTGATCTACCCCCAATATATTTATTGCATATAAATTCAATGTTCCGGTTACACTGTTTGTAACGGTGAAATTATCACTTGTGTTATTGCTTAGGTCTGTATCAAAATATAATTGTGCATTTGTTAATGTCAGTGTTGATACCGTTATGTTATCTATCACATTATTCCATGTGTTTAATCTTCCGCCTTGTATGTTTATATTACCGCTAAAGAATTTATTTGTATTTATATTTGAACCTTCTTCTGTTTTTGCTTGTATATAAATATCTCCCTTATACAAATTCACTGTTCCGGTATAACCGCTCATATCTTCGTTTAATGTTATTTTGCCCCCGGATCCTGTGGAGAAATCAGGATTATTGATATTTATTACACTTGAACTATCTTCGGATGTTATTCTATCATTAAAAATTATACTTATGTTCTTATAAGCATTGTAATTTGCCCACAAATTTACTGTTCCGCCATTATCGTGTATTGCATTTGATGTTCCGTTTGCCGTGTTACCGGCAAATACAACATTGCTTGTTTTTGCAAAAATATTTGTTGTTCCATGATCGTTATAAATGGCTCCGCCGTTGTTAGAGGATATTGTAACACCATCTTGTATATTTACGGTTCCATTATTGTTGTATATAGCTCCGCCGTTTGTTGCACTGTTTAAAGATAATGTGACATTATTTTCTATATTTATTGTCCCGCCATCGTTGTACAAGAAACCGCCGTTACCTTCGGACTGAAAACTTATTATATTCATTGTCCCTTCAACATTTAATGTTTGATTTTCGCTTACATTTATTCCGCCTTTTTCGTTTCCGTTTATGTCATAACCGTTACCGAATATCGTTAATTGTTCTCCGCCCAATTGTCCTAAATCCGCCGTAACTATTTCTTGTTCGGATAAAGAATACGAACGAACCGGAGTACTTGTTTCGTTAACCGTTTCCTTTAATGTAAGTTTTCTTCCTTTTTCATAATTTAATACTCCTGCTATATCACTGTTTATAAAATTGTATTCGTATCCGTTATAGATTGCATTTGTTAATATGTTTAATTCGGGAGCAATCTCATTGTTAAATAATACTATTTGTCCGCTATCTTGATTTGCACCTATTATGTTTAATGCCATCAAATTCAATGTTCCGCTTACAGTATCGGTTACGGTAAAATTATCGCTTGTATTGTTACTTAAATCCATATCGAATTTTAAATTTGTATCTTCCGTTGATGTAAAAGTAGACACCGTTATATTATCTATTGAATTATTTAATATATTTAATGTTCCGCTACTTAAATTTATGTTACCGCTAAAAAATTTGTTTGTATTTACATTTGAACCACTTGCCGTTTTTGCTTTAAATTCTATTTCTCCGCCATATAAATTTACTGTTCCGGTATGTGAGCTCATATCATTATTTAATGTTACTTTTCCATCTGCGGTTAATGTTGTGGTTGAACTATTAACATTTATTATGCTTGAACCTATTATTCTATCGTTGAAAATTATATCGGCTTCACTACTTGCCCATAAATTTACAGTCCCGTCTCCTGTCATTGCGTAGGTAATTGAATAAGTATTCGGTGCATTACCCGTAAATTCCACATTATTTGTATTTGCCACAAGATTTACTATTCCTGCATTATAAATAGCAACTCCGCGATTAGCCTCAAAAATAACCCCATCTTCAAATGTTATAGTACCATCGGAAGCATTATATACTGCATCACCTGTATCCCCATAGTTTTGTGTAAAATAAGCATTTGAACTTATTATCATTGTTCCCGAATTATAAATCGCTCCACCACCCCTCCTTTCATCACCCGCATAATTATTTGAAAAATTTGAATTTGCACCTATAAATGCCGTCCCGGAGTTATTTATTCCTCCACTGGTGGATATAGAAGACCTATTACCATAAAAAATTGCACCATCTCCTATGGTTAATGTACCGCCGTTTGATATTGCACCTGAACCGGAAAAGGCTGTATTTGAAGAAAAGTTTACATTATCTCCTATAACAAATATTGCTGAAGATGAATTTAATATTGCACCAACATTCGTTCCGCCATCATTTGACAGAAACTTTGCATTGTCACCTATTTGGAACATTCCGTTATCAGTATTATATATAGCTCCGCCACTGGTTGATGACTTATTGCTTCTAAATTCTGCATCGTCACCTATATTCACTGTTCCGGTATTGTATATGGCTCCGCCATACTTGAATGATGAATAACCTGAACTCGATGCTTCGTTACCACTAAACTTTGCGTTGTCACCGATATTTATTATTCCGTAATTATAAATTGCTCCGCCATTAGTTGTTGCTTTATTTCCGGAGAATATAGCTCCATCTTCTATATTCAGAATTCCAACGGAATCATTATATATTGCTCCGCCTGTTGTTGCTTTATTTGAAGAAAAAACCGTATTTGAACCTATATTTATATTTGTTTCTGTTTCATTGTATATGGCTCCGCCGTAGGAATTTGAATTATTTTTATTAAACACTACATTATTACCAATATTAAGCGATCCGGAACCAACCCATATTGCGCCGCCGCTCCCCGTTGCTTTATTATTAAAAAACAATATATCATCGCCTATGTTTAATATTCCACTCTGATTTTGATATATTGCTCCACCGCTTTGTGCAGTATTTGAAGAAAAAGATATATCATCACCGTCAATAGATATTCTTCCTATATTGCTTATTACACCGCCATAAGTTCCTGTATTTCCATTAAAGGCAACATCATCTTCTATCGTTAATGTTCCACCGTTATATATTGCTCCACCGTAATATGCCGAATTAGTACTGAAAATTACATCTGTTAATGTTAAACTTCCACCGTTGTAAATATAAAATACTCCGCCATAACCTGTTCCGCTTTGAGAATAGTCCGAATAAGTTTCATTTGATACTGAACTGCTCGTCGTAATTTCGTAATGTTCCGTCGCAAAAACAGACGTTGTACTTAATAATGTTATTGTCATTATCGACAATAAAGCAATTTTTAAACTTTTGGTATTAAACATAGTTGCCCTCTTATTTTATTAACATTGTACTTTTATAGCGTATTTTCATATTATAGCACATAAAATAAAAACGACAATTGAAAAAACGCAAAGAGCTTTTAGAAGATTAGAAGATTGGATGATTAGAAGATTGGAAGATTGGCAACGACAGATTAGAGCTTATAGCTTATAGCTTAAAGCTTATAGTTTATGGTTGATGGTTTGGCATTCAAAGGATTTTAAGATTTTAAGCTATAACGAAATATTTGCTGACTGAAATTTACATTTTAAAAATTTACGAAGTAAATTTTTAAGCAATATGTAGATTTTGTATCATATTTTTAACTTTACCAATAAAATTCAAGAATAGATAAACAACATTTCTAAAAATTATTGAAAATAATTTTTAGAGCGACGAAATATAATGTAAGGGCAGGAAAATAGTTTAGATTTTGTGATGAAATGAAGAAATGCAAGAGTGCCGTGTGCGTGAATAGCACATAAACTCTTGCATTTCAAAATTATATTTTTCACTTTACCAATAAAATGTAAGGGCATAAAAAAACTGCATAGTTTGTCGGTGAACTGAAGTGTTTTAAAATTGCAGTGTACACAAGCGAAGCGGTACATAAGATTTTAAAACACAAAAGTGTAACCAAAAATATGCAGTTTTTTTATTATATTGTAGCCTTATTTATTTTATAACTTCTTCGCCGCAAAGTGCGCAGATTTTCTCCCACTTTGCATCAACATCTGCTTGAATATTAGCCAACAATTCAGCATTTTGAGGTTTCAATAAATGTTTGAATCTTGACTGATATTTGAAGAATTCGCCAACAGGAAGTTTCTTTCCGCCTCTTGGTTTCTTTGTCATTTTGTATTTGCCGTTTACAACCTCATAAACAGGCCAAATGCATGTATCAACAGCAAGTCTTACCATTTCCATTGAATCTTCAGGTTTGCATCCCCAACCGAGTCTGCAAGGTGTTAATACATTGATAAATGTAGGACCGTCTGTGTTCAAAGCTTTTTGAACTTTTGTAATATAATCGTTGAAATCACCGATTATAGCTTGTGCTGCATAAGGAACATTGTGAGCTGCAATTATTGCAGTCAAATCTTTTTTAGGTTGTTCTTTACCTTGTTTAACTTTTCCTACAGGAGATGTTGTTGCACTTGCACCTTGAGGTGTTGCACTACTTCTTTGAATACCTGTATTCATGTATGCTTCGTTGTTATAGCAAACATAAAGCATTCTGTGACCTCTTTCCATTGCTCCGGAAAGTGATTGTAAACCGATATCATAAGTTCCACCGTCACCGCCGAATGCTATGAATCTGATAGGTTCATCTTTTATTTTGCCTTGTCTTACTAAACTTTTGTATGCTGCTTCCACTCCGGAACATGTAGCTGCGGAGTTTTCGAATGCACTATGGAAAAACGGAGTTTTCCAAGAAGTGTATGGAAATACTGAAGTTGAAACTTCCAAACAACCGGTAGCACTTACAACGACAACCGGCATATTTTCAGCTGCTATAAGAGTTTGTCTTGCAACAACACCTGCACCACAACCGGCACAAAGTCTGTGACCGCCTGTAACTCTTTCGGCATTTTTACTTAATTCTTTTAAATTTGCCATTTTTATATTCTCCTAATTCTATTAATTTATTACTTTATTCTTACGTTAATATATTCAACTGTTTTTGATGCTTGAGCTTTACCTTTTGCAACTTCGTCCAAATGTTTGAAAACATCTGCAATGTGGGTCATATCAATTTCTCTTCCACCCAAACCATATACATAGTTTTCGGTCTTAGGACCGGTTACGCCGTTAGCATACATAGCTGCAACAACATCTGAATATACCGGTGCAAATGTACCCGAGCAAGAATCTGCTCTATCTAATACAGCCAATGCCTTAACATTAGCTAAATCTTTTGCAATTTCATCTGCAGGGAAAGGTCTGAAAATTCTTATTTTTATAAGACCTGCTTTTATTCCCTTTTCTCTTAATTCGTTAATAACTGCTTTTGTTGTTCCTGCTGCAGAACCGATTGTAACGATAGCAACTTCTGCATCGTCCATTTTATATTTTTCATAGAAACCGTATTCTCTACCGAATTTGTTCTTGAAATCTTTTGCAACATCAAGAATAATCTTCTTAGCATCTCTTTGTGCTTGTGCTAATTGATATCTGTGTTCGAAATAATAATCCTGCATTTCGATTGAACCTAATGTGAAAGGTCTCTTATAATCCAACAAATATCTTTCAGGTTTGTATGTTCCAACAAATTCTTTTACATCTTCATCCGGATATACTTCTGCAGCTGCCATACAGTGAGAAATAATGAATCCGTCTGTTGTTACCATTGTAGGAAGCTTTGCAGCTTCTGCAATTCTTACCGATTGAATCATATTATCATATGCTTCTTGAGGATCTTCCGAATAAATTTGTATCCAACCTGCATCTCTTGCACCCATTGTATCTGATTGATCACCATGGATATTAATAGGAGCAGATAATGCTCTGTTAACTTCTGCCATAACGATAGGAAGTCTTAAACCTGCTGCGATATAAAGCATTTCCCACATTAAAGCAAAACCTTGTGATGATGTTCCTGTCATTGCTCTTGCACCCGCAACTGAAGCTGCAATTGTTGCTGACATTGCGGAATGTTCGCTTTCTACTGCAACAAATTCCGTAGGAACTTTACCGTCTGCTACAAATTGTGAAAATATTTGAACTATTTCTGTTGCCGGCGTTATAGGATAAGCAGCAACAACATCAGGAGCTATTTGTCTCATAGCTTCTGCCATCATTTCGTTACCAGTTTTGGCAACTATTTTTCCTTTAGAAAATATTGGCTTTACCATTATTATTTACCCCTTTAAAATTTCTTTAAATTATTTCTTTTCTGCTTCCATTGTTATTGCGCCGAACTTACATTCTTTAGAACAAATACCGCAACCTTTGCAATGGTCATAATCTATACCGGTAACTTTACCGTCTGCAACTTGTATTGAGGCATCCGGACAATATATCCAGCAAATCATACAAGCTTTACATTTTTCTTTGCTCCATACAGGCTTAATGGATCTCCAAGGACCTGTTTTAAATTGAGCTGCTGTTCCAGCTTCTACTATTCCACCTGCAGGAAGTTCTGCAGCTGTAGGTTTTTTTTCTTCGTTTTTCATTTTATTCTCCATATATTTGAATCTATTTTTTACAAATTATGAATTTTTTACTTCGTCATAAGCTCTTTGTATTGAAGTAATATTTCCATCAATAACTTCAGGTTTACTTCTGAATTTAACTTCAAGTTTTGCTCTTGTATCTTTTAAAACACCTTCGATATCGAGTGTTCCAATAACTTTTACCAAAGCACCTAACATCGGAGTATTAGGTCTGTTTTGACCTATTGTTTCATTTGAAATTTTTGATGCATCTACAACATAAACTTGTTCTTTTGCTATACCAAGTTTTTTTGCCATTTCTTCTGCAGAAAAAGATGTATTAACAATAACTTTACCTTGTGTTCCTACACCTTCGGTAACATCTACAGCTTCAATCAATGAAGGATCTAAAATAACTACATAGTTAGGTTCGGTAACTGAACAATGAACCGTTATAGGATCATCACTAACTCTGTTGAAAGACTGAACAGGTGCACCCATTCTTTCAGGACCGTATTCCGGGAAAGCCTGAATATACTTTCCGGTTGATAATACTGCTTGTGCAAATAATAGAGCTGCGGTTTTTGCACCTTGTCCGCCTCTACCATGCCAACGAACTTCAATCATCTTTGACATCTTCTACTCCTTTTTGCGAAATTTAATATATTAACTCTCAAATTTATATTAAAAAAAATAAATCTTATAAGAAAGTTTTATATATAGAACTTTCCTATTTCTAAACTGCATAATTTTGTCAATTTTTATAGATAAAATTTTATCTGTTTATAAACCATATGTCAACGAATTTAGATTAATAAAACTTTTATAACGAAACCTAACAGTTTTTATCTATTTAACCAATCTATAAACTTCTATTACATCATCTTTATATGGAATATTATCAATTAAAATAAAATTGTTTTTAATAAAATTTTTGAGCTGTTCTATTTCCTCCATTCTTTTATTTATATATATTCTTTTTGATTCTTCTGTCTGTAACGGGCTATTTATATATCTCTTGTATTCTTTTAATGCTATTTCCTGGTTATCCCTGGTAAATATTCCGTTTTTGGTTGTAAATAAAATATCGCAATCATAATTACCACGAGTTTTATAATCGTAAACATTTGTTCTTGAAAAGTATATATTATTCATTGCTTCAAAGAAAAAGCGGTCTATTCCGGTCGATTTTTGCATATAGGTATCATCAAACAGAACTTTTTTAGTTACGGAATAATTATCAACATATTGCGATAGTTTAAAACAAAAATTCATCTTATATCTACCTTGACAATAGGATTTTTCTGAAATAGAACGTATACCATAAACATTTTTATTAAATGAGCTAATATCATTTACGTAGATAAGAAACACATACTGAGCCAAATAAATCACTACAATTAACGATAATACCAATATTTTTTTGATATTTTTAATACTTGTTATAAAAAAAGAACAAATCAAAATCATACAGGGAATAAAACCCAAACAATATTCAGGCGCTTTAACATGAGGCATAAATGTTATTATTGTCCAAGGTACAGCAAACCACAAAATGTATATATTCTTGTCTCTGTTTTTGTTTTTATACAAAAATAATACAAATCCTACAGCAAACACAAAAAATAATAATGGATATAACAGATATTTACTTAAATCTACGGTTGTTACACTTAAACTTGTCAAACTAAATATAGGTGCTGTCTCAATAATAGGTTCATGTAAAACTTTATTAATTATTTCATATCTAAAATAATGACATCCTGATATTAAAGCACCAATCACTATAGTTACTAATATATTTAATACCTTTCTTGTTTCCACGGTATTAACTAAACTTCTCACAACAACATATAACCATGGAGCAAAGAAATACGGTAAGAACTCATCTTTAATCAACAATCCTAAACCTACCGTCATTCCATACAATATACTCCATTTACTATTTTTAAAATCATCTAATTTTATCAGACAATATATGTTAACTATCATCGCAACCATTACATGCCAATCCTGATGGCCGTAATGTCTGCCCATGTAATATACTGCAGGTGTTAATGCAAATAACACCATTGCAACTTTGCCGGTTTCTTTATCTTTTAGTTCTAATCCGAGTTTATATATAAAATATATAGCTACTAAAAAAAACACATAATTAACACCTATTATTTGTAAATCGAAATATTGTTTTCCGAATATAAAAAACATACCTTTCATTATCCATACAATAAGCGGAGCATTATAATAAAGAACATCGTTTTTAAAAATATCGTTGAAATGTAATGCCGATATACCTGTCGGAATGATAGGAGTATTTAATTTCCACCAAATAAAATTTCCTATAGCATACAATAGTGCTATTGTTGCAAAAATTATAAAGGAAGAATCTTTGAAAAATTTTTTATTCATTATTTGATTGATTTGAATTTAAAACTACATTTCTTTTCTGCCGGCTATGGCTTTTGATATTGTAACTTCATCGGCATATTCTATATCTCCGCCAACGGGCATACCGTAACCGAGTCTTGAAACTTTTATACCTAACGGTTTTATTAGTTGTGCAAGGTAAACTGCAGTAGTTTCCCCTTTGGAATCCATATCCGTAGCAAGAATAACTTCTTTTATGTTATCTTGTTTTAATCTGGTAATCAATTGATTGATTCTTATATCTTTAGGGCCTATAGCATCAAGCGGTGACAAAGCCCCGCCCAACACAAAATATAATCCGTTATAATCTTCGTTTCTTACTTTACTTACGGCTATTAAATCCTGCGGACTTTCAACTACACATAACAGTTCTTTATCTCTTGTATTATCGGAACATATAGGGCAGGGATCCGACTCGCTTAAATTATAACAAACAGAACAAACTTTTACCTTTTGTCTTGCATTCTGTATTGCTTCAACAAAAGATTTTGCTTCCACATCGGACATCTTCAGTATGTGATAACATAACCTTTCGGCCATTTTCGGACCTACACCCGGCAACTTTTTTACCACATCTATCATTTTTTCAACTGTTTGAGGTCTGTTCATTTTTTATTCTTCCGATTCCGTATCAGAACTGTTTTCGGCAGATTTTTCACTTGATTTAGCAGTATCTTTAGCTTTTTTTACGGCAATTCCACCGAATTTTTTTGCTATACCTTCTATTTTTGAAGGAACGGCGGTTTTTGCCGTTTCCTTAAAATCTTCAACAACCGTGAATTGTTCCTTCGGCATTTCTTCTTCATGTTCTATTTTTATATCTTCTTTTATTATTCCGCCCTTTTGTGCGATTTCGTCCAACACCATAGAAACTTTTATTTCTCTACCGCTTTTTCTTGTCATAAGTTTTTGTATTGTTTCCTGATGCATTTTTATCATATTTAAAGATAAGGGACTTGGAACCGCTATTTGAAATGTGTTTGCATTTAATTCTTTAACCGTTGCATCTTTTAAAGTCTGTGCAGACATCGGATGTTTTCTTGAAAATTCGGCAACTATTTCTTTCCATAATCCCATTAAATCGTAGTCGAAAGATTCTGCCATTGTTACAACGGTATCTTCTTCAATCTGTTCATTTATTACAGCATGATTTGACACTTCATTACTTACTACAGTTTTTTCCACTTTTACTTCTTTAAGTTCCGGCATACTTGCAATATTTTGTTTACCCAACTCGTTTATTTTGCTGATAAGTTCGGCAACATTGTAGTACGGTTCTGCCATTTTTAAAAGGTAAAGTTCCAATAACGTTCTGGGTTGGTCGTGCCATTTCATTTCTTCCAATGCTTTAGATATTAAATTACCCATTCTTATAAATCTTGATATAGGGAACAACACTTTTTGTCTGTCATACAACTTTTTATCTTCGTTTGAAACATCGGAAAGGTCGGGATTTACGGAAAATATCATAAGCTGTCTTAAATGGTCTCTTAAATCTCTTGCAAACTGTAAAACGTTGTAACCTTCTTCATAAACTTGTTTACATATTTTCATTATCGATTCTACATCGTTTTGTGCAATATAATCTATCGTTTTAGATATTATTTCTTTAGGTAAAAGACCTATCAAATTTCTTATATATTCTTCCGTTATTGTTCCGGTAGTTGCAGATATTGCCTGATCAAGCAAACTTAATGCATCTCTCATAGAACCGCCGGAAGCATTTATTATGATTTTAAGTGCTTCATCTTCTATTTCGAAGTTATCTTTTTTTGCGATATTTTTTATTGCTTTAGCTATTTCATTTGTAGATAAAAGTCTGAATCTGTATTTTTGGCATCTTGAAAGAATTGTTATTGGAACTTTATGTTGTTCCGTTGTAGCCAAAATAAAAATTACGTGTTCGGGAGGCTCTTCCAATGTTTTAAGTAAAGCATTGAATGCACCTGTAGATAACTGGTGAACTTCGTCTATGATATAAATTTTATATTTTGAAGACGTTGCACCGAACTTAACGTTTTCTCTTATTTCTCTAATGTTATCTACGCCTGTATTTGATGCAGCATCTATTTCCATAACATCTATACTTTGGTTTTTTGCTATATCTATACAATTTTGACATTTACCGCAAGGGTCCGTAGTAGGACCTTCTTTACAATTAAGTGCTTTGGCAAAAATTCTTGCCATAGTTGTTTTACCGGTACCTCTCGGTCCGCTAAACAAATATGCATGAGCAATTTTACCTTCTTTAATTGCATTTTTTAAAGTTTGCGATATATGATCTTGACCAATAACTTCATCAAAAGTCGTAGGTCTGAATTTTCTTGCTAAAACTAAATAAGACATACTAAACTCCAATTTATAAAAATTATTTTATAATTTTTAGTTGAAAGGTTGAACGAGCTTCGCTCCGGTGAATGGGTGAATAGTTTAATGTATTTTTGCTTTGCAAAAATCTAATTTTTACAACAAGCCTTTCACCCTTTAACCCTTTCACCTATTCAACATAAATAAAATCACTTTGTGATTTTATTTATATAAGGTCGGCAGGTTTTTCTCTCGGTGCCAACTTTATACTGTATAATACAAAGAAACCTGCTATAATTGCTCCCACAAAATATATGCACCACAAATAAGTGTAATATCTTCCGAACATTGCCAAAAGCCCCGACAAAATAAATGAGCCCGGTATAATTATAAGACCTGTTTCAAGGTATCTCCACTTTGTTTTCATTTTAGTATAAATGTGTCCTAACATATAGGTGTGTCTTCTGTGTCTTACAAAAGCAGCGGCAAGAAGAATAAGCCCTACAGGTGAAACCAACTGACAAATAAGATGTATCATTATCAACTGTATTTTCGAATCACCGGAAAACCAAGTTGCATCATATAAATGAAGATTTCCCACTGTTGCTATAATTTTTGAACCGTCAACAGCAATTGAATTGATAAGTGCAAATATTGTTCCCATCAAAATTCCTATAGCATAAGCTGCAACAACGGAAGATTTCGGTGCACCGCTTTTTCCGGGAACCCAATGCAAAATTCCTACAAAAATGGAAGGTGCAATTATTCCCATAATAAAAAATTGTCTTGCGGAATTTATAATCATAGGCCAAGGGTGAGGTCCGATAATATTTTGTAGGGGTCTTGTAATAAAATATATACCAAACAATATAAATGCAGTAAACAATTTTTGGTATCCTATTTCACCGAACATAAATTTTCTTATTCTGCTTACTCTTATTACTTCAATTGCCATAACGAAATATACTACACCCGTTATTATAGGCACTAGCATGTTTACCAAAAATTCCTGCATTTTAATCTCCCACCGATATAGTTAAATCTTTATGTTTAATTTTGTTGTTTTTTAAATTAGAAGACTCCGTAACAAAAAATACGGGATGTTGTTTATCTTCATCTTTTACAACTTCGCAATGAACCGTCTTTTTAAGCATTGTAAAAAAACTTAGTCTCGGATCGTTATAGACAATTTCAACAGCAATAAAATCTTTACCGCTTAACAAATTTTTAGATAACTTTTTGTAAAAAACGTCTATTTTGTCCAATGCAAATACCAAATAAAGTTTTTGGTAATCGATATTTGAAGGATTTATAAAAATAAAATCTTCATTATCAAAATGATAACATAATTGAACTTTTTTTGTTCTTTTACCTATACACATCAACCTGTGTGAACCGAATCGTTTGTTTGATGTGTACGAAATATCAACCGTTCCCGTTTTGGTTCTTGTTTTAAGCGCTTTATCTGTAGGTTTTAGTACTGAAATTAAACCTTTTTTTTCTAAATAATTGAATACTTTTACACTTGATTTTACGGGTTTTAATGTTATCTGCATTTTAATCGCACTTTATCTAATATTTTCAATATGCATTATATAAAATTTTACATTGTTTTCATAATATTAAATTTATCGGTCAGATTATTTACATAATTTACTTAAATATAAAATTTTTGATGCATTTTCTATTACGGAAAGATACAGGCTTGCCTGTTCCAAATTTTTACCTGCGGCAAATGCTCCGTGCCCTTTTATAATTGCACATTTGTATTTTGATATAAGCTCGGGAATCTTTTTTGCCACTTCATCCGAGCCGATAGTTTCTTTACAATCAAGTACCGGAATTTGCGGTAAATAAAGCTGACCTTCGCTGTCTATCGGTTTTATAATTTTGTTATGTAAAGATAATATGGTTGCATATATTGTATGACCGTGAGCAATGGCTTTAACTTCGGTATTTTTTAAATATATTGCTCTGTGAACTTTAGCTTCAAGTGATGCAAGTTTATCTTTTTTATCGTTATTCAAATTTATTCTTACGATATCTTTTTTAGTAAGATATCCCAACATTGCACCATGCCTTTTTATCAAAATTTCGTTTTTATCTCTTACACTTATGTTACCCGAATGAGAATGGTTTAGTCCCTGTTCATACAAAATTTTACCGAACAATATCATATCTTTTATCATGTTTTTACCTTACCAAGTATTGGATTTTTCAAGAATATATACAGTAACTTCTCTGAACATCCAAGATTTTTCTTCTTGAGCGTTATTAACACCCAAATCTATTCTGTCACCTTTTATTGCAGAACCGGTATCTCCTGCATAGCCGTAACCGTAACCTGAAATATAAAGTCTTGTTCTTAACGGTATAACTTTTGGGTCAACAGCAACAATACCCCTTTGCATTTTTTGTCCCAAAAAAGTTATTGTTCCGTCTTTCCAAGCTAAAGGGTCTCCCGGATAGTATGCCGTCGCTATCATTTTCATCCTTTTAGCTTTAGACAAATCGTATATTTTTTCCACATTGTTGTTTTTGTCTAACAGTAAAAGCCTGTAAAAAGTCACCGAATACGACAACTGTTTATCATATACAATACTTTCCAATTTAGTATCATGAAAAACTTGCGTTATATCGGAATCCGTGTATTTTACTATACCTTTTTGCAGTTCGACTTTTCTTAAATTCGAATTATATATTTTGTGCCATGTGGGCCTGAATTCGGTTTTGCTTGCCGCTTTCGATTTTACTTTATCTACTCTGACAATTTTCACTTTTGAGTTCGGTTTTATAGGCTTATCCAAAGAAGAATACACGATATCATTTTTACCTAACGATATGTTATTTTCCTGCAAAATGTCTCTTAAAATTTTGTTTTTGTCGTATTGTATCGGTATGGTTTTACCGTCAACAATAATACAACTTTTTTTAGATAATACCGAGTTTGTATCCAATATAAAAACTACTAATACTATCAGTATCGGAATATATAAAAGTCTGACAAACTTTTTTATCTCAATATTCTTCATACTCATCTAAATACGGTCTTACCCTAAAATGAACACCTAACGGTTTTACGATTTCTTTAACTTTCGATACATCAAGTCCCGGAAGTTCCACAGCCGTAACAACCACGGTAGGAATATATTCTTTTGCGGCTTCGGCAAACTTTAAAATTTCACCGAAAGATTCTTCTTTAAACATAGGATTGTTTAACTTGTTATGTTCCTGCGGGTTTGAACCGTTAAGACTTATTGAAATAACATCTATTAAACCTTTAAGTTGCGGCAATATATTTTTACCGTAATATCTGTTTGCAAGGCCAGCAGTATTTATTCTTACCGTAACATTTTTACTTTTTAACCATTTGGATATTTCTATAACTTCCGGTAACCTTACCAAAGCATCTCCGTACCCGCAAAATATTATTTCACCGTACTTTGTAGGATCACCTATAGATTCTATTACCTGCTCAACGGTAGGTTCTTTATCCAATTTTAAAGAGTTACCTCTGAACTTTCCTGCCCATTTATGTTTTATGCAATAAGGACATGCCATCATACAACGGTTGGTTATATTAAGATACAAATTATTTGCATAAACGTAAGAATACTGTGCCATATTAAACTCCTTAAAAATCGCGAAGCGATTTTTAGTTGAATGGTTGAACGAGCTTCGCTCCGGTGAATGGGTGAACAGTTTAATGTATTTTTGCTTTGCAAAAATCTAATTTTTTATTAAAAATTGCGAAGCGATTTTTACAACAAACCTTTCAACCTTTAACCCCTTCACCCTTTCAACTATTTTCTAAATTATACAACTTTATTGTGTTGTTTGTCGTTATATTACAAACTTCTTCAAACGGAACACATTTTACTTCCGCTATTTTTTTTGCAACTTCCACAACATAAGACGGCTCGTTTCTTGTACCTCTGTACAGTTGCGGTGCAAGGTACGGGCAATCGGTTTCAACCAAAATTTTTTCCAACGGAACATTTTCTATAACTCTTTTTAACTTGTTACTTTTCGGGTAAGTGCACGGCCCGTCTATACCGATTAAAAAGCCCATGTCCACAACAATTTTCGCCTGTTCGTAACTGCCCGAAAAACAATGTATAACTCCCTTAGGCAACTGCTTAAAAGTTTTAAATATTTCCACCATATCATCGTAAGCATCTCTGCAATGAACACATATAGGTTTATTTATTTCAAGTGCCAAGTTTATTTGTTTAACAAAAAGTTCTTTTTGCAACTGTTTATCATAACCTTCATAATGATAATCAAGCCCGATTTCGCCAACTGCAACACATTTTTTATCACTTAACAAAAATTTTAATTTATTAAAAAGTTCGTCATTAAATTTGTCCGCATCTTGCGGATGAAGGCCAAACATAGAATAAATTTTTTCTTGTTTGGAAAGTTCCGCAACTTTATCCCATAACGGAGGTTCGCAACCTACTTCCAAAATATATTTTAGTCCGCTGCTGAATGCTCTGTTTAATACTTCTTGTCTGTCGGCATCAAAATGTGCATCGGTAGTATGTGCATGAGAATCTATTAACATCTTTTTTCTCCGATTATTATTTTATGGTTTAATATTATACCATTTTTGAGGTATGGAGGTATAGAAGGATGGAGGGATGGAAACGACAACGACGGAAAGACAGGTGAAGAGGTGAATGGGTGAAAAGTTTTCGGAGTGCCTGCGGCACAATTTTTTATAGATTCCGGATCGGAGTCCGGAATGACAATGAACAACGAGATCCCGCATCAAGTGCGGGATGACAAAGGACTATGGATTGCCACGGCAACAAGTTGCCTCGCAATGGCGGACATAAAAAAAGAGCAGAAGGAAAATCTTCTGCTCTTTTTATATATTTAGCTATAGTATTAGAAGTGGTATGAAAAACCAATACTTATGATAGAAGCATCATTTACATTTAAACCAAATATATCGCAAGCATAATCATCACCGGCAGAATTTTTTAAATCACTTGAAGAGAAATGAGCATATCCAAGCTCCAAAAAGTTAAGTGTTGCAGATATTGACCAAGTTTCATTTATGGTATACGAAATAACCGGTGCTATTGTTATACCGCAAGAATTTACTTTTACGTCTTCACCCCAAAGCTTTATTGTTGAAGTATTATAAAACAAAGAACCTTTTAATAAAACATCAATACCGGCTACTTTTGCTAAATTGTATCTCGCAAAAGGTGATATGCCGATTGTATCGGAATCACTACCTCCATTTGAACCTGGAATTAATTTATCAATTCCATCTGTCGTATGTGCCGTATTTTTTTGTTTTGTATAAGATAAATTTAAACCTATATCCCATTTTTCGTCTAAAACATAACCTAATTCAGGTGCGATTGTAAATTCACTTGCCGCATCATTTGAACAATCAGGATGTGCCTTTGAAGACACACTACTATACCCGAAACTTCCGCCTATCCACATATTTTTTTCTGCTGCAAAAGCAGGTGCTACAAGTGCTACTGCAAACAACAAAGCCAACAAGTTTTTTTTCATTTTTTTCTCCTTTTATTTTAATTCGGTGTTACTGAATTAATTTTTAAATAATATATATATTACTATCGATAATGTCAACAATTACAATTAATAGTTAGCAATTAGTAATTAGCAATTAACGGCAAAGAATAGCAACGAGATCCCGTATGATGACACCGATTTTGCGGTTTTAACGGCAACAGATTGCTTCACTTCGTTCGCAATGACAAAAAAAGAGCAGAAGGAAATCTTCTGCTCTTTTTTTGTTTATATTTCAAACTTTTCAGCCTTTCAGCTTCTCAGCTCATCAGCTAAAAATTGCCTTTCGGCAATTTTTTAGAAATGGTATGAAAAACCTACACTTATAAGTGAACCGTTGTTCACGTTGAAACCAAATTGCTCTGTTTTTGCTTCAGTGAAATTATCACCATCACTTGATGCACTTAGGAATGAAAGTTCCGCAAAGTTAAGTGCTGCACCTATTGACCATGTTTCATTTATACTGTAAGAAATTATAGGAACAATACTGATTCCATAAGCATTGACATTAACTGTATCGCCACCTCCTGGAAACTCAGCTTCCGTTTTTGAATAGAATATAGAACCTTTTAATATAACATCAACACCGGCTACTTTTGCCAAATAATATCTTACAAAAGGTGCTACTGTAATTATTTTAGCACTAATACCGGTCTGCCAAGGATCAATCGAAATAGGAATTTTAAATCCATAAATAGAATTAACATTTTGTCCCTCACCATAAGCGAAATCTAAACCGATATCCCATCTGTCAACTATGGTCCAACCGAATTCCGGTTCAATAGACCATGCTGTTGTTGAAAAAGTATAACCATGCTGCTCATTGTTACTGGAATTATAGCCGAAACTTCCGCCTACCCACATATTCTTTTCTGCCGCAAAAACAGGCGCTACAAGTGCCACTGCCAACAACAAAGCTACCAAGCTTTTTCTCATTTTTTTCTTTCTCCTTTTGTTTTTATTTTAGGTCGGTATCACCGACTTAATTTTTTAATAATATATATTTTATTGTCGAGAATGTCAACAAAATTAATTTATAATTTACAATTTATAATTAATGTGTTTTTTGCGATGCAAAAAAACTAATAATTTAACAAAAATTGCTTTGCATTTTTTACCGACAATTGTACATTGTAAATTATCAATTATACATTGCCGTTTTGTATTCTCGGGAACAAGATTTCAAACTGTCCTAACTTTGTGTCGCTCGGTGAAAAACCTTCTTTAGGTAACTGTTTATCTTCAAAATATTTTTTTGCCGTTTCAACAATATTTCCGTTACCGCCGTTCAACTGCCATATTTTTTCGGATAGTGTAGGCATGAACGGTATTAAATGTAATGCTATCAAGTCAGTTGCCTGGAAATAACAGTACATGCAATCCGCAAGTTTTTTAGTATCTGTTTTTGCAAGTTTCCAAGGAGCATCCTGTTCTATTTGTTGGTTAATTAATGTTATTGCCTGCTGTAAAGTTTCCGATGCTTTATGGAACTGCATATTTTCTATTGACAGTCCGTAACCGTTATTTAAAATTTTTGCTACTTCTTTTGTTAAGTTATCTTCAATATCGGTTTTAGGAACTTTACCTTCAAAATATTTTTCCGCCATTTTGTTTGTTCTTGATACAAGGTTACCCAAATTGTTTGCCAAATCCACATTATATTTTTTGGTAAGCGCTTCCATAGAAATGTCGCCGTCGGGACCGAACGGTATTAAAGATACCGCCAAATATCTTGCTGGATCCACACCGAACTTTTCTACAAGTTGAGCAGGTGTAATAACATTCCCCAACGTTTTAGACATTTTGTCTCCGTTGATTGTAAAAAATCCGTGAGCATAAACTCTTTTGTGTACCGGAATATCCGCACCCATTAAAAGTGCAGGCCAAATTACGCTGTGGAACCACAAAATATCTTTTGCCATTAAATGTATATCTGCCGGCCAATATTTAGAAAACATTTCTTTGTTATCTTTGTATCCGATAGCCGAAACATAGTTGATTAAAGCATCCACCCAAACATACACCGTTTGACTGTTATCGAAAGGTAACGGTATACCCCAATCAAGAGCGGCTCTTGAAATACTTATATCTTCAATACCTAATCTTAATTTTCCCAATATTTCGTTTCTTCTTTGTTCCGGTAAAACATCTATATGGTTAGGGTTTGCGGGATTTTCTATCATGTCTATAAGTTGTTCGTTAAACTGTGAAAGCTTGAAAAAATAATTTTCTTCGGATTGAACCACGGGTTTTTTCTTGTGATCAGGACAACAACCGTTTTCGTCCAAATCTTTTTCGGCAATAAACTTTTCGCAACCTACACAATATAATCCTTCATATTGTTTTTTGTATATAAGACCTTTATCGTAAAGTTTTTGCATTATCATTTGAACGGTTTCTTCGTGAAATTTATCTGTCGTTCTTATAAAACCGTCATTAGATATATTTAAAAGTTTCCAAGCTTCTTGAAAGTATCCGCTCATTTCATCGCAAAGTTGTTTCGGAGTAACACCTTTAGCTTGTGCGGACTGACAAATTTTTGCACCGTGTTCGTCCGTTCCCGTTAAAAAATAAACTTCGTGATTTTGAAGTCTTTTCCAACGGGCAGCGATATCTGCGGCTATTGTAGTATAAGCATGACCTATATGAGGTCTGTCGTTAACATAATAAATCGGTGTTGTAATATAATACTTTTTCATTTTTATTTTTTCCTTCTTAATTAAAATATTTTTTATAAGTATATCAAATTATTAAAAAAACCGATAATATTTAATATAATGTTTAATTATAAATGTTTAGGTAATACAATGAACATATTTATTACAACCAAACTGGAAAAACAATTAAAAAAGTATAACGATATCGACAGATTTAATTCGTTAATACAAAAACTTCAACAAGTTTCGGTTAACGAACTTTACGATTTCAACAGTTTCGGATTTAAAAAGTTTAAAGGAACAAATAAAGTCGGTGCGATAGATTTGGGCAGCGACAGAATTATTTGTATGATGCTTTCCGATTATCCTTTACAAAACGATTACTGTTTTAACCAGTATTCTTCCGATCAAGACATTTATAATACACTGCTTTTATTTTTTATAGCAAAGCATGACCAACAACAAGATAAAGCTTTTTTCCTGGATAAGAACAACTATATTCAACAAGATTTCATTGATACAAACGATAAACAGGTTGATACAATCGTTGAAGATACACAAACCACTTTTAAAGATTTGAACAGACAGGAAGTGCTAACCATAAAACAAAATTTTTCGTTGCACAGTAGAGATATGCAACTTAAATTGCCGAGCATACTTTCGGGAATTGCGGGTAGCGGCAAAACCGTTATTTCTATACAAGTAATAAAAGAGTTGCAGAAAAAGTATAACAACGAGAAAAAAATTCTTTATGTTACATATTCGGAAGGGTTACGAAATTTCGTTGAAGAAAAAGTTAACGATTCTTCCGTAGATATAAAAATTTTTAAAGATCTTTGTTTGTTTCTTAAAAACAAATACGAAAGCACAAAAATTATAGATACTAATATTATTCAAAGTTCGCAAAGATTCGAAAAAGAGTTTTTGGATACAAGAAACAAAAAATATCAAAAGTTTATAAGAGAGAACAAAAGTTTAATTTACAGCGAAATCTGCGGAATACTGAAAGGATCTATGTATGTTAATTGGGACAGGAAATTAAAAAAGTTACAAGACGGAACAATTAACAATATCATCGACAGAAACTCTTACATTAACAGTGACGAAAAAATTCCGGACGATTATAAAGCGTTCAACAAAGAAGACAGAGAAACTTTGTACAACCTTACGTTGGAATATAACAAATGGTTACAAAACAGAAACATGTTTGATATGAACGATATTGCTTTTGATTTATGCAATACAATTGAAACAAAAAACATAAAATATGATTACATTATTGTAGATGAAATTCAAGATTTAACCGAAGTTCAAATATATATGCTTTTTCTTTTATCCGACAAAAAAGGACTTATTTTTACCGGTGACCCGAACCAAGTGATAAACCCGACATTTTTTAAAATAGGACGACTTGAAAAATTGTTTAATGATAATGCGGTAAGAGCATTTAAAACAAGGTTAAACGAAAATTTCAGAAATTCCACCGATATAACAAAACTTATAAATTTAGTTAACGAAATCAGAGATGAAAAATTGCCGGCAAGGCACCACGAAGATAAAGTCCCCGAAATAACAAGAAACAATAATGCCGGAAAGTTCGGAATAATAAGATACAGCGACAACAATAAAAAAGTGTTGTTTGAAGGACTTGAAAATAAGGGGCTTGATGTTGCAATAATAGTTTCCGACGAACAAAAAAAAGATAACTTAAAAAAAGCTTTTCCTCACCTTACAAATATTTTTACCGTATCGGAAATTAAAGGAAGAGAGTATCCCAACATTATAACTTACAATGTGTTGTCGGACTACTTTTCAATATTCCAAAATTTTTATAATTATGATTGGAAAAAAGATAAGAATTATGATTTTTATTTTAATCAGTTTTATGTTGCTATAACAAGAGGCGAACATAACGTTTATTTATTGGAAGAAAAAAATGATATCGAGTTAATAAACGATATTGTTTCGAAGATGAACAAATATGAAATAAAATATTCTTTGATTGATAAAATAAACAACATAAATGAAATCTCGTTAAGTTTGGATGAGGCTACAGACGAAAGATATTATTTAAAGGCATTAAACTTTTTTAATAACGAAGAGTTTGAAAAAGCCAAAGAACATTTTGAAAAAGTGACAAAATACAATATTGATACTACAAAGAAGATGATAGAAATTTGTGACAAATTTTTGTTGGAACCTAACATGAACTACAACGAAAAAGCGGATTTATTATTTTCGTATAAACAGTTTACACTCGCAAAAAAATATTATGAAAAAGATTACAATTTTGAACTATACTGTATTATGAGTTTGTATCAAAACAATTTTGAAGATTTTGAAAAAATTTTGTTTGCAAAAAATTTAAACATCGAACAACTTTACAACAAGTACAATTTTGCAAAACAGGAAATAGAAAAATATTTTGATTATAAAATTAACGAACTAAAAAATATACACACGAAGATAGAAAATTCAGCAACAAAAATAGTAAAGGAGTTAACCAATGAGTGATTTTATAAATAAAGTAAACGAACTTAAAAAATATGCAACGGAAATTTCTCAAGCTCTTAACAGATTCGAAGAACTTAATTTAACAATAGAAACGATTAATGAATTAAATAAAAAAACTATCGAACTTAAAAACAATTACGAACAAATTGTCGCTATATTACAAAAGGTGGAAATCGCAAAAAAATCCGTTGAACCGTTAGAAAATATAAGAAAAACCGTTGATTCCATAAACACCACAATTCAAGGCGTAAAAAAGAATATTACCAACTTTGAAAAAATGCAACAAAAGTTTGAAGAGATAGAAAAACTCGATATAGAAAAGCAGTTAACAAAGATAGAAGAATTTTATAATAAAGTTTCTGTTGTAAGCGAAAAAATAAGTTTGGCAGACAACTTTTTTAACACGTTGGATAGTATAAATAAAAAGCTGGAAAACATTGAAAAGAAGTTACCTAACAGAGTACTTCCAAGATTTCCGATAAACCCTATAAAAAGGCCTGTAGTAATGCCTAAAGGAATAAATCCGATAACAAGAATTATCCCGAAACCACCGGTAAAGAAATAAACGACTGAAGATTCGAGGATTGGAAGATTTGAAGATTGGACGTTAAGTTGTAAAATTTGCTTTGCAAATTTTGTTATTATATAATTTTCCTCTTTTCCTCTAATCTTCTACTCTTCTAATCTTCCATTCTTCCAAAAATTGCCTAAGGCATTTTTTAGTAAAATCTTCTGATGTGGATAGATATAAGGATTCCTATGGCAAACATTGATGAAAGCATGCTTGAACCGCCATAAGATAAAAGAAGTAAAGGAAGCCCCGTAACAGGCATAAGGCCCATAACCATACCTAAATTTATAATCGCATAAAAAGCAAACATTGTAGCTATACCCATTGCAACGAGAGAGCCGAACCGGTCTTTCGCATATTTGGCTACAACCAAAGCTCTCCATATAAATAAAAAGTAAAAAAGGATTGTAAGTTGTGCAAGAACGTACCCCCCTTCTTCACCTATAACGGAAAAAATGAAGTCTGTTCTTTGTTCAGGTAAAAACCCGAGTTGTGTTTGTGTTCCTTTAAAGAATTTTTTACCTGAAAATTTACCCGAACCGATAGCGATTTTAGATTGTATAATGTTGTAACCGGCACCTCTGGAATCGATTTCCGGTTTTAAGAAAACTATTAATCTTTTTCTTTGATATTCTTTTAAAGATTTGTTTACCGCTATAGAAGAAAAAGAACCTGCCAAAATTACCGATAAAAATATAATAGGATATGCCCATCCTATAGGAATTCTTAACTTATTTAAAAACCATTTTGTTAAAACCATAATTAAAATTATCACGCCTAAAATTATGACTGCTTTATGCCAGTTTGTTGATGCTGTTACAAAAAAGTTTACCAATTTATTTGTTTCTAAAAGTTCAGGTTGTAATTTAAAAAAAGTTACCAGTAACGGTATTAAAACGGCAAGTGCTCCATACAAAATAACCGCACAAAGATGTAAAAGTCTTGCACCTGCAACATACAACAATACGAGCGTTACCGGAAAATAAGACAGTGTGGAAGAAAAATCCGGTTGTAACATTATAAGGGCAAAATGTCCCAATGTAAGACCTAAAGTTTTAACAAAGATTGAAAGTTTGGATATTTCGTTCCAATGTTTATCTATAAATGCTGCAAGAGTCACTATAAGCATTATCTTCGTTATTTCCACCGGTTGGAACGAGAAAAAAGGTAAATCAAACCACCCTTTTGTTCCTTTATGTTGAGTTCCGAATATCAGTACCGAAACAAGTAAAACACAAGATAAAATATATATAAATTTCCCGAAATGTTTATAATTTTGATAATTGAACCCTGCCAGAAAAAGCATTCCGACAGTACCTATACTTAAAGCAATAAATTGTGTTGTTATATATTTTGTAGGATTATCCAAATTTGAACTTGCGGAATATATTGCCGTAATACCGATAAACAATAAATACAATATCGATATATAAAAAGTTAAATCTATATTTTTGATAATTTTAGAAAAAATTGATTTAGTGTGTGTCATTGCTATTTCCGTTAATTAAATCTTCATCATATTCTTCTGCAATATTAAAATATTTTTTAAATATTTCTCTTGCTACAGGTACAGAAACACTACCGCCGAAACCTCCGTTTTCTACTATAACCGCAAGTGCAAGTTCGGGATTATCTGCGGGAGCATAAGCTACTACCCAAGCATGGTCTTCACCTTGCGGATTTTCGGCTGTTCCTGTTTTTGCGGCAACAGTCATATTTTTAAATTTTGTTCTTTTGGCAGTACCATAATCAACTGCTGCTTTAAGTGATTTGTGTAACTGTTTCCATGTATTTGGATTTAATTCTATTTTCTCGTTTGGTTCCGGTTCATGCTTATAAATTGTTTCCTTTGTTATTGAATCTTTTATTTCTTGCACAAAATAAGGTTTATAAGAAACACCGTTATTTGCAACAGTTGCCATTAAGTTTGCCATTTGTAACGGAGTAACCCACAACGCACCTTGCCCTATAGAAAGAATAACGGTATCACCTTTAAGCCATGGCACTTTCATTTTAGATTTTTTCCATTCCGGTGTGGGAACAAAACCTTTCTTTTCGGAATAAATATCTATACCGGTTTTTTCGCCCAATCTGAACTTTTTAGCATAATCAACAATAACTCTAACACCTAAATCAAGCCCTAAAATATAAAAATAAACATTACATGAATATGCCATTGCAGAAATAAGATTTAATTTTCTGTGACCCGCTTTGGATGAACAAGAATAAAATCTGTCACCAAGTTCAAATTTACCGGTACAATCTTCTATTGTACGAGGATCAAAATGCAAGTGTTCCAATGCCGCAATAAAAGTAACAATTTTAAATGTTGAACCCGGCGGATACAATGCTTGAATACATCTGTTAAAGAAAGGCAATTTTTTATTTTTTAAATATTTTTTGTAATCTTTTGCGGATGATATTTTGTTTAAATCGTAACTGGGGCATGAAACAAACGCTTTTATTGCACCTGTTTTTACATCTATCGCAACTGCGGCACCTTTACCGGATGAGGAATTTTTTAGTGCTTGATAGGCTATTCTTTGTAGGTCCGTATCTATGGTTAAATATAAACTGTTTCCTATAATGGGCGGTTCATAATCGAACGTTTTTTGGTGTTGTCCTCTGGCATTAACTTCAAAAGAATATCCTCCGTCTTTTCCCCTTAAATATCTGTCATAAGATTGTTCTATTCCGCACCTTCCTATAGTATCACCTACTTTAAGTTCGGCATTATCCATGTTGTCGAGTTCTTCAAGTCTTAGTTCGTTTACATAACCTATAATGTGTGCATTTTCAACTGAATCGTGACATACTCTTTTAGGTTCTTTTACTACCGTTATTCCGGACAAAAAAAGTTTGTTTTCTTGTATTTTGAAAACTTCATCTATGGTTAAATTTTCGGCAAGTTTTATTACTCTACCGTATCTCCAACTTTTTTCGATGGAAGATTTTATATCTTTCTGCAAAATTTTGCTTAACTTTTCTATACTTTCTTCGGTAGGTTCATACTGTTGTTCAAACGGGTAAAAAAGTGCAACATAATTAGTATCGTTATCTACTAAAACTTTTTCGTTAGTATCGTAAATAAGTCCGCGGAACGCTCTTTCATGAGCGGTATTTATTCTTTGATGTTCGGATATATTTCTATAATAATTTCCTCTTATTATTTGCATATAAAAAAGTTTCATTGATAAAACAACAAAGCAAACGATAAGAAATATCAATATTACTTTATGTTTTTCAACAAATAAATTATATGCAAATCTGTTATCTGTACTCCAAGACATTTTTCTTCTCTAATTATATTTATCAAGATTTCTGTACTTTATTGCTTCGGCTATATGTGACGACTGTATTATTTCGTTACCTGCCAAATCGGCAATTGTTCTTGCAACTTTTAATATTCTATCATATGCTCTTGCGGAAAAGCCTAACTTTTCTATGGCATTATGTAACATCATTCCCGCACTTTCTTCCAGCACACAATATTTTTTTATTTCTTTCGGTCCCATTTGTGCATTACAATAAATTTTTTTACCTTTAAACCTTTCGTACTGTATATTTCTTGCTTTTATTACTCTTTCTTTTATCTGTTGCGAAGTTTCGTTTACAGCATTTTTGTTCGAAGTTATTTCATCGATTTTCAGTGCCGGAACTTCTACTTGAATATCTATTCTGTCCATTAAAGGTCCGGAAATTTTTGCTCTGTATCTTTTAACCTGATACGGATTACATGTACACTCTTTATCACTTCCGTAATTACCGCACGGACAAGGATTCATTGAAGCTATCAACATAAACGATGCCGGAAAAGATAAAGTATTTTTTGCTCTCGATACGGTAACTATTTTATCTTCCAAAGGTTGCCTTAAAACTTCCAAAACGTCTCTTCTGAATTCCGTTAATTCGTCTAAAAATAATACTCCGTTATGAGCCAAACTTACTTCACCCGGTTTAGGATACGAACCTCCGCCTATTAAAGCAACTGCCGATGTTGTATGATGCGGACTTCTGAAAGGTCTGTCGGTAATTAAACTTTCCCCTGCCGGAACAAGGCCCGACACAGACCATATTTTTGTTGTTTCAACAGACTCTTCAAAACTCATTGAAGGAAGTATTGTAGGGATTCTTTTTGCTATCATCGTTTTACCTGATCCGGGAGGTCCGACCATAATCATATTATGTCCTCCGGCACAAGCAACTTCAGCGGCTCGTTTTGCAAAGAGCTGACCTTTAATATCGGAAAAATCTATCGAACTTTTTGTTAAACTATTATGAAACGAAATGTTGTCTTGTTTGTAAGGTTCAACAACTGTTTCTTTCTTTAAAAATTGTATTACATCTTTTAAATCGTTAAATGGATATATTTCTATATCTTTAGCTACACAAGCTTCATTTTTATTCTTTTCCGGAACAATAATTTGTGTTATACCAAACTTATGCAAACTTAAAACTATAGGCAAAATTCCTTTTACCGGTCTTAACTTTCCGTCAAGAGAAAGTTCGCCTATCGCACATATGTTTTGTAACGATTTTTTATCGATTATTCCGCTTGAAGCAAGTATACCCAAAGCTATAGGTAAATCAAACGATCCACCTTCTTTTTTGATGTCTGCCGGTGCAAGGTTTACCGTAATTTTTTTTGTAGGAAAATCGAACCCCGAATTTTTTATAGCGGAAACAACTCTGTCTCTTGATTCTTTTACGGAAGTATCCGGTAATCCTACTATTGAAAAAACAGGTAAACCCGATGAAATATCTATTTCAACATCTATTAAACAAGCATCTATTCCCTGAACGGATGCGGAATATAAAAACGAAATCATAAAACATTCCTAAACTGAATTTAAAGTAAAATTATATCTAAAAATATAATAGTGTGCAAACAACAACATTTTATAGCAACATACTTACTTTTGTATTATATAACATTTCTGTTTTTTTAGCAAATAAATAAAGACTATGAACTTTTTAGCTCATAGTCCTTATTTATTATATTTTAAAAATTTTTTATTTTATTAAACTTCCTTCTTCACCTAATGCCTTAGTTGTTACATCGGAACCACCTTCATTCTTCGTTATTGTTCCCTCTTCTCCGATTGATTTTGTCGTTGTGTCGGCACCGCCTTCTGATTTAGTTGTAGCTCCTTCTTCTCCTAATGCCATTGTTGTTACCGAATCAGCTCCACCTTCTGATTTCGTGGTAGCGCCTTCTTCCCCTAATGCCATTGTCGTTACTGAATCAAAACCACCTTCATTTTTAGTTGTGGCGCCTTCTTCTCCGATGGCCATCGTTGTTACATCTGCTCCACCTTCTGATTTTGTGGTAGCTCCTTCTTCTCCGATTGCTTTTGTTGTTACGTCGGATCCGCCTTCTGATTTTGTGGTAGCTCCTTCTTCCCCGATTGCTTTCGTTGTTACGTCAGCTCCGCCTTCTGATTTTGTGGTAGCTCCTTCTTCTCCTAATGCCATTGTCGTTACTGAATCAAAACCACCTTCATTTTTAGTTGTAGCGCCTTCTTCTCCGATTGCTTTTGTTGTTACATCAGCTCCGCCTTCTGATTTTGTGGTGGCTCCTTCTTCTCCGATTGCTTTTGTTGTTACATCGGCTCCACCTTCTGATTTTGTGGTAGCTCCTTCTTCTCCGATTGCTTTTGTTGTTACGTCAGCTCCGCCTTCTGATTTTGTGGTAGCTCCTTCCTCGCCAATTGATTTAGTCGTTACATCTGCTCCGCCTTCTGATTTTGTAGTGGCTCCTTCTTCTCCGATTGCTTTTGTTGTTACATCGTAACCGCCTTCGTTCTTTGTGGTAGCGCCTTCCTCACCGATTGATTTCGTCGTTACGTCTGCTCCACCTTCATTCTTTGTCGTTGCTCCCTCTTCACCGATTGATTTTGTTGTTACATCATAACCACCTTCATTTTTCGTTGTGGCTCCTTCCTCGCCAATTGATTTTGTTGTTACATCGGTTCCACCTTCGTTCTTTGTGGTGGCTCCCTCTTCTCCGATTGATTTTGTTGTTACATCAGCTCCACCTTCATTTTTCGTTGTGGCTCCTTCCTCACCAATTGATTTTGTTGTTACATCGGCTCCACCTTCGTTCTTTGTGGTGGCTCCTTCTTCTCCAATTGATCTTGTTGTTATATCTGTTCCGCCTTCATTCTTTGTCGTTGCTCCTTCTTCTCCGATTGCGTTGGTTGTAACATCTGCCCCACCTTCGTTCTTTGTGGTAGCTCCTTCCTCACCAATTGATTTAGTTGTTACATCTGTTCCACCTTCATTCTTTGTCGTTGCTCCTTCTTCTCCGATTGCATTGGTTGTCACATCGGCTCCACCTTCGTTTTTCGTTGTGGCTCCTTCCTCGCCAATTGCTCTGGTTGTTACATCTGTTCCGCCTTCATCCTTGGTTGTAGAACCTTCCTCTCCCATTGCCAATGTTGTTAAATCTGCTCCACCCTCATCTTTTGTTGTAGAACCCTCTTCTCCCATTGCCAATGTTGTTATATCAGATCCACCCTCATCCTTTGTTGTGGAACCTTCTTCACCGAGTGCCAGTGTTGTTACATCAGCACCGTCTTCGTTCTTTGTAGTAGCGCCTTCTTCCCCGATTGATCTCGTTGTTACATCGGCACCATCTTCATTCTTTGTGGTGGCCCCTTCTTCACCAATTGATTTTGTTGTTACATCTGCACCATCTTCGTTCTTCGTAGTAGCGCCTTCCTCACCGATTGACTTCGTTGTTACATCTGTACCGGCTTCATTCTTTGTTGTTGAGCCTTCTTCACCAACCGATTTTGTTGTTACATCGGATGTTGATTTCATCAATCCGGCCTCTTTTTCTTCATCAGTAACAAAATTATCTTTCGGACTGCCGCCTTTTCCTTGTTTTAATTGAGAATTGCTATATGCCGGAGTTTTAATAAATAATTCTGAGGTGCTTTTTCTTTCTTCTAATTCCACGATAAACAACTTTTTTGTTTTCATCTTTCCTCCTACTACTACTTATATTAAATAGAATACAAAACAATTATAATCGGTTATTGAAAAAAAATCCGTAAGTTTTTGTAAAATTTTTGTAAAAAATATTATTTCTTTTCGTTTGGCTTGTTTAATTTACTTATAAAATCCTTTATAAACTCTATAGGAAACGGAAATACTATCGTTTTTCCTTCCGAAGAAATTTTCGTCAAAGTTTGTAAGTATTTCAACTGCAAAGTTATCGGATTTTGCTGCATTATATTAGCTGCATCAACCAACCTTGTTGCAGCTTGAAATTCACCTTCTGCATCTATCAACATAGCTCTTCTTTCTCTTTCCGCTTCGGCTTGCCTTGCCATTGCTCTCTTCATTTCTTCCGGCAAAGAAACTTCTCTGATTTCTACCATAGGAACTTCTATTCCCCAAGGCATTGTTTGTTTGGCAATAACGCCTTGAAGAGCTTCATTAATATTTTCTCTTTTTGATAACAATGTATCCAAATCTACCTGTCCGATAACACTTCTAAGCGAAGTTTGCGCAATAAGAAAAGTACTTTGATAATAGTTGTGTATAACCGTTATTGCATTATCCGGATTTATTATCTTAAAATATACGATCGCATCTATTGTTGCCGGAACATTATCCAAGGTCATAATTTCTTGCCTTGCAACATCTATAGATACAAGTCTTAAATCAACCCTTACTATTTTATCTATTATCGGGATTATAAAAACAAGTCCCGGTCCTTTTGTTTTTTTCAGTCTGCCTAATCTGAATAATACTCCTCGTTCATACTCCTTAAAAACTCTAACAGATGAAAAAAGCAATATGCAAATAAAAAAAACAAAAATACCGATATACATGTAAATATACATTGTTACCTCCGATTATAAAAGTCCTAATTTTTGAATAAAACTATATATTAAATTAAAAATATATATTCCAAAGAAAATCATAGGTACTACCATCATTATAAAAGAAACTAAACCGAAAAAAGACATAAAATTAAATCTAAACGATAACAGTTCTCTTAAAGATTTTTGTTTCAAATTAACTTTGTTTAACACATCCGACAATATCCAATATCCATCTCCGGGCAACAAAGGATTCAAAACTATTAATAATCTTGAATATTGTAACATAAGTAAAGGTGTTATAAAATATTCTACTTTCGGAAATAACACAACCATAAAAACCAAAACAGTGTTAACAATTAAATCCGCAAAAGCACCGGAAAGGTTTATAAATATTCTGATACTTTTACTTAACGTCCAAGACAAATTTGTGTTTACATATATTGTCGGAAATATTGACACAAACATAAAACCGAACCTGGGTTTAAAATGTTTTATGCATGCCAAATAGTGACCTAATTCATGAAAGAAAACAACAGCTATTGCTATAATAGCAACAATCATTGAATCTGCGAAAGAATTCATGATGAAAGTATGAGCCACATTTCTAAAATACTCTATTTGTATGAAAAGCATAACAACAGACAAAGTTAAAAGAGGAGCCAAATCAACAGTATCATTATTCTGAGACATCATAATTCTACCGCAATTTTGTTCGGTTATAGCACTTTCAAAGGAAAGTTTATTTAATATAGATTGTATTTCTTCCATCGGTAAATCATACTTTTTTGAAATTACGTCAACTTTTGTGCCGTTATTCATATCGAGTATAACTTTCAATGTGAACTGATCTATATTAAAAACTTTTTGACTTGGCGGCAATATCCAAATAGTATTATCGTCGAGGTTACCATACTCAAAAACAAAAGCATTTTTATACGGACTGGTTAAAATTCTTCTTTTATTATCCATTTTTTATAAGATATTCGGCAAGTTGCCCTGCAATGTTATCTCCTGTTCTATAATCTACTCCCAAGAACATTGCCGAAGGGTTACATTCAATTAGCACATATCTGTTATCGGTAGTTCTTTTTATATCAATTCCCGTAAATGTATACCCGCAAATATCAGCAGCTTTTATACACATGTTCTGAACATCTTCCGGAATATTAACATGTTCAACGGATTTTTCATAACCTCTGTAATCAACCTCATCCGTATTGATTACGTTACAAGAAATAATTTTATGATTTAAAACATAAACTCTAATGTTGTCGCCATCTATATAATCTTGAAAAATTACCGGAGCATATTTTAGTTTATCCAATCTTTCATCTTTCCAATCTTCATCAGTCATTTTTCTGCAAGCTGTACCACCTGCTACGGCTTTATAAACAACCTCTTTTACTTCGTTTCTGAATTTCAACAACTCCTCTTTGCTATTTGTTACCAACGTTTTAGGTAAAACTATTCCCTGTTTTCTTAAAATTGCAATTTGATACGGCTTTAAATAGTGTAGCTGAAAAGTTGAAATATTGTTTACTACAGTTCTTCCCTCAAGTGCTAAAGTTCTTATCCATGATCCTAAAAAAGCTTGTCTTTCTCTTTCTGCAGTATAATTAGAATACCATCCATCTAAATCTATCGGTTTCCCTTCTTTAACTTCTTCTAAATAATATGGCGGTTCATTATAAAATACGGTTCTTACATAAAAACTTCTTATATCCTCTATCTCTTCGTTTTGATACTTAAGTTTATCTCCAAAAGAAAAATCTACATGTTCAGGAAAATTTAATGTATCTATTAAAAGAACATCCACTCCCATGGATTCCAATAATTGTTTCATATAAACAGAATGTTTTTCAGTAGCACCGCCAATAACACCTATTCTTTTTTTTGACATAGCTTCCTCCAAATATAATTGTGGATATTATAGCCCAAATTATATTATTATTCCATAATATTTCTTAAAAGCAGGTGGATTGTAACCTCGTAATGATACGACTTTCAAGACTTTAAGATTTTGCGAAATGTGTTTTTTGAGTGTATCAGAGAATTTAAAGACAGAACTTTCCTTCTTAAAGCTGAAATATTTTAAATTTATACAAGGCAACAGCACGGCGAAGTTTACGTTGAAAAGTAAATGCGCCGTGCTGTAACGCAGTATAAATTTAAAAGATAAACCGCTTAAAATTTGTATTTAACCCCAAGGTTTCCTGCAAACCCATTCCTTCCGCCGCTTCTTCCGGTTACCTGTGCATAACAACTCCACGCTGTATCTATAAAATCTTTATTCACTCCTGCTCCGTATTCTACATATCCATCTACACTATCAAGGTCTAAATCTCCTGCTTCCGTTTTAACTGTAGGTTGTGAACTCAAGTTTGCTGAATATCCCAATAAACCGTATGGTTGCCATCCGTTTCCTATTTCAAATTTCGCTTTTACTTGCGGTTCTACAGATATATTACTTATGCTTTGGCTATCCACTTTTGTTAATGTTGTTTCATAACTTCCGCAATTTACTATTCCATACATCAATGTTACATTCGGTTCCAATATCCATTTTTTGCCCATATCGTAATTGTATCCTGCTTTGGCTGCAATACCAAACATATTCATATCTATATCATTTGTTCCGTCATCACTATCTATAGACGCTTTATTGAATATCATATTTGCCGTTGCTCCCAAATACCACTTTTCTTTTATCAACATTCCGGTTGCACCTAATACATATCCCGTTTGATTCGATTTTACTTCTTCTATCGTCTGTTCACTTCCGGCATATCCTAAATAAAATGATACTTGTTTATCTTGTCCTAGCGGAAAATCTATTCCGGCAAGTGTTCCGTACAAATTGTTGTCTACATCTGCATCACCGATTTTTACCGTTTCTTGTGCCATAAATGGTTTTAACCATAATCCTCTTTCTACTTTTCCGCTATTATCAAATACCTGGTCACCTGCGGAAACATACAAATTCGAAGGATTTATACTTGCTTTTTTACTATTTGATGTCTTACCGTTCATATTTGCAAAAACTTGGTTTGCAACCAAAGATTGTGTTGCTGCTCCACCTGCTGTTGCCGAAATTGCTCCTGATGCCGTTACGGGGTTAAATCCGTTCTTTGTGAAAGTGTAATAATAACCGTCAATATTCGGAACAGGAATACTACCAATAAAAGCCGTAATTTTACCATACTCTAATTTTGCATCGTAACTATATCTAACAGACCTTGCTTTATTTACACTTATCACATTATTATCAGATCCTGTTGATGCAAAATCCACTCTTGTTGTTTTATCAGAATCTTTTATTATATTTATTTCTTTTACATTTAATTTCCCGGGACCTATATTCGATCCGGGGAACAAAGCCATATCCATTTTTTTATTTTCCAAATCAGCATCTACTGTTAAATTTAATTCTTTTCTTATATTTACACTACCATCTATACCAAATTCTGCATTTGCTACTTTACCGTTTGCCATTTTTATTGTTGCATTATCCACATCAATGTATTTTATACCATTATCAACACCAAACAATGTTCCGTTTTTACCTAACTCTATCGTTCCACCATAAAAATAAACTTCTCCGACATACCTGCTCATATCCGCATTTAATTCTATTGTTCCATTTGTAGGAAGTGTACCGGATGACTGATTGATATTCAATGTGCTTAAACTATCGTCTGATGTTATCCTATCATTAAAAATAAACCTAACTTTTTCGCTTGCCCACAAATTCATGGTTGATTTTTGATTATCTATTGCAATCGGATCTCCTCCACTCGTATTTCCAGTAAATTCTACATTTTTTGTATTCGCTACTAAATTCAATGTTCCGGAATTATAAATTGCTCCACCACAGCCAATTTCTGCAGTATTGTCTCTAAATACCACACCATCCTCAAATGTCATTATTCCGCGATTCTCGATTGCTCCGCCAAAGTTTGACATGTTGCCGGTAAAGTTCGCATTGGAACCTATTGTAACTGTTCCTAAAGTATCATTCATTATCGCACCACCATCATCTTCGGTTGAATTGTTTGTAAATTGTGCATTATCTCCTATGTAAACTTTTCCTTTTTCATTGGCTATAGCTCCGCCATAATTATCTGAGCTATTATTTTTGAAATAAGCATTATTTCCTATAGTAACTGTTCCGGAACTTTTATTTATAGCACCACCCATTTCTCTTGCGGAATTTTCTACAAACTCCGCATTGTTTCCTATATTAAAAATTCCACCATTAATATTAATTGCTCCACCACTATAATCATCTACACTATTGTTTGCAAATTTAGCATTGTTTCCTATATTAACAACTCCGAAAGAGCCGAAACCGTCTAAATATATTACTCCACCATAATCATCTGCAAAATTCTGCGAAAATTCTGCATTGTCTCCTATGTTAACAGTTCCTCCTGTATTAACGTAAACAACTCCTCCGAGCTCATACGTATAATTTTCTATAAATTTTGCATTATTTCCTATATTAACAGTTCCCATAGAACCATATATAACTCCACCATGATCGGTTGCGGAATTTTCTATAAACTGCGCATCGTTTCCTATGCTAATAGTTCCATAATTATCAGAATATATCACTCCACCTTTTTCCTCTGCAAAATTTTCTGTAAATTGTGCATTGTCTCCTATAACGATCCTTTCTTTATTATTATATATAACCCCGCCATAGTGCGATGTAGAATTTTTCGTAAATTGTGCATTGTTTCCTATAGTAAGCTTTCCTGCCTCATGTTGAGTATAAATCGCTCCACCTTTTTCCTCTGCGAAATTTTCTATAAATTGTGCATTGTCTCCTATGATAAAAGATCCTCCATACTCATAAATCGCTCCACCAGAATTATAAGCTGAATTGTTTGTAAAAAGTGCATCGTTTCCTATCTTAAGTTTTCCTGTGAAATCATTGTATATCGCACCACCATTTGCTTGGGATACATAATTTTGATAAAACACGGCTCTGTCACCTATGGTTAGATTATCATCATTATATATCGCGCCACCACTGCTCTGTGAATGATTTTTTGAAAACATTACATCGTTACCGATATTAAGCTGTGCATCTTTATCATCTTCTCTACAATTATATATTGCTCCGCCACAATCATTTGAACCGTTTTCCGCAAATTTGATATTGTTGCCTATTGTAAATGTTCCTCTTTCATTGTATATCGCACCACCACTTCCATTTGCAGAATTTCTTTCAAATTCCATATCATTGCCGATACTAACAGTTCCACTTTGATTGTATATTCCACCACCTTGCTCTCCCGCATAATTTTGGCTCAACTTAACACCATCCCCTATTTTTAACTTTCCAAAGATAGTGTAATTACAAATAGCACCACCATTTTTTGTTGAAGAACTATGAACAATAATAGGTGCTGATCCAGGTACTGCTCCATCTTGTCCCAGTTCAAATTTATGGGAATTGTATATAGTACCACCATTACTTTCCGAAGAATTATATTGAAACTGTGAGCAACCTGTTACACTAAAATTTCCCAGATTATATATTGCGCCACCCGAATATTTTGCTACATTGTAACCAAAACGTATATATGCATCACTACTGATATTAACTGTTCCATAATTGTATATTGCTCCACCACTTCCATTCGTTGATTCGTTTTTATTAAAATATGCACCACTTCCTATAGTAAGTTTACCTAATTGGTCATTACATATTGCACCACCATTTCCATATGCAACATTTTTCTCAAAAGAAGCTTCGTTTCCTATAGTTAAATTATCTTTATTGTGTATTGCTCCACCACCACTTGCAGCAACATCACCCTCAAACATTTTTTCAGTTTTATTATTTTTGAATACTGCTGCGTCTCCTATTGTCACTGTTCCTTTCTGAATATTTATTGCCCCACCGTAAATTGCTTTATTATTATCGAAAGATGCATTTGAGCCTATATTCACCTTTGAATCTTCGTTATTTGTATTTATTGCTCCGCCGAAAAGTCTTGCCGCATTGCTCGAAAAAGATACATGATCCATTATGGTTAATGTAACAGTATGACTTACTAAAAATACACCACCACTTCCTCCAACCTCAGCAGATTCCGTAAAACCCGAATAAATATTATAGGGGGCTACCGTAAGATCTTCTGTAACATCCTGATATCTTGCCGCAAAAACAAACTGTGTATTTAACAAAATTACCGCCAATAGTATTGAAAACATTTTTACTGCCAATTTTTTCAGTTTCATGGCTTCTCCCTAAAAATTTAATTTATATTCTTTGCTTACTATTTATTGATATATTATGCATTCTAACATAATAATAAAAAATAATAAAGAAACACAGAATCAATGACTCAAGATTCTGTGTTTCAAAATTGTAACCGAAATATTAAGGGCACTATAATTATTTACTGAATTTCAACTCATTTTTATCTTTGGATAATTCCACTTTAATTTTATCGCCCTCGGTAAACTTTCCTGCAATAAGTTCCGTAGATAAAGGATTCAACAAATAAGTTTGTAATGCTCTTTTTAAAGGTCTTGCACCGAATGCAGGTTCATAACCTTTATCCGCAAGAAAATCTTTTGCTTTATCGGTAAGTTCAATAGATATTTTTTTATCTGCCAATCTTTTTAATATTGTTTTTAATTGAATATCTATAATTTTACCGATATCTTGTTTTTCAAGTCTTCTGAATATTATTATATCGTCTATTCTGTTCAAGAATTCCGGTTTAAAGTGCAAGTGAAGTTCTGAATCAATTTTCTTTTTAATTTGTTCGTAATCAAAGTTCTCTTTTACAGGTTCTTTTTTCTTTTTATCTTTATCGAATCCGATTTTATCTTTATCGAAATTTATACTGTCTTGAATATATTGCGAGCCGACGTTAGACGTCATAATAACAACTGTATTTTTAAAATCTACGGTTCTGCCTTTACTGTCTGTAAGTCTTCCGTCATCGAGTAATTGTAACATTATGTTAAATACATCCGGATGAGCCTTTTCTATTTCATCAAACAATACTACGGAATAAGGTCTTCTTCTAACGGCTTCCGTAAGTTGACCGCCGTCTTCAAAACCTACATATCCCGGAGGTGCACCGATAAGTTTAGATACTGAATGTTTTTCCATATATTCACTCATATCTATTCTTACGATGTTTCTTTCATCGTCAAATAAAAAGTCTGCAAGTGCTTTTGCAAGTTCGGTTTTACCTACACCTGTAGGGCCTAAAAACATAAACGAGCCCATGGGTTTATTGGGATCGGAAATTCCCGATCTTGACCTACGAACAGCATTAGCAATAGCATCTACGGCATCGTTTTGACCGATAACTCTTTCGTGCAATCTTTCTTCCATTTTGAGAAGTTTTTGAGTTTCCCCTTCCATCATTTTCGATACGGGAATACCTGTCCACTTACCTACAACGGTTGCTATATCGTCTTCATCAACTTCTTCTTTCAACATCTTTTTATCTTTTTGAAGTGTTGTAAGTTTTTTGTTTTCGTTATCCAATTCCGTTTGAATTTTAGGAATTTTACCGTAACGAATTTCCGCAACAAGGTTTAAATCACCGCTTCTTTCAGCTTTTTGTTCATCTACTTTTAGTTCATCAATTTCTTTTTTTAATTTTCTTATTGAAGAAATAGTTTCTTTTTCTTTCTGCCAATGAACTTTCATTTCGTTGGACGAATTTTTTAATTTTTCAATTTCGGATTCTATAGCAGCAAGTCTTTCTTTTGCTGCGGGATCGGAATCTTTTTTTACTGCCTGCTTTTCTATTTCAAGTTGTCTTATTTTTCTTTCTACGGTATCAAGTTCTACAGGCATAGAATCTATTTCCATTCTTAACTTACTTGCAGCTTCATCAACCAAATCTATAGCTTTATCCGGCAAAAATCTGTCGGTAATATATCTTGAACTTAATGTTGCTGCCGCTACCAAAGCGGAATCTTTTATTTTTACACCGTGATGAACTTCATATTTTTCTTTGATACCTCTAAGTATAGCAATAGTGTCTTCCACCGAAGGTTCACCGGTATAAACGGTTTGAAATCTTCTTTCCAACGCTTTATCTTTTTCTATATATTTTCTGTACTCATCAAGTGTTGTTGCGCCGATAAGTTTCAACTCACCCCTTGCAAGTAACGGTTTTAGCATGTTACCGGCATCCATTGCACCTTCGGTTGCACCTGCACCTACAATAGTATGAATTTCATCTATAAACAAAATTATTTTTCCTTGTGCAGCCTGAATTTCTTTTAAAACGGCTTTTAGTCTGTCTTCAAATTCACCTCTGTATTTTGCACCGGCAATTAAAGAACCCAAATCGAGTTCTATAACTTTCTTATCTTTTAATGTTTCGGGAACATCTCCGGAAACTATTCTCTGTGCAAGGCCTTCAACTATAGCGGTTTTACCTACACCCGGTTCACCTATCAAAACAGGATTATTTTTTGTTCTTCTTGATAATACTTGAATACTTCTTCTTATTTCTTCATCCCTTCCTATAACAGGATCAAGTTTCCCTTTTTTTGCAAGTGCGGTTAAATCTTTACCGTACTTTTCCAAAGCCTGATACTTGTCTTCCGGATTTTGATCCGTAACTCTGTTGGAACCTCTTATATCTACCAAAGCTTTTAATACTTTATCTTGAGTTATTCCGTACTTATTTAAAACTTTTGTTACTTGTAAGTTAGGAAAACTTATAATAGAAAGAAATATGTGTTCGGTAGAAACATACTCATCTTTCAAATCTTTAGCTATTTTTTCCGAAACGGTTAAAATTTTGTTTAAATCGCTTGATAAATAAGGTGTTGCTCCCTGAACTTTCGGTTTAGATTCAATAAGTTTTAAAACATCGTTTTCTATTAACGGTTTTAAATCTTGTTCCACTGCAGATAACTTACTTATAATGGTACCAACAATACCTTGTTCCTGTTTAAGTAAAGCATATAAAAGATGTTCCGCGGATATTTCTTGGTTACCATACTGTACCGCAAGGTCCTGTGTATCCGCAAGTGCCTCTTGCGATTTTATTGTAAATTTTGATATATTCATTTTGTGTACCTCCTTTGTGCCAATATATTTTAATTAGCACTCTTTACTACTGAGTGCTAATATACCACAAATTTAGAGGTTTGTCAATAGTTTTATTTTTGGAGCATTTATGAAGATATTTTTCGGTGTAGTGCTTTGTCTACTAATTATAACAACTATTTGTTTCGCTCAAAGAAAAGAAGGCCTTACAGGAAGATTTGTTCCTTCCGATAACCATACGTTACTATTCTGCGGACAAAACAACAATGACAGTAAAGAATTCGTTGAAATAAACAACAAAGTTCCGGCAGGATTTATGATTTACACATCCTTACAAAATTTGGAAGGATTGGAAGAAGATGTTGAGTACGGAACAGGAGCAATGTCGGGCAATTTTATATTACAAAATTATAAAAAAGCCGCTCTACAAATAGGTTTGTTTTTGGTAGGTTCTTTAGATTCCGTAGTTGACGGTTCGTTAGACGAAAACATAAAGAAATTGGGGGAATGGATAACCAAAACAAAAGTTCCCGTATTTTTAAGGATAGGTTACGAATTTGATTTCCCTGAAAACAATTATGATCCGGATCTTTACAAACAAGCATTCAGACATATAGTAGAAAAACTTGATGAACAAAAAGTAAAAAATGTCGCTTATGTTTGGCATTCGTATGCCTCGTATGCTCCGAACGGAATAGAGCAGTGGTATCCGGGAGATGAATATGTAGATTGGTGTGCAATATCTTACTTTGCAAATCCGCAATGGTTCCCTATGATATAATTTACAAAAGCGCACAACAAACCTCTTATGCTTGCGGAATGTTCACCTACATTAGGTACGAATGCAACCGAAGCTGACAAAATAAAATGGTACAGAATATTGTTTAAATTTATACAAAGTAAAGATGTAAAAGCATTATGTTATATAAATGCAAACTGGGATGAACAAGCGATGTTTGAACAATTTGCTTGGGGTAACAGCAAATTAAACACATCCGAAGTAATAAAAGAGTTTTGGATTGAAAATATAAAAGATGAAAGATTTATCAATTTAGATAAATTATACAAGGAAATCAAATACTAAATTCATTGAAAAAAAAACAGATATATACTATTCTTTAATTAGTCAATTCTTTATAGAGGTTAAGAGTATGTTAAAAAAATATTTGAATAATAAAGGTTTTGGTTTAGTAGAATTGTTGATTATAGTTATTATCGTTATATCTCTTTCCGCAGTAAGTTTCAATTACTATAAAATGACTCTTGAAAAATCAAAGGTTGCAGATGCTATGGCAATACTTAGACAAATCGCAGATTCCAATATTATATATTACAGAGAAAACAGAATGTATACCGACGATATAACCAAACTGTTAATAAAAGTCGAAGGAGAAGAAGTCTCCGAAAACGGTTACAAATGGACAAAAACGGAACTCTTTTCTTATAGAGCAGATAACAAAAAAGTTTCCGCTTCACCTTCAAATTCTAATAAATCCGTATTCGAACTTGCTTATGCCAAAAGAGACGGCAAATACGAAATTTATGTATTGTATGATGAAGGAAGTGAATCTTTGAGATTCGATGCGAGTGCAAGTACTTTTAACGATGCAGGCTTTATTGACGGAAAAATTGTCGAAATCATTCAAGAAAAAGGAAGACTATAATATTTCGTAAAAATCACGAAAATTTTGTATAATAAATCCATTATGAAAAAACAATATTATTTATTATTAGCTTTATTGGTTTTAGTCGTTGGTTGTACGACTGTTCCTATGACGGGAAGATATCAGCTTCTTTTAAGTGATGAAGCAGAAGAAATTGCTGCAGGCGCAACAAGTTACGGTCAATATTTGGCTGAAGCAAAAATATCTACCGATAAAACAAATACAGCGCTCGTAAAAAAAGTTGGTCAAAAAATAGCTGCTGTTTCCGATTGTGATTATGATTGGGAATTTAATTTATTGGAAAGTGATGAAGCAAACGCTTGGTGTTTATCCGGAGGAAAAGTTGCAGTATATACAGGAATTTTGCCTTATACTCAAACAGAAGCAGGGCTTGCAACGGTAATGTCACATGAAATAGCACATGCAATAGCAAGACACGGTGCAGAAAGATCGGCACAAAATACCTTACTTGAATACGGACTTGCCATAGGCGGAGCAACATTAGCAAATAATCCCAATAAAGAATTAATAATGCTTGGTGTAAATGTTGCCGGTAATGTAGGTGTTATTTTACCTTACAGCAGGAAACATGAATCAGAAGCCGATTATATGGGACTTCTTTTAATGGCAAAAGCAGGTTATGATCCTAACGAAGCAATAAAATTTTGGCAAAGAATGTGTGCGGCAAGCGGCGGTTCACAAGGCGGATTGTCTGACTTTTTATCTACACATCCTTCAGATGAAAAAAGAATCAAGAATTTGCAGGAACATTTACCCGAAGCATTGGAATACTACAAAAAATCAAAATAAAAAGTATAAATAACTATATAATAAAACAAGAAACATATTAATTTGTGTTTCTTGTTTTTTTATTTATATAAAAACAGCTAAAAATATTAGAAAAATATATAAAAGTTTTACTAATCTAAACTCGTTGACATAGTCTTTCTAAATAGATAAAATTTTATCCATAATAAGTTTTATTCGACAAACAACAGTAAAAATAAGTAAAAATTTTCATTAAAAATATATAAGCAAATGAAGAAAAAAAGTGTTCTATATAATAAAAAGGAAATATCCGAAGCCACTTTAAGAAGATTTCCTTTTTATCATCATTATTTGAAACAGTTGGAAACGGAAGGCGTTAAAGAGATTTCATCGGCACAAATAGCAAAGTTCCTTGGATTTAATACTATACAAGTAAGAAAAGATATTGAAGCAACCAAAATTGAAGGAAAACCCAAAAGAGGTTATAACCTCAAAAAATTAATATCGGCAATAGAAAAATTTTTAGGCTTTTATACTAAAAACGAGGCTGTTTTACTAGGTGCCGGACATTTAGGATATGCTCTTTTAGGGTATCACGGATTTAAAGAGTACGGATTGGATATAATCGCCGCTTTTGATAATAATCCGGAAAGATTTAATAAGTTCATAAATTATAAAAAAGTTTTCAGTATAGATAAACTTGAAGATATAATAAGCAGAATGCAAATAAAGATAGGAATATTAACCGTTCCTTCCGCCGTTGCACAAGAGTTGGCGGACAGAATGGTAAAAGTAGGAATAAAAGCTATTTGGAATTTTGCACCTATAAAAATAAATGTTCCTAAAGATGTTGTTGTTCAACATGAAAACTTGGCTTCGAGTTTAGCGGTTTTGTCTCAAAAAATAAAGAATTTGAAATAATTAATAAGTTGTTAACATAACAAGGAGAACTTACATGGAAAATCAAGGGAAATTTGACAAAGTCTGCCAAATTCTTGACAAAAATGGCAGAGACAAAGCAAGATTAATCCCAATTTTGCAGGCAGTACAGGAAGTATACAATTATCTTCCTGAAGAAATTTTGACATTCATAGCTTCTGCATTGGATATATCCCCTGCAAGAGTTTACGGAGTTGCCACATTTTTTGCACATTTCACTTTAAAAGCAAAAGGCAAACATATCATTAAAGTTTGCGACGGAACGGCATGTCACGTTAAAAGATCGACAACAATTATTGATGCAATAAGAGCAAAACTTAATCTTACAGCATCCGAAAACACAACAAAAGACATGTTGTTTACATTGGAAACAGTATCTTGTTTAGGTGCTTGCGGACTTGCTCCTGCAATGGTTATAGATAACGAAGTTTACGGCCAAGTTACACCTGAAAAAGTAACAAAAATTATTGACGATATGATTAAACAGGAGGAAAAATAATGTCTGTAGATTTAGATAAAATTTCCGCTAAAGTACAAAAAGCATTTAAACAGATTTCTAAAAGAATTATTATCTGTGCAGGTACCGGTTGCGTAGCAAACGGTTCTTTAAAAGTTTATGCAGAGTTTTTAAGATTAGCAAAAGAGATGAACGTTGAACTTTGTATAGAATTAAACGACGAAAGTAAAGGAACTCTTGTTTCAAAAAGCGGTTGTCAGGGTTTTTGTCAAATGGGACCTTTGGTTTCAGTTATTAAAGGTGAAGATGATATTCTTTATACAAAAGTTAAAGTTGAAGATGTAAAAGAAATTATTGAAAGAAGTATTATTAAAGATGAAGTTGTTGAAAGATTATGCTACAAGATTAACGACAAATTCTATAAAGGTCATTCCGAAATTCCTTTCTATGCAAAACAAAGAAGATATGTTCTTAAAAACTGCGGATTCATAGGTGCAGAAGATATTGAAGAATATATAAGTAAAGGCGGATATGCTTCAGCTAAAAAAGCTTGCTTGGAAATGACACCCGAACAAATCTGTAAAGAAATGTTAGATTCAGGACTTAGAGGTAGAGGCGGAGCAGGATTCCCTACCGGCAGAAAATGGGAACTTACAAGAGTTCAACCCGGTCCTAAAAAATATGTTATATGTAACGGTGATGAAGGAGATCCGGGAGCATTCATGGACAGAAGTGTTCTTGAAGGAAATCCTCACAGTGTTATAGAAGGTATGATTATAGCTGCAAAAGCTATCGGAGCAGATGAAGGTTATGTTTACGTTAGAACAGAATATCATTTGGCCGTAGAAAGAATGAAAAATGCTATTAAAAAAGCTGAAGAAATCGGAGTTTTAGGCAAAAATCTTTTCGGTTCCGATTTCAGTTTTACACTTCATGTTATGGAAGGTGCAGGAGCTTTTGTATGCGGTGAAGAAACAGCATTAATCGCTTCCGTTGAAGGTAAAAGAGGTATGCCAAACCCAAAACCTCCGTTCCCTGCACAACATGGTTTATACGGAAAACCTACAGTAATCAATAACGTTGAAACTTTATCAACCGTTCCTTTGGTAATAAGAGACGGAGCAGATTTTTATAAGAAAATCGGTGTTCCTACATCTACCGGAACAAAAACATTTGCTATAACCGGTTATGTTAAAAATACCGGTCTTATCGAAGTTCCTTTCGGAACAACATTAAGAGAAATTTTGTTTGATATAGCAGGCGGGGTTACCGATGATAAAGGCAATGTTTCCGAAGATGCCTTTAAAGCAGTTCAAATCGGTGGACCTTCCGGTGCTTGTTTAACGAGAGAACATCTTGATTTACCTTTGGATTTTGATTCGTTAAGAAAAGCAGGTGCAATGGTTGGTTCCGGCGGACTTGTTGTTATGAACAAAACAACTTGTATGGTGAACACAGCAAAATTCTTCATGCAATTTACACAAAGTGAATCTTGCGGTAAATGTGTTCTTTGCAGAGAAGGTACAAAACAAATGTTGATGATGCTTGAAGATATTACCGAAGGCAGAGCAGACGAAAACACAATTCCTTTACTCGAACAGTTGGCAAATGCCGTTAGAGTTGGTTCTCTTTGTGCTTTAGGTAAAACAGCACCTAACCCTGTATTATCTACTTTAAAATATTTCAGAGATGAATATGATGCACACGTTAAAGAAAAGAGATGTCCGGCAGGAGTATGTTCCAGCTTAACACAAATCACAATCGATCAAACAAAATGTATCGGTTGTACAGCTTGTGCAAGAAAGTGTCCTGTAGGAGCAATCAAAGGTGCAGTAAAACAAAAACATTCTATAGACCAAAGTTTATGTGTAAAATGTGGTGCTTGTGTTGCAACATGTAAATTTGGTGCTGTGAAGAGAGGATAATATATGGAAAAAACATTAACTATTAACGGTAAAAAAGTTTCTTTTGATAAAGAAAAAAATCTTTTGGAAGTTATAAGA
>JAGCCP010000017.1 GCA_017651625.1 Candidatus Ruminimicrobiellum bubulum | reverse complement strand
CTTCGGAGAAGAATCTCATCCCGACTACAAAAAAATCACAAAACAACAAAAGAAAAACAGACAAATTTTAAGAGATGCAATGTTAAAAGCAGGTTTTAAACCTATTGATTCGGAATGGTGGCATTTCACTTTAAAAGATGAGCCGTATCCTGAAACATACTTTGATTTTAATATAGAATATTTTTTACAAAACAGCAGCGGAACAACAAACTCAATAAACTTTTAGTCTTTTATGATTTATAACTAATAAAAAAAGCGGGAAGAAATTTCTTCCCGTTTTTTTAATATTTTTACAGATTCCGTATCAAATACGGGATAACACCGCTACCGCGGTTAAAAAAACAATAGATTGCTTCGCTTTGCTCACAATGACAGAAAAGGCACAACTTTTGGGCGACGAAATATTTTGAATTTAGACAAGACAACAGCACGGCAAAGTTTACACTAAAAGGTAAATGAGCCGTGCTGTAACGAAGTATAAATTCAAAAGATAATGTCGCAATTACTTATCTAATTTATAATGAGTTTGTATACAACAAACTTCCCAATCATAATTTCTCTTTGCTCTTATTGCTTCAATACTCGCTCTTGCTGCGGCAAGTGTTGTTACTATAGGAACATTATACATTAAAGCTGTTCTTCTTATACTGTAACCGTCGTGATGACTCTTTTGTCCTGACGGTGTATTTACTATCAAAGCAACTTCTTTGTTGGAAATTATATCAACAACATTAGGTCTTCCTTCCTGGATTTTGTGAACTTCTTTTACATCAAGTCCGTTTTCTTTAAAGAATTCAGCCGTATGTTTTGTTGCTATAACACTAAATCCGAGATCTATAAAATCTTTTGCAATTTCAAGACCTTTAGATTTATCTCTTTGTCCCAAGCTTATAAATACTGTTCCTGAATCCGGCAAAATTGTTCCCGAAGCAAGTTCGGCTTTAGCAAATGCTTTACCGAAATCTTTATCTATACCCATAACCTCACCGGTACTCTTCATTTCAGGGCCTAAAACGGTATCAACATTGGCAAATCTTATCCAAGGTAACACAACTTCTTTTACACATGTATAATCTATATGTTTAAGTTGACCGTTCAAATATTCCGCGGGAATTAAATCTTTAACCGATTTTCCTATCATAACTTTTGAAGCAAGTTTTGCCAAAGGATAACTTACGGCTTTTGAAACAAACGGAACCGTTCTTGAAGCTCTCGGGTTTGCTTCCAAAATATAAGGAATACCGTTTTTAACCGCATACTGAATATTCATTAAACCTTTAACATCAATTTCTCTTGCCAAATTTATTGTATGCTCTTTTATTTTTGTTATAACATCTTTAGATAATGTGTGTGTAGGAAGGACACATGCGGAATCTCCGGAATGGATACCTGCCTGTTCGATATGTTCCATAATACCTGCAATATACACATCTTTACCGTCTGAAAGTGCATCAACATCTATTTCTATAGCATTATCAAGATACTTATCTATAAGGATAGGTTTACCTTCACTTACATCGGTGGCTTTTGAAATGTATGTTTCAAGATGGTTTTCATCGTACACAATTTCCATAGCTCTACCGCCCAACACATAAGAAGGTCTAACCATTACAGGATAACCGATTTTACTTGCTATAGCTTTTGCTTCTTCAAATGTTGTTGCGGTACCTGAATCCGCTTGCGGGATATTTAACTTTTTCAATACTTTACTGAAAACTTTTCTGTCTTCTGCCATATCAATAGATTCAACGGAAGTTCCCAAAATTTTCAGACCTGCTTTATTTAAAGCGGAAGCCAAATTCAAAGGAGTTTGTCCGCCGAACTGAACGATAACACCTTCCGGTTTTTCTTTATCTGCGATATTTAAAACATCTTCCACCGTTAACGGTTCAAAATAAAGTTTGTCTGCCGTATCATAATCGGTAGAAACTGTTTCAGGGTTACAATTTACCATTATTGTTTCATAACCTTCCTGTTTCAAGGAAAGCACTGCATGTACACAACAATAGTCGAACTCTATACCCTGCCCTATTCTGTTGGGACCGGCACCCAAAATCATAACCTTTTTCTTTTTATCGGAAACTACTACATCATCTTCTTCTTCGTAAGTTGAATAATAGTATGCGGTGTTTGCTTTAAACTCTCCGCCGCAAGTATCCACAAGTTTGTATACAGGGATAATTTTCAATTCTTTTCTCAATGCTCTTATCTCTTCTTCTTTCTTACCTGTAGCTATTGCTATTTGCTTATCCGAAAAACCGAACTGTTTTATTCTTCTTAAAAGAAGTTTTTGATCTTCCCCTTTCAATTTGAATATGTTGGGTATTTCACTTTCCATATCAACGATTTCTTTTATTTGGTTTACAAACCATTGATCTATTTTACATACATTGAAAATATCGTCAACAGACATTCCGAGCTTCAAAGCATATCTTATTACATAAATTCTGTCGCAGTTAGGTGTTGCAAGTTTTGCGGTAACAATTTCCAATGCTTTTTTCTTTGCTTCATCCGTACCTAACTCAAGAAGTTTATTCAACTCTTTATCTATACCTACATTTTCAAGGCCGTAACCGCTTCTTTTAACTTCCAATCCTCTTATAGCTTTTTGTAATGCTTCTTTGAATGTTCTACCCAAAGCCATTGTTTCACCAACGGATTTCATTGCAGTTCCGAGTGTTTGATTGGTATCACCGAACTTTTCAAAAGCAAATCTCGGAATTTTTATAACATGATAATCTACCGTCGGTTCGAAACTTGCAGGGTTAGGAGCCGTAATATCATTTGTAAGTTCATCCAATGTGTATCCTACCGCCAATAAACTTGAAATTTTTGCTATAGGAAAACCTGTGGCTTTTGATGCAAGTGCCGATGAACGACTTACACGAGGATTCATTTCTATAACAACAAGTCTTCCGTCTTTAGGATTTTGTGCAAACTGAATATTTGCACCGCCGTGTCTCATACCGATAACTCTTAATATTCTGAAAGAATCCTGTCTTATTTTTGCATATTCTTTTGCGGTAATTGTCATTGCAGGTGCAACGGTAATGGAATCTCCGGTATGAACACCCATAGGATCAACATTTTCTATTGAACATATTGCAATACAATTATCTTTTCTGTCTCTCATAACTTCCATTTCAAGTTCTTTCCAACCTAAAACGGACTCTTCTATTAAAACTTCACTTATAGGGCTTGCCTGAAGTCCCGCCTGAACAATTTCTTCAAACTCTTCTTTTGTCCATGCAGTTCCGGAACCTACACCGCCCAAAGTAAACGAAGGTCTTATAATAACAGGAAAACCTATGGATTCTGCAATTTCTCTTGCTTCTTTCATATTGTAAGCATAACCGCTTTTCGGTAAATCAAGACCGATACTTTCAACCATTTTTTTGAAAAGTTTTCTGTCTTCCGCTTTTGAAATGGTATCAAAATCTGCACCGATAAGTTCTACATTGTGTTTGGCCAAAATACCTTTTTCGGCTAAAGCTACAGCCAAATTTAATGCTGTCTGTCCGCCGAGTGTAGGAAGTATTGCATCGGGTTTTTCTTTTTCAATAATTTTTTCAACAATTTCCGGAACCAAAGGTTCAATATATGTTGCGTCGGCAAATTCAGGATCCGTCATAATTGTTGCAGGATTGGAATTTACCAAAACAACTTTATATCCTTCTTTTTTTAAGGCTTTTATAGCTTGTACTCCGGAATAATCGAACTCACAAGCTTGACCTATAACGATAGGTCCCGAACCAATTATAAGTATTTTTTTAAGATCTGTTCTTTTAGGCATTTTTTTCCACCATATCAAAGAAATTTTTAAACAAGTATCCGGTTTCGTCTGAATCTAAAGAAGGATAAAACTCTACTGCAAAATTGTTACCTTTTTTATTGGCAAAACCTGCGACCGTACCATCATATAAATTTATATGTGTTACTTGTAAATTTTCGTTTTGTTCTATTGAACTTTTGTCTGTATAATAACCGTTATCCTGAGATGTTATTGCTATTTTGTTTGTATTTATATCTCTAACTGGATAATTTGCACCTCTGTGACCTATTTTATGTTTTACTACTTTTGCACCGTTGGCAAGTGCTAAAACTTGCGAACCGAAAGCAATTGCAAATACAGGCATATCGGGACATTTTTGTATTATTTGTTTAACTGCATCAACAGCATAACTTGAGTTTGCAGCATATCCCGGACCGCTTGAAAGGAAAATCCCTTTAGGTTCTTCTTTCAAGATTTCGTCCGCCGTTGCGGTTGCGGGAAATACAACAACTTTATAATCTTGAGATGTAAACGTATCTATAAAACTTTTAGGACAACCGTAATCTATTATTGCGATTTTTTGTTTTTTACCGTTTTCGTTTAAAGAATATTTTTCTTTACATGTTACGGTTTTTACCAAATCTTGTTTATCGTTTGAAACAACTTTTGCAAGTTTGGATTTTAAACTTTCAACATCAAAATCTTTTGTTGATACTATAGCTTTTTGTGTACCGTTTTCCCTTATGTGTTTTATCAAAGCTCTCGTATCAAATCCTTCCATTGCAACTACATTGTCTTTAACTATTTGGTCCTGCATTGAACCGTCTGCTCTCCAATTGGAATATCTTCTGCTGTATTCCTTAAAAAAAAGCCCGGTAGCTTGAATAGCTCCGGACTGAAAATCTTGGTTATTAAATCCGCAATCACCAACATGCGGATGAGCAAAACATATTAGTTGTTTTGCTGTTGCGGGATCTGTAACAATTTCCTGATACCCGAAAACAGCGGTGTTAAAAACAATTTCCCCTGTGCTTTCTGTGTCTGCACCACAGGAAAACCCTTCAAAAACTTTACCGTCTTCTAAAGCCAAAATACATTTTTTTAAAACCATTTTTCTTCCCTACTTATATAAATTTCTTAAAATAATTTTACTTTCTTTCCTGCCGGAATTGTTTCTTCTCTTTTTCTGCCGAGAGAAACCAAATCTATTTTTGCACCTACCAACTGTTCCAATCTCTTTATATATTTCTTGGCATTTGAAGGTAACTTTTCAAATTTTGTTACACCTCTTACAACACCGTTTAAACCCGGCATTTCTTCATATACCGGTTTGCAATCTCTTTGAACTATTCTTGATGCAGGAAAATCTTTCAAGATTTTACCTTTATATTTATAAGCTACACATATTTTTATTTTATCTAATCCTTCCAAACAATCAAGTTTTGTAAGTATAAGATGTTTTATACCGTTAACTCTGACACTGTGTCTTAAAACAACAGCATCGAACCAACCGCATCTTCTTGGTCTGCCGGTTGTTGCACCGAATTCCTGACCTTTTTCTCTTAGGAACTGGCCTGTTTTATCGAACAATTCAGTTGGGAAAGGACCTTCACCAACTCTTGTTGTGTATGCTTTAACTACACCCAAAACCGCATCTACGTTTGAGGGCCCCATACCAACACCTGTACTTGCACCGCCTGATGTAGGATTTGATGATGTTACGAAAGGATATGTTCCGTAATCCAAATCGAGCATTGTTCCTTGTGCGGATTCGAACAATACTTTTTTCTTTTTAGCTATTGCATCTGCAATCATTACAGAAGTATCTGCAACATATTTTTTCAAGAACTTTGATAATACAGCTTGATCTTTTATTATTTCCGCTCTTAATTTCTTTATATCGCAAACTCTTTTAAGCATATTTTCTTTTTCTTTTAAGTTTTGATCTAAAAGTTCAAGGAAAATTTCTTTATCTATATAATCTATAACTCTTATACCTACTCTTCTGACTTTATCGGTATAGCAAGGTCCGATACCTTTCTTTGTTGTTCCGATTTTTGTTTGTGTTGTATCACTTTCAAGCATACCGTCTATAAGTTTATGGTACGGAAGAATAACGTGCGCTCTTTCACTAACAAAAAATCTTCCGTCTATAGGAATTTTTTTCTTTTTTAATACATCGATTTCTTCTTTTAATGCTTTCGGATCTACAACTACACCGTTTGTAATCATACAAACTTTTTTAGGAAACAATATTCCGGATGGTATTAAATGCAAAACGAAAGGTTTGTTTTCGTATATTAATGTGTGTCCTGCATTGTTTCCGCCTTGATATCTAACGATATAATCTGCTTTTGCTGCAAGGTAATGAACAACTTTACCTTTTCCTTCATCTCCCCACTGTGTACCTAAAACAACTAATGTTGACATATTTACCTTCCAAAAAATAACCGTTAGAGCTTTTTTTCAAGCTTAACGGTCTATATTTTATTCAAAACTATTTATTTTTTTAGCAGTTTATTGCTTTGTCGTTGTCGTTAATATTGTACGTTGTAAATTATAAATTGCCTTCATTACAGACCTTTGTTATTGTATTAAAGTATTTTTTCTTTGTCAACAAAAAATTTTAAAAGCAATTTTTGAGGTATAGATATACGTATTTGTAGAGATATAGAAATGCTAAAACATACAAATAATTATAATATAATTGCTACTATTATTATACACTGTAAATTACAAATTGTAGTTTTAGTGCTTGACATAAAATATTTTTTTTAGTAAAATCTTTTACATTGTTAGTTTTGAGATGGGCCCGTAGCTCAGTTGGTAGAGCACTTCACTTTTAATGAAGCTGTCACGCGTTCAAGTCGCGTCGGGCTCACTTTTTTAAGCTCCCATCGTCTAGGGGTTAGGACACATGATTTTCAATCATGCAGCAGGAGTTCAATTCTCCTTGGGAGCGTTTAAAAAAATCACTTTTTACATATAAAAAAAGACTTACAGTCATCTGCAAGTCTTTTTTTATTTCCGTTATAAAACAAATGTTAAATATTATCTTGTACCATGTTTTACTACTTCTATATCAGCCATGTAACCGTCAGCCCATTGTGTCGTGTAAAGTGTCCATGACATCTTATTATTACTACCATATACTTCTATCTCTACATAATGATCCGCAAATTCATCATCAAGACTATCACCATCTGCCTTGTTAACCGATGAAGCAAAGGAACTGGAATTATTGGTCTTAGGATGTTGTTTACCACTTCCTGCATTAGGACAAGAAAAATCTCTAAAATATTTTCCGCCTCTGGCATCTATATCTATATCTTCATCGAAACTTGTTTTACTGATAGTTTTAAATTCCTCATTTTCTACATGATATGCAAGTTCCGCTCTTCCTACCGCACCTATCAAAGTTTTACCTTCCGTAAGCATGGCTTTTTCCACATAACCTCTATAAATAGGGGTCGATATTATCGATAATATTCCCACTATCACTATTACTATTACCAATTCCACAAGAGTAAATCCTTTTTTATTCATTTAGTTTTTCTCCTATCTTAAATCTTAATTTTATTCTATTTCAACAATACAGGTTCGTTGTAGCTTTCTTCTTTAGGACCAATTATTAACCGACCACTCGCATACTGTGTTGCGGATAGCATCAAGTCTCTGTTCTTATACTTACCATAAACTTCTATATATACCG
>JAGCCP010000016.1 GCA_017651625.1 Candidatus Ruminimicrobiellum bubulum | reverse complement strand
GATGCAGTTGTTTCCACTTCTTGGTGTTTCTGTACATGCTTGGTTCAATTTCAAATCTCCGAAATCTCCCATCCAACCAGAAGGTGCAAAGTGGTTATCTTTTGAAGCATTTTCTACATAAACTGCAAATGCTTTAAAAGATGATGCTGCCTTTGCTGTTGTTGATGTTGCTGCTTTTGGTGCTGCGAATGCTACTGCTGCTACTCCTGCCATGAAAACGGTTGCTACTAACAAGCTCATTACCTTTCTCATTTTCCTTCTCCTTTTTTTAGATTTGTAGAATCTAAGTTCTACATTTTTTTACGGCTGCTACAAACTTTAGACTTACCTCCTTTTTAAAAAGTTTCACCTAATTTATTTTTGTTGCGCGCCGTAACATTTAGCATAGCCCATACTTTTATGAATTTCAACATTTTCCAATCAATTTCACAAATTTTTTACATATACAAAGATCTGTACTTCTATTAGCATTTGCACTTTTTATTACATTTTTTTGCGAAGTTTTTCTTGTGTCCTTTCTTTGCAAAATGTTTTTTGTGATGCCCGTTTTTCTTTGCGAATTTAAAATCTTTATGGTGTCCTCTTTTTGCGAAATGTTTTCCATTTTGACCTTTCTTTGCAAACTCTTTTCTGTTTTTATCTTTCTTTGCGAACTTTTCTTTTTTATCATTCTTTTTAGCAAAATCTTTTTTACCTTCTTTCTTTTTCTGATCTTTCTTTGCAACATTTGTTTCTTTCTTTGTATCTTTTTTTACATCTTTTTTATCGTACTTTTGTTCAACTTTTACTTTACCGTTATCTTTAGGTGCTTTTTTCCCGTCAGCCGGTCCCATTGCAAAACTTGCAGTTGTAAGTCCAAACATCAACATCAAACTTAACATCATCTTTGTAAATTTTAAATTTCTCATTTTGTCCCCCTTTACTGCTTTTTTTTCAAATACACAATTAAGACAAAACGAAAAATAAAAAAGTTACACCTTTCACTATAATTGTATTTAGCGAAACGGATTTATCTTTTAAATTCTAACTTCGTATTTGTCTCAATCGAGTACCAATCGCTACCACTTTCTTTTACGTACACTTCATTCGTCAAATACTTCGTTATAATTTAAAATCTGAAAATCCTTTGAAAGCTACAAACGACAACGGCACAAATAGAAATTTATTAATAAAAAAAAGTATAATAAAAGCATGAGACATTATTCTTTAAGCTTATATATAGCTATTTTTAGTAATTCCAGAGCAAGAAATCTTTTCTTAAGGATGATTTTGATTGTTATTGTCGGATATAGCATTGTAACTTTATCAAATGAAATTTTTCCTACAATATTAAAAATAAGACATATTGATAATAAAGTACAAGCTACAATAAGTAAGAGAGACCTTCCTTCTTTTTTCAGAATGCGTATTACAACTATACAAAATGTAAAAGAAGCAATAATAGAAAGAAAACTTTTTAGCGGAACTAACTATATAGTACTGTTAAAAGATAAAGCCGGTAAAAAATATACTATTAACCCCCGCTATTCGGAACCGGAAGAAAAAGCAAAACTATTATCAAATAGAATAACTACCTCAATAAAAGGTAATGTCGATTTTAAATTTGAAATAATAGATAAAGTCAGAATAGTTTGGTCTATTATCGGTATGATAATATCATCCATGATACTATATTTTTGGATGTTATATGATAAAAAACATCCAAAAAAAGCAATAAGAATATTAACTCAAGATATACCGGAAGAAGATGATGAATATGAAAGCGAAGAAGAATACGAAAAAGATGACACAGGTGAAATAGACGATTTAAAAAATTATCCTGTATCGGAAGGAGAGTTGGAAAGACAAGCACTTGAATCTTCGGATCCGGTTGAAGAACCGAAAAAAAACGATGATGAACGATACAAAGACATCAATAATTCAATAATCAAATAATTATTTTACTTAGCTGAACGGATTTATCTTATACTAATCTTACACCCGCAATATCTTTGACTATACAATCCCAATTTTTTGATTTTATGTACTCCATCATAATGAATCTTTCTCGGATCCACGTAAACAAAATTCAATCCGTTTTTAGCGGCCATTTCTTCACACATTTGTTTTATAACGTCGTGCTTTTGGTATGGGCTGGATAACAACGTTGTTGAAAAGTTTTTTATACCGGTTTGTTTTGCTACTTCTACGGTTTTTTCCAACCTTTTTAAATAACAATAATAACATCTGCCTTTATCGCATTTAACGGCATCGTTAAGCCACAACTCTTCGTATTTTGTTTCATCGTCTAACCAATCTGCTTTTATTTCCATTTTTTGAATATTTAACAAATCCATATACTTGTTCCATGTATCGTATCTGGCTAAATGTTCTTTTAACGGATAAATGTTCGGATTAAACCACAAACTTACTATTTCATATCCTTGTAACAATGTTATTGTTGATGCACTGCACGGTGCACAACATGTATGTAACAAAATTTTTTCCATATTAAAACAACTCTTTTTGATTATTAATTTTTTTTGGTAACGGCAAATTCAAATGTTTATATGCCAAATCGGTAACGACTCTTCCTCTGGGTGTTCTTGCAATAAAACCTAACTGTATTAAGTAAGGCTCGTAAACATCCGATATAGTGTCTGCATCTTCCGAAACGGATACTGCCATAGTATCAAGACCCACAGGTCCGCCGGAAAACTTTTCTATCATGGTGGTAAGCAAAAGTCTGTCCATTTTATCAAGGCCAATATCGTCTATTCCTAAAGCATCCAGACCTTCTTTAGCTATTTGTTTATTTATTACACCGCCGGTTTTTATTTCGGCAAAATCTCTAACACGTTTTAAAAGTCTGTTAACGATTCTTGGTGTACCTCTCGATCTTCTCGCAATTTCAAGTGCACCTTCTTCATCTGTTTTAACATTAATTATAGAACTTGATCTTTTAACTATTTGAACAAGTTCGTCCGTATCGTAATAATTTAAATGTTCTATTATACCGAACCTGTCTCTTAACGGACTTGAAAGCATACCTGCTCTTGTTGTTGCACCTATCAACGTAAATTTCGGTACAGGAAGTTTTATCGTTTTTGCGGAAGGTCCTTGCCCGATAATAATATCAAGCTCAAAATCTTCCATTGCAGGATAAAGAGCTTCTTCCACCAAATGGTTCATTCTGTGAATTTCGTCTATAAAAAAAACATCACCCTCGGAAAGGTTAGTTAAAATTGCTGCCAAATCACCAACTCTTTCAAGAACCGGACCGGAAGTTGTTCTCAAGTTTCCGCCCATCTCTTTTGCGATTATATGTGCAAGAGTGGTTTTACCAAGCCCAGGAGGAGCATAAAACAAACAATGATCCAAAGGTTCATTTCTTTTTTTTGATGCTTCGATAAAAACCTTTAAATTATTTTTCAATTTCTGTTGACCGATAAACTCATCAAGATATTTTGGCCTTAATGAATTCTCGAGCTTTTCTTCCGGAGATAAATTTTCCGGATCTATGATTCTGTTTTCTTCGTTCATTAAAATCGCTCCGCGACTTTTAGAAGATTGGATGATTTGAGGATTGGAAGATTGGAAGTTCAAATGTAAAATTTGCTTTACAAATTTTGTTGTTTTTTTTATTCTTCCGCTTCTCTTCTAATCTTCTATTCTTCTAATCTTCTATTCTTCCAAAAAATTGTTTTACAATTTTTTTAATGATTCCGTAATTATTTGTTCTACAGAAAAATCTTTATTTTCGTTTACTACTTTATTTACAACTTCTCTTGCATCCGTTTCTTTATAACCTAAAGTTATAAGTGCGGCTACCGCTTCCGAAGAAGTAGAACCTGCATCTATATTAGTCCACTTTGCGGAATCTTTTACTGTAACATTTACTATTTTATCTTTTAGTGCTGCTACCAACTTTTCCGCAGTTTTTTTTGTGAACCCGAAAATTCCGCTCAACATCGAAACATCTCTTTTCATTACCGCCGCTTTAAAATCTGCAAACGATTTTGAAATTTTATCGAGATATTCCATTGCTTTTTTTGCACCGGTTGAAGGAACTTCGTCTTTTATTAAAACGAACATATCTCTTTCTTCTCTGGTTAAAAAACCGTAATAAGAAATTACTCCGCCGTACATTCCGGTAGACTCTATGATGTAAAGTTTTACCTGGTTACCGTCTGTAGGCAACTTGTTGAATGTATCCGCAGTTATGGAAATGCTATAACCGATACCCATAACTTCCACAACTGCGGTATTTAAAGTTTTATAAGATAATGTTCCTTTAAAATAATCTATCAAAATTATTCCTCTTCCTGTAAAATGTCACCGAGTGTCGGTTTTTCATCGTTAGAAGAGAACTGTTTTATTAACTCTTTTTCTTGAGCTTTTTCAAATTTCTTAATAGAAGCTTCCAATTTTCTTTCTCTTAAATCGGCTTTAATGATTTTTGCTTCTATTTCTTCCCCTTCTTTAGGAAGTTCACCGATTTTGTTTTCGAAAGAAAGTTCCGTTCTCTTAATCAATACTTCGATTTTCGGTTCAACTTCAATAAATACACCAAACTCTGCAACTCTTACAACTTTACCTTTAACCGTTGTTCCGATTTTGTATTTTTTGTAAGGATCTTCCGTTAAATGTTTTAATGATAATGCTATCTTTTCGTTTTGTGTATTAACCGACAAAACAACAACTTCAACTTCCTGACCTTTTTTCAAAAAATCTTCAGGAAATTTTGTTGTTTTAAACCAAGAAAAATCACTTATATGTATAAGACCTTCAACACCTTCCGGCAATTTTACAAATGCACCGAACGGTGTAATATTTTTTACTATACCTTTAACTTTTGTTCCGGGAACATAATGTCTTGCAGTTTCTTCCCATGGATTAGGTTTCATTTGTTTTACGGATAACGAAATCTTTTTCGTTTCTTTATCGCAACTTACGATTTTAACTTCTATTTCCTGACCTTCTTTAACTTCGTTCTTGAACAAATGTTCCGCATCGTTCCAAGCATATTCCGCTACAGGTAAAAGGCCTTCAACACCTTTTTCAAGTTCAACAAACGCACCGTAAGGCATTATGGAAGTAACCTTACCTTTCATTATAAGACCTGCAATATATTTTTCCCCTGCACTGTCCCAAGGATTAACTGCAAGTTGTTTCATACTCAAAGAAATTTTTTCATTTTCTTTATCTATTTTTGATATTTGAACTCTTACGATTTGGCCTACATGCAAAATATCTTCAACTTTTTTTACTTTGTACCAAGCAAGTTCACCGATATGCAAGAATCCGTCTACTCCGCCCAAATCTACAAATGCTGCGGAAGGAATAATTTTTTTAACTGTTCCGTCCAATATTTGACCTTCGGTTAATGTTGCAAACATTTGTTCTCTTTTTGCTCTCTTTTCATCTTCCAAAAGTTTTCTTCTGGATATTGTTATTTTCTTATCGTATCTATCGAATTCAGTAATAGCAAACTCAAAATTTTTACCGATATATTTTTCGGGATTGTTAACAAAAGATGTGTCTACCTGTGAAATATGTAAAAAAGCATTTACACCGACATCAACAATAAATCCGCCTTTAATTGATTTCTTTATTGTCCCTTTTATCGTTTGTTTATTTTTGTAAAGTTCTTCTACTTTGTCCCAAGCTTGTTTTTCCAAAACTTCTCTGTAAGAAAGTTGTATTCTTCCGACAGCATTTTTTACAAATACTTTTACCGTTGCACCAACTGCCAATTCTTTCGGTATTTCGTTATTTTCAAATTCGGATTTAGGAATTATACCTTCGGATTTCATACCTAAATCTACCATAAAACCGTCATCAGTTTCCGCAACGATTACAACATCAAGTATCTGACCTTTGTTAAGACCCATTTTTGTTTCAGGACCTAACAAATCTGCCATACTGATACTATCATCTTCTTCAAACTTCGTTAAATTATCTAAATTATTGTTTTCCATTTTACTTCTTCTCCTTTTCGTGTTCTAAAGTTTACTGACAATTTGTGATTTCTTTTATCCTCCCTTTTATACTTTCTATAATCCAGTCAGGTGTTGAAGCACCTGCCGTTATTCCTACAGCTTTTACATTTTCGAACCAAGCAGGTTCGATTTCATCGACGTTTTCTATATGATATGTTTTTGTTATGTTAGAACATATTTGGTTTAAACGGGTAGTGTTACCTGAATTTTTACCGCCTATAACTATCATAACATCAACTTCTTTGGCTAACTTTTCAGCTGCACTTTGTCTGTCAAAAGTTGCCCTGCAAATAGTGTTAAAGACCTTCACTTGAGATATTTTGGATATCTCATTAACAATTTCTTCAAACTTTTTAGGGCTTTGTGTAGTTTGACTTACTATATAGATTATATCAGTTTTTTTAACATTTTTAACATCTTTTTTATCTTCAATAACGATACATTTACCTTTACCGTAAGAAACAAGTGCTACAACTTCGGGATGTTTTTTTTCACCGACAATAACTATTTGTTCGCTGTCTTTACTTAACTCTTTTATAATATCTTGTGCTTTTTTTACGAAAGGACAAGCAGCATCCACTATTTTTATATTTTCTTTTTTAGATAAATTTTCGTAAATATCTAAAGGAATTCCGTGTGTTCTTAATACCAAAACACCTTTTTCTATTTTTGAATAATCTTCAACAACTTTAATATTTTCTTTCTCCAATCTTGCAACTTCTTGAGGGTTATGTATTAAAGGTCCGAAAGTATAAACCTCTTTATTTTTTGATGCTATATCTTCGGCCAAATCTATTGCTCTTTTTACACCGAAACAAAATCCAGCACTATCTGCCACCGTTATTTTTACCATTTGTTTTCCCTATAATACTCTTATTTCATCCAAAACTTGTTGAGCTATTTTTAAGTAATCTTCTTTTGTATGCTCTTTCGGAGGATATACCGGTTTACCATACTTTATTTCTATTTTTTTAAATTTTTTCATGTTGTTGGTATTAACTATTTTTACTGGAACTATAGGAACTTGACAATTGCATGCTACCATACCTACACCCGGTCTTGCTTTACCTAACTCGCCGGTTTTCGATCTTGTACCTTCCGGAAACATTAACAATGCTTTTTTGTTTTCCAAAAGAGTGAACGCATTTCTGAATGCGCTCATATCCTGCATACCTCTTTTTACAGGAAAAGCATTTGTTCTTTTTATTAAAAAACCCAATATAGGAGTATCGAAAAGTTCTTGCTTTGCCATAAAATAAAGGTCTTGTTTCATAAAACATCCCGCTAACGGCGGATCAAAAAAACTCATATGGTTAGGTGCAATTATAAAGCCTGTATTTTCCGGAATATTTTCTTGACCGGAAGATTTGCATCTGTATATAAGAATAAACATCAACTTGAATACAACTTTGCCTAAATAATATAAAAAACTGCTTCTTTTTCTTATTTGCATACTTGTTTTAATACCTCATAAAAATTTGCAAAAGATATTTTTACACAATCACTATCCAAAACTTCCGTTTCACCTTCCGCTATAAGTCCTGCTATGGATAACATCATCGCGATTCTGTGATCATCAAAGCTATCAACTGTTGCACCTTTAAGTTTTGTAGGACCGTTTATTATAAAACCGTCATCGGTTTCTTTAATATCCGCACCCATCTTGTTAAGTTGCGAAGCAACCGAATGTATTCTGTCACTTTCTTTAACTTTTAATTCTTTTGCTCCCGAAATAACAGTTTGTCCTTCCGCTTGAGTTGCGGCAAGAACAATTATAGGAATTTCATCTATTAAAGACGGAACTATTTCTTTACCGAAACTTGTAGAGTTAAGTTTTGAAGTTTTTATTTCTATGTCGGCAACATCTTCACCGGACACATTTCTAACATTATCCAAAACAATATCCGCGCCCATACTTTTTAGAACGGTTAAAATCCCGTCTCTTGTTTTGTTTATATTTACATTTAAAATTTTTATATTTGAGTTTGGAACAATAAGTCCCGCAACAATAAAAAATGCCGCGGAAGATATGTCGCAAGGAACTGTTACTTCCTGTGCATACAACTCGTTACACTTTTTTACACTTACGGATAACCCGTCAATAGAAATATCCGCACCGAAAGTTTTAAACATTCTTTCACTGTGATCTCTTGATTTTATCGGTTCCGTAACCGTTGTTGTTCCGTCCGCATATAACCCTGCAAACAATATACAAGATTTTACCTGCGCACTTGCTACAGGGCTTGTATAGTTTATAGACTTCAGTGTACCGTTAGACAAAATTGTCATCGGTAAAAAATTGTTATCTTTTGCTTTAACATTTGCACCCATTAAAGATAACGGTTCAATAACTCTTTTCATAGGCCTTTTAGATAAACTTGCATCACCCGTAATAGTTGATGAAAAGTTTTGCCCCGCAAGAACACCGGACAAAAGTCTCGTTGTTGTTCCCGAATTTCCGGCATAAATTTCTTTAACGGGATTTTTTAAACCGCTAACACCGGAACCTGTTATTATTAACGAATTTTCGTTTTGTTCAATGTTTACACCCATCTGTTTGAAAGCATTCATTGTCATTAAACAATCATCGGATTTAAGGTAATTATTTATATAAGATTTGCCTGTAGCGAGAGAAGATAACATTATTGCTCTGTGGGTAATTGATTTATCTGCCGGAACGGTAATTGTTCCGTTAAGTTTTGATACTTTATTTATTTTCATCTCTTATACTTTTATCTAAAATTTCTTTTAATTTATTTTCATTGTTAAAACTGTCAACAAATACCTTTATTTGTTTACATAATTCATCTGACAATTGTTTCAAATTAGTTTTATTATTTAAAAATATCGGAATCCACATTTGAGGAGACGATTTTGCTACTCTTGTTAAACTTTTAAATGAACCCGCAACCAAATTGTTTATATTTTTGTTTTTATCTTTTTTCTCTCTAAACATCTTATAATAACTGAATGCCAATATGTGCGGAATATGGCTTGTAAAAGCTACTGTTTCGTCGTGCTCTTTGGCAGACATAAACAAAACTTTACAACCTATATCTTTCCATAACTTAGCTATTGTTTTTGTATTTTTATCTTTAGGATCTGAAGTTATAACAACATTAGCATTGTTATAAATATCCAAACTGGCATATTCTATACCGTTTTGTTCTATACCGCACATAGGGTGACATCCTATAAATGCGGGATAATCTTTGTTCTTTTGTTGGAGTTGTTTTATTTTTGTATCGACATTATATTTTATGCTGCCTATATCGCAAACAATAGTTTTCTTGTTTGCAAATGTTGCTATCTTTTTGTAAATATCAACAATTGTATCTACGGGACTGCAAATAAAAATTATATCTGCACATTTTGCCGCACTGATATCGGTAGAATAACAGTCAACAGCATTTTTATCTTTGGCAAGTTTCAAATTTTTTATGTTTCTGCCTATACCTATAACGTCGTATTGCCTTGAGCCGTTTTTAAATAAATGTCTCAAGGCAATACCTAAAGATCCGCCCATTAAACCTACACCTATTACTGCAACGGTTTTCATTAAATTTCTCTGCCTAATGCCTTTGCCAAAACTTTAAGTTCCGACATTAATTTTTTATATTGGTCCGGCAATAAACTTTGTGCTCCGTCCGACAAAGCTTCTTCCGGTCTCGGATGAATTTCCAATGCTATTGCATCCGCTCCTACGGCCAAACAACCTTTTGCCATTGTAGGAACATGTTCTCTTATTCCTATACCGTGAGAAGGATCCAATACTACCGGCAAATGTGTGAGTTTTTTTACAACAGGTATAGCATTCAAATCCAAAGTAAATCTTGTTGCGGTTTCGAATGTTCTTATACCTCTTTCACACAACATAACATTATTGTTTCCTTCAGACAAAATGTATTCCGCTGAAAGCAACCATTCTTTTATTGTTGTTGCCATACCTCTTTTCAATAAAACAGGTTTCTTTTGTTTTCCGCAAGCTTTTAACAAATCGTAATTTTGAACATTTCTTGCACCGATTTGAACTATATCGCAATATTTACTTACCAAAGGAACTTGTTCCACCGACATAGCTTCGCTTATTGTAGGAATTTTGTATTTTACACCTACATCGTGCAAAAATTTTAAACCTTTTTCTCCTAAACCTTGGAAAGTGTATGGCGAAGATCTCGGTTTATATGCTCCGCCTCTGAGTATTGTTCCTCCGCCGTCTTTAACTATTTTTGCTATTTCTTCCAATACGGATTTACTTTCTATTGCACAAGGTCCTGCTATAACAGGTACTTTGTTTCCGCCTATTTCTATACCGTAAGGAAGTTTTATTATTGTATTTTCTTGCTTAAAATCTCTTGATGCCAACTTGTATGGTTTTTCGATTTCGCTTATATGGTCAACTTCATCCATTGATTCAAAGAATTCACCGTATTTTTCCGCAAATTCGCCAACCATACCGATAATGGTTACGTCTTTACCTTTCGATATGTGAGGTATGTAGCCTAATTTCTTTATTTTTTCTACAACCTTTTTTTCTTCCTGCTTGGTCGCCCCTTTTTTAAGAGTTATAATCATTTTTTTCTCCTTACAACTAATTTTTTTATTATATAAAATTTAAAATAAAATTTAAATTACAAGTTGCTCTAATTCATAGCACCTTTCATACTTTTAACATAGTCGTAAATATATTTGTCTGCATCCGGTCCGTACTGTTTTATAATTTTGATTATCGCGCTACCAACAATAACACCATTAGAAATTTTTGACATTTCTTTTGCCTGTTCGGGCGAATGTATTCCGAACCCTATTGCAGCAGGCACTGAAGTTGTATTTTTTACGGATGCCAAAATAGACTTTAAGTCTGTTTTAATTTCATTTCTTACACCCGTTACACCCATAGAAGAAACTATATACAAAAAACCTTCCGCGTCTTTTGCAATTTCTTCTATTCTTTGTTCCGACGTAGGTGCTATTAAAGAAATGATTTTTACATCATATTTCTTTGCATAATCCGAAATCTCGTTTTTTTCTTCAAAAGGTAAATCCGGAATAATTATACCGTCTATACCGATTAAAGAACATTGTTTAAAAAAGTTATCGTAACCGTAACTGAAAACAGGATTTATGTAAGTCATAAAAACAAGCGGTATTGTTACCGTTTTTCTTACTTTTTTTACAAGCTCGAAAATATTATCGAGATTTGTTCCCGCTTCCAATGCTTTTTGGCTTGATTCCTGAATTACAGGACCTTCGGCAAGAGGATCCGAAAAAGGTATTCCTATTTCTATTAAATCCGCACCTGCCGAAACCATTTTATAAATAAAATCTTCCGTTTTATTTATGTTCGGATAACCCGCCGTTATAAAAGGTATAAACGCTTTTTTATTTTTAAATGCCGATTCTATTCTATTCATATATTTTTTCTCCTCTGTATCTTGCAATTGCCGCTACATCTTTGTCCCCTCTTCCCGAAAGACAAACTATTATACTTTCATTTTTATCTATTTTCGGTGCAATTTTTCTTGCATAAGCTACCGCATGTGCACTTTCTATAGCACAAATTATACCTTCGGTTTTTGCAATATATTCAAATGCACTTACCGCTTCTTCATCGGTAACCGGAACATATTCTGCTCTGCCGGTATCGTGCAAATATGCATGTTCAGGACCGATTCCGGGATAATCAAGACCTGCGGATATCGAATAAACTTCCGCTATTTGACCGTATTTATCCTGACAGAAATAAGATTTCATACCGTGAAAAATTCCTATTTTCCCTTTAGCAATTGATGCGGCATGTTTATCTGTATTAAGACCTTTACCCGCCGCTTCACAACCGATAAGTTTTACTCCCTTTTCTTCTATAAAATTGTAAAACATTCCCATAGAATTACTTCCTCCACCTACACAAGCAATAACGGCATAAGGAAGTTTTTTCTCATATTCCAAAATTTGTTGTTTTGCTTCTTTACTTATTACACTTTGAAAATCTCTTACTATTGTCGGAAACGGATGAGGTCCCATAACAGAACCCAAAACATAGTGAGTGTCATTTACTCTGTTAGACCATTCTCTCATAGTTTCGTTTACCGCATCTTTCAAAACTCTTGTTCCGGATGTTACCGAATGTACTTTTGCACCCAACAATTTCATTCTGTAAACGTTTAGTGCTTGTCTTTTTGTATCTTCTTCACCCATAAAAATTTCACATTCCAAACCTAAAAGAGCAGCTGCGGTTGCCGTTGCAACTCCGTGTTGACCTGCACCTGTTTCTGCAATAACTCTTGTCTTGCCCATCTTTTTTGCAAGAAGAACTTGACCTAAAACATTATTTATTTTATGTGAACCAGTATGATTCAAATCTTCTCTTTTTAAATATATTTTTGCTCCGCCCAAATCTTTTGTCATGTTTTTTGCATAATATAAAAGAGACGGTCTTCCCGCATAATTTTTTAATAAATCGTTAAGCTCTTTTATGAACTCGGGATTGTTTTTATAGTATTCGTATTGTTTTTCAAGATTTTTTATCTCGTTCATAAGTGTTTCCGGAACATATTGACCGCCATACATTCCAAACCTCGTATTACTCATTTTTATTCTCCTGACTATATTTAAAATTTTGTTTTTATCTTTTACTTTATTTGTTTCTACACCGCTTGATACATCTATACAAAACGGATTTAGGTTTAAAGCTTCTTCTATATTGTTTTCGTTAATGCCTCCGGCAAGAAAATATGGTCTTATAAAATTTTTTAATACACTCCAATCAAAAGTTTTTCCTTCGCCCATTCCCGCATCAAACATTAACAAATCTGCTTGACAATTCCGCCATCGTATAATATCTTCACCGTTTTTTACTTTTATTGCTTTAATTATTTTTTTGTTACAAACTTTTTTCAAATCATTTATATATTTATCATCTTCATCGCCGTGAAGTTGAACAAAATCAATTATATTTTCGTTACATATTTCTGCGATTTTGTTTATATTTTCATTAACAAAAACGCCCACCGACAAAATATTTTTATCCAACTTATTTTTTAATTTTGTTGCGGTTTCTTTAGATACTTGTCTGTGACTTTTCGCAAACACAAAACCTATATAGTCGGGTTTTGCTTCGTTAACGAAATCGATGTCTTCTTCTCTGAATAATCCGCATATTTTTATTTTGGTCATATTTTACCTCAAATAAATTCAACTGCGAGATTCCCGCTAACGACCTGCGGGAATGACAGTGGAGAAAGAGAAAATAATCCGCAAATTTTTATTTTCATATTTATCCTCGCAATTCCGAAAGGAATTGTTTTTTATCTTTACTTAACATCATACTTTCACCGATCAACGCACCGTTAAAACCGGCATCTTTTAACATCTTTATATCTTGTGCGGTTTTTATTCCGCTTTCGGAAATTAAAATTTTATCTTTGGGAACAAATTTTCTTAACCTTAAAGATGTATTTATATCAACGGTAAACGTTTTTAAATCTCTGTTATTTATACCGAATATTTTTGCTCCGCAATTTATTGCTTTTTTTATTTCTTCTTCATTATGAGATTCAACTAAACAACTTAGCTTTAAACTTGTTGCAATACTTATAAAATCTTTTAAAGTCTTTTCGTCTAATATTGCACAAATAAGTAAAACAGCGTCTGCGCCTATACTTTTTGCTTGATATATTTGATACTCATCAATAATAAAATCTTTTCTTAAAACGGGAATATTTACGGTATCTGCAACTTCTTTTAAAAATCTGTCATTACCTTTAAAAAAAGCAGGTTCGGTAAGAACGGATATTGCCGCTGCACCCGCCTGTTCATATTCCTGTGCAATATCGGTATAAGGAAAATCTTCAACGATAACACCTTTTGAAGGTGATGCTTTTTTTATTTCGCAAATAAAAGAAAATTCTTTATTTTTTAAAGATTCTTCAAAAAAGAAATTTTTGCTTGAAGGAAGAGTGCAAGCTTCTTGTTTTAAAACTATAATATCTTTTTCTTGTTTCTCTTTTTCTATTCTTTCTTTTTGTTTTTTTACTATATCGTCAAGTATCATATTATTCCTCGTTAGATAATTTAACATATTTTTCCATCTGCACAAAAGCTTTTTGACTTTCAATCATTTCTTTTGCAATATTAACTCCTTCGGCAATTGAAATTTCCGGTTTTGCAATATGTATTGCAGCTGCGGAATTTAATATAACAGCATCTGTTTTCGGACCTTTTGCTCCGGACAAAATTTCTCTTGTAATTTTTGCATTCTCTTGCGGTGTTCCGCCAAGCAAATCTTCTTTTTTACATTTTTTCATACCGAACTGTTCCGGCTCTATTTCATAAGTTTTGTAATTACCGTTAACAACTTCACAAACTTTTGTTACGGAACTTGCCGAAATTTCATCAAGTCCGTCGGTACCGTAAACCACCATGGCACTTTTTACACCTAAATTAGATAACACATGTGCCATAGGTTCAATTAAATCTTCATCATAAACACCCAACAACTGCATACTTGCTCCGGCCGGATTTACCAGCGGTCCCAAAATATTAAATATAGTTCTTATACCCAACTCTTTTCTTACCGGTGCAACATATTTCATTGCTATATGATAGTTCTGTGCAAACAAGAAACAAAAATTTATTTCATCTAAAATTTGTTTACTTTTTTCGGGCGATATTGTTATTTTTGCACCTAATGCTTCCAAAACATCTGCAGCGCCGCACTTACTTGATGCAGCTCTGTTTCCGTGTTTGGCTACCGGTATTCCTGCGGCAGAAACCACAAACGCTGATGTTGTTGAAATGTTAAACGAGTTGGATTTGTCTCCGCCCGTTCCAACAATTTCCAAAATATCCATATCGTTAAGAAGTTTTACACAATGCTTTCTCATACCGGCTGCCGCACCTGTAATTTCTTCTATCGTTTCTTTTTTTACCGACATAGCGGTTAAAAAAGCCGACATCTGTATTTGACTTGCCTGACCGCTCATTATTTCATCTATTACCGTTTCTGCTTCTTTAAAACTTAAATTTTCTTTCATAACCGCCTTAAAAATAGCTTCTTTAATCATTTTTATTCTCCTATCAAGAAATTTTTTATTATTTGTTTTCCGTTCGGAGTAAGTACTGATTCTGGATGAAATTGAACACCGAAAACATTTTTTTCTTTATTACAAACTGCCATAACTTCATTATCATCGCTTGTTGCAACAACTTTTAATTCGTAAGGTATGGTATCTTTTAATGCAGCAAGAGAATGATATCTGCCTACAATGATTTTTTTATCTAACCCTTTAAATATCGGACAAGTTGTATCTATTTCTATTTCAGATTGTTTACCGTGCATAAGTTCTTTTGCATAAGATATTTTTGCACCATATGCTTCACATATTGCCTGATGTCCTAAACAAACTCCCAATATAGGATTTTTACCCGCAAAATTTTTTATTACATCTATACAAATTCCGGCATCCGAAGGTTTTCCAGGACCGGGCGACAAAATTATTTTTTCCGGATTTAATTTTTCTATTTCTTCTATTGTAATTTCATCGTTTCTTTTTACAATTATATCGGGATTTATTGAACCGATATATTGGTATAAGTTATAAACAAAACTGTCATAATTATCTATTAGTAATATCATCTTACATTACCTCCGGCAGAAAGTTTTAAAGCGTTAATAACCGCCTGTGCTTTATTTACACATTCCTGATACTCTTTTTCGGGAACACTGTCTGCAACAATTCCCGCTCCGGATCTAACAAACACTTTATTATTTTTCTTAAAAGCTATTCTTATAGAAATACAAGTATCCATGTTACCGGAAAAATCTATGTATCCTATGGCTCCTCCGTAAATACCTCTTTTATTTTGTTCCAACTCATTTATAATTTGGCATGCTCTTATTTTTGGTGCTCCCGAAAGTGTTCCTGCCGGAAGAACTGTATCAATAGCATCAAGAGCCGATTTATCTTCTCTTATTTCACCTCTTACGGTTGAACCTATATGCATAACGTGTGAAAATCTTTCTATGCTCATATATTTTTCAACGGTCACGGAACCGAACTTACTTATTTTGCCCAAATCATTTCTACCCAAATCTACAAGCATGTTGTGTTCCGCAAGTTCTTTTTTATCCGAAAGAAGTTCTTTTTCAAGTTGTAAATCTTCTTCTTGAGTTTTTCCTCTCGGTCTTGTTCCTGCTAACGGGAAAGTATGTAACACTCCGTTATTAAGTTTTACTAACGTTTCCGGTGAAGCACCTGCAATTTCTATATCTTTACTGCAGAAATAAAACATGTAAGGCGAAGGGTTTGTTGTCCTTAATATCCTATATGTATCTAAAAGACTGCCTTCAACATCCGCTTCAACTCTGTTTGATAATACCGCCTGAAAAATGTCACCGTCTTTTATATAAGATTTTGTTTTGTTTACCATATCGCAATATTGTTCTTTACTAAACAAATACTTAAAATCGGATTTTATTTTTAACGGTTTATCTTGTGCGGGTGTTCCGTTCTGTATAATGTCTGCCATTTTATTAAGTTGCAAAACGGCATCATCATAATTTTGTTTTAAGTTATCGGTTTTAATGTTAACTATCAAAATAATTTTTTGTTTTAAGTTATCAAAAACAATAACTTTATCAAACAACATTAAATCTACATCATTAAAATTTTCGTCATCGTTTGCAACCAACTTTAATGTCGGTTCACTGTACTTTATATAATCGTAAGAAAAGTAACCTACAAGACCGCCGGTAAAAGTAGGTAACCCTTCAACCTTGGGACTTTTGTTTTCCGCTACGATATTTTTTATATATTTTTTAGGATTATCGTTTTTGGATATTATTTCACCGTTTATTTTTATTACACCGTTTAAGCATGTAAATTCAAGTTTCGGATCGTACCCTAAAAAAGTGTATCTTCCCCACTTTGAAGAATCTTCCAAACTTTCAAGCATGTAGCAGTGACTGCTTACGGATTTCAATATTTTTAAAACCTGTATGGGAGTTTTTATGTCGCTCAATATTTGGCAACTTATAGGAATGGTTTTATAACCTTTTGCCAACTTTACGGCTTGTTCATAACTTGGTATATACATTTTCAGCACCTCAAAATAAAAAAATTCATCCTAAAACAAAAATTTTTGTTTTCAAGGACGAATTAAATTATCCGCGGTGCCACCTTGATTCGAAACCACCAAAAAGCAACAGATAAAATCTATGATTGAAATCTTATCTGGTAGTCTCACTCTTATTTAGGATACCAACATATCCCCGGCAACTAACGGATGCCTTCACGTTGCAGAATACTCAGGGCAACTGCTTTCCCTTTTGACTGCACCCTCTGCGGTCCATTTAATAAGCTGCTTACTGCCTGCTTCTCACCACCCAGGCTCGCTGTTAGTGCACTTCTTATTTTTATCTCCGCATCAACGGTT
>JAGCCP010000003.1 GCA_017651625.1 Candidatus Ruminimicrobiellum bubulum | reverse complement strand
ATAGTCCCGCTTCGGTTATTAACGAGCAGGTAACAAACGGTATTGCCGTTAGAATGGCGGTATTGCACTTATTGGCACTTGCAAGAAATAAACAGGGGAGAAAACATATATGTTAATTCAAATTAAAAATATAAGAATTGTTGATCCTGCATGTAAAATTGATAAAATCGGTGATATATTTATTGAAAACGGTAAAATAGTCGATAAGCTTTCCGCTAAACCGGAAAAGATAATCGACGGTAAAAATAAAGTTGCTGTTCCGGGATTGATAGATGTTCATTCCCATTTAAGAGAACCGGGACAAGAAGAAAAAGAAACAATTAAAACAGGAACGATGGCGGCTGCAAAAGGCGGAATAACAACAGTTTTTTGTATGCCTAATACAAAACCTGTAACAGATAATGCTCCTTCCGTAGAATATATTCTTATGAAAGCTCAAAAAGAAGGTAAAGTAAATGTGTTTCCTATAGGTTGTATTACGAAAGGTTCATTGGGTGAAGAGTTAGCCGAAATAGGAATATTAAAAAAAGCCGGAATTGTGGCAGTAAGTGACGACGGAGTACCTGTTGCCAATTCTCAAGTTATGAGAAGAGCTTTGGATTATACCAAAATGTTTAATTTAGCAGTAATATCTCATTGCGAAGATAAACAATTAGCTAAAAATGGTGTTATGAATGCAGGTAAAAATTCCATGATATTCGGACTTAGAGGAATACCTAACCAAAGTGAAGAAATAATGGTTTCAAGAGATATTATGCTTTGTGAACTTACCGGTGGTAAACTTCATATAGCGCATGTTTCAACTGCTGGTTCCGTTGAACTTGTAAGACAAGCTAAGAAAAAAGGTTTAAATGTCACTTGTGAAACTTGTCCTCATTATTTTTCGTTAACCGACGATTATGTTCAAAATTACGATACAAATTTTAAAATGAATCCTCCTTTAAGAACACATAAAGATGTTGAAGCAATTAAAGAAGGATTGAAAGACGGAACAATCGATTGTATTGCAACCGATCATGCACCGCATACACAGGAAGAAAAAAGTAAAGAATTTGATAATGCACCGTTCGGAATTATCGGTTTTGAAACCGCATTATGTTTGGTTTTGAGTGAACTCGTAGATAAAAAAGTTTTGACACTCGAACAGGCAATCGCAAAAATGACAACAAATCCCGCAAAAATATTTTCATTAACGGGGAGAGGCTCTTTAAAAGTAGGTTCAATTGCAGATATAACGATTATAGATTTGGAACAGAAATACGAATTTAAAAAGGAAGATATTTTATCTAAGAGTAAAAATTCTCCTTTTATCGGAAGAAAATTTAAAGGTTGTGCAGTAATGACTATAGTAGGGGGAAAAATAGTTTGGACATTAAAAGATGGGATTATCAATTAGAAATAACAGAAAATAAAAATATTTGTTTGAATTTTTATAAGTTTTCTATAGTATCAAAAGAAATTGCTTCTGCTGCTTGTGCGGGACAGTTTTGTATGATAGGATTAGAAAAAGTTTTTTTGAGAAGACCGTTAAGTATATATTCCGTTGATAAAAAAAACGGAACAGTTTCTTTCCTGTATAAAATTGTAGGTAAAGGAACCGATATTTTGGCAAACTTGCCCGTTGGTAGTAAGGTAAAAGTTTTAGGACCGTTGGGACAAGGTTACCCGTTAGATGTAAAGAACAATGTTGAACCTGTACTTGTTGCCGGCGGAACCGGTGTAGCATCAATTCACTTTTTAGCAAGCAGTTTAAGTAAGCCGGGACGTTTATATTACGGTGTAAGAAAAAAAGAAGAATTGATGTGCTTAACCGAATTTGAAAAAAAGGGTTGGAATCTAAATATTTCTACCGAGGACGGTTCTTTCGGATATAAAGGTTTTGTTACGGATTTGCTAGCAAAACAAATTCAACACAATAGTGTTATTTATGTTTGCGGACCTACACCTATGATGAAAAAAGTTTCAGAAATCGCAAAAGAAAAAAATATTCCCGGTTATGCATCTTTAGAGCAGAAAATGGCATGTGGCGTAGGAAACTGTCAGGGATGTGCCGTTAAAATAAAAAATGCTTATAAAATGGCTTGCAAAGACGGCCCGGTATTTTCAATATCGGATATTTTATTTGAATAATGTTTGTTAATTTGCTTCTTTCAATACTAGTTTTTTTTGTGCCTTTGAGTTTTGCAGGAACGGAACCTTGGGCATTTTTTATTTTTCAAATTTTAACGGCATTTGTTTTTATATACCTGTTGTTTACCAATAAAAAATTTAAATTTACTTTGCCGGCATTATTTGTAAACATTATTTTTACAATGTTTATTTTGTTTGCTGTTGTACAAATATTAAATCATCATACAATATTACAACAAAAAGATTTTATACCATTTACGATTTCGCCTTTTCACACATTTAGAGAATTTAATTCCATATTTACATATATGATGTTTTTTATAATCATTAACCAATTATTTTATGATTTGAAAAGAATAAAAAAACTTCTATATTTAACATTAACGGTTTCAGCTATTGTTATGATGATAGGGCTTTGTTTCCCCAAAGGTGAATACATTAAATTCTTTTTAGGGACTAATAGTCTCGGTAATTTCGGACCATTTACAAACAGAAACAATGCCGGAGTATTTTTATCGATGTCGTTTTTTATATCTTTGGCTTTGTTAATTTATAATTTTTTAAGATATCAAAAATATTTAATCGAAAATAAAAAAAATGAGTTTATGGTCAAACAAACGGTGCTTATAATAATATCATTGATGTCGTTAATAAGTGTTATTTTGACTCGCTCCAGAGGAGCAATGTTGGCAACATTTTCTGCCATATTTATATTTTTGTTCTTATATGTTTATCATTTTTCTGATACTTTCAAACAAAAACTTTATAGAATTGCAGCTGTGCTTTTAATCTTAGGTGTATCTTCTTTTGTCATATACAAGAATATAGATGCAATTAATGCTTACAGCCAAAGAACTACGGGAATGTCTGAAGCGACGAGATTAAAACTTTATGATATGTCTTTTGATGTTTTACAAGATTATCCTGTTACGGGAATAGGTTTTGCATCTTTTCCTATATTGATAGATAAGTATTTAAAAGAAGATTTAAGAGCATATCCGGAATATTTACATAACGATTGGTTGGAATTATTGTTAGATGTGGGATATCCTGCCTATGCAATATTTTTGTTGGTTGTTTTTATGATAATGTTTATTTTTTTGAGAAGAATTAAATTTTTATCGTACAAAAAAAAGATTTTATCCATAGGGTTGTTTGCCTCTTGTTGTTCGATTTGTGTGGGGAGTTTTGTTGATTTTCATTTTAATATTCCGGCAAATGCAATGATGTTTCTTATTTATTTGGCATTATTAACATCTGTTTCTTTTTATAAAGATAAAAAAACAATAAATTTTAGTAACAACTTATTGTTTAATTTAATTCTTTGTTTAGTAATATTTATCTTAATATTTTTTTCATTAAAAAACGTTATGGCTTGGAGATATTATACTTTTTCTAAAAATATGCCGAAACAACTGGAGATAGAATATTTAGATAAGGCCGCTAAATTATCAAATAATCCGAGATATGTTGAAAATTATATAATAACTCTTTACAATGATTCCCTGGGAAAAGAAGAAAAAAACGAATATTTATATTCGTCGGTGTATGAATATATAAAGAAATATCCATATAACAAAAAAATATCAAAAATTTTTATGAAAATAAACGATTAAATTTGCAAACTAAGATATTGAAAAAAATAGTTGTTTGTATTATAATATATCGTGATGTTAATATATGATTGTTCATATAGGGGTAATGTATGTTAAAAATAAAAGGATTTACTTTCCCTGAAGTGATAATAACCATAGCTATAGTTGGTATTTTATCTATGGCAGCAGTTCCTGTTTATAAAGGATATGTAAGAAAAAGTATTTCCGTTGAAGGTAAGTCTTTGCTTGCCGAAGTTAATGCGGCGGAGCAAATTTATTTTGCCAGAAACGGTAGTTTTTATCCTACGACGGCAAACGGTGCAGGTGACGATAAACTGATTCTTGGTGTGAATGCGGAGAAAAATAAATATTTTACTTCGTATACCGTTAAAGATGTAAAAAGAGACGGGGATGATTGGTTTTTTACTGCTACGACGGAACATGGCGGTAAAACAATAACATTAAAAGGTTCTCTCAATAATGAACCTGTTATAACAGACGAGTTTTCTACGGAAGGCTAAAAGTTATTTGAAATTTTTATTATATCTCTTATGGAGAGATGGCCGAGTGGTTGAAGGCGGTAGTCTCGAAAACTGCTATAGGGGGAACTCTATCGAGGGTTCGAATCCCTCTCTCTCCGTATCCTTTCAGATTTTTAAAATCGAAGAATTTAAATAGTTGTGTTATTTAACAAAATGTTTTTTATCGTTGAAATATAAAAAATGGAATCTCTGAAAATACCTCAAACTTATCAATCTGTAGTTGAAAAACTTATCAAAATAGCAAAAGATAACAATTTTATTATTTATGCTGTCGGCGGTTTCGTAAGAGATATTATTTTAAACAGAGAACCGAACGATTTGGATATTATGGTTGAAGGTGAAAATGCAGGTATAGAATTTTCCAAACTCGTTGCCTATAAACTAAATATTCATCCTCCGGTCACATTCGAGAAATTTGCAACATCAAAATTATTAATTGAAAACAAAGAAATAGAATTTATAATGCCAAGAAAAGAGTATTATGATAAAAATTCCAGAAATCCGCAAACGGAAATCGGAACATTGGAGCAAGATGCATTGAGACGAGATTTTACCGTTAATGCTCTTTTCTTAAGATTAAATGATTTTGAACTGTTAGATTTAACAAAAAACGGCTTAAATGATATTCAGAATAAAACAATTAGAGTTACCGACGAATCTGCCTCTGATATAATTTTTGAACAAGATCCTCTAAGAATATTGAGAGCTGTCAGACAATCTTTCCAATTAAATTTTACAATAGAACCGAAAACATATCAAAGTATGAAAAATAAAGTCGGCAGAATAACGATTGTTTCCGGAGAAAGAATAGCAGAAGAGATAAACAAAATGTTATTGTTGGATACTCCTTCAAAAGCATTCTATATGCTCGATGATATAGATTTACTTAATATTTTATTTCCTGAGTTAAAACAAACACAAAAAGTTTTACAACCAACGCAGTATCATGATAAAGATGTTTACGGACATACAATGGATGTTTTGGACAACATAAAACCTAATTTGTTATTAAGGATGGCGGCTTTATTTCATGATATAGGAAAACCTCAAACTCAAACTATAAATGGTGATAAGATTTCTTTTATAAATCATGAAACGGTAAGTTCTCTGTTGGCCAGGCAAATTTTGATAAGGTTAAAGTATCCTACAGACTTTATAAAAAAAGTTTGTTTCCTTATACAAAATCATATGTACCCTAAAATGTATGTTAAAGAATGGAAAGATTCTTCCGTAAGAAAATTTGCAAATAAAATGGGAGGAAACATAGAAGATATAAAGCTATTAAATATCGCTGATACTAAAGATTTTGATAGTGACCTTTTCGATAGAGTTAAATCGTTGGAAAATGCGAATATGTTGATACCAAAAAATGAATTGTTTGACGGAAATGAACTAATTAGTATATTTAACAAGCCTGCTGGGAAATGGATAAACGATGTAAAAGAGTATATAAGAAACTTACAATTTGAAAATCCTAAAATAACAAGAGAAGAAGTTTTGGAAAAATTAAAAAACTTGTTGAAAATACAATAGATATAATGGTATAATTATAAGAAACGTTTGAGAGTATAAAGCATGGAAAATGGTGAAGAGATAAATCAGGAAGAGATACAAGAAGAAATTCTGGAAGAGACAGTATCATCCAAACCGAAAACTTATGATGTTGTCGGTTTGCTTGCCGGTGCCGTATTCGGAGTTTTTCTTGCAGTTATAGGTGTAACGAATGTCCTGATGGGTATTATTGTAGGTATGTTTTTCGGGTTAGTTATAGGTACATTTATTAAAAAGAAATAATTTATTGGAGAAAATGTATTATGACCGTCGATTACAAGAAGAATATAGATTCTTTTATAAAAAAAACAGTGGAAGAAATTGAGTTCTATCCGGAAAAATATAAAATCAAAATTAACAAAATTTTAACCACGCAACAGAAAAAAGATTTAGATAAATTGATAGATTTATATACGGCAAGTATAGCCTACAATCCTACCGATGCATCCGCATATTATAGCAGAGGTATGGTTTATAATAAAAAAGCGGATTACAAAAACGCTCTCGACGATTTTTCAAAGGCAATAGAATTAGATAAGAATTTTACGTTTGCTTTTATCGCAAGAGGAAAAACATATGTGTTTTTGAAAGACTTTGCTTCATCCGAGCAGGATTTCAACAAAGCAATAGAGCTTAACCCTCAAAATCCCAGTGTATATACAACACTGGGAAACATAAGAATAATTCAAAATCTATTTAACGAAGCCATAGAGTATTTTAATAAAGCAATAGAATTGAACTCCGGTATAGAATCGGCTTTTTATGGCAGAGCCATGGCTTATAGAGGATTGTTGCAGTATCAACAAGCCATAAAGGATTTCACGAAAGCTATAGAATTGAATAAAAAAGATAGTTATGCCTTTTGTAACAGGGGAATAACTTATGCAAATATGGAATGTTTGGACGAAGCAATAAAAGATTTTGAAGAGGCTTTAAAGTTAAGACCGGAAGATGTTTACGCTCTTAACAACAAAGGTCTTGCCCATAGAAAAAAATTGGAAGAAGATTTGGCGGAGGAATGTTTTAAATCCGCTATGGAAATAATGCCAGAAGACAGTTATGCTTATTATAATCTGGGTAACTTGCACAAAGAACAAGGATTGGATGATAAAGCTTTTAAACTTTATAGCGAAGCGATAGATTTAGATTATTCTTTTGGACCTGCATATATAGCGAAAGCAAGTATTCTTATATCAAAAAAAGAAATTCAAAAAGCGGTTGAAGAGCTTCTTCAAGCCATAGAATTTATGGACAACAGTTTTATTTGTTTCGCATTTTTGGGTTATATAAATATATTAAACGAAGATTATAAAAATTCCATTATAAACCTGAAAAAATCGATAGAACTTGACGAATATAAAAATCCCGAATTGTTTTATTGTTGTGGCTTAAGTTATTTCTTTACCGATGATATTACTGCGGCCGAAAGTTATTTCTCAAAAGCAATAAAACTTTCTTGCGAAACCCCCGAAGTATTATTTGCTTATGCAACATGTTTGATTAAATTAAACAGATACGGCGATGCCATAAAATATTTTACGGAAATAATAGAAAAAGATCCATCCATAATAGAAACATACTATTGGAGAGGTGTTTCTTATGCAAATATCAGAAATTATAATCTTGCACTGGACGATTTCAGAAAAACAATAAGTGCACAATATTTGCCGAAAGAAAGTAATTTTTATTTAGGACTTTGTTACTTAAATACCTCTGAAAATACCAATGCTTTGGAATATTTCGATAAAGCTGTTGATTTGGGATATGAAGATATTGCTGTATACAAAAAAAGAGCCTTAGTGTTGGCAAAATTGGGATATAACGATAAAGCCTTGGACGATTTAAATAAAGTTTTGGAACAGAAGGGAGATGATGCAGAATCTTATCTCGGCAGAGCAAAGATACTTGTCATTATGAAGTTGTACGATGAAGCCGAAAACGATATAGTTAAAGTTTTGGAAATGGATGGAACAAATCAGGAAGCTATATTGTTGAATATAAAAATTAAATTTTTAAAAGAAGATTATGAGTCTTGTATTAAATTTGCGACTGTTTTCTTGGAAGAAAATTTGCAAAATGTTGAATGCTTAAAGTTAAGGGCAGATTCTTACGTTAAAGTTAACGAATTACAGAAAGCTCTTATGGATTACACAAAGATAATAACTTTGGAACCCGAAAAAGAGGAATATTATTTGAGAAGAATAAATATATATATAAAAATGAAAGCTTATTCCGAAGCTTTGGCGGATATTGATTTCTTATTAAATATCGATGATAATAATGCATGCATATATTTTTATAAAGGAATAATAAACAGAAACAGAGGGGAAGTTATTGATGCTCTAAAAAATTATGATATTGCATTAAAAATTTTAAGTACGAATAAAATTTTGGATTTGGATAGTGAAATATTGGAAACGAAGAGATATTTTTATTCTGAAAAGAAAAAAACAAAAGAGAAAAAAAGTACTTCCAAAATTCTAAGTGTTCTTTCCAGAAAGCATACAAAAAGCAGTGCAAAAACGGAACGTGTTACAGAGCGAAAGAGTAAGATTAAAGAGGAAGTCGTTGAAGAAAATATAGAAAAGCCAGAAGTGAATAATGAAGTGATTTCAGATAACGCTCTTTCAGCTTTGTCGGAAGGAAGAGAGTTTACGGAAAAGGTTGAACAACAGAATACTTTTGTCTCTGAAACAAGAGAAAATATAAACGATGTATCTTCAGTAGAACAACAAAATCAACCTATTGAAGAAGTTGTTGAAACACAACCGCCGGTTGCATCTGTTGAAGTACAACCTCAAGATAAATTTGAAATACCCGAAGAAACTAAGGAAATTGTCAATGATAATTTAGCTACGAATATATCGGAAGGGAATAATATTAATTCTGACCCGGTAGTTACTACCGAACAACAGATAGAACCGAAAAAAGAAGAAGAAGTTTTTTATGACATTAAACAGTTGGATAAATTGATAAAAGAAGATAAAACAAATCCGTTGTATTATCAAAAGAGAGCCGATTTTTATTTCGTACAATCAAAGTATAAAGATGCAATTAAAGATTATGACATGGCAATTAAGTATTCTAAAGAAAAAAATCCGGAATTGTATGAAAAGAAATCCAAAGCTTTTACTGAGTTAAAGAAATATAAAGATGCGATAGAGTGTCTTAATAAAATTATAGATATGGGCGAAGGAAGTGCTGATTTATATTATGAAAAAGCATTGCTATATCAGTCTCTCAAAGATTCGTCGAATTATCTCAAAAATATCAATTTAGCTTTGGATTTTGATCCTACTTATGACAAAGCATATATGTCGAGAATAAATTACTATGTAAGTAAATCTGAATTTCTTGAAGCTTATAATGATGCAAAGCAAGTGGAAGATTTTGAATTAAAAGTCGACAATAAGTATTTGTTAGCAAAGATATGTTTTGAGTTGAAAAAATATTCGGAAGTAATAAATCTTTTAACGTCGATATATGAAGCAAAAAAACAAGAAAAAGAGACAGATTACTTTTTGGGAATCAGTTTTGCCGAAATGGGAGACTATGATAATTCCGTCAAATATTTAACCAAGGCAATGGATAGAGGGGTTAAAGATAAGAAATTATTTTATTTCTTAGCAAAATCAGGTTTTAATAAACAAAATTTTAAAGTTGCTTTAGATTTTATAAATAATGCTATAAAAATGGACTCTTCGAATTACGAATCTTATTGGCTTAGAGCTAAAATATATTATGAATTGAACAATATTAAGTTATCTTTACAGGACTTCACTAAAGCGGTAAAACTTAATTCTAAAGATAAAAATTTATTGTTGGAAAAAATAGATATTTCGGAAAAGAATAACAAAAAAGAAGATGCCATATCGGATTATTCAAAACTAATACAGCTTGATGGAAAAGATGGGTTATTGTTTTATAAGAGGGGTTTATTATATAAACAGATAGGTAAAAAGAAAGAAGCCGAAAGAGATTTCGCTCAGGCAAAAGCGTTGGGAATAAAATCGGAAGAGGAAAATGTTGCTGCCCCGATTGTTAACGTTAAAAAAGAAGACGTAGTAGCGATGAATCAGGTAGCGGAAGAACAAGTAGTTCAAAATGAACAGAAAGTGGCAGAACAAAAAATAATCGATAGTAATAAGATTCAAGAGCTTAAACAGATGAACGAGAATGAGATGAAAGCCAATACCGGAAAAATAAACGCATCGGCGAGTATGATACATTTAAATAGAGGTAATATAAATTTTAGAAAGCAGAAATATGAAGATGCTATTTCAGATTTGAATAAGGCAATTTCTTTCAATTACAAAGATCCTCAATGTTATCTTCTAAGAGCGGAAGTTTATATTGAGATGAAAAATTTTGATTATGCAATAAAAGATTTACTTATGGTAATAGAATTATCACCGAAAGCTACTTTTGCTTATTCGAAAATAGCGGATATTTATAAGATGAACAATAATTTCGAACAGGCAAAGTCATTTTATACAAAAGCTATAGATATAAATCCGAAGTTTGCCACAGCATATTTCGGCTTAGCGGAAATTTATGAAAAAAACAAACAAATAGATTTGGCTATTGAAAAATATAAAGAAGCTGCAAATCTCGATGTAAAATTGGCAAAAGAATGTCATATGAAAATAGCCGAGTTAAATTCATAATATGTTAAAAAAAATAATAATACTTATTTTAATTTTGTTTTCTAATTTTTGTTATGCGGTTACGTACAATTCCGATACGATTGTAAATGCCGTAAAGCAGAATAATTTTGATGTGGTTAGACAATGCTTAAGAAGAGGTGTAAGCCCGAATTCTCAAGATTCTATGGGTAATCCTGTCTTGTTAACTGCTATAGGTATGGGATATTCAAACATATCATCATTACTTATAAAAAACAAAGCAAATGTTAATGCCGCATACAATATGGGTATGAATTCTTTGATGTTGGCAATAAACAAAGGAATGGAAGATATTGCAAAATTGTTAATAGATTATGATGTTGATTTGAATACAAAGTTACCTAACGGAACGACGGCCTTAATGATGGCATCGGAAAAAGGTATGTTTGATCTGGTTAAATATATGGTGAAACATAATGCCGATATAAATGCAAAAACAAAGGATGGCATTACGGCTTCGGTTTTTGCAATGAAAAACGGTCATAATGATATAGTAAAATATTTTAATAAAGTCGGAACAGTTCCCGGAACATTAGGGGAATCTATTCTTACTTCCAATATTCGCTTGGCGGAAAGATTTATTGCTTACGGTTCCGAAATAGATGAGAGAGGTATTCAAGGTAAAACTCCGTTAATAATAGCTTTTGATAGTAATGATTACGATATGGCTGCTTTTTTAATATCGAAAGGTGCCGATATTAATGCTAAAGATGATAGCGGAATAACACCGCTAATATCTGCTTGTGCGACAAATAATGTTGATTTGGTTCAACTTGCTTTTACGACCGGAGCAGAGATAAATGTTGCCGATGTAAATGGTATCACACCTTTAATGTATGCGGTATATAAATCGAATTATGATATAGCAAAAATGTTAGTAAAACATAAAGCAGATGTTAATGCTTCCGATAATAACGGAGTAACTCCATTAGGCATAGCAGTAAGAATGGGGAGCTTGAAAATTGCAAATTTGCTGGTTAAAAACGGTGCTGTTATTAATTATAAGGATGACAATAATACGAGATTGTTAAATATTGCTGTGGATACGAATAATTTGGATATGGTTTCTTTTTTACTAGACAACGGCGCAAGAGTTAACGGTAAAGATGCAAGCGGTAAGACACCTTTAATACTGGCAGCATCAAAAGGTTATTTTAATATAGCTAAGATACTTTTGGATAATGGAGCCAGACTGCATTCAAGTGATAATGATGACTTTTCTGCGATGGATTATGCGAGAAAGAACAAAGATTATAGTATGATAGAGCTTTTGAAAAGCAGAAGAAAATAATTAAATTTTGTTTCTCTAATAAAAATAAATAAATTTATTAATAAAGGATAAAATTATGGAAAATTATGTAAGACCTTTTTCATTGTTTTCAGAGCAGGATATTTATCTTTTTAAAGAAGGCAGTCATTTTCAACTTTATAATTTGTTAGGCGCTCATCCGGTAAATTATGAAGGAAAAGATGGTGTTTATTTTGCTGTTTGGGCTCCGAATGCAAAACATGTTTCTGTAATCGGTGACTTTAACTATTGGGACAAATATTCTCATCCTTTAAATCCAAGAGGTGATTCCTCCGGTATTTGGGAAGGTTTTATTCCTTATTTAAAACAGGGTGATACGTACAAATATTTTATAGTTTCAAATTTTAATAATTATTCCGTTGAAAAAGCAGATCCGTATGCTTTTCATTGTGAAACGCCTCAGAAGACAGGTTCAAAGGTTTGGGATCTTGCTTATACGTGGAACGATAAAGATTGGATGAGTTCCAGATATAAAAAGAATAGTATGAAGTCTCCTATGTCGATATACGAAGTCCATCTAGGTTCTTGGAGAAGAAAACCCGAAGAAAATAACAGAATGTTATCTTACAGAGAAATTGCTCCGTTACTTAGAGATTATTGTGTTGAAATGAATTTTACACATGTTGAATTTCTACCTGTAATGGAACATCCTTTTTATGCTTCCTGGGGATATCAAACAACCGGTTACTTTGCGCCTACCAGCAGATATGGAACTCCGCAAGATTTAATGTATTTAATAGATTTGTTACATCAAGCCGGTATAGGTGTAATATTGGATTGGGTTCCGTCTCATTTTCCGATGGATCAACATGGGTTATCTTTTTTTGATGGAACATACTTGTACGAACATTCCGATAGAAGATTAGGTTTTCATCCCGATTGGAAGAGCGCAATTTTTAATTACGGAAGAAATGAAGTAAAAGATTTCTTAATATCTTCGGCATTATTTTGGTTAGATAAATATCATGTAGATGGAATAAGAGTAGATGCCGTAGCATCAATGTTGTATCTTGATTATTCGAGAAAAGATGGGGAATGGGTAGCAAATAAGTATGGCGGAAAAGAAAATATTGATGCAATAGAATTTTTGAAGAGATTAAATCATGTCGTATACGAAAATCATAACGATGTTCAAATGATAGCCGAAGAATCTACCGCATGGCCGATGGTTTCAAAACCTACGTATTTGGGTGGCTTAGGTTTTGGTTTTAAATGGAATATGGGATGGATGAATGACACTTTAAGATATTTTAAAACAGATCCTATTTTTAGAAAATATAGGCATACAAATCTAACGTTTAGTTTATTATATGCATTTACCGAACAGTTTATTTTGCCTTTTTCTCATGACGAAGTTACACAAGGTAAAGGTTCTCTTATCGGCAAAATGCCCGGAGATGAGTGGCAACAATTTGCAAATTTAAGATTGTTAATCGGTTATATGTTCGGACATCCCGGTAAAAAACTTTTGTTTATGGGAGCTGAATTCGGTCAGAAAAGAGAATGGTCTCATGATATGAGTTTGGAATGGCATGTTTTATGTTTCTGGCAACATTCCGGAATGCAAAGATGGGTTAAGGATGTAAATGCAGTTTACAAGAGTGAGTTGGCTTTGTTTGAAGATGATAATAGTTGGAACGGATTTGAATGGATAGATTGTAACGATTCTGAAAATACTGTTTTAAGCTTTTTAAGAAAATCTCCTTCGACAGGAGATATGATAGTTTGTGTATGTAATTTTAATCCTGTTCCAAAGTACGGATATAAAGTCGGTGTTCCTAAAGCAGGATATTGGAAAGAAATTTTAAATAGTGATTCCGAAGCTTATTTCGGTAGTAATATTGGTAATTTAGGTGGAGTAAATACAAAAGATTATTCTACACATGCAAGACCGTATACAATAGAAGTTGCTTTACCGCCTTTGGCAGCAGTATTTTTTAAGTATGAAGGCTAATTTGGAAGAATAGAAGATTGGAAGAATAGAAGATTGGCAACGGCACATAAACAGCAAACCTTTTAACTTTTCAACACTTCAACCTTTCAACTAAGAATTTTTTGGAGAAAATAAGGTGTATTTAATTATAATAATTGTTTTTTTGTTGTTGTCTTTTTTTGTGAGTTCAACATCCGATTATCTTAATGCAAAAAATTTAACAGATGTTTTGCCGGAAGAATTTGTTGGATATTATGACGAAGAAAAATATAAAAAATCTCAAAATTATTTAAAAGACAGAACAAGATTTTCTTTTGTTTCTTCAACAGTCTCTTTAATAATATCAATAATATTTATTTTGATCGGCGGATTTAACTATATCGATTTGTTTGCAAGAAGTTTTGGCTACGGAGAAATAGTTACAGGACTTATATTTGTTACTGTATTATATTTGTTACTTCAAATAATAGGAATTCCGTTTTCGGCATACAGTACATTTGTTATAGAAGAAAAATACGGTTTTAATAAAACAACTATAAAAACATTTATATCCGATATAATAAAAGGCTTAATTTTAACATTCGTTATAGGATTGCCTATCTTTGCGCTCATTATAATGTTTTTTATCAGATATGGTTCAGTCGCTTGGATATATGCTTCAATAACCGTTATTTTATTTGAACTTTTAATTACGTTTATAGCACCTGTATTTATAATGCCGTTGTTTAATAAATATGTTCCGCTAGAAGACGGAGAATTAAAAACAGAACTTGAAAAATATGCTAAAGAACAAAATTTTAAAATGAAAGGTCTTTATAAAATGGATGGTTCTAAAAGATCGACAAAAACTAATGCTTTTTTTACAGGCTTCGGAAAATTCAGAAGAATAGTTTTATTTGATACATTAATAGCAAAGCATACGACACAAGAATTGGTTTCAGTTTTAGCACATGAGATGGGACATTATAAAAAAGGACATATTCATAAATTTATGATAATGTCTTTCATAAATACAATAATAATATTTTTCTTATTATCTTTGTTTATAGGAAATGAAGGCCTTTTTGCAGCTTTTAAAATGGAATATATTTCTGTTTACGGAGCATTAATATTTTTCGGTTTTTTATATACGCCGATATCGATGTTTTTATCGGTAGTACAAAATGTTATATCCAGAAAATATGAGTATGAAGCCGACAGATATTCCGTAACGACATATAAAAATCCTAAAGCAATGGTTGAAGCTTTAAAAAAACTTTCTGTTGATAATCTTTCTAATCTTACACCGCACAAAATGAAAGTTTTTATGGAGTATAGCCATCCGCCGGTTTTAGATAGAATAAAAGCAATTAGAAATATAAAAATAGAGGACTAAAATGGATAAAGTACTAAAAGAACTTTTAGAAGCTCCCGGAATTTCCGGTTGTGAAGAAGCTGTTGCGGAAATAATGAAAAGAGAGTTATCAAAATATTGCGACGAAGTAAAAATCGATAATTTCGGTAACGTTATTGCAAGAAAGGGCAAAGGCGGTAAAAAAATAATGATTGCCGCTCATATGGATGAAATAGGTTTTGCTGTAAAGCATGTAACGAAAGAAGGTTTTATTTATTTTATAAAAGTTGGTGGTATTGCCGATATGGTTATTCCTGCACAGAGAGTTATAATAAAAGCTAAAAAAGGTGATGTTGTCGGAATAATAGGTACAAAGCCTCCGCATTTAATGACTCCGGAAGAAAGTAAGAAGTTGGTTCCGTACACAAATATGTTTATTGATATAGGTTGTAAAACAAGAGAAGAAGTTTTGGAAAAAGTTGAAATTGGCGATCAAATAATATTTGAACCGAATTCTGGAAAATTGAATAAAGACGTATATTACGGAAAAGCCGTAGATAACAGAGCTTGTTGCTATGAAATGTTAAAAGTTATGGAAACTCTTGCTCCTGTGGATGCGGAAGTTTATGCCGTTGCAACGGCACAAGAAGAAGTAGGATTAAAAGGTGCAAGAACATCTTCATTTGCGATAGATCCCGATTTCGCAATAATTCTCGATACAACCATAGCCGGTGATGTCCCCGGGATAGAAGATAAAGTTTCTGCTTTAAAACTCGGAGAAGGTGTTGCTATAACAATGATAGAAGCAAGCGGAAGAGGAACAATTGTTAATAATAAAGTCAGAAGACTTATGATAGATACTGCAAAAGAAAATAATATAAAACATCAAGTGGATATTGTAAGCGGAGGTATGACCGACGGGGCCGTTATTTATATGAATCGTTCCGGAATACTTACCGCAATATTAAGTCTTGCAACAAGATACTTACATGCGGCAACATCCGTGTTTGATATAAAAGATTTAAATGAAGGCGTAAAACTTACACAAAAAGTTATAGAAAAAATTGCACAAGGAAAAGCATTGTAAAATTTTTAAGTTTTTTATATAAATATTCTTTATAAAATAATAAACGAGGTTTTGTTATGATAATTCTTACCGGTGGTGCAGGTTTTATAGGAAGTTGTTTCTTGTGGAAACTTAATCAAGAAAAAATAGACGATATTTTAGTCGTTGACCATCTTGATAACGGCGAAAAATGGAAAAATCTTGTAGGTAAAAAATTTTACGATTATATGCAAAAAGAAGATTTCATACAAGCCGTAAAAGATAAAAAAATTCAAAAACCGCAAGCTATAGTTCATCTCGGAGCATGTAGTTCCACAACACAAACTGACGCAAATTATTACATTCATAATAATTTCGAATATTCCAAAACTCTTGCATTATGGGCAATGGAACTGGGAATTCCTTTTGTTTATGCATCATCTGCGGCAACTTACGGTAACGGAGAAAACGGATACGACGATCAATGTGATATAGATAAGCTTGCTCCGCTAAACATGTACGGATATTCAAAGCAACTTTTCGATTTATGGCTTTTGAGAAATAAATATGACGATAAAGTTACCGGAATAAAATTTTTTAATGTCTTCGGCCCTAACGAGTATCATAAGGGTACGATGAAAAGTGTTATATGTAAAACTTATGATGATGTTGCACAAAAAGGAATAATAAGATTATTTAAATCTTATAACAGTAAATATGGTGATGGTGATTCTTTGAGGGATTTCGTTTATATAAAAGATGTTGTTGAAGTGATGATGTTTTTGTTGAAAAACCCTAAAAATACGGGATTGTTTAATATCGGTACAGGCAAAGCAAGAAGTTGGAACGATATTGCAAGATCAATGTTTGCCGCAGTAGGTAAAAAGACAAATATAGAATATTTCGATATGCCCGAAATTTTGAGAGGAAAATATCAATATTTTACTGAAGCAAAAATGGATAAAATAAGAAAAGCCGGCTGTACTCATAAATTTATGGAACTTGAAGATTCCATAAAAGATTATTGCAGTTATTTAAAAAATAAAAGCTACTTGTAAACAGCGGAAGAATAGAAGATTAGAAGAATAGAAGAGTGGAAGAAAAGAGGAAAACTAAATAATGACAAAATTTGCAAAGCAAATTTTACAGTTTGACTTCCAATCCTCCAATCTTCCAATCCTCCAATCTTCGAGTTTTTAAGGAGTATGTATGGATTTATTAAAGAAAGTATTAAGTTTAAAAAATAAGTCGATTTTGGTAGTCGGCGATACTATGGTCGACAGGTTTATTTGGGGAAAAGTTTCAAGAATTTCTCCTGAAGCTCCTGTTCCTGTTGTAGAAGTAAAAAGCGAAACGGAAACTTTGGGTGGTGCGGGAAACGTTGCAAGTAACATAACATCACTCGGTGCAAAAGCATATATTATTACCGTTATAGGAGATGATCTTAACGGTTTGCACATGAAAGAAATGCTTGAAGATAAAAAGATTAATACAAACTATATCGTTGTAGATAAACAGAGACCTACAACATTAAAAACCAGAATAATAGCATCCAATCAGCAAGTTGTTAGAGTTGATAAAGAAATTAAAGGTGCTTTTTCCGGTAAGACCGAAGAGAATATTTTAAAAAGTATCGACTATGTTATGAAACAAGTTGACGGAGTGATAATTTCCGACTATGCAAAAGGAATAGTAACTGATAAAGTATTGAAAAAGATTATATCAATCGCAAAAAAGAAAAAAATTCCTGTAACGGTTGATCCGAAAGTAGAAAATTTTAAGAAATATAAACATATAACTTGTATGACTCCTAATACAAAAGAAGCAATAGAAGGTATGAATGCTCAACATCAAGGAATAAAAACGGATGCCGACATTGCAAACCTCGGTAAGAAAATATTGAAATTATTACAATCTGACTCCGTTCTTATTACCAGAGGTGAAAAGGGTATGACGGTAATAGAAAAAAATAAAATTACACATATTCCTACAAGAGCAAAAGAAGTTTATGATGTTACCGGTGCAGGAGATACGGTTATTGCAACAATGACGCTTGCTTTGGCTGCAAAGTGGAAACTTGTAGAAGCTGCAGAAATAGCAAACTTTGCTGCAGGTGTTGTTGTGGGTAAAGTAGGTACCGCAACCGTTACGATAGAAGAAATTATAAGAACAATAAAGAATTTTAACAGAAAATAAAAAATTTGTTTTATAAATTTGGTTCATGAAAATGCAATGTATATTGATAGAGGTATACATTGCTTTTTAAAGAGAGATAAAGAAATGAAAACAGCTGTAGTCATTCCCGCAAGATATGCATCAAGCAGATTTCCGGGTAAACCTTTGTATTTAATAAATAATAAACCTCTTATACTTCATGTTGTAAGTAAAGTATCAAAATGTAGAGGAATAGATTGTGTTGCTGTTGCTACCGATGACAAAAGAATTTTTGATGTAGTAAAATCAGCAGGATACAATGTCTTTATGACCCCTGTAAATTTAAAAAGCGGAACAGATAGAGTTGCTTATGTTGCAAATAAATATTTGAAAAATTACAATGTTTTTGTTAATGTTCAAGGTGACGAACCTTTAATAGATAAAAAACTTGTAGAAAAAATGGTGGAAGAGTTTAAAAAAGATAGGAAACTCGAGTATTTGACTGTTGCTTATAAGATGAAACCTACCGACGATATTGCAAATCCTAATACCGTAAAAGTTATATTCGATAAAAACCATTATGCTCTTTATTTTTCAAGATATCCTATTCCTTTTTTAAGAGATGAAAAAAACAAGAATAAAGCTGAATATTATAAGCATATAGGTGTATATGGTTATACAAAAAAATTTGTTTGTGATTTTACAAAATCAAAACAAACAAAACTTGAAATTACCGAAAGTTTGGAACAGTTAAGAGCATTGGAACAAGGCAAAAAAATAAAAGTTATTATATCGAGTAAAGATCTTCAGGATGTTAATGTAGTAGAAGATGTTGCAAAAGTTAAAAAAGCGCTTAAATAATTAAAAATATAAAAGATCAAACAAAGGAGTTTGTAAAATGAAAACGAAGTATATTTTTGTTACCGGAGGAGTAATTTCTTCTGTTGGAAAAGGAATTACGGCAGCATCAATTGCATGTTTATTAAAAGCAAGAGGATTAAAAGTAAATATTTTGAAATGTGATCCTTATTTGAATATTAATCCGGGACTTTTATCTCCTATGCAACACGGAGAAGTTTTTGTTACTATAGATGGTATGGAAGCTGATTTGGATTTGGGACATTATGAAAGATTTATAGATCAGGAAACAACAAAAGTAAATACCGTTACTTCCGGAAGAATATATCAAAAAGTTTTAAATGATGAAATTGAAGGAAAGTTTGCAGGAAAAACCGTTCAAGTAGTTCCTCATATAACAAATGAAATAAAAGAAAGATTAAAAGCTGTTGCAGGAGACAGTGATGTTGTTATGGTAGAAATAGGCGGAACGGTTGGTGATATAGAAGGGTTACCTTTCTTGGAAGCGATAAGACAATTCAGAAATGATATCGGAAGAGAAAATGTTTTGTATGTTCATGTTACCTTAATACCATATATAAAAGCATCAGAAGAACTTAAAACAAAACCTACGCAACACAGTGTTCAAAAATTAAGAGAAATAGGAATAGAACCGTCGATAATCCTTTGCAGAATGGATCAACATTTAACCGATGAAATAAGAGACAAAATATCATTGTTCTGTAATGTGGAAAGAGAAGCCGTAATAGAAGAAAGAGATGTTCAAACATCAATTTATGAAGTTCCTGTTCAATTACACGAGAACAAAATAGATGATTTAATAGTAAAATATTTGAAACTTGATGCAAAGCCTATTGATTTAAAACAATGGAATGAAATGATACATAACTGCAGATGTCCGGAACATCAGGTTACAGTTGCAATTGCAGGTAAATTTATAGAATTGAAAGATTCTTATAAGAGTGTTTTTGAAGCATTAAAACACGGCGGAGCAATAAATGTTACCGAAGTTAAAATAAAATATGTGGATACCGATTCTCAGCATTTGGAACATGATTTGAAAGATGTAAATGCAATTATTTCTCCCGACGGAGACAGCGGCGGAACATTGGAAGGAAAACTTAATGTAATAAAATATGCAAGAGAGAATAAAATTCCGTTCTTCGGTATATCTTTAGGTATGCAAAGCGTTATTATCGAATATGCAAGAAATGTTTGCGGTCTGAAAGATGCAAATTCTTTGAATATCGATAAAAATGCAAAAACTCCTGTTATAATACAAACAAATGCAAAAAATAAAGACGGTCATTTTATGAGACTCGGTTCTTGGAAGTGTGATATAGCAAAAGATACCAAAGCTTATGAAATATACAAAAAAGATGTTATAAGCGAAAGACACAGACACAGTTATGAAGTAAATAAAGATTATGTTAAAGTATTGGAAGAAAAAGGACTTAAAGTGTCAGGTTATTCGGACGATGAAAATAAATATGTTGAAATTGTTGAAATAAAAGATCATCCTTGGTTTATAGCCGTTCAATTTAATCCGGAGTTCCAATCAAGGCCTACAAGACCGCATCCTTTGTTTGCAAACTTCATAAAAGCGGCTCTTATTAACAAAAAATAGAATTTTTATAATAAAACTCAATAAAGCACTCTTTTTTACCAAAAAAAGGGTGCTTTTTTATTTTGAAAAAAATATGTGAAAAATCAATAAAAAATATTGATAAAAATGCTTTCAAGTGCTATACTTAAAATGTATGAAAAGTATTTTAAAATGTGCTTTATCATTTTTTATTCTTTTCTCGACGATAGATTTATCTTTTATAAATTTATTTGATAAATTTTGTTCGGAGATGGGAAATAAGACATCTATTTCTGAAATTATAGAAATAGAGTGTGATTTGTTCTATCATGCGAAAAATGTAGTAAAAACGGTATGCAATAATATTGCAAAAGATGTAGAGATTTTATTGGCACCGACACAAAACAATAAAATGTTTTTCGATATAGATAAAACGGATAGAAGAATATATACGGACAATTTTTTCAATTATGTTAAACTTGTATTAGCAGTGTCGGTATTAAAATCGATTTCTGTCGAGGGTAATGCCAAACTGAGGCTGTTTTTCTTTGGGTTTGTATTCTTGTTTATATTAAAATATTTGGGATTACTATTTACCTTTGGTAAAATAGTTATCTATCAACGATATAAAAAGGCATACATCATGTAAAAATGATGTATGTCTTTTTTATTTGCTACGGAGAAAAAAATGATAATAAAATTTTTGAGGGGAAGATTTAATTCAATAAAAATCTGTGCTGTTTTTACGGCTGCCTGTTTTATGATATCGACATTGGGTGCAAATCTGTATGCAATTTCTATGGTAGAAAATTCTAACCAAAAATATGAAGATGTTTTTAACAGAACAGACTGTATAAGTAATGAATACGGGAAAATAACATCAAGTAAAGATAATAACAGCAATATAACGGTAATAAATATACAAGATTTGCATTGTCACCCTCAAACACAAAGAAATATATCTAAAATAATTGCGGAAATCGCAGAAAAATATAACCTGAATAAAATTTATGTTGAAGGCGGATACGGAGATATCGACATAAGTTGGTTAAATTCCGTAAAAGATGAAAATATAAGAAAACAAGTTATAGAAAAATTATTAAACGAAGGTATACTTACTGGAAGCGAGTATTATAAATTAACAAGTAAAAATAACAATGTAGAATTAAAGGGTATAGATGAAGAACAGATACATAAAGATAACGTAAGAAGATTATCATGGATTATAGAAAATCAAGCAAGATATGAGGATATAATAAAGAAAGTAGAGAACGAAATAGATATATTGGAAAACATATATGTAAATAACAGGAACAAAAGATTTAGTAAAAGTATAGAAGATTATTCGACGAACAAGATAGACAGTAAAACATTCTATAAACAAATGTTGAAATATGTTAAAGATATAAATGCTAATCCGAGCAGATATAATAATATTACCGCAATAAAATTAGAAAAATATCCGAACATCTCTAATTTCGTAACATTAAGAAAAGTTTCAAAAGATATTAACTTAAAAGAAGTGACTCAACAGTTACAAATAGTAGTGAACGAATTAAAAAATAAATTGCCGTATGCTGTATATACAAAATTTCTGAAAGAAACAGAAAATTTAAGCAACAGCCAAAAAGTTTTGGAATTAGTAACATTGTTGAGTGATAAAGAAGGTATAAATTTAGAAAAATATAAATCATTAAATAATTTTCTCAAAACAAACTACATAACAAAAAAACTCAATCCTATAGATCTTGTTCAAGAAGAAAGTGAATTAATATTAGAGATAAGAAAAGCACTTTCTTATAACAATGATGAATATGAAATAACTTTTATATCGGATTTTAATAAATATTTCAAAGATTATTTGGAATATAAGTTAACCGATGCAAGTTGGAAATATTTTGAAAAGAATTATGATACTTTCAGACAGATTTATGCCAAATATGCTGCCGTGGATAGAATAAAAGAAATAGAATGTGATTTTGAAGAGATAAATAAATATTACGATATAAATGACCAAAGAAACAATATATTCGTAAAAAATTTATTAAAAGATGAACAAATAAATTTAATTTCAAGTAATCAAATAAGACAAGATGAAGAAATATTAAAAGATTCGAAAGAAGTCATAATAGCCGTAACAGGAGGTTTCCATAGTACCGAGTTAGAGAATATATTAGCTAAAAACGATGTGAATACAATAGTAATAACTCCGAAAATATATGAAGACATAAAACAGGCAAACGATAAGTATATTGAACTTATAGGATTACAAAGCAAGGTAAAATCTCAAGCATTATCATATACAATTGCATCTTGTATATCTGATGTTGATAAACAAAAATTATTGTTGTCGATAGTTAAGGATTTAGTTGGCGACAATACGGAAACATTGGAAAAAGTTTTAGGTAAAAAAGTAGATTTAAGTTTGTTACAAGAAGAAACAGACTTGGATATAAAGACTAAAACTGAAGCTAAGAATGTAATAGAAACATCTGTAGATCAATTATCGGATGTTATTCCGCAAGAAGGCTTAAGAGGATTGTTAATGCCGAAAACCGACGAAATAATGTTAAATCTTGCTGAACAATTGGTAAAACAAGGAATATATTTCAGTGAAGGTATGATTTTTGATATAGAAAACAATCCTGATCTAAAAGGGAAAGATTTAAGAGGAGTACCTGCCGAAATTTATTCAAGAATGTTGCCGAGTTTACAAAAAGCTTTGTTTAAAGTTTCGGCACAGTATGGGGAAGTCGAACAAGATATACAAGATTTATATGAAGATACCGGTGCAACCGAAAGTGCATACATATATCTCGAAGATATAAACAAAGATTATCAAAATTTTATAGATTCGTTAGAAGACGCAATAGCAAACAAAAAACTTATAGTGTTGCAGATATTTAGAGATCCGGTTGATATTGCCAGTCTTGATAGAGAGGAACAACAAAAATTATACCATGTTATAAGGGATATGTTCTTCAAAATATATACCGATAAACCTTTGAACAAGAATAATTTTGTTTCTCTTCCCGAAAATGCCGATTATTTGGATTATGATATTCATTTCTTCTTACTGGAAATATTGGAAAATTCTTTCATGCATGGTAATACAGGACTAGATAAACCCATATTTGTCTACATGGACAAGGATGAAGAGAATGAAATAAAAACTCTTAGAATATATAACAGAAATAATCCTATAGATGAATCCGGTCAGATGAGAATTATAAGAATGAAGTTGGCATTATTAGGCGGTCGTCACAAAAGCAATGTTTTAATGAACCAAAATCCTTACAGAACTTTTGAAGTAGATGATAATTTTAAAGGTAAATTTTATAGAGTTTCAAGTGATAAAAAAACTTCTTACGATGAACAAGCTGCAAGTTGGCTAAGATCAAATAGAAAAATTATCGAATATTTCTCGATATTTGCTCCTTTGTCCGACAGAAATATGTTTTTCAAGACATTATCCAAAATACCTCATATTTGGGAAGAGCTGGTATTTAGAACACTTCCTGTATGTTTATCTCTTGTTCCCGGAATGTCAGCTATAAGTGCACTAATATTTTTTGTTTTCCAAATACAATTTGTAAGGGCTCATAATATAAGTTCGTGGATAGAACAAAATAACCTCGATTGGTCTACAATTGATATTTTAAAAGCAACTTTATTTAATATTTTTCCTGAAGGCCAAAAAGAAAAATTCAAAGAGTTTGCAGAAGAAACAGAAACAATAAATCAAACAAGACAAAGATATTTGCCCACGATATTGTTGGTTGTTCCATATCTTTTATATTTCGTTTTAATGCCTAAAATTTCAGTTGTAATTATTGCTTCTACTATCGTTGGTATGTTTGTACACAAATTTTTGAATATGATTTTGAAAAATAAGATGAGCATATTTGGCGAAAGTATAAATTATGAACAGATAAATAACTTGGATTTTAAAGATAAGAATGTTTTACAGGATATAAAAACTTTACTATCTCAACATCAATACAATGCTAAACTTAGTTCCACAGTGGTTGAAAAAGTGGATTTTAGTGACGAAGATCAATTTAATTTATTATATGACTTGCAACTTATAAACGATGATATATTGAACCAAATTGTATCTAAGTCTGATTTAAAAAATATAAAACATTTGAATTTGATCTTACAATCCGCATTAAAAGCCGGATATTTACTTTCTTTCCAAAGCTTATTTTCTAAACTTGTATCGGAAATGAATTTTGATGATAAAGATACATTAAAAATTCTCTCCGATTTTCTATCGAGCAAAACAAATATGTTAAGTGATACAAATATTATGTTGATAATTCAAAATTTAGATCTTAACAATAACGAACATATCAAATTATTGGAAATTCTATCTAAACAAAATTCAAGCAATACAGATACTATTTTTAATTATTTGGTGGAGCAAAATATTGATCTTAACGATGCAAGATATAATATTGTATTTAAAATTCTTATAGACGTAATAGTGTCGAAATATGATTCATACAGAAATGCGGAAAAATATTTTGAAACTAACATTTTAAAACTTCCCGCAAATACATATCAGGGTAAATATGCTTTAACCAAATTAATAGATTTAATACATAACAGGTTGATTGCTCACCAAAATAAATATTTGAAAATTGTTAATGGTCATGTTGTTCTGAGAGTTAATGAAAACGGAACTGATCCGATTTTTGAAAATATTTATAACTTTACACAAGATTTGGCTTTAAAACAAGATTTGTTTGATTCCGAGTTAAAAGCAAATTTCGATAAATTGTCGAGAGATGTTGAGTTTTGTGAAAAAATGGAATCAAAAACTCCCAGAATGATTTATTCGAGAAGGAAAAAAGTTGTTGATTCTTCCGAAGATAATGTGACATTGGAAGAATTTGGAAAAGAAAAAGGGTTGACGGTGATAAAACAAACACCTAATGTGTTTTTCGATAGCAGAAGATATTCTTTTACCGGTGTACTCAACTTCCTTTCCGGAAGAGGATTAAAACCTATACAACATAATCCGACGTATATCATGACAAAAGATACCGTAGATACGGAAAATCTTGACGGTATTATTAAAAAATTTGATGAATATATGAAACTTTTAGATGAAAACTTATACATTTTAAGTAAGTTTGCGCAAGTGAATAATTTTTCATCACAATTCGATGATGTGGTACAACACATATATACTATGATAGATTGTTTGGAACAGATAAATATTCATAATGTCGGTTATTTTAGGGCAGCACTTAAAGATATATTGGACAAAGTAAAAACAGGTCAAACTACTATTGAAGACCAAAAAAAACTTATAGAATATGAATCCGAAGGAAAATTTGCGGATGGTATAACTACAATAAATACACTTGTTAATAGAATACATCAACAGGCAAACTTTTCATTTTTAACAGAAACAATGGGTTCAATAGGCAACTACACACAGGCGGGACATAATATTTTGATTTCTAAAAATAATAATTTGATGTCGGCCTATAATTTATCTTCGGAAAAACTAAATCCTCAAATAATCGCATTGTTATCAGATTTAGCCGAAAATCCTGATTTTTCGACAAATACCGATACACCTATCTTCATAAAAGATAACATATTCTTATGGGTAGCAAAATTAGGTGCACATTCAGTTAGAATTCTTATAGATTTTAATGAAGAATCTAAATCTATACTTGTAGATTTTCATGAAGGTGCGATAGATGACGGAAGTACAATCAGAATTAAAATGTTGACGGATATTTTAGAAAGTAAGGGCTTCAGAGTTACACAATCTCTTCAAGATTTTGAAAGTAGAAGATTACCTGTAGGTATAGTTGCCAGACTCGATAAGGATACGGGATTATCCAAAGATACGGATTTTAATAACTTGGCAAAACAAGCGGTAATTCTTTTCAATAATGCGGCTTCTTTAAATAATCTTATACATAGTGATTTTCAAATTAAACAAAATGTTAATGTAGCAAAACAAGCTATAATGGATATATATTCAAGATACTATGCTCTGAGTTTTATAAGGGGAAATTTTGTTAGAACTACATTTAACAGCAGAAAAAATCTTAACAGAATTTTAAAATCTTTAGATTTACCTTTAATACCGAGAAAAGAAAAAGGTTTTTGGACATTTTTAAAAGTGGGATCTTTTAGATTAGGATTTATAAAGACATATGGTCAAAACACGATAGACGAATACATAAATAAGCCTATAGAACAAGCTTTTGCTACGGGATATTTAAGAATAAACGAAAAAGGCAAACTTGAAAGGAACAAAGAATACAATCCTATTGCGGATATGACGGCAAAAGTAAAAAAAATACTTGAGAGTGAGTCGGGAAATAAGATTGAAATCGAAATGTTAAATCAGGGAGCAATAATATCTCAGCTATCTGAACAGGATATGAATTTTAGAACTGTCGGACAGATAGGGGATTATGTGGTAAAGACAGGCTATATGAAGTTAAATAACGGTAGATTAAATGAAAATACAAAAGGAGAATTTTTAGCGATAACAACATTAACCGATAAGAATGGGATTATAAGATATACATCCGGTGAGCTTGTAGGTTATCCGGAAACAATGAATAATAAATCCGGAAGAATAAATCTAAATTTACAGCAATTGGAACAAATTCTTATAACCGAAGGCTATGAAGTAGTTTATCCCGAAGAATTAACAAGTTTGGAAATTTTAAATTATAGAACTAAATTATCGGAAGAAATAACAGGAAATATTTCTCCTATTGCATATGGAACCATAATTTCTTTGCCTGAAAAACAAAAAAATACAATATTTGCAAGAATGTATAAAAAGAGAAATGCATTCGGTATATATGTTGATAATTATGCAAGTCCTGAGAATGTTACCGAAGCATCTAAATATGATTTATCTTTGTTTACCGGCGGTTCATATTCCAGTCATGCAGGTATAGTGTTGAGAGAGTATAAAAAGACGGCGATGATAGTAAATAATTCTCAAATGACCGATGGAAAGATGAAAATAAAATTTTATCAACCGAAAGGCAAGGTCATTCGTGACGGAAATTTGGAAACATTGGAGATGGAAGAAAGGGAAATAGAATTAGAACCTAACGATATAGTATTAATAGACACTCAAAATAGCAAAATAACATTATTTGAAGGTAAATTGTTTAAAAAAGGAAGAACGGGAAATATTTTATTTGAATTACAAAAATATATAGATAAACAAGATGCAGATAAAGTAAAAGAATTTATTAATAGATATAAAAAAAGTAGTATGATAGATAGAATTATAGAATATATATACTATCAATCTGCAGACAATTCTTGGCTTGAAGATTTGTTGGATGTAACAGAAACTTACAACAAAGAACCTTCTGTAATAACACCTAGAATAATTGTAAAAAAAGTTTTACAAATAACCGATTTTATTAAACATACCGGTATAAATTCAGTATACAGATTCGGAGAAAAACAGTCTCTTGATTCTTCAATTGTAGGAACAAAATCCGCAAATCAATCGAAATTATTTTTATTGTTGGAACAATTAAAGAAAGAAACCGGAATAAAAAATGTTGCGGTCCCCGATGGAGTAGTTATAGGTTTTGATATTTTAGAAAAATTGCTTGGTGAAAAATATGTGGAATTGTACGAAGAATTGAAAGCAACTGTTGAAGATGAATTCTATACCGAAGAAGAAAAGTTTATAAATGTTCAAGATATAATGTCTGAACTGAGAATTGTAGTAGAAAATCTTTCTGAAGAAGAAATAGCAGAATATATAGGAAAAGAGAATTTAGAATTATTTAGAAGTAAGAAGGTGATAGTAAGATCGTCCGGTGTTGGTGAAGACTCTCAAGAATATTCTGCAGCCGGTATAGCTGAAAGTTATGGCTCGATACAATATGAAAATATTAATAAAGCCGTAAAAGATACGTTGTTATCTTTCTTCTCCAGAAGAGCAGCAGAGTATATGTCGAAATCTTCAAGTGTTATAAAACCTGCGGTATTGATAGAAGAATGGATAGATGCCGATAAAGCAGGAATTATGATGAGCGAAGATAATGATGGAAATAGAATAATACAGGTTATAAACGGACAAGGTGAAGATATAGTTTCCGGAAGAATAACGCCATATACTTTTACCATAGATATACAAAACGGAGCAAAAATAGACGGAGATTATACAAATACAAAGACATTAACAAAAGAAAAACTTGAACAATTAACAAAAATAATGGAATGGCTTGAACAAGTCGAAGGAATGCCTGTAGACATAGAATTTTTAATAAAAGATGATATCATCTATATTGTTCAAGTAAGACCGATAACAACTCTAAAGAGACAAACTTCTATTCAGCAAGGTAAAGTATTACCGAGAGGTTCGTATGCAGATGAAAAAGTTTTAACCGATACTAATTTATCATTAAAACAAAAGAATAAAATATTAAGTGATATATCAACAATAAGTAAAATTTTTAAAGAATATAATTACGATGAAAAAGAAATAGAACCTTTAATCAAAGATTTTGTCAGCGTCGAGATGAGAACCTTAAAAGCCGATAAAGAAAATTATAATGTTAATTTTGTTGAATTTATAAAGACAAAAGAAGATTTAATTCAAATGACAAGTTTAATGAGAGAAATATTAAAGTTAAAAATAGGTAGAATCGAAACCGAAAACGATATGTTGGGATTAAGAATATTTTTTAACAATACTTTTAATATTGTTATAGACAAACATTTGCAAGATTTCTTTAATGAAAAAACAACAACAATTCAAAAATATTACATGGCTTTATCAATATCAAGGTTTATTAGCGGTATTATCGATACAAATAAGATGAATTATAATAGTACTGTTTTTGATTATATTGTAAGGATAGCAACCGAAATATATATATCCGCATTGGAAGAACAAAAAGACAGAACCGTATTTGACAGAAATACCAGAGTTATTTCTCTTGCATCAGTATCGAGTTATGACCAATCTTTTGAAGAAGCCGGACTCAAGAAATTATTGGAAATATTAAATATGTCCGACTCAGATAAAGTTTCTCTTATCAATTCCGATATTGTCCCTGCAATAGAAGCAAAAAAAGAATTTTTAAGACAAATATCCGAATTGAAATCGGAAGAAACCGTATTTATTTCTTTCGACGGACATGGATTTGAAGATTCTTTATCCGTAGGATTTGATTCTGATATATCGAGTTCGGAACTTGCGAAAGCATTAATTCAAGCATATAACAACGGAATGGATTTAAATAAAATAACAATTAATTTAAGTTCATGTTATTCTTGGTATTTTGCAAATAATGTATATGATCATTTAAACAAAGAATTTGATAAATTGGAAAGACAAGGTAAAGTTGTAAATAGACAATTTCCTACAATTTGGGCATCTGCAGGTCATGAGACATTATATGGTTATTCTACGTACTATAGAGAAAACGGTCAACTTACGGTAATGAGTAATGAATGGAATGGATTAATTTCTTCAATAGCAGACAAAAATCCGGACAAAATAACCATCAACGATATCTTTAGTGCGATGGCAACAGTAGGTTATTCAAATCCTACATTGTTTGTATATAGTGATTTTATTAAAAGACTTATTGAAGAAGGAACAGAACAAATATCGGAGATAGCCGATATAGAAGATATTTCAAAAGGTAAAGAAACATTTAAAGAAAAAGTTAATCGTCTTTTGTATCCGAACAGAGAATGGAAAAATCATATAAGCTTTTTTGAATTGTCGATTTTTGAGCCATTAAAAGATTTTAATCCGTTTTTTAAATTTTTAAATAAAACCGCACCGATATGGGAAGAAATATTTTTTAAAGCTCTCCCGATGAGTTTGACATTGTTGCCGTTTATGTCTATGTTTGTTTCTCCGGTACTTTTAATATTGTTTGCTATTCTTCAAGTACAGTTTGTAAAAGCACATAATGTAACTTTATGGATAAAACAAAATATGTCGCAACAAGACGGTTTCAAATGGACTACCTTGGATATTTTAAAGGCGACATTATTTAATGTATTCCCATCGGAAGAATTAAAAAGAGATTTCGATTTTGAACAAAAAATAAATTATGATGAAGAAACTCACAGTAGAATTTTACCTACGATATTGTTATCTGTTCCATATGTGTATTCAATACTGTTTTCTTCCAATATATTCGGATTTGTTTTGTCTTTTGTTGTTGGAATGTTATTGCATACCTCCTTCGATTTCTATTCATTATTTAACCGAATTTTTGAAGAAGAGAGAGAAGAAAATGCTTTCTGGGCTAAATTAGCTTCTCGAGAAAATAAAGATATTCCTACAATTGCTCAATATTTATCGGAAAGAGATAATATAGATTTAAAAGAAGATCAAGAACAAGAAAAATTGGCAGAAATTTTGGATGAAAATATTTTATCTGCCAAAGAAGCTACGGATTTTGTGAATAAAATAGATTTGAATGATATAAATCAAAGTTTATATTTAATAAATATTTTCGCTGAACAAATGAAACTGGCTACGGATAACAGAAGAACAATAATTAATACATTGATTCAGAAAGCAGATTTTAACAATCCTAACCAATTATCTTTTATAAGAAATCTTTTGTTGGATGAACATTCTTTCGGTATTAACATAGAAACTGCTTTTATGTTGGTTGAAAAATTAGATTTCCATAATGAAAACCATATAAAGATTTTAACGGATTTCTTAAAGGCTAAAACTTATAATAGAAGTTTTCAAGATATAAGACTTAACAACAAGATTATAGAAAAAATAGATGTTAATGATTTTAAGCAGTTAAGTCTTTTAGAATTGTTTTCGGATGTAATGGACAATGAACTTTCTAAACTTATATCTCAGTTTGATTTTAAAGAAAATGATAAAAAACACTTAGAAAAATTTTTGATGGAACTTTCAAGATTTAGTGTTTTACACAAGAAACAAAGTCTGGAAGCTTTATTGCCGAATTTGAATTTACAAGATTCTTTAGAATTTAAAATGTTTGCAAATATTGTGGAAAAAGAAGATTATCTTAATCCCGTTGCTGTCGGTATGATATTTGATAAATTGAATTTAAAAAACGAACAGCATATAAAGTTGGTAAAAAATATTATCAATAAGAGTAATGTTGGATTAGGTATTCTCGACTCATTGATAAAGTATGTTGATATAAACAGTGATTTATTAAAGACAATAAGTCATAATATTTTTGCAAATAATACCAGAGATTCTCATCTTGTTCTTTACGGAAAAATAAGAGAAAAAATTAAGGAATTGAATACTATTGATGAGTCTGATAAGGAGAAATATGAGAAAGCTAAATATATTACTCAATTACTTTCAAATGAATTGATATTGGATATGCAACAATTACTTACAGATATACAAAACAACAATATCAGGGCTAATAAAGATAAAATGATAGTTCTTTTATTAAGTCCTCAAGAATTTGAATCAATACTTGAGAATATAGATTTGTTATCTGAATATGAAAGTATATTATTTGAATCTAAACAGATTGTTGATAACTTTACGGCTTTGAAAGAACAAGTATCTTATTTCAAAAAAATGCGTGCCGGGGAGATAACGATACAAGATTTTGCAACAAAATATAATTTTGATCTTTCTAAACAATCTCCGAATGTTTATTTTGATAGTGACAGATATTCTTTCAGTAAAATATTGCGGCTTATTCCTTCAAAAATTTTGAGACATAAAATAAACAGTCTTGAACCAACCTATTTTATGTCGAGAAACGAGATAGAAAAACAAGGGCTAAAAGATGTTTTAAGAAAATTTGATTCATACATGAAACTTCTCGATGAGAATATGTATGTGTTGAATAAATTTACAAATGTAACTGCTTTCGATTCTCAATTTGAGGACGTTGTAACTCATATAAACCAAATGATAAGTTGTTTATCCTCTTTTAATTCTTCTGATGCATCTTATTTCAAAAGAGTGTTAAACGATATTTTGGATGATATAAGAGAAGGTAGAACAAATATAACCGAACAAAAATCTTTTTCTACCGGCAGAGGCAAATATGTTGGTGATATTACTACGATACATAGGCTTATTAACAGAATTCATCAACAGGCAAATATGGACTTTGTTAAGAATATAAGAAGTACTGCAAGTTTATCTATGAGCAAAGTTCAAAATGTTTTTGTTACAAAAGATGACAGGACTATCAAAGCATACAATTTATCTGAAAACGAAATACATCCGAATATTAAAAAATTATTGATTTTGTTGGCTGAAAATCCGGATTTTTCGACCTATGATAATTCTCAAATATTCATTAAGGATAATATTTTCTTGTGGAACGGGTTATTGGGTGATCATTCCGCAAGAGTTTTAATTGATTTTAACAGAGAAAACGAAAATATATTTATAGATTTTACCGAAGCGGAAAAAACACCTCAAAGCAGATCAAGAATTTTAACATTAAGACGAATATTAAGTAATTTCGGCTTTTTAACAAATTTATATAACGGTGAATATAATTTAGTTTCAAACGTAAGTAAAGATTTCGGGTTAACAGGTGATACCGATATTTGTGAAATGGCACAAAAAGCCATGATTCTTTTAAGTAATGCTGCATCTTTATACAGGGAAAATATTCCGATTCAAGTAATAGAAACCGCAAGTATGGGAATAATGGATCTTTATCGTAAATGCTTTTTTGTATCTACGGATAATAATATTGTTCAAACAAGAGTTAATGATGTAAAATTTTTTAATAAAATTTTAAATTATTTACAGTTACCGACGGTACCTCAATCAGAACCAAGCATGCTTTCAAAAATTAAAGCAGGATTTTTATTTAAAAGAAAAGTAAGAACTCTTGGTCAAAATACGATAGATGAATACATAAATAAACCTGTAGAACAGTCTTTTGCTATCGGATATTTAAAGCTAAATGAAAAAGGTGAACTGGAAAGAAACTACAAATATGATCCTATATCGATGATGAAAGAAAATTTGGAAAGTATACTCGATAAAGAACCGGGTCAGATAGAAGAAACCGATATGTTAAATCAAGGTGCAATAATTTCACAAATTCCTGAACGAGATTTACAATTTAGAACTATCGGACAAATAGGCGGATATGTAGTAAAAACAGGATATATGAAGTTAACCGACGGAAGACTTGGAAGCAAAAATAAAGGAGAATTTTTAGCGGTAACTACACTAACAGATAAAAATGGAATAATAAGATATAGCTCAAGTGAACTAGTTGGGTTCCCAAGTAGCATAAATACTAAAACAGGAAGAATAGGCTTAAATTTCAAACAATTAAAATCAATATTAGAAAATGAAGATTATGTTATAAATGTCGTCGAAAATTTTACAAGTGGTGAACTTTTAACTTACAGAAACAGATTAAAAGAAAGTATAGCAAAAACGACAACTCCTACAGCATATGGAACAATAATATCAAGTTCAAAAGAATTGAAAAGTGCGATAGGAACAGTAAATGCCGAAGCAGATAACGGAGGTCTGTTTATCGATAAATATGCAAGTCCTGAAAATGTTACGGATGCTGTTCAATATGATATGTCGTTATTTACGGGCGGTTCTTATTCCAGTCATGCAGGAATAGTTTTGAGAGAATACGGAAAAACAGCTATGATAGTAAACGATTCCCGAATAGTTGACGGTAAAATGAGAATAAAAATTTATCAACCTAAAGGGGAAACTAATAAAGGCGGAATATTGGAATCAAGAGAGCTGCAAGAAAGCGAAATAGAGCTGCAGCCAAATGATATAGTGTTAATAGATACTCAAAACAATAAAATGATGTTGTTTGAAAGTAAATTGTTTAAAAAAGGAAAAGTTGGAAATATTTTGTTTGAATTACAGGAATATATAGATAATCAAGATGCAGAGAAAGTAAAGGAATTCATTAACAGATATAAAAATAGCACTGTAATAGATAAAATTATCGAATACATATATTATCAGTCTGCCGATAATTCATGGATTAATGACATACTGTACGATTATAATGAACAAGGTCTAAATGTTGTTCTTTCATCGAATAAAATACAAAGAATTATTGATCAAATAGAATTAAAATTTAACTGGTTTTTACCTCATTCCGGTAGCAGTAACGTATATAGATTCGGAGAAAAAGAATCTCTTGATATTTCAAAAGTAGGCACAAAATCCGCAAATCAATCCAAATTATATTTAGCCGTAGAACAATTAAAACGAGAAACAGGTATAGATAATGTAAGAATTCCTAACGGCATTGCAATAGAGTACACGATTTTAGAAGATTTATTGGGCGAAGAATATAAGACTTTATATTCACAATTTGAATCTATTGTAAAAAATAAAAATAATACGGAACAGGATTTACAAAAACTTGATGAAATTGTATCTCAAATAATAGATTTAATAAATGGTATAAGTAACAGCAGAATAAAAGAATATATCGGTAAAAAGAATCTAAAATCTCTCAAAAATAAATTATCCATAGTAAGATCGTCCGGAGTAGGGGAAGACGGGAAATCATATTCAGCGGCCGGAATAGCGGAAAGTTATGGGGAAGTCGAAGTAGAATATATTCCTCGTGCGATAAGAGATGTGTTATCATCTTTCTTCTCTCAAAGGGCAATAGATTACATGATGAATTCCGGAAATATTATAAAACCTGCAGTTCTTATTGAAGAATGGGTTGAATCAGATAAAGCAGGAATTATAATGAGTGAGAATTCTGAAGGAAACGGAATCATACAAGTTGTAAACGGAACCGGTGAAGATATTGTTTCCGGAAGAAAAACTCCGTACTCTTTTGTAATTGATCTTGAAAGCGGTGAAAAAATAGACGGCAACTATACCGGAAAAGAAACTTTAACTTCCGATATGGTTTTAAAATTAACCAAAATAATGCAATGGTTGGAACGAGTTGAAGGGGTTCCCGTAGATATAGAATTTTTAATAAAAGATGACATCATTTACATCGTTCAAGTAAGACCTGTAACAACTCTTGATAATAATTCGGAATTGGAAGTAATACAAGAAGAACAAATAACAGATGATTCTCAATCGGAAACAGAAACAACATCCGGCAGTATTTCAGATGAAGAATATGTTTCTCAAATTGAAGTGATAGAAGGTGATAATGTTGTTAAGGAAACAGACGAAGATGTAGATGTTGATGTTGATGAAGAAGATGATGGTTATCCTAAGGCAAAAACAAGTTCTAAAAAAATAAAATCATCTAAATCTAAAAAGAAAAACAAAAAAGAAAAGAAGAAAGCAAGCAAATCGAAAAAAACAACATCAGGTTCTTCTACAAATACTCATGTAAACAATAAAGATATTCGTCAGCCTAAGGGATATTCGTTAGATGATATAATAAAAAGTTTTACAAAGTTGGCACAGTCTAAAGATTCTTTTGATAGCTCTTTAGAAATAAATCAACAACAGATAAAAGATGTTCTTTTAAGATCCGGTTTATCTAAAGAGCAAGTAGAAGGAATAGATTTTAGTAAAGAATTGCCGGATTACGTTGTTTCTTTATTAAAGAACAAAAATTCACAGATTACCGGAACTACAATAGATCCTAAAAAGAGTTTGATGGAAAATTTAAAAGAACATCCGATATTGTTTGCTATGGCAATAGAAACATTTATGAGAGTTTATGATAAGGCTTTAGGCCCCAATGCAACTTTAGGAGACTTGTTATCTTATATAGAACAAAGATATTCAAAAAGACTTTATGAAGCAACATGTACGGATTTGAGAGGTTATTTTGGTGAAATATATTTGATAAACACTTTGGTAGCAGGAATAATTCCGGATAAACGAGCAGGACCAATAATAATAAGACCGGAATTACCTTCCGACAATACGGGAAGAGGTTTTGATATATACGATATAAACAGAGTAAAAATACAAGTAAAAACAGGCGGTAGTGAAATTGTCCATCATCATTTCTCAAGATATTGGTTCCCATCATCAAGAGATATGGAAGATGGCATGATTGCAATACCTGTAATAACCACAAAAAATATAAAAAATAATTCTTTCCCGAGAGATGATAGAGTTCAAGGTATGGATGTTACTACCGAAACAGTAACAAAGTTTTCTCACGAATTTATATCCGCTTTGCATGGTATTGCTTTTAAGAGAAGAGATCCATCGATAAAAAATTTAAAACTTACGGATTTAATTGATAATTTTAAAGGTTTTGATACGGAAAATCCTATGTCTGTAGATGATTTAATGGAATTGTTAGATAAAAATCAAAGAACCGCAAAAAGCAAAAAGGCGAAGACAAAAGTTAAAGTTATTCCTGTAAATCAGATAATAGAGTCAAGTAAAGTAGGAATAAATACCAAAATACTTGGTAATCAAGATATAGTTGTAAATATAAATTCAGAACAAACACATGTTTTGTATGTCGTAGGTGATCAAATTTTACTTAATGAAGAAGGTAAAAAAGAAATATCTAAAGATGAGTATTCTCTATATGGTATAGAAAGTGTTAATTATGATGAAAACGGAGATGTCTTCGGTATAGTGTTTAAAGATGGTGTGACAATCAGTAATTTGGCATTTGACGGAACACCAAAAGGATCACAAGAAAATAATGTTAATTTTTCTGATCAAGAAATAAAGGATATAAATGCTGATACGGGAACAGAAGGTTTTGTTGATGTATATCTCGATGATGATGTTGATAGAATTTGTCATCTTATCAAAAATGCTGCATTAAACAAAAAATTGATAGTATTTCATTTCTTTAAAGAAGGTTTTAAAACTTCGGATTTAACACCTAGTCAGTTGTTAGATATTTATAAAAAAATATCAGTTTTAATTTCAAACAGATTCCAGGTATCAGATATTTTCAAGAGTTCTGTAGATTATTCACAATATACGGATTATGGTATAGATTTCTTCTTAGAGGAAATTTTGAAGAATGCTTTACTTCGCGGAAGTTTGGGAAAAGTTGAACAACCCGTAGCATTATATCTTAAATTAGATACAAACGAGAATATACGAGATTTTTCTGTTTACAACAAACCAAAATCTGAAGAATTAGAGCTTGATAAAGATAAAGAAACTTTAGCAATATCCGCACATCTTATGATCAATGGTGACAGTAAGAGTACTGAAATAATGACTCTTAATCCGATAAGAGAATACGATTTCAATGAAGAATACAATGTGGGCGAAAGTAAATTTAGAAAAGCAGATGTAACTTTAAGAGAAAAAGTAGATATGGAGTTATATCATTTGGAACAAGATTATAAAAAATCCGAAAAGAATGTTTCGATTACAGATGTTGCATTACAAAGTGATTCTACGGTTAAGGAATTATATAGATTGGGATTTGAAAAATATAAAAAAGAATATTTGAAGGAGACCGGTAAAACCGAAAAAGAACTTACTTTTGAAGATATGGCAATTATAGATGAAAAAGCAAGCAATTACAGATACACTCTCAAAGGTTTACTGAAAGGTGTAAAAATTGAAAGATACTCTTTCTTCTCGAAAAAATTCTTGTCAGGGCATAGTAAATTATCGGTATCAATGGGGTTAACCGTTACGGCACTGAGAATGATGGCTTTAGGTATAGGACTAATTTCTATGGGAGTCACATCCTCTGCATTATACGATAATATTTCTTTTATATCGAAATTTGTGTTTATGTCGCCTCTTATTATTACCATAATAACTTCTACAATAGGTATAGTATCTACAGTTGTTTCGGGAGCCGTAATTCATTTCTTATGGAATTTCTTTGCCGTATTAACAAATAACAAAGATTATTTGCTTCAAATGGACAATGTAGACTCGATGATGGATACTTCCGAAAAAGTAAAATTGTTCTATAATCCATTGTCTGATATTTTAAAGCCGATAAATTTAAGTAAAGAAATAAAAGATAGTGAAATCCCGTCGGATTTTGTAGAACAGGCAAGACTTAACGGTGCACAATTTATTTCTATTTACGATCTTGTTAAATATCTTGGTAAATTAAAGAGAAAAGATTTTAGAAATAATGAAGGAATTGAAAAGTATAGAGGACCAAGTGGATATATCCATTTTATGCACAGACAATCTTTTGAAAATGAAATGAAATTTGTTGAAAATAGTTTCGGCTTTGCTTTAGGATTAAGTTATGTTCCTATTTTTGACGGATCGAAAAGAAAAGTAAATTTAGTTCGCGGTATTTGCGAAAGAAACGATTTGGTTTCTTGGGAAAGAGGATATGAATATTTTTACGGAAAGGAATATTCCGCAAAGAGAACAGAAGAGTATATGGATGAAGTAAGAGCATTAACTTTGGAATATAACAAAAAAATAGTTTTCTTCTTGCCGAGAAATTTACTTTCACATGATTATTCGTTTAAAACAAGAGAAGAACTTGAATATATACAACAGCATCCTGAATTATGGGAACATGTTGTATTTGTTTTCGGAACATACGATTGTTTGAATATACAAAGCAGAGATGTCTTTAATAAATATTTTACTGATGATGGTTCTATTGAAGATGAAACGAGATTCCTTTCTACAATGAAAAGACTTCTTTCGAATCCTAATCATTTTATGATGAAAAAAAATAATTTAGTCACAAAGCTAGAAAGTAAAGGATTAATAAAATTTTTCAAAAATACCTTTTCATTGTCTTTTGACGGAATGGTTAAGACGGTAGAAGTGTTGAGAGAACTTGAATATTCCAAAAAACAAAATAGTACAGAAAACACCGATGCAGTATCAAAATTAAGATCAGATATTGAAGAAAATAACAGAAGGCAGGTATGTTTTATATGTACGGCGAATATAAACAGAAGCGCTGTTTCTCATTTGTTGTTTGAAGACAGATTATCAAAGTTGGGTGTGGATAATATTTCCGTGGTTTCTGCAGGATTGTTACCTATGTCCGAAAAGAGTACTGATGCAATGCTTACTTTGGGAGAAGATTACAAAAAAATACTTGAATATTTTGATGTCGATCCGGATCTTATAGAAAGTTTTCGTTCTGAAGAATTTTCCAAAAAACATGCCGATTCGAACTATTTTATAGTCGTAAGTCAAAAACATAAAAATGTTTTAATGGAAAGATATAATATCAATCCTGATAAAATAATCTTGTATTCGGATCTTGATCCCGAATTTAAAGAAGATGCTTTACCGGATCCTCAAAAATTAAAAATATCTAAGGCTGATATGGTTAAATTAGTTAGCAGTATCTTCGATAATTCCTTGTTCAATATTGTATCTGTTTTGAGGTTGGATAAGATAGCAACTGCTGTTATGAGAATAAAGTCAAAAATTGCACAACGTGTAGCTGTAAATTATAAAGATGTTAAATCGACGGATATAGAACAATTAGTAGATATTTTGGAAAGAGCTGCTGAACCGTCAGAACAATCAAATTTAATAGATATTTATATTATTGAAGATATAGAGCAATTGAAAGATAAGTATGAATTAATAAATACCGGAATAAAAGTAGATGGTGTAAGTATATACAAAATAAAAGTAGGTAGAACTTTAGTTTATGGCGCTAAAGGTATTCCCAGATTAAAGACAGCCAAAGCAATACACGAAACGGAACAAATAAAAGAAGAAGCAAAATCCATACTTTCTATAACCGGAGAAATAGAAACGGATGGAATAATAGTAAGAAACGGAGAAGGAATAGGTTTGAATGAAGGTTTATTGGAAATAGGTGCTATGGAATTATATGGAAAAACTGAACAAGAGGAAAAAGATTTTATGTTGTCGTGCTTAGAAATAAACAGAGCAATGGGAATAATGTTCGGACAAAAGACGATAATCGGATTAGAAAGTATGGGCGAAACAGAGTTAGATAAGTTGAAAACAGCATTGGAAAAAGGAAGAATGAGAAAAGTTATAACAGAATCACAATTCAAAAAATTAAATTTAAGTGTAGAATATATATCCGATTTAAGACAAAACGGTATAGAAATCTATTTGGATAAAATAGACAGAACAAATGAAGATGTGCAGGATTATGAGGCTATGGGAATATCCGGAGAAATAATAAGAGATGAAAATGGCATAAGAATAAAAGATTATGGTGTTGGAGACGAAATAGAAATAAAGGAAATATTAACAAATCCTGATAGTATAGAGAGAGAAATAATAACTTCGGATAAACCATTAATGATAGGTGTAGATGTTTTAATAGAACATTTTGTTAAACAAAGGAATATTAAAACCGTTCAAAGAGAATTTGCAGCATTATTCTTAGGCAAAATTAAAATGAATTTTAAATTGGGAGAACTTACTTCGGAAGATATGGAAAGGATAATATACAATATAGATTACAATAAAATTCCTGAATTAAATTTATCAGAACCGTTACAGGAATATAGGAAAGAAGATATACAAATAAAATTAAACTCTCTTCTCATGAATATAGATGAAAACAGTGAAATAGGAATAATATTAAATACTATTCGCAGAAGCAAAAATCTAAAAGAGGGTCCGCTTACGGAAATAATCAAAGAAAGAATTTTGGCAAAAACTGCCTTGTCGAAACAGAATAAAGAGTTCGGTTTAAAAGATAAGAATTTAGAGAAATTGTTAGGACATATGTTGATGTTACAACTTGATAACAGTGATAAAAACGGGACGAATTTTATGTATAAATCCAGAGATGATAAAGAAGAAAGAGAAATGAGCGGAACTAAAGAAGATATTGTAGGTAAGATAATGGCAGAAAGGAAAATAGTTGATTCTGAAAAAAGTGCAAGAAGGGATGTTGCAATAAATACTATAATAGAAATAATATTGATATATGGCGACGATTATAAAAATAAACAAGTAACCTTAGAGAAAAAAGATGATCTTATTACAGGTTGCAGAGCAATGCTTGCTGCCGCATAACGACAGAAGATTGGAGGATTAGAAGAATAGATGCATAATGATAAAAACAGGTAAAATGATTCTTTTACCTGTTTTTTTTGTATAATCTTGTTGTTGGTTTTTATTGTTTGTCATTCCGTACTTAATACGGAATCTATTAGTTAAAAAGTCGTTAAACTATAAGCTTTAAGCTCTAAGCTGTAAGCTTTTTTATTTGGAGCAAAAAATGATTACTTTCTTAGCAGGACTTGTAATTTTATTTGCAGGATATTTTACATATTCGAAATATGTTGAAAAACAGTTTGAACCGGATGACAGACCAACACCGGCCTATACAATAAACGACGGTGTGGATTTTGTTCCGTTAAGTACCAAAAGAAACCAAATGATACAATTGTTAAGTATTGCCGGTATGGGGCCGATTATAGGTGTTATACAGGGAATTTTGTTCGGGCCTATAGCATTTCTTTTAATTCCGCTTGGTTGTATTCTTATGGGTGCGGTTCATGATTATGCCGCAGGTATGATATCCATGAGAAATAACGGAATGCAGGTAACCGGCTTAATACAAAAATATTTAGGAAAAAGCTGGTATTACATATTTTTCGGAATAATTGCGATAATGATGCTCCTTGTAGCGGTGGTTTTTGTTTATACTTCCGGAGATTTAATTGCTTCAAAGTTTTTTCATGTTTCTAATTTTTCTTTAAGTAACAATACCATTTTATATATTTACGGTGCGATAATAGTTTATTATATGCTTTCAACAATGTTTTCGATAGATAAAATTATAGGAAATCTCTATCCTATACTCGGACTTATTTTAATTATCGGAACACTTCTTGTCGTTGTCGGCTTTTTTATAAAAGATGTAAATTTACGGGAAATAGATTTTACTCATCTTAATATGCATCCTAAAAAACTTTATTTGGTACCTATATTTTTTATGACGATATCTTGCGGACTGTTATCAGGATTCCATTCCACACAATCAACAATAATTGCAAGAACGGTTAAGCACGAAAAAGAGGGAAGAAAAGTTTTTTATGCGATGATGTGTGTAGAATCTTTTATTGCTATGGTTTGGGCTGCAGCATCAATGACGGTTTACAGTTTAAATATTGTTCCCGAAAAATTTATAGGTCAAATTCCGGCAATACAAATTATTACCGAACATTTTGTTCCTTCTTATTTGGCGTTTATCGTTATAATTGCAATAGTAGTATTGCCGATAACAACAGGAGATACTTCTTTAAGAGCATTAAGGTTAACATTGTCGGATGCATTTAAAATAAAACAAACAAAAGTTACCGGACGTTTTTTAATAAATATTCCGGTATTTTGTGCCGTTATGTTTTTACTTTATTTGGTAAAATCTCAACCGGACGGATTTGCTCTTGTTTGGAGATATTTTATGTTCGTTAATCAGTTGATAGTTTTACCTACATTCTTCTATGCAACGATATATTTATATAAAAATAAAAAGAACTATTTTATTACATTGTTGCCTGGCTTACTTTTTGTTTATATAGATATGCTTTTCATATTAAATGCAAAAATAGGATTTAATTTAAGTTACACTCTTTCCAGTATAATTGCATTAATTCTTGTTGGAGCAAGTATGTTTTGGCTTTCGAAAAAATTTGTAAACCAAGGAAAATAAAGTGAATATAACATTTGAACAGGTTAAGACGGATAATCAAATAAAAAAATTGGCGGAAGTCGCAAATATTGTTTGGCACGAAGCTTACAAAGAAATTGTATCATTAGCCCAAATAGACTATATGATAGAAAAGTTTCAATCTTTTAATCCGCTGCATGAAGCCATAAATAAGAATAATTATCTTTATTATTTAATAAAGGCAGATAATAATGTTGCCGGATATATAGGACTTCACGAAGAAGACGGAAAAATGTTTTTGAGTAAACTGTATATTTTAAAAGAGTACAGGGGAAAAAGTGTTTCTTCAAAAGCTTTTGAATTTATCGAAAACTTAGCAAAGGAAAAAAAATTAAAATCCGTTTGGCTGACGGTAAACAAAAACAATAATCATGCGATAGAAGTTTATAAACACAGAGGTTTTGTTGTGATAAGAAAACAAGTTGCCGATATAGGTAACGGTTTTGTAATGGACGACTATGTTTTTGAAAAAGTTATTAAATAACTTTTTTCAAAAAACTTCCAATCTTCTAATCTTCCAATCATCCAATCTTCTGCTTGAATCTTGCTTTTACAAGTGCGGCTTCTTTTTCGGGTGTTCCTATAGAAATCGTGAAATCCGTTTCGGAATTTTTTTGAATTTTTGCCGTTACGACATCATCTTGTTTAAAAACAGGTTTTTTAAAGTTTATTTCCATTTCGTCTAAAATAAAATTTTTCTTAAATTGTTCGTCAAATGTTTCCATTGCCCACATAGGATAAACGCAATTGTTTACATGTCCGTTACTGTCGATATCATCTTCTCTTATTTGTATTCGTTTTTCAAAATCAATTTTTTGCGGTGCCTGGATTTTTGCGAATTCGGATTCCACAGCTCTTTCCGGCAACACATCGTAAGTAAGATTGAAATCATCAAATTTTATAGGTCTCATTTTTGTTGTATCTATCATTGCCCATTGGCTTGAAGCGGCAATTAGAATATTTCCGTTGATATCTTTTATAAAAAAATCTCTTGTTGCAATAAGAGCCGTTCTTATACAAGGCCAGGTTTCAAGAATTACTTTATCGAAAATTTTAGGTAAAGAGTATATTTTTAAGTGGTAAGCTCTGCCTACCCAAGCCAAATGATTTTGTTTGTAAAAAGTGTATCCTACATTAAGTTTTTCGGCATGAGCATCCGCCATATCCTGCAACAAATGAAATATCCCTATTATTTTTATGGTTCCGTTTCTGTTACATTCATAATTTGATATTGTATGTTCTTTTATAAGTTTTTCCATAATAAAGCTCCGAATAATTTTCTTGGTATTATACAAAATAAAAAATTTTTTTAATAATAAAGGGTAATATATTACTATATATGGTGCATTTAATTATTATTTGATTTTTCAACATAAATTGATTATAATATACAGTAAGAATATTAAAAAAATGTTGTTTATATAAAGGGGGGCAGAATGGCCATAAAGTCTTTTGTATTAGATACAAATGTTTTGTTGCACGACCCTGACTCAATGTTTGCTTTTAAAGATAATAAAGTTGTTATTCCGTTAACCGTAATAGAAGAATTAGATAATTTCAAAAAACTTAATGATGAAAGAGGTAGAGGAGCAAGATTAATTTCCAGAAGATTGGATGATTTAAGAGCTAAAGGAAAATTAACAAAAGGTGTTCCTTTAAAAAACGGCGGAACTCTTGTTATAGAAATGATACATAAAGTAGATTTTCCGGAAGAGTTTACGGTTTCCAAATCCGATCATCAAATATTGTCGATAGCATTGTACCTTAAACAAAAAGGTGAAAATGTTATATTTATAACAAAAGATATAAACTTAAGAATAAAAGCTGAAATTTTAGATATTGTAACACAAGATTATGAAAAATCTAAAGTTAAAATAGATGAAATTTACAGAGGATGGAAAGAATTACAAGTTTCACCTGAAAAAATAGATAAATTTTATAAAAACGGTAAAATAGATGTTCCTAAAAATGTGGAATTTTATGCAAATGAATTTGTATATTTGAAAGATGAAAACGGAACATCAAAAAGTGCTTTAGGTAAATATTGTGCTGATAAAAAAGTTATACAGCCTTTATTCCATATAAATTCTCAGCCTTGGGGATTAAAACCGTTAAATATTGAACAGAGATTTGCTTTTGAACTTTTGTTGTGTGACGATATTTCGTTAGTTACTCTTATCGGTTTACCCGGTGCGGGAAAAACTTTACTTGCACTTGCTGCAGGTCTTCAAAAAACAGTTGAAGAAAGACAATTTAGAAGATTATATATTGCAAGACCTATAATTCCTATGGGTAAAGATATCGGTTTCTTGCCCGGAACAAAAGAAGAAAAACTTTCCTCTTGGATGGGTGCAATAAACGATAACCTTGAATTCTTGATGGATAAAGGTCACGAAGATTCTAAAGTAGATGAAAAGATCGATTATTTGTTTGAGTCGGGACAAATAGAAGTAGATTCTCTTACATACATAAGAGGAAGATCCTTACCTAAACAATATATAATAATAGATGATGCTCAGAATTTAACACCGCACGAAGTAAAAACAATTATTTCAAGGGCGGGTAACGGAACAAAAATAGTTTTAACCGGAGATCCTTATCAAATAGATAGTCCTTATTTGGATGCATCTTCCAACGGGTTAACTTATTTGGTTGACAGATTTAAAGGACAGTCTGTATTCGGACATTTGATGTTCTCAAAGAGTGAAAGAAGTGTTCTTGCTGCATTGTCATCGGAGTTGTTATAATAATGTCTCAAAAAGAATTTTTTGTTGATTTACATATACACACCAATTATTCTGATGGAATTTTCACACCGGAGCAGGTAGTAGAGTATGCTTCAAGGGTTGGACTTTCTGCGATAAGTATTACCGATCATGATACTGTTGACGGTGTACAAGAGGCCGTTGATGCCGGTAAAAAATACGGGATGGAAGTTATATCCGGTATAGAATTATCTGCCGAATTGGATAATGTAACGAAAACCGAAATGCATATTTTGGGATATTATGTAAACTGGAAGTCAAAATCTTTTAATGAAGCTTTGTCCGTATTTAAAAAGGTAAGAATTCAAAGAGCAAAAGATATATTCGAAAAATTAAAACAATTAAATATAGAGTTGGATCCCGAAGGATTAATTTCGGGTGTAGGTGATAAAGTTATAGGAAGATTACATTTTGCCAAAGCAATGCTTGAAAAAAATTATGTTTCTTCCATATCGGAAGCTTTTCAAAAATATTTAGGGTTGGATAAACCCGCTTATGTCCCGAAACACTATATATCTCCGAAAGATGCCATATCTCTTATTATAAGAGCAGGCGGTATTCCCGTATTGGCACATCCTTACTACGGACATTACAGCAACAAAAATATTTTTAAAGGTCTTATTAACGACGGACTTATGGGAATAGAAGCTTGGCACAGCAGTCACCCGCAACATATAGTTAAGAAGTTTATATCAATTGCCGAAGAAATGAATTTAATAGCAACCGGCGGTTCGGATTGTCATGGAGCTTATGGTAAAAATGCAACTCCTTTAATCGGAAAAATGAAAGTTCCTTACACCGTTCTGGAAGCATTGGAAGCAAAAAAAAGACAAATAGAAGAAAAAAACAGTACACTTCTGTAAGTGTATTAACCATATAGTTATGAAATCAATAAACAAAAATCTTTTTTTAAAAACTTTGGAATGTCCAGTATATGCATGGCATTTGTATAGAAGCCTTATTCCTAAAGATAATTCTTTGACCGACGACTTTTTAATAATGGAAGCAAAAAAAATTCACGATATGGCAAAACTTTTGTTTCCCGACGGGATACAAGTTTCCGGAAAATTCGAAGAAGCATTACAAAAAACAAAAGATTTAATCAAAGATAAAACAGTAAAAACAATTTTTGAACCTGTTTTCGAATACGACGGTTTTGTTGCAAAAGCGGATATTTTGCATAGAACCGGAAATAATCTGTGGGAAATAATAGAAGTTAAGTCGGGCAATAAATGGAAACATAAATACATATCTGATACCGCGTATATAAGTTTAATTGCATCAAAAACAATACCTTCAATATCTAAAGCAACTTTATATTTGTTGTCAAAAGATTTTAGATTAGGACAATCTATAGAAGAACTTTTTAATAAAGTGGATTGCAGTTTCGATGTGTTTACCAAAGCTGAAGATTATTCTATTTTATTAGATACCGTAAAAGATGTTTTGTTTTCCGAAGCACCTAAAAAGAAAAAACTTAAAATGCCGTGCAAAAATTGTACATTATTTAAACAATGTACCGGAGAAGGAATAGAGTATCATATTTTCGATTTGCCGAGACTTTCACAACTTGTTTTCAGTAAGTTATGTGAAAATAAAATATACGATATTAAAAATTTGCCTGAAGATATTGAACTGACACAGATGCAAAAAGTTGTAAAAGATTGTGTTATTAACGATAAAATTTATATAAGTCCTAACTTAAAAACTGAACTTGATAAGATAGTGTTTCCTTGTTATTATTTAGATTTTGAGTCTGTTATGACGATATATCCTTTGTACAACAATATTGCTCCGCACACTCAAGTTTTAACACAATATTCAATACATAAGTGTGATAAAATCGAGCATATTGTTGACCATTTTGAATATATTGCCGATCATACACAAGATTGCAGAAAACAAATTGCAAAAAAACTTATTGAAATTTTGGGAACACAAGGAAGTATTATTACCTATTCTTCTGCGGAAAAACAAATAATAGATAAGCTTGCCGATCTTTATCCCGAGTTTGCCGAACAATTGGAATTAATAATAGAAAGAATTGTAGATTTCGAAGAAATACTCAGAACAAACTATTACGATAAAAGATTTCACGGCAGAACATCAATTAAAAAAGTTTTACCTGTTATGATACCGCAAATGAATTATAACGAATTGGAAATAGGTGAAGGGGATGTTGCATTATCTGCATTTGCTTATATGGCTATGGGTTTATACGACGACGAAAAAATTAAAGAAACAAAACAAAATCTTTTAAAATATTGCGAGCAAGATACACTTGCATTAGTTGAAATGCACAAGTTTTTATACGACGCTGTAAAAAACATTTGACAAAAAAAATTTTTTGTTATACAATTAAAGCACAACAATACAGCAACAAACTTTTAGCAAGGGCGCTAAAGAGATGAAAATCTTTTTAGCGCCTTTTTTTATTTGAATATTAGATTTTTTGTAAAACAAAAAATACAACTAAAATCGCGAAGCGATTTTTAAGGCTGCAAAGTTTTAGACGAACTGAAGTATTTTGCGACTGCAGTGTACAAAGTAAAAGCGGTAGCGAATGGTACATAAAGGAGCAAAATACAAAGGTGTAGGCAAAAATGTGCAGCCGCTATAAGGACTTTAAATGATTTTAAAATTTTACAAACTAACAGCAGCAGGAAATGATTTCGTTTTAATAGATAACAGAGAAAATGTTGTTCCTGAAAATACACATTCAAAACTTGCTGCGAAACTTTGTGACAGAAGATATTCTATCGGCGGGGACGGACTTATTCTTTTGGAAAAATCTTCGAAAGCCGATTTTAGAATGAGATACTATAATTCGGACGGATCTTTTGCAAGTATGTGCGGTAACGGCGGAAGATCAATTGCAATGTTTGCTTATAAATTAGGTATTGCAGGCAAAAATATGAAATTTGAAACAGATGCAGGTTTAGTTACGGCGGAAATAAAATCCGATACTGTTGTAAAACTTGCATTATATAATCCGAAAGATTTGGCTCTTAACGAAGAAATAGACGTTGAAGGTAACAATTGGACAGTTCATTCTTTAAATACCGGTGTTCCTCATGCGGTAGTTTATGTTGACGATATAGAAAAAGTAAATGTTCAAAAGTACGGAAATATTATAAGGTTTCATAAACATTATGAAACTGCAGGCACAAACGTAAATTTTGTAAAAGTGGATAAAGATAACACAATACTTGTAAGAACTTATGAAAGAGGGGTGGAAGGAGAAACTTTAGCTTGCGGAACTGGAGTAACAGCATCGTCGATAATTTCTATTTTGTTAAATAAAGTTAAATCACCGGTTCATGTAATTACAAGAGGTAAAGATAACCTTTATGTAAGTTGCAAAACAGAAGGACAAAATATTTCAGAAGTGTTTTTGGAAGGACCGGCAGTCGTTGCATTTACCGGAACGGTAAATGTTGAAGATTAGAAGATTGGAAGAATGGAAGATTGGACGGAAAGAGGATAAAATGAAGATTGAAACGAGTGAAAAATTAAAGAAGTTGCCACCTTATTTATTTATAGAAATAGACAGGAAGAAAAAAGAAGCAATAGATAGAGGTGCAGATATAATTTCTTTAGGTGTCGGTGATCCTGATATGCCTACTCCCGAACATATCGTAATGGAAGGACAACTTGCTCTTTCAAAACCGCAAAACCATCAGTATCCGTTCGGTGCAGGTATGCTTTCTTTCAGAAAAGCCGTTGCAGGTTGGTATAAAAAAAGATTTAACGTAGATTTGGACCCTAATAACGAAGTTTGTGCTTTGATAGGTTCAAAAGAAGGTATAGGACACATGCATTTGGCATTTGTTAACCCCGGTGATGTAGTTTTAATTCCTGAGCCCGGATATCCCGTTTATAACACGGGAACAATATTTACCGATGGTGAGCCCTATTTTATGCCATTACTTGAAAAAAACGGCTTTTTGCCCGATTTAGATGCAATTCCTGAAGATGTTGCTAAAAAAGCAAAGATAATATTTGTTAATTATCCCAATAATCCTACGGCAGCAATTGCACCTAAAGAATTTTATGTTAAACTTATACAGTTTGCTAAAAAGTATAACATTATAGTTGCTTACGATAATGCATATTCCGAAATTTATTATGACGACAACGAAAAACCTATGAGTTTTTTGGAATTTGAAGGAGCAAAAGAAGTAGGAGTAGAATTCCATTCATTATCAAAAACATACAATATGACAGGCTGGAGACTTGGTTGGGTTTGCGGTAACAAGGATATTGTTGCAGCAATAGCTAAAGTAAAAGATAATTATGATTCCGGAGTTTTTCAAGCAGTACAGGAAGCAGGAATTGCGGCATTAACAAGTTCTCAAGAATGTGTAGAAGATATGAGAACAATATATAAAGAAAGAAGAGATGCTTTGTGTGACGGATTAAATAAGCTTGGATGGAATGTAACAAAGCCGAAAGCATCATTTTATGTTTGGGCAAAAGTTCCGAAAGGATATAAATCGTCTGAAGTGGTTTCAAAACTGTTGGATGAATGTGCAATAGTTTGTACACCGGGTAACGGTATGGGAAAAAGCGGTGAAGGATATGTCAGATTTGCATTGACCGTTCCTGTTCCGAGGATAAAAGAGGCTTTGGAAAGAATAAAAAAATGTAAGTTTTAACAATTTTATATTAGCTAAACGAGTTTTATTTTTTTACTTATAATTTCGCATTTGCCTCCCTTATGTACCATCCGTTTCACTTCCATTTATGTACACCGCAGTCGACAAATGCTTCATTCTAAGCAAAAACTTTGAAACTCTTTGAAAGCAACCAACAACAACGACAAAAAACAGCAAATATTTCGTTATAGTTTAAAATTTGTAAATCCTTTGAAAGTCAACAACAAGTAAGATATATTTTTTAGTTTATTCATTCTAACAAAAAAACTTAATGTCTTATACGACAACAACAAAAAAACAACTTCTTGTCATTCCGTGCTCCGACACGGAATCTATCTTTT
>JAGCCP010000015.1 GCA_017651625.1 Candidatus Ruminimicrobiellum bubulum | reverse complement strand
TTTATCTAAAATTTAGCGAGAATACCCTCACTTCTACAAGTGAGGGATGAATCGCTAAAAAAATATAGTATTGACAATTTTGGAATAATATAATAAAATAAGGTCAGTCAAAAAGTAGGAGATTAAAGTAATGAAGTTAGATAAAAATGCACATTCTGTGTTTTTGTTGGATTATCATGTTGTATTTGTTGTGAAGTATAGAAGAAAAGTATTTGATAATAACATTTCGGAGAGAGCGAAAGAGATATTTGAACATATTTCCCCTAAATACAATATAGTGCTTGAAGAGTGGAATCATGATGAAGATCATGTACATATACTGTTTAGAGCGCACCCAAAAACTGAAATAAGTAAGTTCATAAACGCTTACAAAAGTGCGAGTAGTAGATTATTGAAAAAAGAATTTCCAAGTATACGAAAAAAGTTATGGAAAGAACACTTTTGGAGTCAAAGTTTTTGTTTACTAACAACAGGAGGGGCATCGATAGATGTAATAAAAAAATATATAGAAAGCCAAGGAGATAAGTCTACAAAAAAGGGGTGAGAGTTTTGGCAAACGTAGCATATAAATTTAGAATATATCCAAATAGAGAGCAGAATACTATGTTTGCTAAAACTTTTGGTTGCGCAAGACTTGTGTACAATAAATTTCTAAATAGAAGAATAGAACAGTATAAGGAAGATAAGACAACAGTTTCCTATACTACATGTGCGAAAGAGATGGCAGAAATGAAAAAATCAGATGATTATTCATTTTTGAAGGAAGTGGATAGCATAGCATTACAACAATCATTACGCCATTTAGATACAGCTTTTTGTAATTTTTTCAAATTACCTAACAATGGTTTTCCAAGATTTAAATCCAAGAAAGATACAAAGAGAAGTTATTCGACTGTTTTAGTAAATGGCAATATTAGTCTAACTAATAATTATTTAAAATTACCTAAAGTTGGGAATGTAAAAGTAAAACAACATAGAAATATTCCATTACATTATAAATTAAAATCAGTTACAGTAAGTCAAAATGCAAGTGGAAAATATTATGCGAGTATTTTGTTTGAATACGAAAAACAAGTATCAAATAATGTGGCGTATAATTTTTTAGGGTTAGACTTTTCAATGCATGGATTATATAAAGATAGTAATGGAGAAGAAGCAGAGTATCCAAGATATTATAGAAAAAAAGAGGCAAGATTAAAAAAAGAACAGAGAAGATTATCACTAATGGTAAAAGGTTCAAAGCATAGGGATAAGCAAAGGAGAAAATTAGCTAAAGTACATGAGAAAGTGGCAAATTGTCGAAAAGATTTTTTGCACAAATTATCAAGGAAGTTAGCAAATGCGTATGATTGTATATGTATAGAAGACCTAAACATGAAAGCAATGTCACAAGCTTTGAATTTTGGAAAATCAGTATGTGATAATGGCTGGGGGATGTTTACTACATTTCTAAAATACAAGTTAGAAGAGATGGGCAAAAGATTAGTGAAGGTTGATAGATTTTTTGCAAGCTCTCAAACTTGTTCGGAATGTGGATGCAAAAATAGTGAAATAAAAAATCTTGCTGTTAGGTCGTGGACTTGTCCTGACTGTGGTAAGTATCATGATAGGGATACAAATGCTGCGATAAATATTAGAAATGAGGGCATGAGAATAGTAAATGCCTTAACATAGGAAATAAAGAACCGCAGGGCTTGCGGGGTTAGCTCGTACTGTCTTAGCACATTAGTGCTATCGAAGGAGAACCGACTGTTTGCATGAGTAAGTGCAAAAGGAAGCCCCCACCTCCACACCGAGAATTTTATGACAAAAATTTGAGGTGTAGGTGGGGGAGGATGTCACAATGCAGTAAATGTATCACATTATGAAAATGCGGATGATATAATGTTTAATACGATAGAAGATGGAATAACACAAGGAAACAGAAAATTAAAACTTAATTCAAATTGAATATAACAATCATTACAGTTGAAGGAGAAAATTTTATGAAATGTCCATATTGCTCACATACAGAAGATAAAGTAATTGATTCTAGACCAAATGATGATTATTCTTCAATTAGAAGACGTCGAGAATGTATAAAATGTGGTCTACGTTTTACTACATACGAAAAAATAGAAACTGTTCCTTTAATGGTTATAAAGAAAAACAAAACT
>JAGCCP010000014.1 GCA_017651625.1 Candidatus Ruminimicrobiellum bubulum | reverse complement strand
TGTTCATCCATTCAATTTGTCTGTTTTATTTTTTGTTTTATCTTGTTTTTCAAAATCAATGGCGATAACACTTCCTTTTGTGTTGATATTAATAGATTTTTATACCGGTAATTTTGATAAAAATAAAATTAAAAAATATATTCCTTATTTCATCATTGCAACAGTTTTTATAATTATTACATTTGCTTCCCATTATAGTAAAGCAGAGCTTGCCGTTAATAATCATTTGAGCCTTTCTTTTTTTAAAATATATGCAAATTTTATAGGTGCACATTTTAATGTTCTTTTCTACATTGATAAATTCTTGTTACCTATAAATTTATATTGTATATATCCGTATTTTTATGATATGTATGAAATGCCACCGTGGTTTATAATGTATTCTCCGTTGGTGTTATACTTGATGATATTTTTTGTTTGTTTGTCTTTAAAGAAAGCAAAAACTGTTTTTTTCGGTTTTATGTTTTTTCTTATAACTATGGCTCCTACAAGCGGAATTTTTCCTATAGGAAATTTTGTTGTAGCCGACAGATATACCTATATTCCGTACATGGGGTTATTTCTTATTTTTGCAAAATTAATGATTTTGTTAGTGAAAAAAATTTATTTTCGATTCAATACATCAAAACTATTATATTTATATACTTTGGTTGTTATTTGTATTTGCCTTTCGATTTTTGTTTCTCTTGGAAAACTTTCTTATGAAAGAGTACTTGATTGGAAAGATAATATGTATGGAAATCCAACAAAAATGAAATATTACGAATTCGGAATAAATAAAAAATCAGGGGAAAATTTAAAATTATATAGAGCAACCCGTAAATATAGAAAATGAATTTATTACTGGATAAATAAAAATGAAAAAATTTTTTAATAAAATTAATAGTTTCCATATCGCAATTATTTTGTTGGTGATTATTGTATTGGTGCATATTGGTATAATACTGGCACCTTTAGGGAAATATGCTTCTGCTTTTGAAGAAACAGATTTAATCTATTTTATAAATATAAGGCAATATGCAGTTCAACAAGTTCTTTCCGGAATATTTCCTTTATGGACAACAAAAATCTTCTGCGGAGTACCGTTTTTCGCAAATTCCGAATGTGCTTTAATGTATTTGCCTAATATAATATTCTATTTTCTTCCTATTTCAAAGGCAATAGATTTTTCGTTTCTTTTACATTTTTTTATTTTATCATTTACGACTTTTTTATGGATAAATAACAGAATAAGAGATAGGTCTGTATCCGTAATTGTCGCGATAGTTTCGGTATTCGGTACAAATCTTTATTTGCATTTTGCTGCGGGACATTTATCTAATGTAATAACTGCTTGTTGGTTCCCGCTTTTGTTATATCTTTATGACAAATCTTTTGAAAAGAAAAAATATTTTTATATATTTCCCGTGTCGATTATAATTTCTTTGCAGGTTTTTGCAGGACATTTTCAGTATGTGTACTACACTGCACTTGTTTCGTTCGTTTATGTTTTGCTTTTCTGCAGAAATAAATATGCACTGGTCACTCTTTTTTCATCGTATATTATTTCTTTGTTTCTTGTTGCCGTTCAGTTGTTGCCCAGTTATGCTTTTTACCTTGAAGGCGGTAGGAAAATAAATATTTTCGATACGAATGCTTCTTCCATATGTGCAAAATTCAAATATTTGTTTTCGTTTGTGTTTTATATACAAGCTTATTTACCGCAACTGTTCTGGGAAAAATCTAACTATATGGGGACGCTCTGCTTTGTTGTAATTATTACGACTTTATTTCATATACACGACAAAAATATATTGAAATTTTTTTACGTTGCTATATTTCTTTTGTCTCTTACATTTGAACCGATAGTAAATGTTGCCGATAAAATTATTCCGTTTTTCTCGTGGTTTAGAGGTCCGGTAAAACTAAACTTTTTTATAAATATACTTTTATTGCCGATACTTGCCGAGGGAATAAGATTTTTTTTGTCGAAAGACTTTAAGATAAATAAATTATATATACTTTTTTTATTTGCATGTTCCGTGTTGATAGTTGTTTTTAGAGAAGCAGTTTCTGATTTGTTGCTAACGGGATTTGAAGTTAATAAAATTACGATAAGTATTATAAATTTTTCAGTAAAAATGACGGCAGTTTTAATATTTATATTCTCGGTTCTTTTAATTTTCAAAAAATATAAAATATCTAAGATAATTTTGATTTTGTTGCTTGTTGCGGAACCGCTTATTATTGCGAGATTCCATCTAAACCCTGTATGTCTGAAACAAGATTTTAAATATGAATACATAACAAGAGAACCGTTTAATGAACAGCCGAGATTTTCCGCATACAGAAATTTCAATTTGCTTTACGATGCGGAAAATATTTCCGGACTATATTCAGATAGGTTGGGAAATTTTGGAGTATTTAGCAAGAAAACTCATGATACAAAAAATGAGAATATTTTAGGCTTGTTAAGAAGTAAGTATAATGTGGATTTAAGAACAAGCAGTATAAAGAAAAGTGACAACAAAACGCTAAACAGAATAAACTTTTATTATGATTATACGATAGAGACGGATAAAAGCGAAATTTATAAAACGTTGTATGATAAGGATTTTGATATTTTTAATACTGTTGTTTTGGAAAAAGAACCTCAATATAAACCTGATACCGAAGGAGAATATTCTTTAAATGTTTTAAATTTCAATGAGAACTCTATAGAATTTGAATTCAATACGACGGAACCGACAATTGTATTATATACGGATAACTATTCAAAGGGATGGAAAGCATACGAGATTGATAACCCTAAACAGGAATACGAAGTTGTGTGTGCCGACTATCTTTATAAAGCAATATCCGTAGATAAAGGGAATCACAAAATAAGGATTGAATATAAGCCTACGTTTTTTATTGTAGGATTATGGATATCCGTTGCTGCATGGATTGTTTTTATATCTTTTTTTGTTCTGTTCTATATTAGGAAAAAACAAAAGCCGAAAACAACAATATAAATGATTGAAAAAACAATTGAAAAAATAAATAATTAATGTTATAATTAGTGTTACAATGTAATAGGTATAGATAGGCCATTAATTATTTGTTTTTTTTATTGGCAGTTATTGACGTGAATAATAATATTTTATAAATAAAAAAAATAAAGGAGAATTAAAATTATGTCGTCAAAAAACACCGGTTGGATTATTCTAGGAAGCGTAATTCTTGTTTTAGCAATTTTAATACTGGTAGGTCCTATTATGGTAAAAAAATACATGAGAGCAAAATGGCAAAATGCACCGCATTATCAAACGAAAGAGTTGTTGATGAATGTTGCAGGTACTATAGCAATTTCGTCGGATGAAAAAGTTTATTTAAAGGGCGACAATGGTTTGTTTTATGTTTTGGAAGGTATAAAACAGGATGTTTCAGATAAAGTAGATGCAAAATGTAGTGTTATCGGTGCTTTCAGACCGGCTAAAGATGGTGATGTAATAGACGGTAATCCTATAAGATTATTTATTAGTGTTAAAAAAATAAATTTTGTTGATTCTGACGATTCTATAGTTGTGGAGAATATTGTTCAATCAGTTCCGGACAAGGTTAAAATAAGTGCGGAAGAAAAATCCGTAAAGAAAGCAAAATTAAGAATTGAAGCTAATTTGAGACTTAATAAACCTATATTGTTCGACGTAATTAAAGGTAATGTAAGTGTTGTAAACAGAAAAGATAAAAACGGAGAAGAATATTCCGCTTTAATATTGAAGGATGATATGGGTGATAACTATATGCTATATAAGAAAGGTAAAGATTTATCTGATTTTGCCAATAAAGAAATTATTGTTCTCGGAAGAGAAATTCTTCCACCTTCAAATGTTCTATTAGTTGTTGATGAAACAACTTTTGAGATATATGAAGTTTATGATATCAATTACAATAAATTGATGTAATTTTTACAAATATTTTACAATTTTTTCGACTAAATTTTATATATGTTTGTTATAATTAGTATAGGAGAAAAAGGAGGTATTTTATGAAAAGAATACAAGCTTTAGTAATATCGCTTTTATTTCTTATGACTAATAATATACAAGCATCTTTCTTACAGGGACCAAATCCTTATTCTTTCGGCCCTCAAGGCAGAACAGTTGCGGATTTAAGAGATTTCGCTAAACCAAAATCTATGGTTCGTATTCTTCCCAATAGACCTGTTGTTGCAACAGATTCTTCAGGAAACAGAGTTTATTATACACCCGACGGTAAAATGACATTAAGTATTTCAAAAGATGGTTCAATGTCTTTTTCTTTAGCCGGAGTAACCAAAGGATACAATTCCGATGGCGAACTTAAGAGTGTTTCAAGAACAATGAAAGGCAAAGGTTTGTTACAAGAGGTAAGAAACGAAAAAGATGAAGTATTGGGATATAAAACTTTAACAGGAAAAGGAAAAGTAGAGAGAACATACGATAAAGATAAAAATTTAACCGCAACATATGTTTACAAGGGGCAAGGATCAAAACTTGATTACATTCAGAACGAAATGACAAAATCAAGAACTTATTTCGATGATTATGGTAGAGAAATGTGCACTAGAGATTTTGACGGATACATCATGAAAACTTTCTTGTATACGGATACTGAATATGTAGTAGATGAAAAAGATGAAAATAGAATGACTTTATTAGCAAACAAGACGGAGTCTAATCCTACAAATACAGGCTTATTGGTATCGGTTAGAGAATTTGTTGCTAAGCCTACGGCCGATGTAGAAAAAAATGAAGAAACCGGTGAAGTTAAAGGTAAAGTAGAAACAGATAAGTTTGCCTATGCTGAAACATTTTTTGATTTGGAAGGCAAGACATTATACACCAAAGATGCAGATGGTTATACAACGAAAGAATATCATTATAAACAAGACGATAAAGGAAATAAAATAATGGATTATCTTTTGGATGTTATGACCGGAAATAAAACTTACTACGATGAACATGGAACGGCTTCATATACCGTTAACGATAAGGATTCGGTAATTACAAGATATTTTGACGGTTACACCGTTAATGTTAGAGATGGTTTTGTTACCGAAGTGACAAAGTATGATATAGATGGTAAAGAGTTGTATACGACTTTAAAGAATATTGAGTATGATACGGATGGAACAATAAAGAAAGTTATTGATACCGAAGAAGAAGGAGATGACAAAGTTTGGCATGAATATGTTTATACAACGGATAAAGATGGTAAAAAGGTTATAGATTATGTAATTAATCATTCCGATTTGGATTTTGGCGGAATGGATACATATACTTGGTATGAAGACGGAAAACCTGTTTATACCACCGAGTCTTCTGCCAGACCGGTAGACGATAAAGCTACTAATATTCTTAGAGACTATAGTTGGAATGGTGATACGTTAGTGTTTACATTTGACAGAAAAACAGAAAATACTCATTGGTACAATGTAAATAAAGAGTTGGTTTATATAACATTTAACGAAAGAGTAATATCGAAGAATATTTATAATAAGGGTCAACTTGTAGGAAAGTGGGATGCTCAGAAAAATGAAACGACAATTTATATAAACGAAAGAGCATGGATTACCGTTACGGCCGATGTTGAACCGACCGCGAATATGATTACGGCTTTAATTTCACATTCAACCGAAATAAATGCAGATATTGCAAGAAATGATGAGGCTGGTGTTGCCAATAAGTTGATGGATGCTTATGGTTGGAACATGGGAGCAAGTTTAAAATTATTGACAGAAGGAAAGAACTAGTCTATAATTTAAAAGAGATATTATGAAAAAAAGGACAAGTAACATTATTTTTAATGTTGGTTTGTTGCGCAAGTTTTTTTCTTGTGTGATAGTTTTTTTTATGATGATGAGCTCTGTATGTGTTGCCGATATAAAAACGGATGTTTCTTTGGTTGAAACAGCTAAAATATCGGCAGATACTTTGCTCGTGCAATTCTTTTATATCTCATCTTTACCGATGAATATTATTTCCAGGTTATTTGTAAATACCGAAGCAGAAACTCCGATAGCACCGGTAAAGGATCAGAACAAAAATAATGCAACGGAAGAATCTAATTCCGCTAAAGCATCTTTCGGCTATTCCATATTGCCGAATGTTGTTTCTTTGTCTCAGGTAGTGAAAACAACAAAAACAATCAATGTATCTGTGTTGATTGGTAAGGTAAGAAATTTAAAAGATTCATGTTATTTTGGAAATTATGCATTTGTGTGTATAGAAAATTCACTACTATTTGGTTTTATAATGATGTTATTATTAGCAATATTACTTACAAGAAGGAATGTTGGTAATGATAATATTATATTAACAATAAAAAATAATAAATTAGCTCGGCTTATTTAGTTAAGCCGGGCTGTTTTTGTGTTTATAGCACAAAAACAAGGAGAAAATATGAACATAATCAAAAACTTTTTTAAGAGGTTTATAAACAAAGAAAGGCTTGTGGCCTCTTTTGTTGCAACGAAAAATTGGTTCCTTTCGTTGAATGCAATGAAAGTAACGGCCATAATAGTTGTTAATTGTTTCTTGTTAACAGCTGTTTACGGACAGGCTGTGGCCGGTTTATTGGAAAACAACAGAGCGACGGAACAATTTAAACAAGTTTTTGAAGATTTTGATCTTCCTTACAGTTACGGAAAGATAACATCTGCAGATTACAAGGGTAGTGATACGGTTGTTGTTAATATCCAAGATTTGCATAGCCATGCAGAAGTTCAAAGAAATATTAATAACATAATATCTTTGTTTGATGACAAGTATGGTGTTAAAAATGTTTATCTCGAAGGTGCTTATGGTCAGGTTAGCACAAAATGGCTTACTGTAGCTAAAGATGATAACATTAAAAATGCCGTAATGAACAAATTGTTGGAAAACGGAAGACTTACCGGTGCCGAATATTTTTCTGCTTCAAAAGGGAAAACAGAAATAATAAAAGGTTTGGAAAATAAGGAAGCTTATTTCGATAACTTAAAAAGATTCGGTGCTTTAATAGATAATCAGGAAACAATAACTCTTCACTTAGATTCCATAAAAGATACAGTTAAACAATTACAAGAACAATATTATAACAGACAACAAAAGAAAATAGAGGAATTGTCTGCAGGATATGTTTCCGGAACAATAGAAGCAAACAAATATTTTGCATTGATGAAAAAACATGCCGAAAAGTTAGCGGTTGATATTGATATATATCCTAACTTATCAATGTATTTGACTTTGTTGGAAAAACAAAAAGAAATTAACTACCAAAAGACAACACAAGAATTGCAAATGTTTGTAGTTAAGTTGAAAGAAAATTTACCGTACAATGCATACAAAATGTTATTGTCGGAAACAAAGAACTTTTCACAGATGGATAAATTGTATGGATACATGATAAAACTTTCAAGACAGTACAATTTGGATTTATCCAACAATTTCAGAGAACTTGAAAAATTCTTTGCATATATAGAATTAAGTCAAGCAATAAATCCGTTGGAATTAATCAAAGAAGAACAAAATTTTAAAGACGAAATAAATGATAGATTTTCAGAAAATAAAACTGAAGAAGATGTTGTGTTTTTAAGCAGTTTCATAAGATACTATCAAGATTACTTAACCGGGAAAATAACAACCGATGATTGCAAATATTATCAACAGAATATAGACAGATTTAAAGAAGTATGGGTAAAATACATAGATAACAGAGAAATAGTTGATTTAAGTGACTATGAACAAATGTCGGATACATTCTATAAAATAAACTTTGAAAGAAACCATTACTTCTTGGATAATATGAAAGAAGTATTGGATGGTAACAAAATAGAAGGTGTTGTTGAAGGAAAAGATGATCTTCAAAAAGCAATGAATTCTTTGCAACAGGCAAAGGAAATTTATATAACGGTAACCGGTGGTTTCCATACACAAGAAATGTCTTCTATGTTGGCAAGAGCAGGCATAACAAACATAGTTGTTACCCCGAATGTAACCGGTGATACAAAAATAGCAGAAGAGACGTATTATAAAATAGCTCAAGAACAAGCAAAAATTTCTTTCCAAGCTTTGGCTGCATTACCGATGTCTGAGGCTCTTGGACAAGATAGAGAAACTGTAGCAGCTTTAATAAATGCTGTTCTTGCCGCTCTTTCTTCATTCAAGAGTATATCAAAAGATGATATAGGAAAACTTTTTAGAGATATTTCATCTACAGGAGAAGCAGAAATTGTATATATAGATGAAAACTCTATACAAGTAACAATCAAAAACAAAACTTATACTTATGATGCAAAAGATAATGCTTGGAGTGATCAACCGGCAGCACCGCAAAAATCAATTTCTTCCGTAAGACAATCAATAAAAGATACATTAAAAGTTGCCGGAGTTACATCCGTATTGGCTGTAGCAGCAACAGCTTTAATTGCCGCTAATGTTGCAATACCATTTTTGCCGGCAGTTGCTTTAATTTCAGCATTTGTAGGAGCAACATCATGGTCTTCTTTCGGTTTGAAAAAATATGAAGAAGGTTTGTTGGGTAAGGCTCAAAGCAGTGATGAATATATGGATGCTCAAGAGGCTCTATTATCTAAAATTGCAGCAGCAAGATCAACGGAGTCAGATGATGAAATAGAAGAAGGAAAGTTCCTTCCGGAAGGCTTTAGAGCAGATTTTGATGCAAAATTAGAAAGTTTAGGTTTTAGTAAAGGTCAGATAGAAAAGATAAGATTTGACTCTCTTGCAAGAGAGTTTGGACATGCGGGAGAAAGATATGTTCATTTGAACTATCCTATGTTTAACAGACTATTTATGGAAGGTTCTGTTTTTAAAGATACATTGTTGTCAAATGCTCTTCTTTCTATGTTTGTTGCTCATGAGTTAAGACATTTAAAATTTGAAAGCAGTGCAGTTGCAAATATAAAAGCAATAAGTAATTTTGAAGAAATAATCGTAGGTTTAGGTGATATTTTTAGCTTTATATCATCATTTACAGGGATTTTCTTAAAGAATTACGTTATAGCAAGAGCTCCTACAGCAAAAGGAGACGCAAAACTTTCTTCAGCAGATGCAACAATAAATTCTGCATACTATGATTTTATGGACAGAACCTCGCAAGGTAAGTTTACCTTTGATAGAAATTCGGAACAAACACAAAGACAGATGAAATTATCAGACCAAATGGCAGCATCTCAATTTTCACAATTAGGTATGGGTAAAGGTAAACAAGGTGGTATTGCTATTGCTACAGCTAAATTATGGGCACATCAAGTTTTGAGCGGGAATGAGAATTTCGGTATAATTTTAACTACCAAAACTGATATTCTCGCAGGAAGAGATGCTGAATATATGGTAGGATTTTTAAATAGTCCGGAAATGATAGCAGCTTTTAAAAAAATAGGCATTGATGTTCCTAAAATAGGTATTTTTGAAAAAGATAAATATTTTATTTATTCTGCCGACGGTACAAGAACAGAAGTAAAAGATTTTGAAGAATTGCAAAGAGAAGCAAACATATTGTTTGGTATTCCGGAAAATGAAGGCTTTGCTTTTATGGGTGGAAAATTTGCAGACAAACAGTGGTTTGGTATTAAAGATGAAGCCGACGATGCTTTGGTATCAAGCTTGATGACTCCGTTAATTCAAACTGGCAGAAGAGACAAAGAAAATGCACAAATATATATAGAAATGGCAAAAGCAGCAGATGCTTTGGCAAAAACTTTAATATCTAGATATGCAGATCCGGCAAATCCAAAGAAATTCAGAAACAATCCTTATTTTGATTATTCCGGTGGTAGTATAGTTTTAACAAGTGATGCTATGAGAGGCAAAGATTATTCTGATGCGGAAGCTGCATTAAGAGAACTTGGTATTAGAATTGTAGATGGAAATGTTCCTGCCGGCTTACAGAATGCTGTTTCAAGAAGAACTTTTGATTTTGAATGGGAAAAGGCAGTTCAAAATGCTTTGCAAGCAAATATTAACCGTGATGCAAGTGCCGGAGAAAGAACGATTGTTGGCGACAAAGGTAAAACAGAAATTATAGATGAAAATACCGGTATGATAAAGCATGGACAAAAAGAAAGCTTTTTGGATGTTGCTATAGCAATTGCAAACGGTTTGGAAGCAGATGCTCAAAAACTTATCGAAGATCAAATAAGTTATCTTTCTGTATTAAGAGGACTTTATGGCGAGAATTTTGAAAGATTGGCAGCAACTTCCGGATCATTCATTTTAAATAAAAATTTTGTTGAATCTGTTTACAATAAAGAGATAAACGATTTGGATGATGATGGCGGAGAAGCTAATATAAATGCTTTTAATTTGGGAACAAAGGTTTTCAGAACAATAGCTCAGAAAAGGCAGTATATCGTTGATGTTGTTAAAAAAGTTAAAGCAGATAACAGCGAAGTATCTCCTATGATAAGAGTTAATTCTATAGAAGAAGGTAAATCGTTAATTTCTGCATTAACGACCAATTCGGATTTAGTTACAATAGAAGGTAATAGAAATATAAGAAGGATTGTAGAAGAATATAAAAGAACAGGTAACATTCCCGCAAGAATAGATTCCAATTTTATTTTGTTGGTAGATGCAAACTTAAAAGAAATGTTAGGAGATGATTTAAAAGGTTTTGTTCAAGCCTTTTTTTATAGACATGCAATAATAGTAAATACAAATGTTATCGCTACCGGAGAAAGTTTTAGAGGAACTATTTTCGGTATAGATTCTGCTTTCTCTTCTCCTATAACCAGAAAACAATTTTCAGGAAGACCTGCAAGAAGCGGGGATAGCGGTTTTTATTTGAGAACAATATCTATAGAAGATTTGGAAAATTTACATAATGACAAGATAGAGAATATAACCAGATTGTTAAGTTCTTCAGCATTAGACTATCAAGAAGGTTCTTTTGCAACTATGGCTTCTTCTGCTGAAGGTTTAGAAATAGATGAAAAATATAGTCCTTACAGAAGCCTTATAGGTAGTTTCTTAGGTGGACAAGATAGTTTGGGAAGAAATATTTCTTCTGTTGATACCGCAAGATTAGATAAAGTAGAAGAAATTGTTGAAGCAGATAAAACTACAAATGCAATTTCTCAGGCGACGGATGATAAAATTTCTTTCTTTAGGCAATCCATACAAAAAGTTATAGATTCTTTTAACACAGATGAATGGCAGAGAGAATTTTTCGGTAAAATTTTAGCAAGATCTGATTATGTAAGAATTGGTAGAAAAAATTCCACAAATAAAAATATTTCAGAAAAAGAAGCTTTTGAATTGGGAATGAGAATCGTTGATACAATAAGAACTCAGAAATTAGAAGAACTTAAAGAACAAAAGCTGCAATTTATAAATAAAATGTCTGAAGTTGAAAACAACGAAAATTATTTTTCAGGAAAAAGATGGATTAGTTTTATACTGGAAAAAGCAAATATTAATACAAGAAATATAATTACTGGAAGATACTACGGAGCTGCAAGAAGATTTATTAGACAAATTCAATCATCTAAAGTATCAACTTTACAGTATAAGGGTTTGAGAGATAGTTCTTATGTAATGTATAGAATTTCTAAGTTCTTTAGAGAAACACCGCATAGATTATTATCCGCATTACTTGGTATAGTTGATGTTGTGGCACCTTTGCTTCCTGTTTTCGGAACTCTAACAATTGTTACAGTAGCATCCGGTATTTTAGTTACAGGTGCGGCAACTTCTATAGCTTTGTTGCCTCTTGCCGGAGCTATAGTATTAGTTTTAGGTTTATATGCTGCAAAGAAATTTTTCATAGACAAATTAAATGCTTATCAAGTTAGTCAAAGTTATGATACGGCTGTTGAAAAATATAAAAATAGTTATAGTTGGACAAATGCTGCAAAAGCAACAAAGGGTGTGCTTAATAAGGCATCATCAAGTATAGCTACAATGTCCCTTTTCTCTTCAGTAGCTTTCTTGGCAATAGGATTATTTGCTGCAAATCCGGCTACTTTAATTGCAGCGGCAGCATTTTTTGCTATATTAGGGTTGGCTTCTACGGCAGTTTCAGTAGGCTTGAATTTCAAGAGTTTAAAATTAATCTCAAGTCAAAATACTATAAATGAAAAGAGTCATATATATGCAGGATTCCTTTCAGGAACAGTAGCTACTTTTGCTTTAGCTTTTATAGCAAAACTTGCATTGGCCGGAACATTTGCGTCTTTCTTACCTGCTATAATTATAGGTGGAGTTATAGCTGTTTTAGCTTTTGGCTTTATTCAATATTCGGATAGATATCAGTATATAGGTAAGAAGGATAATTTAGTATGGGGTAGTTTAGGTGCCGTTGCCGGAATAGGACTTTTTGCATTTTTGAATTTCATAGGTGTTGGCGCCATAGCTACTGCACTCGGATCTGTTACAGGTATTTTTGCAGCTATAGCAATTTTAGGCTTGGCTGTATGGGCCAACAGTAGAAAAGTAGTAGAGGAACCGGTCCAAGGTTTGGTATCAAAAGCATCAACAACTAATACGGTTGTAGGTAAAGCTTTATCTAATGTAATTTTAGTTTCTATGGCAGCTTCCGCTTTGGGAACGTTGGCTTTAAAATTCTTTTTAGCTGCTACATTGGGCGTTTCAATGCCATTTTTGGTTCCGGGAATAATAATTCTTGCAGCTTCAATAGCTTTTATATATAGAAAACAAATTATAAAACCATTTAAAGATTTAATACAAGATTATAAAGATTCAAAAGAAAAAAACTTTATCTCTTTTATTTCGAGTAGTATAAAAAATAGTATAGAAGTATCAAAGAGAAAATCTGAAAATAAGAGTAAAATGAAAAATGTTTCTGCCGTTAGAGTTGTTCCCGATGCTGAATTGCCTAAGATTCAGGAGGCAATTAAGGCAAATCCACAAGATAGTCGTTATAAAGGAACAATGTTTATTTCTCAATCTCAATATGATAGAGCAAAAAATGCAAGACAGAGAAAATTGGAAAGAAAAATTGTAGAAAATGACGCTGTTGATAATTTCTTTAGATCCATTTATTTAGGAATAAAAGATAGTGCATTTATAAGATTTTTGAAATCTAATAAAACTTTATATAAAGTTGCAACCGCAATGTTTGCTGTAGCAACCACAGTTGCAATGAATACAACAAGAGCTTATGCTGCGGAAGAAACGGGAGAAGAAGAAGTTGTTGCAGCGGAAGAAGTTACTTCTGATGTTACAGAATCTCAAACTGTAGATACTTCTGCTAGTGTGCAAGAAGAGGTTTATGTTGAACCTGAAATTGTTAATGAAATTATAGAAGATACTACGGTTTATGAAGATCAAGGTACATATTTTGCAGAAGATGTTGCTGTAGAGACACCTGCGGAAGCACCTGCAGAAACAGCAGCGGAAGCACCTGCAGAAACGGCAGCAGAAGCACCTGCAGAAACGGCAGCAGAAGCACCTGCAGAAACGGCAGCGGAAGCACCGGCAGAAACAGCAGCAGAAGCACCGGCGGAAACGGCAGCAGAAGCACCCGCAGAAACAGCAGCGGAAGCACCTGCAGAAACGGCAGCAGAAGCACCTGCAGAAACAGCAGCGGAAGCACCGGCAGAAACAGCAGCGGAAGCACCTGCAGAAACAGCAGCGGAAGCACCTGCAGAAACGGCAGCGGAAGCACCAGCAGAAACGGCAGCAGAAACTCC
>JAGCCP010000002.1 GCA_017651625.1 Candidatus Ruminimicrobiellum bubulum | reverse complement strand
GCAAAAATAAATTTAAATTCTTTTCTTACATGTGCAACACTTCTGGTAACTTGAGATTTATCGTTTAAACTTGCTATTGCGCCTGCTTGTGCAAACTTGTTTACATTAAAAGGTGGTCTTATTCTTTCAATGTAGTCGGATACCGATTCGCTTACCAAACCATAACCTACTCTTGCACCTGCCATAGCATAAATTTTTGAGAATGTTCTGAGTATTATCAAGTTAGGATTTTTTGCCAAATATTTTAATGTATCCGGAAAATCTTTTTTATATGAAGCAAATTCACAATATGCTTCATCGGAAATCACTAAAGGTTTTACTCCGTATTTATTTAAAGGAAGTGCTTTTAAAAATTCTTCAAATTCTTTTTTTGTATTGTATGTTCCTGTAGGATTGTTAGGGTTTGTAATGAACACGGCTTTTGTATTTTTCGTGCACGCTTTTGCCATTGCTTTTAGATCATGAACGAAACCTTCTTTCATAGGAACAACAACTTCTTTTGAACCCATTAATTTTACTGCCATCTGGTATCTTGTAAAAGCATATTTTGAAATAACGATTTCATCTTCCGGATTAAAATATGCTCTTGCAATAATTTCTATAAGTTCATCCGAACCGCAACCTACTATGATATTATTGATTTTTAATTTGTAATGTTTTGCAAGTGCTGTTTTAAGTTCCGTTGAGTTGAAATCAGGATAAAAATAAACTTTATCTGCAATATCTTTCATAGCTTTAACTGCTTTTTTGGAAGGGCCTAACGGATTTTCGTTTGAAGCTATCTTTATTATATGTTTCAAACCAAGTTCTCTTTTTAACGTTTCTATCGGTTTACCTGCAACATAAGGTTGAAACGTTTTACAAACAGATCTTGCTAACTTACCTGCATCAAATTTTCCCATTTTTTTCTCCTATTATAAATCGGATTTCGGGTATGAGCCCAAAACTTTTAAAAATATACAATGTTCTTTTATATTTTCCAACGTATCAATAACTTTTTTGTCACTTATATGTCCTTCGAAATCTATAAAGAAAATATACTGCCAAACTTTTTTCTTTGTAGGTCTTGACTCGATTTTCGTTAAGTTGATTTTATTTTTGCTGAATTCGGACAAAATATTGTATAGCGTATTTACCTTATCTTTAATGGTAAAAATTATACTTGTTTTATCTTTACCTGTTTTCTTTGTTATATCGTGACCTAAAACAAAAAATCTTGTCCAATTATCTCTACTGTCCTCTATAGATTTAACAAGAATATTTAAATTATAAAGTTGCGATGCAACTTCCGAAGATATTGCCGCAGATTTAAAATTGTGACAAGCAAGTTGTGCTGCCTGTGCAGTAGAATTTACAGGAAAAATTTCAGCATCAGGCAAATTTTTGTGAAGCCAATTGCTGCACTGAGATATTGCCTGATGATGAGAATAAACAACTTTAATATTTTCAAGTTTAGTTTTAGATAAAAGACAATGAGAGATTCTCATATTTATTTCGTTTACAACTTTCAAGTTTGTATCTACAAGTTCATCTAAAGTCGTATTTACGGAACCTTCATTTGAGTTTTCTATAGGAACAACGGCATAATCCGCTCTTTGTTTTTCAACCTCTTCTATAACATCTGCCAATCTCTTTACGGGAACAAATTCGGCTTTTGAACCGAACAATTTTAGGCTTGCCTGATAACTGAACGTTGCTTTAGGTCCCAAATATGCAACCTTTAACTTGGATTCCATTCCCCTGCAAACACTTATGATTTCTCTGTATATACCGGAAATATCCTGTTTATTTAACGGACCTTTATTGCTTTTTGTGAGATTGTTTATTATTTCGGTTTCTCTGCTTGGAACATAAACAGCAGATGAAGATTGTTTTATTTTACCTATTTCAACTGCAGTCTTTGCTCTTTCGTTAAGCAAATTCAAAATTTTTCTGTCTATATAATCTATTTTTTTTCTGTACTGTAAAAGTTTATTTTTCATATACCTTTCCATAAAAAATATGCCAATTATTATACTAATATAAAAACTTTTTTTCAAAATTTTATTTTTTCATTTGCAAAAGAGCACCGCTTTTTAGTAAAATCAATTAGTTTTAAATATAAAAAAGCACAAAGCATAAAAAAATAAGAGGTGGCAAAATGAGTTGTATGTGTTCAGAAGAAGTAAAGAAAATGTGCCCTGTAACAAAAGGTGCAAAACACGGTCCTGCACCAATACCTGAAGAAGGTAAATGGGTAAAAGCAAAAGAAATTACCGACATCAGCGGATTAACACACGGAGTAGGTTGGTGTGCACCGCAACAAGGAGCTTGCAAACTTACACTTAACGTTAAAAACGGTATAATCGAAGAAGCTCTTGTTGAAACTTTAGGTTGTTCAGGAATGACACATTCCGCAGCAATGGCAGCAGAAGTTTTGTCGGGTAAAACATTGCTTGAAGCATTAAATTCTGATTTGGTTTGCGATGCAATCAATACTGCAATGAGAGAACTTTTCTTACAAATAGTTTACGGAAGAACTCAAACCGCATTTTCAGAAAACGGACTTCCGGTTGGAGCAGGTCTTGAAGATTTAGGTAAAGGTTTAAGATCTCAAGTCGGAACAATGTACAGCACCAAAGAAAAAGGTGTAAGATATTTGGAAATGGCAGAAGGTTATGTATTGGAAATAGGTTTAGATAAAAATTCCGAAGTTATCGGTTATAAATATGTTCATATCGGTAAAATGATGGAAGCCATAAGAAAAGGTATGGATCCTAAAGAAGCTTTGGAAAAGAATACGGGAACATACGGAAGATTTAACGAAGCTGTAAAGAAAATTAATCCAAGACACGAATAATTTGGAAGATTGGAAGATTGGATGATTTGAAGATTAGAAGATTGGAAGAAGTAATGTGTAAAACAATTAAATAAACGGAGTAAAAATTATGGTTACATTTGAAGGATATGAAAGAAGAATAGACAAAATAAATGCTTGTATGAAAAAGTACGGCATAAAAGATTTGGAAGAAGCAAAAGCAATTTGCGCTTCAAAAGGTATAGATGTTGAATCTATAGTTAAAGGTGTTCAACAAATAGCATTTGAAAATGCAGTTTGGGCATACACTTTAGGTGCAGCTATAGCAATAAAAGAAGGTGCAAAAACAGCATCTAAAGCTGCAGAATTAATAGGTATAGGTCTTCAAGCATTTTGTATACCCGGATCCGTTGCAGATCAAAGAGCTGTAGGTTTAGGTCACGGAAATTTGGCAGCAATGTTACTTAGAGAAGAAACAAAATGTTTCTGTTTCTTGGCAGGTCACGAATCTTTTGCAGCAGCAGAAGGTGCTATCGGTATAGCAAGAACAGCAAACAAAGTAAGAAAAGAACCTTTAAGAGTTATTCTTAACGGTTTAGGTAAAGATGCTGCTTACATTATTTCAAGAATCAACGGCTTTACCGCAGTTGAAACCGAATATGATTATCATACAGGTAAATTAAATATAGTAAGCGAAAAAGCTTTCTCAGACGGAGATAAAGCTAAGGTTAAATGTTACGGAGCAGATGATGTTAGTGAAGGTGTTGCAATAATGATACACGAAGGTGTAGATGTTTCAATTACCGGAAATTCTACAAACCCTACAAGATTCCAACATCCTGTTGCCGGAACATATAAGAAATGGGCTATAGAAAACGGCAAAAAATATTTTTCAGTAGCTTCAGGCGGTGGTACGGGAAGAACTTTACACCCTGATAATATGGCTGCAGGTCCTGCCTCTTACGGTATGACAGATACTATGGGAAGAATGCACGGAGATGCACAGTTTGCAGGATCATCTTCGGTTCCGGCACATGTTGAAATGATGGGACTTATCGGTATGGGTAACAACCCTATGGTAGGTGCATCCGTAGCAGTAGCAGTTGCAGTTGAACAAGCAGCAAAATAAAAATAAATACATTAATTTTCACTTGACAGTTTTCTTTTAATAGATTATACTAAGGAATGTCGGAAGTGAAAAAAATGTAAAAAAAAATAAAAAAAAAGGAGAAAAAAGGACATGAAGAGAAAAGGTTTTACGCTTGTTGAGTTGGTTATCGTAATTGTTATCGTTGGTATCTTGTCTATCGTTGCTGTACCTATTTACAGAGGATACACAAGAAAAGCTATGGGAACTGAAGCAAAATCATTGTTAGGTTCTATCCAAACTGCAGAAAAAGTTTATTATGCAGAAATGTCAGAGTATTTAGTTGCTACAACTTCTTTTGAAAAAACATTGGATGTTGATGCAAGAGCAAACAAATACTTCACAACCTATACAATTACAACTTCAGGAACCGGTGATCAAGCTAAATTCACAGCTGAAGTAAAAGGTATAGCAGGTACTCCGGCTGCAGGTATTACAATGACATTGACAGCAGGTGTAGATGGCAAACCGGAATGGACAGATTCTGGATTGAACTAATTTTTAGTTTATAAACAATAAAAAATAACGGTGATTAAAAATCACCGTTATTTTTTTTATT
>JAGCCP010000013.1 GCA_017651625.1 Candidatus Ruminimicrobiellum bubulum | reverse complement strand
GGAATTCGTGTAGTTTTACAAAAAAATTGGGAAGATTCTGGAAAAACATGGCTTGTATCTGGATATGGACTTGTTGATGAAATCGGAAAACTAACAATAGAAGCGACAGAAACCATAAAGACGGTAAACGCACAATATGGCTACAAACCTGAACACTCTCGTCTCTGCGAACAGGTGGGTGCTGTCATTGCTTCTATATCTAGTATAAGACAACAGCAGGAAAAGTCAAGGATTTAAAGAGTAGAACTAAAATCGAAAAAGGAATTAAAACTATTTCTACTGCAAATCCTAAGTATAACTATGCTCCATTTTTGGAGTGTCGTCAATCTAATGAAAGAACAAATGAAAATCACCAATTTCCTAGAAAAAATACAATTTCAACTATTTCTACAAATGAAATTCATAATGCACTTCTTGAAACAACTGCTTTGTTATTTTTAATATCAGATTCTCTGTCTTCTTACGAAGCATTACCTACTGATGGCAGAAACTGGTATATTCATGGTAACGGTTTAGAGATTACGGTTAGAAAAGATAAATATTCAAAATTTGTAGTTACTGGTTACTCGAACGATTTGTTTTCAGATAAAACAAATACGGAAGCAGCAGAAACCATAAATGCGGTCATCGCCAAATATGGTTACACACAAGAGTTTCTCGATTTATACACTCTTGTGGGAGCTGAACTTGCTTCCATATATCCAAATATAGCACTACAAATTAAAAGTGTCAATTTATATTACAAAAAACATAATAAATATATTCCGGATATATCAATAAATCAACTTAACGAACCTATTATTACTAAAAATAATATTCTAATTTCAAAAAACATTTCTTCCTTTCAAAATAATAATACTGATATTCTTGAGTATAACTATGCTCCATTTTTGGAGTGTCGTCAATCATAAGAAAGCTGGGGAACTTGACAAATAATATATAAACGTTTAGCATTTAAATATAAGCGTTCTGGTTTCAGAGTTTGCGTTGATATGCTTTCCGAGGAATCAAGGACGCTGATTTCTTTTAAAACATCTAACAATTTAACTTTTTCTATATTTGTAAGTTTATGGTCATAATATCTTTTTCCATCAATCGTATTAGTAATTACCGCTTTAACAGTATAGTCTACAGGACCTATTTTAAGTCCGCATAAATAATATTCAAATTTTAATACATTTGGATTTTTGTATAACTATGCTCCATTTTTGGAGTGTCGTCAATCAGCAAACAATGTTAATTTATTTTCCATGCTCTTCGGTGTCGTTTCAACTTCCATTACTGTAACAAAACAGTAGCTTCTGTTTATATTTCAATTTGCTATAACAAAGCCCTGTCCGTATCTAGCGAGCAGGGCTTTTTTGTGGTAGAATATTTTGAAGGTAAATTAGCTTTATGAAACAACTCAATTTTATTGATTATAATATTTCTCTTCCTGATAAAATACCTTCAAATATTCTGGAGCAGCTTGGTAAATTAGAGCAGTACAATAATGAAGGAGATTCTGTCTGTTATTATGACAGGTGGGATGATTTGATTGTCCTTGCTAAAAATGCAATGGTGGCTGGTGTGCTTTCCCAAAAAGATTGGGAAACTATAGAGAAAAGGTTCTGGTACGGAGCTGAAATGGCCTTATATATGGAGTAGAATAATATGCGTATATTTGATTTTTCTTCATGTCCGTTTAGTGACAGAAATAACAGAGGTTATTAAATGGATGGTAATAAATATGTGAGAGGAAAGTATGAGTAATTCTATAGTTTTGTATCACGGAACAGACCATGTATTAGAAAAACCTCAATATGGTTTTGGAAAGCCTTATAATGACTATGGGCTTGCTTTTTATTGTACCAAAAGTAAAAGTCTTGCATGTGAATGGGCTGTTACAGAAGATACTGATGGCTTTGCAAATGAATATTCATTAAATATGGATAATCTGAATATTCTAAATCTCAATAAAGTTCCTTATCCTGTTTTGACCTGGCTTACTGTTTTAATTCAAAACCGTACCTTTGATTCTTACAATCAGGTTCAAGCTTCTGCAAAGGATTTTTTAATAAACAACTTCAATATAGATTATAACAATTATGATATAATTATAGGATATAGGGCAGATGATTCTTATTTTCAATTTGCAAAAGCTTTTTTAAATAATGGAATTACTTACAAAACATTATCCAATGCAATGTATCTTGGTGAACTTGGCAATCAATATGCTTTGAAATCTGAATTAGCTTTTTCCCAGCTTACATTTAATACTGTTCATAAAGCTCCTGCTTCTGTTTGGTTTTCAAAGAAAATTGAAAGAGAGGATAAAGCAAGGGAAATCTATGCAAATAGTAAACTTGAAAAGATTTCTGACAATGATATATTATTATCCGATATTATGAGAGGAAGGTTAGGGGATGAAGAAAAAAAACTCTTACAACAGGGAATATCTCCAGTCGGCACAAGAAATTCTCGCAGCGATGATTGATGTCGCAGTTTATTATTTAGACTATAAACCTGCTGATTTTTATGATTCGTTTTTAAAAAGTGATTATTCTCATAAATTTGAAAAAGGTGATCCGTTTACGTTATGGGGAAAGTCTGGTACGGAAATAGCTTTTGATATTGCCCAAAAAGATATTGGAGAATATAAAAATAAGCTTACAGAATCTGGATTAAAACTTCACCGAAGTCCTGAATATTGGGCCGGATGGTCTTTGGCATATTATCAGTGGTTTTCTAATAAGACTTTTTCAGAAATAAACAAAACGACCGATATAAATAAAATTATAAATCTTTACAATCCTTATCACGAAATGGATATAAGACAGTTCTGTGATAAAATGGACTCTCTTTTACAAAAGAAAGTTGAAAATCATAACAGAAGTTACTAAATAGCAGAAAAAAAATAGAAGAGGGAAAACTGAATAGCGAAATACTTTAAGACTATTTCATTTCGTCCGGGAAGATATACCAAAGATCAGGATTTATTACATCACGAAGATTTATGATTACGTATAACTATGCTCCATTTTTGGAGTGTCGTCAATCTTAATAGCAAAATTTATTGCTGTAAAAGCTGTGATTAAATCTTTATCTGAAGAGTTCTTAGGATTAGTTTTAAGAACAGCTCTATCATAAACTGTTTTAGGATTTGCAGTAGAAATAGTTTTAATTCCTTTTTCGATTTTAGTTCTACTCTTTAAATCCTTGAGTTTTTCCTGCTGTTGTCTTATACTAGATATAGAAGCAATGACAGCACCCACCTGTTCACGGAGAAAAGAGTGTTCAGGTTTGTAGCCATAACTTGCCGTTACAGCTTTTATGGTTTCTGTCGCTTCTATTGTTAGTTTTCCGATTTCATCAACAAGTCCATATCCAGATACAAGCCATGTTTTTCCAGAATCTTCCCAATTTTTTTGTAAAACTACACGAATTCCATTTTTGT
>JAGCCP010000012.1 GCA_017651625.1 Candidatus Ruminimicrobiellum bubulum | reverse complement strand
TATTGCTATTGTTTGACCTCTGTAAAAAAGACTTATTCTGTCACAAAATTCGGCTTCATCCATAAAATGTGTAGTTATAAGAACGGTAACACCTTTTTTTGCAAGTGAAGTTATATGGTTCCAAAAATCTCTTCTTGCAACGACATCAACACCGGATGTAGGTTCATCCAAAAACAAAACGGGGGGATTATGCATAACCGCACAAGCCATGGATAACCTTTGCTTAAAACCTAACGGCAACTCATCGGCTTTTTGTTTTAATACCTTTTCAAAATTAAAAGATTTTATCATTTCATCTATTCTTTGCTGCTTGTCTTTTTTGTTAAGTCCGTAAACACCTGCAAAAAAATTAAGATTTTGCTCTACCGTTAAATTTCCGTACAAAGAAAACTTTTGTGCCATGTATCCTAAATAACTTCTTGCTTTTGTAGGATTTTCTTTCATATCCGTTCCGAAAATTTTTGTTGTTCCGGAAGTGGGTTTTGAAAGGCCGCACATCATTTTAAAAGATGTGGATTTCCCTGCTCCGTTAGGCCCGAGCAACCCGAAAATTTCACCTTTCTTTATTTTAAAAGTGTTGTTTTTAACGGCATAAAAATCTCCGTATTTTTTCACTAAATTATCGGCAAAAACGGTATATTCCATATCTGTATCGTGCGGAACATAACTTTTGGCAACCAACGATTCTTCTTTTTTGTATCCGCCCATAAGTTCTATAACTTTTTCTTCAAACTCCTGTGCCGTTTTTGCCAACAAGTGCGGACTGCCCTGATAAATTATTTTGCCTTTATCCATTACCACGGCCGTATCAAAACTGTGCGCTTCATCCAAATATGCCGTTGACCACAAAACCGTTGTATCAGGGGAAATTAATTGCCTAACCATTTTCATTAAATCTCTTCTTGAAATAGGATCAACACCAACGGACGGTTCATCCAAAACCAAAAATTCAGGATTACCGAGCAACGAACAGGCAAGGCCTAACTTTTGTTTCATGCCTCCGGAAAGTTTTCCGGCAAATCTTGTTTGAAATCTCTTTAAGTCGGTAAAATCCAAAAGCTTGTCAAAATCGTGAGAAACATTTTTTAAATCGGCATATAACTTTAAATTTTCTATAACAGTTAAATCTTCGTATAAGCCAAACTTTTGCGGCATATAACCTATTTTTGTGTTAAGAATATTTTTTTGCTTTTCCGGATTTAAATCCAACGTGGAAATTTCACCTTTATCCGCAACAAATAAGCCGATAACCAAACGGAGCAAAGTTGTTTTTCCTGCACCGTCTGCACCGATAAGACCTGTAATTTTACCTTTTTCTATCTCCAAGGATAAATTGTCTATTGCAGGTTGTGTTTGTCCTTTAAAAGTTTTAGTTAAATTTTTAATTATTACACTGTTCATTATTACCCGTTGCTAATTATTATTTAGGTTAATTTTAACGGTTACCGGCATTCCTTGTTTTAAATACTCGTCGGCATCATTGATATATACTTTTATTGCATAAACCAAACTTGTTCTTAAATTTTCTGTTTGAACGGTTTTCGGAGTAAATTCCGCAACTGAAGAAACATAACCTATATATCCGCTGTATTCCTTTTTGCCGTTTGTTTGTTTGTCTATACTATCGGTAACAACTTTTACTTCCATGTTATTTTTTATATTACCCAAATAACTTTCTTCAATGTATGCTTTAACCCAAACAGGTTTTGTTTTGGTGATGGTGTATATTGTTTGTCCTTGTACAATATTTGCACCCGGTTCTTGAGCTCTTATCGTAATATATCCGTCGTCCGGAGCATACAATTTAGTATATTCCAATTTATTTTTTGCTATTTTTTGGTTCACAAGAGCAACATTATAATTTGCTTTTGTTTGTTGATAGTTATTGTAAAGAGTTGTTAATTCCTGTTCCGTAACGGAATCTCGTAATAACGGTTTATGTCTGTTATATTTAGATTCCGCTTCATTTATCAACACTTTTCCTCTTTCAACTTCTGCGGTTGCCATTTCGTAATTTAATTTGTAATCCGTATCATCCAAATATGCTATTGGTTCATCTTTCTTTACTTCATCACCTTCGCTTTTCAACATTTCTTTAATTTTTCCGGAAACTTGAAAACTTACATCAACCTGTCTTATTTCAATATTGCCGTATAATGTTAAATTATCTGTATCTTGTTTTTCATTAAATTTAAAATAAAGAAAAACACCTAAACAAACAACAACTAAAAGTATTATTATTTTCTTTATCATATTGCCTCCTTCGCTGCTATTCAAACATCACGGATATATATTTTTTCAAATTGTTTCTTATTATTTTTATATCTTCATCCGTAAAGGCTTTTTTATTT
>JAGCCP010000011.1 GCA_017651625.1 Candidatus Ruminimicrobiellum bubulum | reverse complement strand
TTTATTTTTTATTATTTTTTAATTTTTAAGATCTATACTTTCTAACTACTACTTTTCAACTACTACTTTTTTACTACCTACACATTCGCTCGTAAAACAAATCACATTCTTTAATACAACATCGTGGAATGTTTTTATTTTGATTATCTATTAATATTTGTTTATCTTTTAAATTCATATTTTTAACCCTTAATATACACATCAACAATTTCAAAATTTTAAGCTTCTTTTTCTACCTACCTTTGCGGTAGGTAAATATATTACAAAAAAACTTTTTATTTGTCAACAAGAAAATTTATCGTCGGAAAATTTTAAATTTTATTATTTTTCAGCAACAAAAAATTTTATTTTGATTGTTTTTGTTTATAATCTTCTATTGCTTTATGAAGTGCATCGGCACCCAAATTTGAACAATGCATTTTGTTTGGCGGAAGGCCCCCCAATTCTTTTGCAACAGCTTCGTTTGTTAAAGCAAGAGCTTCTTCAATTGTTTTACCCATTGCCATTTCGGATACCATTGAAGATACTGCTATTGCCGCACCGCAACCGAAAGTTTTAAACTTAACATCTTTTATTATGTTATTTTCAACTTTAATATAAAATTTCATCATATCACCGCATACAGGGTTACCAACTTCACCTACACCCGATGCATCTTTTATTTCTCCTACATTTCTTGGATTAGCAAAATGATCCATTACTTTTTCACTGTAAAAAGCCATATATTCCTCCAAATATTATTATATTAGCTAAACGACTTTATCTTTTAAAATTTAACTTCATTTTTATTCTTCATGATGATGATCATAGTCTGTTCCCGGACCGGCCTTCATTCTTTCACCTGTAGTTTTAAAATGATCATACAAAGGTGACATCATCCTTAATCTTTTAACTATTGCAGGAAACTCCGCTATAACATAATCTATCTCTTCTTCCGTATTATATTTTGACAATGTAAACACTATTGAACCTTGCCCTACTGCAACATCAACATTAAGTGCCGTTAACACATGCGATATTTTTAAAGATTTGTTTGCACAAGCAGAACCGCTTGATGCCATTATACCTTTAGCATCCAAAAGTAAAAATAACGATTCTCCTTCAACAAATTCTATAGAAAAATTTACATTTGTCGGTAACCTATTTTCCGCAGGTCCGTTAAGATAAATATAATCTATATTTTTTTGTAATCCGTTAATAAGTTTATCTCTTAATCTTATTATTTTATCGTAATTTTCTTTCATTTGGCTTAAAGCCATACTACAAGCAACACCGAATCCCACAATAGCAGGAACATTTTCCGTTCCCGCTCTTTTATTAAATTCCTGTACTCCACCATCTATTTGCGGTTTTAAATATATTCCTTTTTTTACATACAAAGCCGCCACACCTTTAGGTCCGTAAATTACCGAACTTGAAATTGTAAGCATATCTATATTGGATTTAACAACATCTATCGGTATAACACCGGCTGCAACAACCGCATCAACATGAAAAACAACGTTCTTTTCTTTAACTATTTTTGATATTTCATCAATATTTTGAATAGTTCCGACTTCCGTATTTGCATATTGAATTGATACTAAAATTGTGTCTTGCCTTATAGATTTTTTAAGTTCGTCCAACAAGACAAATCCTTTATTATCTACCGGTATATACGAAATTTCAAAACCGTCTTTTTCCAAACTTTTAACTGCATTAAGTATGGAAAAATGTTCTATCGCGGAAACTATAATATGTTTGCCTTTTTTAGAATTTCCGTAAGCGTATCCTTTTATTGCAAGATTGTTAGATTCAGAACCACAGGAAGTAAATATGATTTCTTCCGGTTTTGAGTTTATAAGTTTTGAAACTGAAATTCTTGCTTCTTCTATTGCATCTTTAGATATTTGTCCTAAAGAATAAATACTTTGCGGATTTCCGTAATACTGTTTAAAATACGGAACCATAGCATCAAAAACTACATCATCCATTCTTGTATTTGACTGATTATCCAAATATACCTGTTTCATGTTGTTTATCCTTTTTTTATAAAATCTGTTGCAAATTTGTGAACAAGTCAAAATTTTTGTTATCGTTTACCAAATCTTCTATCGTTATTGAACCAAAAAATTTATTTATAAGATCATAAAATTTGTTCCACATAAATACAGTTTTGCACTGAGCTTTTCTTTTGCAATGCTCACCTTTTTTTAAGCAAGTAACCGGAGCAAGGTCCCCTTCGGTAAGTTTTAGTATATCTATAACCTTATACTTGCTTATATTTTTACTTAATTTATAACCGCCACCTTTACCATGAACACCTTCAATAATTTTATGTTTCGTAAGTATCGGTAAAATTTTTTCTAAATACTTTAATGATATTTCTTGCCTTTTGGCAACATCTTTCATTGGAATATATTCTCCGTTAGAATTTTGTGCCAAATCTATTATTACTCTTATGGCATATCTGCCTCGTGTTGATATTAACATATCTTTTTTACCTCTCTTATTCTTCTAATCTTCTGTCTTATTGTTCCAAACCGGAGACATTCGTCTTACTTTTTCAACCAAGTTCGGTAACACATCCAACACATAATCTATATCTTCTTCGGTGTTGTATCTGCCCAACGAAAATCTTAATGTTCCCTGTGCAGCAAGCGGACTTGCACCTATTGCAGACAACACATGTGACGGTTCCGAGGAACCTGTTGCACATGCAGAACCTGCAGATGCTGCAATTCCTGCCATATCAAGCATTAAAAGTAAAGATTCTCCTTCAATATAATTAAAACTTACACTTAAAACACTCGGAACAGCATATTTTATATCCGTATTTATTACTACTTCCGGAATTTTTTCCACAATGCCGTTCATTAATTTATTTCTTAACTCATATATTTTTTTACTTTCTTTTTCCATTTCTTCGTTTGCAAGTTCCAATGCTTTTGTCATACCTACAATTTCCGCAACATTTTCCGTTCCCGGTTTCATACCGAATTCGTGGTGACCTCCGTGAAACAACGGTTCTATTTTTGTACCTTTTCTTATATACAAAGCACCGATACCTTTAGGTCCGTAAAATTTGTGTCCCGATACGGACAACAAATCCACCCCTAACTTTTGAACATCAAGTTTTAGTTTCCCTGCTGTTTGAACTGCATCTGTATGTAACAATATTTTGTTCTTTCTTGTTTTGTTTATTTCTTTTAAAACTTTCGATATTTCTTCTATCGGTTCTATTACACCGATTTCGTTATTTGCATGCATTATACTTACTATAACAGTATCATCGGTAATTTTACTTTTTAGTTCTTCAATATTTACTCTGCCTGTTTTATCAACGGATATAAAGTCTGCTTTATAACCCTTCTTTTCTAAATTTTGGCAGGTAAAAAGTATAGCATGATGTTCTATTTTACTCGTAATAACATGGTTACCTTCGTTTGCAAGTAAACTGCCGACAATTGCAATGTTGTCCGATTCCGTTCCGCAAGAAGTAAAAATTATTTCTTCCGGAGATTCAGCATTTATAAGTTTTGCAAAAGTTTCCCTCGCTTTGGTTAATGCTGCTTTTGATTTTTGTCCGTAAGTATGAACAGACGATGCATTACCGTAAACATCCGTAAAGTAAGGTAACATCTCTTTTAATACTTCTTCCCTTACTTTAGTTGTTGCACTGTTATCTAAGTATACTTCTCTTTTATTCATTTTTCCCTTCTTTTAATATTGTTATTTCTTTATATCCGCCTAAAACATTCGTTGCATCATATCCTCTTTCTTCAAGAAGGATAACCATTTCTTCACTAAAATATCCGCTACTGCAAAAAACATAAACCGGTTTATCTTTCGGTATATTATCAATTCCTGCCCAAAATTTTGAAACAGGAATATTTAGAGAACCTTCAAAACAACTGCTATGATATTCTTTTTCTTCTCTCATATCAACTATAGTTATTTTAGTTTTATCAAGTTCAATAAAATCTTGTGCCGAAATTTCTTTAACCATTTTAACCTACTATCGTTCCGCCGCCTAAAACTATATCCCCGTCATACAAAACTGCTGCTTGTCCGGGAGTTATTGCTTTTTGTGCTTCATCAAAAATAATTTTTACATTATTATCATCTAAAACTTTTACATCTGCTTTATGTTCTTTTTGTTTATATCTTATTTTTACCGAACAACTAAAATTTTTCGTCGGCGGTACTCCCGATATCCAATTAAAGTCCGTTACAATAAACTCTTTTTTATATAAATCTTCTTGGTCACCTAACATTACGGTATTATCTTTTGCCGAAATATTACAAACATAAACATGTTTTTGAAAACACCCCAACCCTCTTCTTTGCCCTATGGTATAATAAACTATTCCTTTATGTTGTCCTATAACTTTACCGCTTTTATCAATAAAGTTTCCTTCTTTGATTTGTTTATCGGAAAACTTTTCTATTGCTTTAACATAATTGCCGTCCGGAACAAAACATATATCCTGGCTGTCCGGTTTATCGGCATTAATGAAACTGTTTTCTTTTGCAATGTCTCTGATTTGTGTTTTATGTAAACTGCCTAAAGGAAACAAAGTATGTGCAAGTTGCTCTTGCGTTAAATTGTATAAAACATAACTTTGATCTTTGGTGTCATCTACTGCTTTTTTTAGGTAATATTTACCGTTATTTTTTTCAATTCTTGCATAGTGCCCTGTAACTATATAATTACATTCTAAATTTTGTGCCATATTATAAAGTTTTTCAAACTTCATATACTTATTACAATCTATACAAGGGTTCGGTGTTCTTCCGCTTTCATAACTTTTAACAAACTTATCTATAACTTTATCCTTAAAATCCGCAGAAAAATTTAAAACATAATATTTCATATTCAGTTTATAAGCAACAGATCTTGCATCATTTACATCATTCAAAGAACAGCATGTTCTGCTTTTAACACCTATATCTTCATTATTATAAAGTTTCATTGTACAACCGATACAATCATAACCTTGTTGTTTCAACAAAAAAGCCGCAACACTTGAATCTACCCCTCCGCTCATAGCAATTAAAGCTCTTTTTTCCATTTTAAATTACCTGCTTAATTTGCTTAACAGCTTTAATTAATATTTTTTGCGGACAAGCAAGGTTTAATCTCATATATCCTTCTCCGCCAACACCGAATGTTGAACCCTTATGTAACCAAACACCTGCTTTTTTCAAAAACAATTTTTCTATATCCCCGCAACTTAAATTTAGTTTTTTACAATTAAGCCAAGCCAAATATGTTCCTTCCATATCTTGAACAGAAACTTTTGTTCCCGTAAAACTTTTTACCAAAATATCTCTGTTTTGTTGCAAATATTTTAATAATGTATCAAACCATTTTTCCCCGTCTCTGTAAACTGCTTTCACTGCCTCTATTGCCGGCTTGGTTAACACATGAAAACCTGTCGCATTAACAGCTTTAACAACTTTTTCTCTTATCTTTTTGTTCTGTATTACCAAATGTGCCGCCTGCAACCCTGCAAGATTAAAAGTTTTTGTAGGTGCTATTGCCGTTATTGTGTTTTCCGCAATTTTTTTTGAAAGCGTACATATCGGATAATGTTTATAATTTTCATAAACAAAATCGGAATGGATTTCATCCGAAACTATAATAACATTATGTTTAATACATATCTTTGCAATTTCCAAAAGCTCTTTTTTTGTCCAAACTCTGCTTACGGGATTATGCGGTGAGCACAATATATACATTTTCACTTTATTTTGTTTTATTTTATTTTCAAAATCTTTAAAATCAAATTCGTATCTTTTACCGGTAAAAACAAGCGGACTGACAACAAGTTTTCTGTTGTTATCTTTAACAATATCCATAAACGGATAATAGACAGGTTGAGAAACAAGAATACTATCCCCCGCATTTGTTAATGCTCTTATTGCCGCAGATATCCCGAACATTACACTCGGAACACATAAAATTTCTTCTTTTTTTATTTTCCAATTCATTCTTTTTGCATACCAACTTTGCAATAACGATATATATTCATTATCAATGTATGTATAACCGTAAATATTGTGTTTAGCAACTTTTTGTAGTGCCTGTTCAACTGCAACAGGCGACTTAAAATCCATATCGGCTACCCACATAGGAATAATATCTTTGCCCTTTATTTTCGGTATAGCATCATATTTTATCGAACCGGTATTTTTTCTGTTATGAATAACATCAAAATTTATCTTCTGTTTCATTTTATTCTACTCTTAAAATTCACAATTAACCAACCATAAAGGTAGGTTGGTAAATATATTATAAAAAAAGATTATTGTTGTCAATATAAATTTTGTATAATAATTTAAAACATATTATAAAAAAGAGGTAAAAAAATGAAAAAATTTGTTTTATGTTTGGTTTTATGTTTATGTGTTACACCTTTTATTTTTGCAGACACAGTTTCAACCGACAGCAGCGGTTTTCAAAAAATATCTTCAAGAATTCCTGATGCTGTTTATGATATGAGATACTATTCCGACTACAATTTTACGGGACACAGAATAGACGGATACCATGCACCTGTTGCTTATATGACAAAAGAAGCTCTTGATGCATTGGTAATCGCAGCAGACGATTTAAGAAAACAAGGTTACAGAATTCTTGTTTGGGATACATACAGACCGCAAAAAGCAGTTACCGATTTTGTTAATTGGATAAACGATCCTAACGATCCGGGAAACAAATCTTTTTATCCTGATATAAAAAAATCAGATCTTCTTGCAGGAAACTATGTTGCTGCAAAATCCGGTCATTCAAGAGGAAGTACAATAGATTTAACAATAATAAAACAAAACGGCGGTTTTGTTGACATGGGCGGAACATTCGATTTCTTCGGAGAAGAATCTCATCCCGACTACAAAAAAATCACAAAACAACAAAAGAAAAACAGACAAATTTTAAGAGATGCAATGTTAAAAGCAGGTTTTAAACCTATTGATTCGGAATGGTGGCATTTCACTTTAAAAGATGA
>JAGCCP010000001.1 GCA_017651625.1 Candidatus Ruminimicrobiellum bubulum | reverse complement strand
TCACCGTTATTATTTTTATTTTAAATTTTATTTTATTTCAATAAATTCTTAACTGCTTTTTTTATTTCGTCCGCCTTATTTGTTTGTTCCCACTTAAAATCCTGTCTTCCGAAATGGCCGTAAGCTGCAGTTTTTGTAAATACGGGCTTTCTTAAATCCAAATATTTTATTATTCCTCCCGGCGTTAAAGGGAACAGTTTCCTTACTATCGGTTCTAAAATGTTACCTGCAACTTTACCGGAATGGTGCGTGTCTACCATTACCGATACGGGTTCCGCAACTCCTATAGCATAAGCAAGTTGAACGGTACACTTTTCGGCAATACCGGAAGCAACAATATTTTTTGCAATATGTCTTGCCATATAACATGCACTTCTGTCAACTTTTGTAGAATCTTTACCGGAAAAAGCTCCACCTCCGTGTGCAGCCATACCGCCGTAAGTATCAACTATTATTTTCCTGCCTGTAAGACCGGTATCCGCTTGAGGCCCGCCTATAATAAATTTACCTGTAGGATTTATATGTATTATCGTTTTTTTATCTATTAAATTACCCAAAACGGGTTTTATAACTTTATCAAAAATTTCCTGCTTGGCTTTTTTAGTAATTTGGTTACCGGATTTATCTAAAATTTCTTCCGTATGTTGAGTAGAAAGAACCACTGTATCTACTCTGTAAGGTTTCCAATCCCTGTATTCAACGGTAACCTGAGTTTTGCCGTCCGGTCCCAAATATTTCAATATATTCTTTTTTCTTACTTCGGCAAGTCTTAAAGATAATTTGTGTGCCAACATTATAGGTAACGGCATTAACTCTTTAGTTTCTTTACATGCAAAACCTATCATTAGTCCCTGATCACCCGCTCCGCCCGTATCTACACCCTGAGCAATATCCGGAGATTGTTCGTTTATTGTATCAATTATTGCACATGTTTTATAATCAAAACCGAATTTTGAATCGGTATATCCTATATTTTTTATTGCATTTTTTATAATTTCTCTTTTATTTATTTGAGCTTTTGTAGTTATTTCCCCGCCTACAACCAAAAGACCGTTGGAAACAAAAGTTTCGCAAGCCACTCTTGCTTTATCGTCTTGTTTTAAAATTGCATCTAAAATGCTATCCGAAACTATATCACAAATTTTATCGGGATGACCTTCCGTTACTGATTCGGAAGTAAAAAACCACCCTCTTTCTTCTTTCTCTTTCATATCTATATCCTCTTATAAAAATATTACGGAATTTCTATTTTATATTAAATAACAGTCCGTTATATACCGATAATTTTCCGGGAACATTTATTCCTATAATACTTGAACATAATTTTGCATATTTTCCTATTATGGTATTATCCCAAATAACAGAATCTTTTATTATCGCATCATCTTTAATTTGAACATTGTTACCTATAACCGTTCCGTTATCGATGACAACATTTTTCCCTATTTTACAATTTTTTCCTATAACAGATTTGCCTATAAATTTAACGGTTTTATCTATACTGCAACCGGAATCGGCAATAACTTCCGCATTTTTTAGTTTTTTGCCGTTTATTTTAACCGATATCTTATTAAACAAAGCATCCTTTATGCCCTGCTTATACTCTTCTATATTTCCGATATCTGTCCAATATCCGCTCATTAAATAAGCATATATCGGTTTTTTAAGTCTTAATAGTCTTGGCCATAAATCTTTACCAAAATCATAAAAGTTGTCCGGAATATACTTAAATATTTCCGGTTCGAAAATATAAATACCGGTATTTACCGTGTTGGAAAAAACAGAACCCCAAGTAGGTTTTTCTACAAACTTAACTATTTTACCGGATTTATCCGTTAAAGTAATACCATAAGAAAACTTTGTTTCAACTTGTTTCACTATCATTGTTGCAAGAGCTTTTTTCTTTTTATGAAAAGCAATAGCAGATGTTAAATCTATATTCGAAAGGCCATCTCCGGACATAACAACAAAAGTTGAATCAAAAAATTTTTTACATTTCTTTAATCCACCTGCTGTTCCCAACAAAGTTTCTTCCATGGAATAATTTATATTTATTCCAAAATTTTTACCATCACCGAAATAATCCGTTATTTGTTCAGGGAAAGTATGTAAATTCATAACAATCGAATCTATGTTATGTTTTTTTAAATTATTAAGAGTGTGTTCTATTACGGGTTTATTTAGTAACGGAATCATAGGTTTCGGACATTCAAAAGTCAAAGGTCTTAACCTTGTTCCAACTCCTGCAGCCAAAATAAAAGCTTTCATTAAATCTCCTTCAAAAAAATTGCAAATCAGTTTCGTTATTATACTACTTACAAATAAATAAGACAAGATTTTCAATTGCGGATTTATCGTCTGTTTTACCTGTTTTTAGTGCTATATCTGTTTTTAAAATTTCTTTTAAACATTTCTTTAAATGCACTAAACTATACTTAGATAAATTTGCTGCATACTTATATTGAAAATAAGAATAAACTCTAACATAATTTAATGCATCTTGCGAAGAATAATTTTTTTCTTCCATCAAACTTTTTGCAGTTAACATTTTTCTTATTGCCCCGGAAATTGTAGAAAGTAAACCTATTGCACTTTCACCTGTTTTAAGCATTTGTTCAACAATAAACAAAGAATACTTAACATTTTTTTCTTCTATGGCATTTGTTAACATAAAAATGTTTATTTCTTTTGTAAAACCGCTTATTTTAACAAAATCTTCCACGGTCACTGTTTGTTTATCTTTTCCTAAATACAACGAAATTTTTTCTATTTCGTTAGACACATTTTGTAAATCAAGACCTGTATCGTTTATTATTTGTTGAACAACATCCGGCTCTATATTTTTTCCTCTGATATTAAATTCTTCCTGTATAAAATTCTTAACATCTTTTTCGTATAATTTTTTGCAATCCACACAATAACAACTATCACTTTTTTCGCATAATGCTATTAAATCTTTTCTCTTTGATGTGGAATTTTTTATCTTTTCGGGGAATATTATTATAAAGCAAGACGTATCTACGGGATTTTCTATAACTTTTGTAATTATTTTAAAATCGTCGTTCTTCAACTTGTTTGCCATTTTCAGTACAACTATTCTCTTATCGGTCAAAAACGGCAAGGTTTCGACGGAATTTAAAACATCGTTACCGGAACATTCCGTCGCTTGAAATATTTCTCTGTTTAAATCGTCCGTATTTACAACTTTTTCTATTCTCTTAAGACTATCTTCCAATAGAAAAGGTTCTTCCCCGGCTAAAAAGTATATCGGAGCTATTTTTTTTGCAGACAAATTTTTTCTGAACATCGATACTGTTGAAAATTTCATTTAAAAACCTTTAAAAAAATGTGTAATAAAATACAATATAATTGTAGCATAAAAACCGGCAAAAATATCATCTAGAATAACACCAAAAGCATTTTTTATTCTTTTATCCGCATAACTTACCGGGAACGGTTTTGTTATATCAAACAATCTAAATAAAACAAAACCTATAATATACGGGACAATACTTTTTGAAAGTTTAAGTTTATCGGCTATTAACAAAAAGGTTACAGCTTGACCTATAAACTCGTCGATCACTACAAAAGACGGATCATGTGACGTATACATTAAAACCTTTCTAACAGAAAACACTGCAATAATAAAACTAACTATTATTGTTATAACTAAACCGGTAAAACCAAAATTATAATTTATATAGAAAATTATAGGTAAACTCACCAAAGAACCTATTGTTCCGGGAGCTTTAGGAAAATATCCGCAATAAAAAAGAGTTGATATAAAAAAAGACAATTTTTTCATATTTATAAATCTATATCCGCCATTTTTGAAACTTTGTTGGTCATATTAAAAACTTGAATATACTTATTTTTCATTTCCTGTGCTTTTTCTTTGTCACCTTTATACTTATAAAACAATGCCAAATTGTAGTATGTCAAAGGATTATCTTTTGCTAATTCCAAAGCTTTCAACAAAGGTTCTTCCATTTTATCCAAATCTCCCATTCTTGCATAAAGTACCGCTAAATTTCCATAATGTTTTGAATCTTCTTTTATGGATATTGCCGTCAAAATTTGTTCTTCGGCTTCTTTGTAAAAACCACCTTCCATCAAAAATCTACCAATCACGGCATGAGGAATATCGGAATCCGGAGAAATATCTAAAGCATTAAGCCAAAAAACTTCTTTATTTTCAAATTTTTGTTCATAAAAGATTGTTATGGCAGAGAATAATAAAAACACACAAAAAGTTATAGCCATAAATTTCTTCGAAAGTATATTATTGTATGATTTTGTTATTTCCAATACAATAATCAAAGCACCAATCAACGGCAAATATATTCTATGATCATAAAAACAGTTATTCGGCATTAAAAAAGTAGGAAACAAAAAAAGAAAAAACCAAAAAATTCCAAATAAAACAAACTTTAAGTCATAAAACTTAAATTTTAAAAACAATAAAACAAAAGTAAGGATTGTTGTTATGCATAACAAGTAGTTCACTTCCAGCATTGAAGGAAAAACAGACAATTTTATAGGAAAAAAGATATTTGCGACATATTTTGTCGTTGCAGGAAAAGCCGTAATAAAATTATTTAATAAAGCCTTAAAATTAGTAGAAAACGGCTGATAACTTAAAACATACTTTCTGTAAAGCAAATATAGTGCAATAACCAAAAGCCATATTGTTACACTAACAACAATTTTTTTGATATTTTTATTCTTATATACCAACAACAAAAAATAAAAAACCGGAATAAAAACCGCTGTTTCTTTTGTAAATAAAGATACTCCAAAACAAATTAAATAACAAAACAAGTAACTTATTTTATTTTCATCTGCATACTTAATAAAAAAGTAAAAAGAAAAAGCGACAAACAAAGTTAACAAAGAATCATTTCTGCCCGGTATCCAAGCTACTGCTTGAACAATCGCAGGATGACAAGCAAAAAGCAAACATAATATAAAAGTTTTTTTCTTGTCATAAAGTAACGACAAAAACAAATATATACCAAAAACAGCGAGCAAATGAATCATTATATTGGTAAGATGATACCCAAAAGGTTTTATTCCGTACAAATATTTTTCGCAAAGGAATGTTAAATTTAAAACAGGTCTACAAAATTTATCCGCACCTACACCAAAAACAGTGTTTGAAACAATATTTTTTATATTTGAAAAAGACAAATAATCTTGTCTATCCAAAACTAAAACATCATCGTCATAGTAAGAGAAATCAAAGGATATTGTTCTCCCATATAAAGAAAAAACAACTATGGTAAATAATATGAATGCCGTCACATTAAAATGATTGGTTATAAAATTTTTAATTTTAGTTAACATATTATTAAATATCAACGGCAACTGAAAAAACAAATAACAGTTGCCGTTTTAAATTTCTATAATCTATACTTCTTCACTTCTATACATCAATTTTTGCAAAACAAAAATTATAGTACTACATTCTTAACTTTTGTTACACCTTCAACTTTTGCAATTTTTGCTATAACATCGTTTGAAACTTCACCATCTATTTCCAAAACGGTTACAGCTTGTTTTCCGGATTCTTTTCTACCTACGGTCATACCTGCAATGTTAATTGAAGCAGAACCTATTATTGTTCCCAACGTTCCGATAACACCCGGTTTATCTGTATTATTTATAAATATTTTGTGACCTTCAGGTTTAACATCAACATTTAGTCCGTTAATATTAACTATTCTTTGTTGTTTATCAAGCAATGTTCCCGCAATAGAATATTCACCTTTATCTGTTTTAACTTTTGCAAGGATTAAGTTTGTGTAATCTTTAACATCTTTTACTATAACTTCTTTTATATTTATTCCTCTTTCTTTCGCAACAGATATTGCATTTACAGAATTTATTTTAAGATCTAAAATTTGTCCTAAAATACCTTTAAGATATGCAACTGTTAGAGGATTAGTTTTAAATTCGGAAACTGCTCCACAAAAACTTAATTCTATTTCGGAAATTCCGCCTTCAATAATTTGACCTTGGAAAGAACCGATTTTATCTGCAAGTTCTATATAAGGCATCATTTGTTTTTGTGTATCCCAATCTACTGTTGCAACATTAACTGCATTTCTAATTAAACCTTTTGTAAAGAAATCTATAACTACACCTGCCATTTCTATAGCAATTTTAACTTGTGCTTCTTCAGTTGAAGCTGCCAAGTGAGGTGTTGTTATAATATTTGGTGTTGTTTGGATAGACCAATCTACAGGAGGCTCTTTTACAAAAACATCAAGCGCGGCATTTGCAACTTTACCTGACTTAACCGCTTCAATTAAATCTGCATCATTTATTATTGCACCTCTTGCACAATTGATAATTCTTACTCCGTCTTTCATTTTTGCAATATTTTCTTTATTTATCATGCCTCTTGTATCATCTGTCAAAGGAGAATGTATAGATAAATAATCGGCTTGTTTAAATACTTCATCTAATGTCGTTAATTCTATACCGTTATTTTTTGCAACCTCGGCATTTGCAAAAGGGTCATAAGCAACAACTTTCATACCGAAGGATAACAGTCTTTTTGCAACTTCGTTACCTATTCTTCCGAGACCGATTAAACCTAAAGTTTTACCGAATATTTCATTACCCATAAATTTTTTCTTTTCCCATTTTTGAGACTGCATTGAAGTAACTGCAGCAGGGATATTTCTTGCCATTGAAAGAATAAGGCCTATTGTATGTTCGGCAACGGATATTGTATTTCCGCCGGGAACGTTAGATACAACAATACCTTTTTGTGTTGCTGCTTTTTTATCTACATTATCTACACCGGTTCCTGCTCTACCGATAAATTTTAACTTTTGTGCTGCTTCAATAATGTCGGCCGTAACTTTAACTTCAGAACGTATTATAAGGCCATCATAATCTTTTATAAGTTCTTTGAATTCTTCAGGTGAAGGCTTTGCATGAACTTCAACCTTAAAATCAGGATGATTCAACAATTGATCTAATCCTTCCTGGCTGTCATAAGTCATTAAAATCTTGTACATTTTTTACCACTCCCAAATTATTTTATTTTTTTATCAAAAGCATATTTTATTACTTCATCCATATGTTTAACAGGAATCATTTTTATTTTCTTTTTAACGTTATCCGGTATATCAACCAAATCTTTTTTGTTAGCTTCAGGGAACAAAACAGTATCTATTCCTTCTCTGTAAGCAGCCAAAACTTTTTCTTTCAAACCGCCTATAGCCAAAGCTCTTCCTCTTAATGTAATTTCACCCGTCATTGCAAGTCTTTTTCTTACAGGTTTATTCATACATACGGAAGCTAATGCCGTAGCCATTGCAAGACCGGCACTGGGTCCATCTTTCGGAACAGCACCTTCGGGAACATGGACATGAAAATCCGTATCTTTAAACATATTTTCTTTTATACCCAGCTTTTTAGCTGAAGATTTTACATAGGTAAACGCTGCCTGAACAGACTCCTTCATAACATTTCCCAGTTGTCCTGTAAGATTTAACATACCCTTGCCTTTCATTTTGTTTACTTCTATGGTAAGAGTTTCCCCACCAACTTCCGTCCATGCAAGACCGGTAACAACACCTATTCCGTTTTCCGAAATTTTTTCTCTTTCATAATGCGGAATACCTAAATATTTTTCAACATTTTTAGCCGATATTTTAATATTATCTTTTTTCTCAAGTGCCAACTCTTTAGCAGCTTTTCTGCAAAGGTTTGCCATTTCTCTGTTTAAGTTTCTAACACCGGCTTCTCTTGTGTAACTTGCAATTACTTCTTTTATTGCACTGTCATCTATTACAAGTTCTTCCTCTTTTAGACCATGATCTTTCATCTGCTTCTTTATAAGAAATTTCTTTGCAATTAAAAGTTTTTCTTCATCGGTGTATCCGGAAAATCTTATAATTTCCAATCTATCAAGTAACGTATTTGGAATATTGTTTAACGTGTTTGCCGTAGTTATAAACATAACGTCAGACAAATCGTAATCAACATCCAAATAATGATCTCCGAAAGCATAGTTTTGTTCTGGGTCTAAAACTTCCAATAATGCTGCAGACGGATCTCCTCTCCAATCACTACCCATTTTATCTATCTCATCAAGAATAAATACAGGATTACTTGAACCTGCTTTTTTCATTGATTGAATAATTTTCCCCGGCATAGAACCGATATAAGTTCTTCTATGACCTCTTATTTCGGCTTCATCTCTTACACCGCCCATAGAAATTCTTACAAAGTTTCTGCCTAAACTTCTTGCAACGGATTTTGCAATTGATGTTTTACCTACTCCCGGAGGTCCTATAAAACAAAGTATCGGACCTTTTATTTTTTTAACTCTCGAAAGTACTGCCAAATATTCTATAACTCTTTCTTTTACCTTATCTAAACCGTAATGATCTTCATCCAATATTTCTTTTGCCCTTACCAAATCCAAATTATCTTTCGTTAACTTTTTCCAAGGCAAATCCAATAACCATTCTATATAAGTTCTTATAACCGAAGCTTCGGGAGATTGCGGCATCATTTTTTCCATTCTTGCCAACTCTTTTTCCGCAACTTCTCTTGCCTCTTCGGACATTGAACTTTCTTTTATCTTTGCTCTTAATTCTTCTATTTCTTTGGAATTATCATCTTTCTGTTTTAACTCTTTCTGTATAGCTTTCATCTGCTCGTTAAGATAATATTCCTTTTGATTCTTTTCTATTTGGTTTCTTACTCTGTTTTGTATTCTTCTTTCAATATTTAAAATTTCAATTTCGGTATTTAAAATCTGAATTATTTTATTCAATCTTTTTAACGGATTCACTGCTTCCAATATAGCTTGCTTTTCACTGCTCTTTATAGAAATATGCGATGCTATGGTATCTGCAAGTTTTGAAGGATCTTGTATATTCGAAACGGATATCGATATTTCCATAGGCATTCTCGGATTAAGTTTCACATACTGTTCAAAAAGAGCAACTATTCTTCTCATAACAGCTTCAACTTCGGGAGTTCTTTCTATATTTTCATCAAATATATTTAATCCTACTTCAACATACCCCTTATCGGTAAGTTTAAATTCAGTCCATTGTGCTCTTGCAACACATTCTATTAAAATTTTTAAAGTTCCGTCGGGCATTTTCAACATTTGCAAAACTTCGCAAACAGAACCGATACTATATATATCGTCCGGAGACGGATCTTCTATTTGTAAATTTTTTTGAGTTGCAACAAAAATATATCTTTCGGATGTCATTGCTTCTTCGAGAGCTCTTATAGATTTTTCTCTACCGACAGCAATAGGTAACACCATTGAAGGAAAAACAACCACATCTCTTACCGGCAACATCGGTAATACAGTAGGCAACGAAATACTTCTTTTCTCATTTAATTTTTTTTCCATTTCAATCATGCAATCTCCTTAGGACTTGTCTTTGTTTTTTCTGTTTCAAGTAACTGCTGAGATTCCAAATTTTTAATATTATCTTTAAAAACTAATTTCGGCATAGATTTTTGTTTTATTGTTTCCAAATCTACCGTACATTGTTTTAATTTATCTTCATGGAACATTTCAAACATCGTTTCCATTAAAACACTTTCTATCATTGATCTTAAACCTCTTGCACCGGCAGATCTGTTAATAGCAATAGTTGCAATTTCTTTTAATGCTTCTTTTTCGAAAACTAAATCTATATGTTCTAAAGAAAACATTTTTGTAAATTGTTTAACTAAAGAATTTTTAGGTTCTGTTAAAATTCTAATCATATCATCGACGGTAAGATGTTCCAATGTTGAAATTACGGGAAGTCTTCCGACAAGTTCCGGAATTAAGCCGTACTTTATCAAATCGTGAGTTTCGACTTGCGAAAATATTTTATCTTTGTCGGCAAGTTTTTCTTCTTTAGATAATTTTTCTTTATTATTTACAAAGCCGATACCCTTTTTGTTTAATCTGTTTTCTATTATTTTTTCTATGCCGTCAAATGCACCGCCGCAAATAAACAATATATTCGTGGTATCAACTTTTATACATTCTTGTTGCGGATGTTTTCTTCCGCCTTGAGGTGGAACATTTGCTATTGTTCCTTCTATTATTTTTAATAATGCTTGTTGAACACCTTCACCGGAAACATCTCTTGTAATAGATTTATTCTCGGATTTTCTTGCTATCTTATCTATTTCATCAATATATACAATACCGCATTCGGCTCTTTTTACATCGTAAGAACAATTTTGTAATAATCTTACCAAAATATTTTCTACATCGTCACCTACGTAACCGGCTTCCGTTAATGTTGTTGCATCGGCTATCGCAAAAGGAACATCCAACATTCTTGCAAGAGTTTGCGCAAGCAACGTTTTACCTGTACCGGTAGGGCCTAACAAAAGTATATTTGATTTTTGAAGTTCTACATCGGAATTCGATATATCTGCTTTTGCCTGTATTCTTTTGTAATGATTATATACAGCTACAGACAAAACTTTCTTTGCCTGTTCCTGACCGATAACATAAGCATCCAAAAATTTTTTGATATCTTTGGGTTTCGGAACCGGTTTTACTATCGGTTTAACTTCTGTTTTTTCTATTCTGTTCAATATATCGTTAGAGGCTTTTATACAATCGGAACAAATAATAGCTCCGCCGCCACCGATAAATCTTTTACCGCTGGATTTCGGTTTGCCGCAAAACAAACATTTTTGTTCTTTATTATTTCCGTTATTATTATCTGCCATTATTTTTTTCCGGGAATTATAATTTCGTCTATCAAACCATACTCTTTTGCTTCTTGTGCCGACATATAACAATTCCTTTCCGTATCAGCAATAATTTTTTCTCTCGTTTGTCCTGTATGTCTTGCTAAAATATCTGCCAATTTATTTTTTGTTAAAAGTAACTCTTTTGTTTCAACATCTATATCGGTAACTTGCCCTGATAAACCGCCGCCGTATATTAAAGGTTGATGTATCATTATTCTTGAATGCTCTAAAGCATATCTTTTACCTTTGGAACCTGCAGCAAGCAATACCGCTCCGAAAGACATTGCCATTCCCATACAAATTGTAGTTATGGGACTTTTTATGTATTGCATTGTATCATACACAGCAAGGCCGGCAGTAACTATCCCTCCGGGAGAGTTTATATATAGATTTATATCTTTTGTATTATCTTCGGCATCCAAATATAAAAGCTGAGCTATCAATGCATTTGCGGAATCTGTTGTTACGGCACCTTCCGCACCGCCAACAAAAACAATTCTATCTTTTAAAAGTCTTGAATATATATCATAACCTACGGAAGTATTTCCGCTTTTATCTATTACAGTTGGTATAAAATTAGGCATTTTACCTCCTATAAAAAATGCTTCGCATTTTTTAGCTTAAAGCTTATAGCTTATGTTTTTTAATAAAAATTGCTTGGCAATTTTTATTTTACCGGCATATCTTTTTCGGTTTCGCTGATTTTTGCATTATCAACTAAGAATTTAAATATTTTTTCTTCTTTTAAAGAAGCTGCGATATTTGCTTTATTTTCCTTAAAGTAATTTTCAACATCTTCTTTTCTAGTAGGATTAGAATCCAACATTTTCTGCTTTTCATCGTCCATTTCCTTATCACTAACTTCGATTTTTTCATCAACACATATACCGTTCAATATGTAAGATAATCTAACATTTTTTTCAGCTTCTTCACCGTACTTTTTATCGGAGGATTCTACTTGTTTTGCAATAAATTCTTCATTCGCACCTTGACTTTTCATATAGTCCGACATTCTCTTAATCAAATATTTTTTCTGTTGCAAAACTATTGATTCGGGAACATCAAATTTATTCTTATCTAAAAGATGTTCTATTATTTGTTTTTCAACTTCACCGTTTTGTCTTCTTGTTTCTTCATGTTCCAAAGATTCTCTTATTTTTTTCTTCAAATCATCTAGATTTTCAAGTCCCATATCCTTTGCGAAATCATCGTTAAGTTCAGGCAATTCTTTTTCTTTTATTTCTTCTACAGTTGTTTTAAATACAACTTTTTTACCTGCCAATTCTTTATTTAAGTAGTCTTTTGGATATTCTATTTCTATTTCTTTTGTATCACCTTTTTTTGCACCTTTTAAACCGTCTTTAAATCCTTTCAATGTGTTTTCGGCACCCAAATCTATCATATGTTCTTTAGCTTTTATTTTTTCTACCGCTTTACCATCGCAAAAGCCTTCATAACTTACAATAACAAAACTATCTTTTTTTACTTCACCTGTTTTTGATACTATAAGTTTTGCATTTCTATCCAATAAAACATCTATATTTTTGTTTATATTTGCATCGGTTACTTTATATTTTTCTTTTTTTACTTTTATATCTTTATAATCTTTTACTTTAACTTCCGGTTGACACTCTGCTTTAAAAGAATATTTTAATACTTGTCCGAATTCATATTCAATGTTTGTAATAACAGGCATATCTATCGGTGCAAAATTTTCTTTTTCCAATGCACTAAAAACGGTCTTTTTCACCATATTTTCAATCAATTGTTCTTTAGCAACATCAGGATAATTTCTCTTGATTATATCCATAGGAACTTTACCGGTTCTAAATCCGGAAATTTTTGCTGTTTGTTGAATTGATTCATAAACAGATTTTAATTCTATATCAGTTTGAGAAGGTTCTATTTCAACTTCCATAGATATTAAACATGGTTTCTTTTCTACAACTTTTGATTTGAACTCATACTTTTGAGCACTCATGATGACCCCTTATATTAATTTATATTCTATATTCTATAATTTATAATTTATAATCAACGACTAAACGACAATTAGAAATTAAAAATTAATTATCTTAAAAAATAATGCGGATAGAGGGACTTGAACCCCCACACCTTACGGTATATGGTCCTAAGCCATACGCGTCTGCCAATTCCGCCATATCCGCATTACAAAACTTCGTACCTATTTAAGTGTAAATTATATCATTTTGGATAGTTTTTAGTCAAACAACATATTTGAATTGTTTTTTTGTTATTTCAATATCTTTTTGAATTGATTTTTTTAATAATTCTAATGTTTTAAATTTTTTTTCTTTTCTTATAAAATCGTAAATATAAATGATAGGATATTTTTCTTTCCAAACACCTGAAAAATTCAGCAAATGTATTTCAACGGATAAATTGTGTTCGTTAAGTTTTACTGTAGGTCTTATTCCAATATTTAATACGCCGCAATATATATTATTTTTTCTATCACTAACCATACAGGAAAACACACCTTTAGGTAATAGTTTTGTATCATCAACTTTAATATTTATGGTAGGAAAGCCCAAGTTTCTCCCTATTTGATTACCTGCTACATGCTTACCGGTAAAACTAAATATTCTGTTAAGCATTTTATTTGTATTTACAATATTATTTTTGGTTATTAAATTTCGAATTTCGGATGATGAAACAATTTTATCTTTTATTTTTACAGGTTTTATTACGGTAAGTTTTATATCGGTATTTTTAATTTTTTGTTTTAACCATTTTACATTACCTTGTCTGTTTTTACCGAAAGTACAATCATAACCGACAACAATATGTTTTGCTTTTAGTTGCTTTACCAAAACTGTTTCAAAAAAATCTTCTGCGGTAGTCGATAATATTTTTTTTGTTACGGGAAGCAATAATATTTCATCAACACAAAAAGAGGCTAAAAGATTAACTTTTTCTTCTGTGGTAGTTATAAGTCCTGATACTTGTTTTACCGGACTTTCAAAAGACAAAACTACACTTTTTAAGTTCTCTTTTTTAGCAACTTCTACAACTTTATTTAAAATGGCTTGGTGCCCTTTATGAACACCGTCAAATGTACCGATAGTAATTACAGATTGTTTCATAATAAAAAAATTCTACGAATTTTTGGAAGATTGGAGGATTGGAAGATTAGATGATTGGATGTTTAAATGTAAAATTTGCTTTGCAAATTTTTTATTATTAAAAATTCCTCTTTTCCTCTAATCTTCTACTCTTCTAATCTTCTATTCTTCAAAATTGCCTACGGCAATTTTATACATTAAACTTAAATTCTATAATGTCGCCGTCTTTTACTACATAATCTTTACCTTCGCTTCTTAAAAGACCGGCCTCTTTAACTGCCTTATCATTGCCAAGCTTAAAAAGATCGTCATATGCCATAACTTCAGCTCTAATAAAACCTCTTTCGAAATCTGTATGAATAACACCGGCTGCTTGCGGCGCCAAGAATCCTTTCTTTATAGTCCAAGCTCTTGATTCATCTTCACCGGCAGTTAAAAACGTTATGAGTCCCAACAAATCGTAACTTGCTTTAATAAGTCTGTTAAGTCCGGGTTCACTAAGTCCTAAGTCTTTCAAAAATGCCAATTGATCTTCATCGGAAAGTTCGGAAAGTTCAGCTTCTATTTTTGCACAAATAGGTATTGCTTGTGCATTTTCTTGTTTTGCTCTTTCCAATACTTTTTCAGTATATTTATTTTTCATTTCCGGTAAATCCGCATCGGAAATGTTGCAAGCATACAAGACAGGTTTTGCTGTTATAAGGAAAAAATTTCTCAATATTTCTTTTTGTTCTTCTTCTATTTCAAGAGTTCTTACAGGTTTACCGGATTCCAAATGAGCTTTTATTTTATCTGCCAACTCTTTTTCAGCAACTACTTTTTTATCTCTTGACTTTATATCTCTTTGTAATTTTTCCAATTTTTTATTTATTGCTTCAAGATATGCAAGCATAAGTTCGGTTTCTATAATATCTATATCTCTTATAGGATCTATTTCTCCCATAACATGAGTAATATCGGAATTTTCGTAACATCTTACAACATGAACAATTGCAGATGTTTCTCTGATATGTGCTAAGAATTGGTTACCTAAGCCTTCACCTTTTGATGCACCTTTTACAAGTCCTGCAATATCTACAAACTCTACCATTGCAGGAACCTTTTTTTTAGAATTATAAAGTTTTTCTAAAAAATCCAATCTTTTATCGGGAACAGCAACGACACCAACATTAGGATCTATCGTACAGAACGGATAATTTGCACATTCCGCACCTGCTTTTGTAATTGCATTAAACAATGTAGATTTACCTACATTAGGAAGTCCTACTATACCTAATTTCATGATTACCATCCTTATATAAAAAAAGCCGTAGGCTTTTTTTATGCTTAGAGTTTACAGCTTATAGCTTATAGTTTTTGGTAAAATTTTGTGAAACAAAAATTCTAATAAATATCAAAAATTCAATTCGTGAATTTTTACAACAATCTTTAAACTTTCAGCTTTAAGCTATCAGCTACTGTTAACAATTATAAATTATAAATTATAAATTGTAAATTGTTTTCACTATGCGCTAGCCAACATTCTTCTTACATTATTCATTTCGTCTTTCAAAGTATTTTCAAGTAATTCTTTCTCGAACATTTCTTCATCAAGTATAGGCATTAAAGCAATCTCTCCAGACTTAAAATTAAATAATCCATCATTTAATTTAGCCAATACTACGGAATCTGTATTTATTCTATGTAATAATAATCTGCTGAGAATACCGTTCTTTACAAGAGGAGTAAATTTCGAATCAACAACAAATTCCGTATATTCTCCGTTTACGGATTTTTTATATACCGGTATTGCATTTGTAGGATCTGAAGGATTTGCAATATAAGCGAAAACATCGTTTTTATCTTTTATTTTTCCAACAGTCAATGTTATTTCATATTTCGTTTCGGCAAACGGAATTTCGTCCATATTTACAATATCCGAATCGGAGTTTGTATCCGTAACTTTTTCCTTAGATTGTTCTTTACTATCAAGAGTTGTTATAGGTCTCATTTGAAGTATATAAATTTCGTCACCTTTAATTGCAAACTCAACATCTACAGGATAACCAACAGCATTTTCTAATGTAGAAAAAACTGCCGCCAATCTTTTTACCATTGTAGAATTTAATGTTCTTGTTTTTGCTTTTTGTCCTACGGGAACTTTCTTTATTCCGCCGTTAACATCGGTAATTAATTGAAACTGTTTATTGGCAACGGAATATTCTATTACTTCACCGCTTTTCATATCAAACAGAATATCGTCAGGAGTAAACATTCCGGATACCAACCCTTCACCTTGTCCGAACAAAGCATTAATTGTTCCGTTACCATATTTGTTTCTGGTAAATGCAACTCCGGATATTTCCGAATCAATCATTTCTTCAACCAACACGGCAGGTTTTACAACTTGACCGCTTGATATCATGTAATCCACACATCTTTCCGCAAAGAATGACTTCCAACAATTTTTTATATGTTCATATATATCAACATATTGAACATTTAAAGATGTTTCTCCCATACCCGCGAAAGCATTGTTCGCAGCATCTTCACCCACTCCGGAAGATCTTACAGAATATTTTCCGCCGGGTTTTATAAATTTTTCAAGTTGTGCTTTTATTTCTTTTTCTATATCAGAATCTTTTGTCTCATCGGAATCTATTAAATCACAGATTGTTTTTGCAATTTCCATTGCTTTTGCTTTATTGCCGTATTTTACGGCAGTTTCAAATTCCGTTAAAAGACTTTCCTGTCCCAATGTTTTAAATAAAAGAGGCATTACTCTTACACTTATACCTATACCGCCCGGAACAACAACACCATCTTCTTTTAATAGTAATTTAAACATTTTCGCAAGTTGTGATGTTTTGGAACCGAATAATCTTTCATCGGATGCATTTTCTTCGAACAAACTTATTTCTTCTTTTAAATCTACATATTCTACGTCCATATCAAGAGAATTTATTCTGTCTTTTATCATGGAAACTAATAATTGAATGGTATCTTTTTTTGCTATTAAATCTTTCGAAGTTTCGGATTCACTTACAAAAAATTTGTATATTTCAGCATTTTTTATCATCGAAAGAATTTTTTGAACATTCGTACTGCTCAGTTCATCTTTAGTCAACAAATTAGATAAATCGTTTATAAATTGTTGCATAAATATATCTAATCTGTCTTTAATATCTATTTCCATCTCCTCTATTTGTTTCTTTAAATCTTCCAAATCTTGTCTAACACCTACTGTTTTTATAAATTTCACTTTCTTTATCAATTCCTGCAATATATTGTATGCAATGTTTACATTTTCAATTGTTTTAAGATTTTCTATAGCTTCGGAAATGCTTTGTATTTTATCTTGTATATAACCGTCATTTAATTTTTTAATTTTATCCTTTACAGTTTCCGGCATATCATCGGAAAATAAAGAATCCAACACTTGTGTCGTTTTAACATTTCCTATTACCTGAAAATATACATACTCCACAAACCTATTTATATTTTCATCGTTAGAATGTTGTGTCATAAAATCTATAACTGCTTGAGAATTATCTGAATCAATATAACTTTGCAATTCATCCAACAAAGAAATATCTATATCATCAAAAAGCAAAACTATTCCGGTTTCTCCGTTCATAAGAACTCTTGAACCCTCTTTTAACATTTTTCTTGTCGTCTTTACTTTCTGTACTTGAAATTGATTATCAATAAGTTCAACATCTCCGGAAGCCAAGTAATAAAGAATTTCCAATTCATCATCAGTCCATGTTGCACCTCCAAGCACAACGGAAGGTTTCTTTAATTCTCTTGTGGTAATAGCAGCATGACTCAATACTCCTCCACCGGTAGTGATTATACCTTTTGCCGTTTCTATATGTTTCATATCATTCGGAGTTGTGTATGGAACAACAAGTATACTGTTTTCATCAACATTATCTTTATTAAAGGTAATATTACCAACCACACTTACACCTGTTCCGTCAGACGTCGGTGTACTTTGAATTTTAGGACTTTCTAAAGATTGTAATTGTCTTGTCAATAAACTTTTTGTCCTTGCTCTTTCTCTTGAATCTACCCATTCCTGTTTTTCAATTACATAACCTTCTTTTCCCAATATATAAATTAACTCGTCGCTTGTAAGTTTTTGTCTTGTTCTGTTTGTTACGAGTTCCGCTATTGCATATTTTGTTCTTTTTGTATTCGGATCCATTATTGCTTTTACAAATAATTTTGTTCCGTTCTTCAACTCCATAACGGAACTTACAACAACAAAACTACCGATATCTGCCAAGATTCTTGTATTAAACTCATAATTGTTTACTAAATTAACAATCCTTGCCTGTTGAGAAGTTTCTATAAAATTAGTATTTATCTCGTCTATCATTGAATGGACTATATCATAGCCTTCGTTTCTTACCAAAATACCATCTTCGTTTAATTTTAGTCTACCCTCAATAAAGGCTTTTTCTATAGGTTCGTTAAAATATTTATCTACAAATATAGGATCTTTTAACATTTTTTCGAGACTTTTTTCAGTATCGCTCGGTAATAAATCGCATCCCAAATAAGATAAAATCGCATTAAAAAATTCCGGATTCAAATTTCTTTTTGACGGTAGTTTAGTCAAATTTTGACCTCTTGGTCCGTATCCGTATGCTCGTTGTCCCCAATTGTTTATATCAACGCCACACCACAATTCTCTTCTTTTTGCTTTTGTCAACCAGCCCTCAAAAATACGTTTATATTGTGCTTCTATTGTTCTATGGCAATTCTTCAAATCGTAATCGACATTTGTAGAAAACTTGAATATTTCAACAACATGTGTTGCAATATCAATTAAATCAGTTGAATCACTTAAACCGTAATCTTTATTAAGAGTAGCTTTTATTCCATATGATTCATGGCCATCGGAATATTCTATGTCGGAATCGACATGGAATCCTAAATATTCAAGAATTTCTTTAAAATATCTTACCCTTTCTTTTTTACCTATATCCTCACCGAAAACAGGTCTTTCTCTGTAATATATACTGATACCTCTGTCAACATCACCGAAATTAAAAAATACATCCACACTATGAGCATTTAATCTTGTCGTCCAAACAATAAGATCATCTTTACAAACAAAATCATCTATTTCATCATAGGGTAATTTTCTGGTAGCTAACTCCGACAAAAATCTTACGATATTGGAATTTACCGTATCCGACAAGTTATATCCGCTTACTGTAGATGTTTGTTTTGCTTTTATAACTTGTATCGGATTATCTCCTATACTTCTTACATCTCCTATTTCTTGTTTAAAGTCTGCTATGGATGTTTGGTGAACAGCATTTATTAATGTATGTATTTCTTTTATATCCGATATAGTTTCTTCGTTCCATTCGGATAACAATAAATTTCTTCTTACTTGAGTTTTTCTATCTATCGACGGATTTTCTAAAGAAGATTTAATATTGTCTAATGCAATCTGTGCTGCAGCTCCGTGTTCCGGATTAATTTTTTTCAACTCGTTTATCATACCCTGTAACTCACTTAAAAGTTCTGCCATATTTTTTTCGTAATTTTTCGAATCTTTTATTTTATCCATTAAAGAAAGAACCGAAGTATTATATTGCAATATTTTCTGTAAAACTTTAAAACGGAACAAAACTTGTAAAACTTCAACATTGCTTGTATTCGTTTCTCCTTCTATAGTTGTTATCACGGGTTTTCTGTAATTCAACAATTCTCTGTTTTTGTCCCTCTTATCCCAAACACTGGTACTTAAGTACTCGGAGTCATCGTCTCCACCTAAAAGACTATCACCATCAAACAAAAATTGCGGAAGAAGATTTATTAAAGGTGTAAAATTATACTCGTAATAAAGATTTATATTTCTTATCCCCACATTACTCATGTATAAGTATATCGGAATATCAAGTTTGCTTGCTAAAACTCTTATATTATCAAAGTCTACAGGAACATCCTTTATCGCTTCACTGTATATACCGTTAGCCATGGTATTCAATAAAATAATAACAGCTCTTCTTCTTTTGATATAGTCCGCAGATTCATCGTTTGCCAATAAAACCAACTTTTTCATAACGTTATTGGCAATTTGTTTTGCCTTTGTTCTATTTTTTGCTTCTTGAGGTTTTGATGACCATCTCTTAACAAGTTCGTTTATTTCTTCCGAATAAGCGGTTGTAAATAATTGAACAGGGTTTATATTTTCTATCGAATCGAATATCATACCAGATAATTGTTCAACATCATCCGATATAAATTCTTCTTCGGGTAACAAGAGATTATATACATATTTATTAGCTTTAGCAGAACTTATAAAAATTTCCAATGTTTCCGGCGTAAAACCGATACCTTCGATTTTATCTGAACCATATTGTTCCGTTATATTACATAATTGTATATAAATTTCCCTGTCATCAACTCTTCCAAGAGCCAATTCTCTAAATATATCTAAACATTTTTGTTTTCTAGATTGATATTCCGGAGAATCTTCATCAGCCAATTCTTTAGATGATATTGGTTTATATATGTACAAGGCTAAATTTGCTAACATTTTAGAAACATTCTTGTTAAAAGAATCTCTCTCTTGATCAAAAAGGTCGTCTTCTTTCCACTGAATAAGAGAAACAAGTTGAGAAAGGGTATCATTAAAATATTTACTATTTGGGTCAACATCGTACTCTTCAACCAACAAAGAATATAGTTTATTTATTTTTAATATCGTCGACTTTATATCCTTGTTACCTTCAAGTATTTGTTTACAAACAGATAACATAGTATTTATTATTTCAAAACAAGCATCTCTGTTAACATCTTTTAATTTTATTGCCTCTTCAAAAAGTTCGTTAAGATTTTGTTCCAATAACTGAATATTTCTGTAGTTAACTCTACCTATTAATTTGTCTATCTCAGATATAATATTAGTTATACTTTCTTTACTCGTTTCATCGGAAACTAAAGAAACAATGTTTCTTAATTTAACAACATTTTCTTCTAAAACAATAGATAAATCATCATCTGATTTTTCTCTGGAAGCATATGTAATATAAAATTGTCTTAATGCATCGGGATTATTTCTTAAATTTGATGAAATATAATAAGGCAAATCGTTTTTGTCGTCCATAGCTACAAGATCTTTATCCATAAGTGCATTTACTATATAAGAAACAAACTCGGGATTTACGGAATAAACAGATCCTACAAAAACAAACATTTCATCTAAAAGAGAATTTCCTCTATCTTCTTGTTCAATAAGCCAGTAATCGATAATAGAATGAAATAAAGATTCATTTAAATTTTGAGCTTGTTGAACAGCAAAAAAAGAAACTAAGGCAAAAGTTAATAAATTTCTTATTTTAACCTTAGAATCCCAACTGTCAACAAGATTATTTTCCAAACAGAAAGTTTTGAGCGGACTATCATCACTAAGATATATGTCAGCATCAAGACTTGATGATCCCCATGCTGTTTTCTTCATAAAATGTTGAGTCTTCAAGAAATCAATCAAGATATACATTTGTTGAAGAACATAATCGTATTGTTCACTAACGTTTTCAGGTAAATTCGATAAATTATCTATTACTCCTTTTATTTCTTTGTATCCGGACATAAAAGAAAGTATTTCCGTCAATTTATCAATTGCCGCTTGAGAAATAATAGACTTTGCTGTTTCTTCTTGAGAATAATCAGACTCTTCAATAGAAGGTAAAGTTGTTATTGCTCTTCTTTGTAATACAAAAATATTATTATTTTCATCTATAGCAAACTCAACATCTACAGGGTAACCGGCATCTTCTTCCAAAATAGAAGCTATTTCTTTTAATGTATTTATTGTTTCTTCATCTAATATTCTTTCTATTTTTTCTTCTCTTGTAAGTTTTGAAACATCTGTTCCGCCTTCTTCCTTTTCAACTATCTTTATCATATTACTTAAAGCTCTTCTATATTCTATTCTTCCATCGAAGGCTCTAACACTTATGTGATCCGGTGTTATTCTTCCGGATACCAAACCATCACCTAATCCCAAAACTGATTCTATAGTTAAATTTCCACTATTATCTCTTGTAAACATTACCCCGGCTTTTTTAACATCCACAACCATTTCTTGAATCAATAATGCCGGTTGAACAACTATTCCTTCTTTAACCATATCTTCTATACATGTGTATGAAAAGAAAGATTTCCAACATTCTTTCACATTTTTATATACTTCATCATTTGATACATTCAACTTCGTTTCCGCCATTCCGGCAAAAGCATGAGTTCCACCATCTTCTCCCACACCTGAAGATCTTACGGCATATTTTTTGCCCGACTTCAATTTGTTTTTCAAATATTTTTCTAATTCTTCATCGTCAACGGAATCAATAAGTTTTGATATTTGTCTGCCAACTTCAATTGCTTTAGATTTATTTTGTGATTTTATTGCCTGCTCAAACTCAGATGATAATTGTAAATATTGTTCACCCAAACCATTTTGTTCAAAGAAGAGTCTTAAAACGTCTTTGCTTATTCCCATACCATAAGGAACACTTGCTAATTTCAAATATTTTTTAGTAAAAAGTTTAGACAATTTAGCTAACTCCGTAGTTTTTGTTCCGTATCTTAAAATATCCTTTGCCTTTATATCTTCAAAACCTCTTATTTCGGTATCATAACTTACCGGCTGTTCAAAAGATAATATCTCTCTTATTTTAGAAACCAAATCTTTTAATTCAGAATTTCCATAGAAACCCCATACCGTAGCTGTTTCACTTATTTTTGTCAGATAATCTTTATCCTTTTCAGATATATTGGTTTTGGCTAATATATTTTTTACTTGTTCAATTATACTTGTAACTTCTTCCTTTATTTGCGAGCGAACCAAATTTTTATCTTTTCCTACAATCTCCATTAACTTTTGCATTTCAGCTGCAACATCATCATCCGTTAAAGAATACTCCAATACTTTCAACTCTTGCTCTATAAACTTTATTATTGCAAGTCTTATATTTGCATCTTCTATTTTTTTCTCATTTTCAATGTATATTTTTAATGCTTTTATTTTTTCGCCCGTATACACATCTACTAACTCGGAAACTTTCATACCGATTTCCGATTCTTTTTCCCAAGCTAACAAGAATTGTGTTATTTTCAGTTTTTCTTTATCTGTAATTACCTGTAAGAATATATATTCAACAACTTGCCTTATATTTTCATCCTGATAGTGATTTTGTATATATTGCATTATAAAATCAACATCGTTTTCATCTATAGCTTTCTGAATTTCAACGATAGTTTGTTTAGGAATGTTGTTATAAACCAATACTCTGCCGTTTATTCCGTTAGCCAAAACAACAGCACCTTCTTCCAACACTAAATGATGTTCCGATATTTTTTGTATTTCATAACCTCTTCTTTGTTCGATAGGTGATTCTATTGAATAATAAGGAACTACCAATTTACCATCTACCCATTGACCATTGGAAAGGATAGCCGTTTTATTGTTTTCTCTTGCTGTGATATTTGCATGGCTCAACATTCCACCGGTAGTTGTCATAATTGCACCGGCTTTTATTATAGATGCAACATCTTCCGGAGAAGTAAAAGAAACAACCCACATACTGTTTTCATCAACTTTATTCTTGTCGTAAGTAACTGTTACCGGAATATATTTATCTGCCTGTCCGGAAACACTCATACCTCTCGTATATATTCCATCTTTCGGATACAATATTTTTTCTTTTAAAACTGTTAACGATTCTTTTCTTTCGGACAAACTTCTCGGTTTTTGTTCTTTTACGGTATACCCGAACTTTTTTAATATCTTTATCAAATCTTTATGGTTTAAAGGAGTTCTGTTTCCTTCAAAATCCACAAATTCAACATAAGCGAATTTAGATCTTTTTCTTTCTTTATCTACGGCTGTTTTTACGGATAACCATCCGTTACCATCCAATCTTAACAAACCGCTTAATGCAACCATACCGCCTATATAACCTTCTGTTTCAAAATTTAAATTATCGGAATCTAACAAATTAATAACCTGGGCTTGTCTTAACGAATCGTCAAAATTTGTTTCAATTGCATCCAACAAACTATTTATTCCGTCATATTCGGTATTTCTTTCCAATACGCCGGTTTCTTTATTGATTATTAATTTCCCTTTAATATATTCACCAACTATTTTCCAAGGAGATGTTTCTTCTGTATCAATTCCCAAATAATCATAAAGTGCAGAAAATTCTTCTCTTTCTTCTTTTTTGCTTTTTTCAAAAATATTTCTTAGCTTTTTAACATTTTCAACTCTTGCAGTCCAATAACTTACCAAACCACCGGTCTTACCTTTCTTAAATTCTTCCGGCATAGTGAAAGAATTTTTCATTTTTCTGTAATCTTCAATTGTTAATTTCGGAATGTAGTAAACTCCTTGATAATGAGGATTTTCATTTTCGTTATCATCTTCCAATGCATAATCTACATCTCTTGTATTTGAAAGAATTTCCAAAGCTTGCGAAAACAAAAATGCATATTTTTCCGGAGCATTGAAATCGTTTTTCAAATTGTATACAGCCGTAAATTTACACGGGCCGCCTATACTGACACTTTCCGTAACCAAAGTATCCACATATGTTATATCAAAACCTGCTTGAGCAAATAATGTTGCAAGTAACGTTGTTCTTAATGCATTTCCGTCTCCTCTGCCGGACTCGTTAAAAGTAACTCTTATACCTTCTTCCATATCCACCAAAATATTAACGCCATGAAAACCTAATTGTTTAGAATACAACAATTTGTTATCTTTTATTACCCAGCGTCCGTCATATTTTTTATTTATTTCAGCCAAAGTTACAAGAAATTCTTTCATTTCATCTTTGATGGAACCGATCGAACAATCATAAAAAGCTATTTGATCACTACCATCTTGTCTCAAAACAGCTTTCCTACCACCTATATTTGATGAAGAAAATTCAACTATTGTCATTAATCTGGTAGTTGATGTTTGATGAACCGCATTAATAAGAGTATGTAATTCTTTTATTTTATCAAGTCCGTCTTCCGTCCAAGAATTCAGTTTTGATAATGATTCAATATTTATACTACCTGTTCTAATATCTTTCTTTATTCTTAAAAGTGAAATTTTTGCTTTTTGTGCAAGTCTCGGATCTATTATCTCAAATGCATCTAACATTTCTTCTATAAAATAAATTGTATCATTGATAGAATCTTCATTCATTCTTGTTAATGATGACAATGCAAATTCATTATTTTCCAAAACTCTTTCAAAAGCATCAAACTTGTCGGCCATATTTTTTGTTTCTGAAATGGCTTTTTCGTTTATATCGGATATTACAGCATATATTCCCTTGTCTTTAACCCACCAAGCAACTTCTTTTGTTAAAATATCGTCAATTTCTCCTTCTTCAACTTTCCATTTAATATACTCTACTGCCTGTTCCAGTTCATGTATATCATCCGCATTTGATGATATTAACTTGAAATCTTGTAACATTTTCTCTATATATCCGACCGCTATTTTCAAATCTTCCGCAGAATTACTTATATTTGCCAATGCTAAGTTTCCGTTTCTTTGTATTCTATCTAAAGCCAACTCTTTTTCTTCACTAACATCTAAAATTTTTACTTGTTCTGATTTTAAAGTTCTAAAATACTTTGTAATCTTTTTAAAATCTAAAATATTTTTTGGAACAAAAGAAAATAAAGGTTGATATTCAGGAACATACATATCTCTGTCAAAAAGTTGAGATTGTTCACCAATAAGATCAAAAGAAATCCCTATAGCATTATAAAATGCTTCCAAATCATTATATTCGAATATTACTTTTTGTAATTCTTTAGGAATAGCTTCTCTGGCCTCTTCAATAGTTTTCGGAGAGAATTTGTCCCAATTCCTACCGTATAATTGCACATATAAAGGATTTACCGTATGAGAAGTCTCTTCAAATTTTTTCGTAATTAATGTTAATGCTTTTTCCTTATCTAATGAATATATATATGCTATCTCCGTAAACCCGAAATTCATCTTTGAATCTTTAATTCCCTGTTCAAATAGTTTATTACAAATATCTTCTAAAAATGTTGTTTTCCCTTCTTTAATTAACACACCTAATACCGGAGCCAAAAGTTCTAACATATCAGACTCAAATTTTCCATTTTCAAACAAGTACGTATACAAAACTTTTATTTGTTCTTTAACTACTTGCAATTGTGCTTTTTTCGGCAAAGATAAAGCTGCAGTTAACTTTTCAATAATCTGTGAATATTGTTCACTATTTAAAGCTTCGTTTGAAGGCTTAGAATTTTTTAAGAATTGAAGTCTTGATATAATGTCACTCAAATATAAATTTTCTATTTCCAAAGCTTTAATTTTATCGGTAAAAGATTTAATATCTTCTCTATCCAATAAAGGTTCACTTTGCTCAACTATAAAAATACCATTCCCGTCACCGCAAACTTCATAAAAAGTTTTTGCCCATTCGTAACCTGTAAAATTTTTAACATACGGAGGTGTCGTTCTTTTTCCACTTTTGTATAAAGCTCTTAAAAATGCTTTTGCATATTCATCAAGGCCTTCAGAAGATGAAGCTAAAAATATTTCCAACATAGATTCATACCAGTTCGGAAATATATCTGCATCCTGTTTCATCATTTCGGTAATTTCTTGTTCCCACTCTTCAATAGTGTCAAAAGAAAAAGGTGAAGAAACAGGTAATGCAAATCTTCCGTACTCAACAACGGATTTAACATCACTTTTATTCTTATATAACGCATCAATTATTTTATGAACAAATGTAAACTCTCCGTTTTTATAAAGATGTTTTGCTGACTCAATAAGCACATCATGATATCTTGTAGAACCTATTTTTTTATCACTTGCCTGTTTTAACACAAAATTTACGATAGTATCAAACAAAATATTTCCGTTCTTATCTCTTAATTTTGCAGATATGTTAAGTAATGGTACAAGTAAATAATTTATGTCGAAATATTTTTGTTTCTGTTCATTTTCAGAAACAAATTTAAATAATTCAATTACTTTTTCGGAAAGAACTTCTTTTCCTACAGAATCATAATTTTCTTGAATATCTTTGAAATCCGATAGAAATTTATCCAGTTCGGGAATTGAAGTAATACTTTTACTCTTTGCAAGTTTTTCCAATGTTTCTATTATTTGATTTAATTCAAAATCTAAATTTTTCTCTTGTGAAGTAGTGTTTTGCATTATGGATAAAAGCAACATGTTTTCTCGTTTAGCAGCAATAACATTATTTAATGCATGCAACAAATAAGTTAATATAAAAGCAGCAAAAGTTGCTTGAGGAAATGCAAAAGAAACTGTAACAAATACAGCACTTAAAATTGTGGATGGAATAAGGAAATCCATTACATTTCTTACTCTTACTTGTTCTTTAAACAATCTATTAATAAAGCCTGTTTTCGTATCGCCTGATTCTTTTTTATTGTAGAAATAATTATTTATTTTATCAGCCAACGGATGAACAAATGAAAATCCGAATATTCCGACAATACCTGTAACTATTGCAGGAACTATAGATACCGGACTAGCTACAACTAAACCTGCCACAAAAAATGGAACGAATCTAAACAAAAATTCTTCTATAAGCGGAGCAATAACAATTTTATAAACCGTACTCAGTTTCTGCTTAGAATCATCAACTGCATTTGAAAATATTACTAATCCCTCTTTTTTCGGTAATAATCTTCTGAAAACAAAATCTTTATCACCTGTAGAAGATACATATCCGGCTTTTAAAGTAAATGTAGTTTTTATTTTGGATAGAGCATTCTTCTTATTTATTTCGTATATTGTTTCGTTCAGTTTTTCTAATAATTCCGCTAACTCCTGTTTAGATTGCTTGGAATCATCCAAAAGTTTCATATCGGTTATTCTTCCTACGGACATATGAACAATACTCGGAGTGCCGAATTTAGAATCTATACTTTTAAACGAAGTTCTAAATTGTAATATATTTTCTATTAAATCTTTATCGGTAATTTCATATATTATCACCCCATCCGGCATTAACTTCAAAGTTCCTGCCATGGAAGTTCTAAAATCAACAAAATCTTCACCCAATATATCAAGAGCAGAAAAGATATCGCCGTATGTATCCTCTTGTTGTACTAACGAATCTATTTGCTGTTGTGTAAGAGAAGAATCGTATCCTATTGTCATGTGTAATTGTTCAAAAGGCATTAAAGTTACGGTTTTTCCCACAACCTTTTCTAACGGTTCAAGGATATATTTCGCTATTTTCTTTCTTGTGGTATTTGTAGGTTCTATCTCTATCGACGGAAGAGCATATTTATTTGATGTTACTCTTTCCAACATTTGTTTGGTCCTTATAATATCTATTGAAGAATATGGTATGATTTCACCGTCAACAAAACGATATTTTATATTACTTTTTGTCTTTTTATTGGCATTATCTATATATTCAACATAAAATTCCGCTTGACCTTTGGGACCAATTGACGTTATATCCCAATTTACGATATCAACCGCTCCGTAAAAAGAATCTTGTTTATCTATTATATATTCTTGAACAAACTGTTTTATTGCATCTTTTATATTTTCATCCTCAAATATGGATTTCTCTTGAGCTAACGAAAATATGAGATTCATTATTTTCGGAAAACTTACATTTAACGGTTCCTGTGTTAATGGTTCCAAGTTTATTGTATTTTTTAATATATTTGAATAATATATGACATTATCTATATAGATTTGTTTTGCTTGTTCAACTGGTTGTGTTATTTTAGGGGTGATTATTACATACGAAATTTTTTGTTGTTCGAAAATTCTCTCTAATCCTCTTGTGTGAAAACCGCCGGTAACAACAAGTTTTATTTTTTTATTATTAAGATTGTTCTTTATCTGTTTAACGGCAGAAGATACATCATTGACGGCAATTTTATTATTCGTGTTTTTTTGCGTTATCAAACAATCTGCAAAAATTTGATCTCTTATGATATTGTTTTTGTGATACTTGGCTAATAATCTTTGGTATGGTTCCAAGTTTTTTATTATATTTTCCGAAAAATAAGATGGCCAGGTAGCTTTAAAAAAGCTATAATTCTTTTCGAATTTATAATACTCATCGGCAGAAATATCGGCAGTAAAATATTGTTTTATCGTAGGAACAAATTCTGACAGGAAAGCAACTTCTTTTTCGTATTTTGTTCTTCCCAATTTGGCATATAATTCATTTACAAACAGTTCCTCTTCCTGAACCAACTTTATCGGATTGATATTTTGATTAAATTCCAAATATGTTAAAAAGTTTTCAAAATTTGCTAACTTTAGTTTCGTTGTTATGGAATATTTTTTATTCAAAGCTATTAAATCCGCAGAAATATCTTCCAGATTACTAAAATTATTACTGTTCTTTAATAAATCCGAATAACTTTGATACGGTAATATATTTTTTATTTCGGAAATAAACTTGGTAAACTCATAAACCACTCTTTTATCATTAACATACTGGGCTTTGTCCAATAAAGAAATATATATTTTTATATTCGGATATTTATCCAACGATAAATTAGAACTGTCTGCCAACATTTTCAATTGACCGTAAAAATATTTTGCATCTATCTCTTTTTCTTTAAAAGATTTTATAAGTTTTTGTAATTTTCTCGCCTGTCTGCTGGAATAGTCTCTTTTTATTTTGTTTACTTCTTTTTCCATTTGAGAACAAATCGCTTCTATTTCAGGTTGTAAAGATAATATTGAACCTAACAACTTAATATTTTCTTTATAAATTTCTTCTTTTTCTATGCCGAGAACAAAATTCTTTTTGTTATTCATAATAGAATAATATTCCGTTCCGCTTAACTTCCCGGAATCTATTAATCCTTCCAAAACTTTCGTTCCGTTTTTATTGTTATTAAAGGCAGAAAGCCAAGAAGTATCTACGGTTTTAAACGCACCTTCCAAATAAACATTTTTTAAATTGTACACATTATCTATATATTCTATTATTGAGGCTATTTTTCTTTGCGTTTCGGCATGACAATGTAAATCTTGTATATTTATTATGATATCTTCACTATCAAAATATTTTGCCGATGTTATTTTTCCCAACGATGTAGGTATTATCGGTGTATCAAAATTTATACTTCCTATAGCAGGCATACTAGAACCTATGGAAGCATAAGCGGAATTACCAAACACACCGGTAAACAAAAATATTATTGAAGTAAAAATAGCAACAAACTTTTTGAAAGGAAACTTATTAAGAAGTTTTTTCATGTTGTTCTCCAAAAGAAAAATCCTGCTTTTATATATGCATAAAAGCAGGACTTATTCTATTTATATTTAAATTTAAAATATTATCATATAATTTTCTTATCGACGCATAAAACAGAAATATAATCGCCGATAAGAAAAAGATTTTATTGCAGAAAGCATAAAAATAATTCGATACCGGCCTATAATTGTATAATAAATCATTGTAAGCAACAATAATTCCGTTTTGACCATACTGCAATTTCATTGCTTCGTTCTGTATCTGTGAACTTGTAATAATAAAATCGTTAGTCTTGCATGGTAAACTTTTGTTTTCTTCTTTTTGAGAATCGGATTTTTTTGTTGTATCGGCAACTATTTTTGATGTTAAAGAAAAGTTTATTTTTTCTATTTTACTTGAAACAAAAAACACAGCAGAAAAAACATCTTTTTGAACATCCGAAAATGTTGATAAGTCGTTTACTGTAACATTTGTTAACACGGAAGAAAAAACGCAATTAAAAATTATCAAAAATGTCAACGACAATCCGATAATTTTTATTGCCATTTTAGACAAGATAAAAGTATGGATGTTTTCTATATTTCTTATCATAATAACACCTAAGAAAAGTATAGGCTATTTTAACTTT
>JAGCCP010000010.1 GCA_017651625.1 Candidatus Ruminimicrobiellum bubulum | reverse complement strand
GGTTCCAATAATATTTTAAAGGCAATGAACAGTAAATATACTTATGAACAGTATAAACATAAATATGAAAAAATAAAAAATAAAAAACCGGATATAAATATAACAAGTGATATTATAATAGGGTTTCCGGGTGAAACGGATGAAGATTTTAGAGATACTTTTAATGCATCAAGACAATTACAATTCGGCGGGCTGTTTATATTTAAATATTCACCGAGACCCAAGACTCTTGCTGCAAAATTAAAAAATACGGTTTCTTTGGAAACAATAAAAGAAAGGCACAGTCTTTTACTTGAAGATTCTAATATTATTTCTAAAAAAATAAATGAAAAATATATAGATAAAACTATAGAAGTGTTGGTTGAAAGAGTTAATAATAATATTGCGGAAGCAAGAAACAGTCAAAATATAAAAGTGTTTTTCGATACAAAAGAAAATTTAAAGGGCAGAACTGTTAATGTTAAAATAACAAAAGTTTTGCCTAACAGTATGTCGGGAATTTTACAATAATGAGAATTTTTAAATTGGTTTTAGGATTATGTTTAATATGTGTTTTATCAATGATTTCATACATTCTTTTTAATGTAAATAAAGCATTGAAATATTATCCTGTAATCGAACAGTATAGCCAACAATATAACGTAGATCCGTTGTTTATAACATCAATTATAAAAGTGGAATCGAATTTTAATTCTGATGCAAAATCTAAAAAAGGTGCAATAGGTTTAATGCAAATAATGCCGCCAACCGCAAAAGAGATTGCAGGAAAATATTTTGGCGTCACTGATTTCAATGAACAACAATTATATGATGCGGACTTTAATATAAAAATCGGTGTTTGTTATGTAAAAATATTGTCGGATATGTTTAACAGTAATGCGAATTTGGTTTTGGCTTCTTATAATGCGGGACTGGGAAATGTTCAAAAGTGGCAACAGGAAAATCCGATTATAGAATACGATCCGGAAGAAATGCCTTTTAAAGAAACCAAACACTATGTTTCAAAAATCAGTAAAATGTACGGCGTACTTAAATATTTTAACAAAAGGTAGAACATGGCAACAAAAAAAGATGCAAATCAAGTTACTCCTTTAATGCAACAGTATCTGGATATTAAGGCAAACTATCCGGATGTGATACTTTTTTTCAGATTGGGTGACTTTTATGAAATGTTTGGTGATGATGCAATAAAGGCTCACAAAATATTGGAAGTTATACTAACAAAAAGACAAACAACACCGATGTGCGGTGTGCCTTACCATTCAGTAAATAATTATATCAGAAAACTTGTAAAAGCAGGTTTTAAAATAGCGATTTGTGAACAACTTGAAGATCCTGCTTCCGTAAAAGGTATAGTAAAAAGGGGAGTTGTTAGAGTTATAACTCCGGGAACAATTTTGGAAGATAATTTGTTGGATTCCAAGCAGAACAACTTTTTGATGTCTGTAATTGTGGATGCTTTGGATAAAAATGCAGCAATTGCAGTAAGTGATATTTCTACCGGAGACTTTTTTACATACAGATCCACAGTATCTAATTTGGAAAACGAAATTACAAAATATAAGCCTAACGAAATAATTATACCTCAAAAAGATTGTGCAAACGAAAAACTTCAAACAATATTACAAAAGTTCGAAATATTAGCTTCACCGGTAAAGGATATTTATACGGATAGCGGCTATTGTGAAAGTTTTATAAAGAAAACTTTAAATGTTCAATCATTGGCACACTTTAACATTGCGGATAAACCCGACATTATTTCGGCTGTCGGAACTGTTTTTGTTTATATTCAAGAAAATCAACCGCAAACAATTTCCATATTACAGAATATAAAATATATAGAAAATAACGATTTTATGGTATTGGATTCCGTAGCTATAAGAAATTTGGAAATATTAAGATCGTTGTCTACTCTAAAACAAGAAGGTTCGTTGCTTGATGCTATAGATTCTACTGTTACGCCGATGGGCGCAAGACTGTTAAGAAATTGGTTGATAAAACCGTTATTGAATATTTCGGAAATCGAAAACAGGCAAAATAACACAAAAGTGTTTGTTGAAAATACATCGTTAAAAGAAGAACTCAGACAAGATTTAAAATCTGTTTGTGATTTGGACAGGATTGTATCAAGAATTGTTAGCGGCGGTGCTCATCCCAAAGAAATGTTGGCATTAAAAGATTCTTTGGTAATAATAAATAATATCTTACAAAAGTTGGAAAAAGAATCCTCTTTTAAGACCAATATTGATACAAGTGTTGCCTTAAACATTATAAATAAAATAGACAGTTATATAAATCCGGAAGCTCCTATACTTTTGAAAGACGGTAACGTAATAAAGAGCGGAGTGTCAAAAGATTTAGACGATTACAGACTTTTAAGTAAAGATGCTAAAAAATATATATCCGATTTGGAAGTAAAAGAAAAAGAAAAAACGGGAATAAACACTTTGAAAATCGGTTATACTTCCGTTTTCGGTTATTACATAGATGTAACGAAATCCAATGTTCATTTGGTTCCAGCAGAATATATAAGAAAACAGACACTTACAAATTCGGAAAGATACATAACCCAGGAACTAAAAACTCTTGAAGAAAAAATAATTTCCGCACAAGACAAAATTATAAAATTGGAAACGGAAATTTTTGTTTCGTTAAGGCAGGAAATAGCGACATATTCCAACTACATATTGAACTTGTCGGCAATGATAGCCGAACTTGATATATTCTTGTCTTTTGCCGATAATGCAATAAGGTTCAACTATTGTTGCCCTAAAGTTTCGGGTAGCAAAAATTTGATCTTAAAAGATGCAAGACATCCCGTTGTCGAACAAATTTTAAAAAGCGGTAACTTTGTTGCAAACGATGTGAATTTAAACGATACTACAGACCGTGTTATGATTATAACCGGTCCTAATATGTCAGGTAAATCGACATATTTAAGACAAACGGCATTGATAGTTATAATGGCTCAAATAGGTTCTTTTGTACCTTGCAGTTATGCCGAAATAGGTATAGTAGACAGAATATTTACAAGAATCGGTGCAGGTGACAATTTGGCAGGCGGAGAATCAACATTTATGGTTGAAATGTCCGAAACCGCAAATATATTAAATCAATATACGGACAGGAGTTTAATAATACTTGATGAAGTCGGCAGGGGAACATCAACTTACGATGGAATGTCTATTGCATGGGCAATAATAGAATCATTTTCGGATATGTCCAACAAAAATAATGCAGGTGCAAAGGTTTTGTTTGCAACGCATTATTTTGAACTTACATCGCTAGCAAATAAAAACGGTATAATAAACAAAAGTGTAGATGTAAAAGAGTGGAACGGAAACGTTATATTTCTACATAAAATAGTCGATGGTGCTGCAGATAAATCTTACGGAATACACGTTGCAAAAATTGCGGGACTTCCATATAAAGTAACAAAAAGAGCTTACGAAATATTGAATGGCTTGGAAAAAAATATGCACAAAAATTTTTCTAAATTTGAGAACGAAATTCAGCAACCGAATCTTTTTACTTCAATTGAGCCTGAAATTTTGATAGAATTAAGTAAGTTGGATGTAGATAGTTTAAGACCGATAGATGCATTAAAGTTGTTGTCCGAATGGAAAGAAAAATATAAAAAGTAGTACCGGAGGCGTTATGTTGAATAGAAGAAAATATTCAAGACTTCCTGTAATAAAAAACGTAGCAAAAGAAATTTTTATATCTACGGATAAAGGCTTTTTTCAAGGTTTGATAATTAATTTGTCTGCGGGTGGTTTGTTGTTATTGATGTATGCAGATTTGCCTGTAGGTACGCAAGTTTGTTTTCTGTTTGATTATCCGCCTTTAGAAACCGAACCTATTTTCGGTGAAGTTGTAAGATCGACACAAACAAAAGCAATTGTCAGAGAAGTTGCAATAAAGTTTACCAACATCAGTACGTTAGATGCTAAAAAAATAAACAGATTAGCTATTGATTATATTGATTGCGAAAACAAAATTATGCTCGGTGCATTGGATGTTTGCAGAAAAGAGTGCAGTTATTACAATTTCTGCGAGAAAAAGTTAAAGATAAAATAAAATGGCAATAAAGATATTAGACGAAAATACCATAAATAAAATTTCTGCGGGTGAAGTTGTTGAAAGACCTTTAAATGTTGTAAAAGAGTTAGTGGAAAATGCTCTTGATGCAAATGCCAATACAATATCTGTAGAAATAGAAAAATCAGGTAAAAAGTTTATTTCGGTTTGCGATAACGGTTGCGGAATGAACAAAGACGATTTACAAATGTCTATTTGTCGTCATGCAACTAACAAAATAACCAATTTCGATGACCTTTCAAATACATTTTCGTTAGGGTTCAGAGGTGAAGCATTACCTTCAATTGCTTCAATTTCAATGTTTACAATAAAGACTCAACAGCAGGGACAAAATTCCGGTTGGCAGTTATCCATGAACGGAGAATCAAAACCGGAAGTACAGCCTTGGGCGGGAGCTTACGGAACAACGGTTGAAGTAAGAAATTTGTTTTTTAATACGCCTGCAAGAGAAAAATTTTTGAAAAGCGATATAACCGAAAAAGCAAAAATTATAAGCTGTTTGGATGAAATTGCTCTTGTAAGAAACGATATAAACTTAAAAATAGTTTCAGATGGGAAAGTTGTATCGGATTATCATAAAACGGATTCAAAACTTCAAAGAATAGAAGATGTGTTGGGTAAAAATATTTCTCAAAAATTAAAGCATATTTCTTTCGGCCATCCGAAAGTTGAAATAGACGGATATATTACAACAAGACAAAATTCTTTTCCGCAAAAAAATATGCAATATTTGTTTGTTAACGGAAGATGTGTAAATTATCCCAAATGGTTGATACATGCGATATATCAGGCATCAAAAGAAGCAATACCTATAGGAAGACATCCGGGAATAATTTTGTTCTTAAAAACTAATCCGTCAGATATTGATATAAATGTTCATCCTACAAAAAGAGAAATAAAGTTTGTTCAGGAAAATCAGATGTATGAACTTTTTTATTCGTTTATAAAAAGTTCATTGGAATCTGATGCTCCCGCAAATATAATAAATATTCAAAATGATTCTGCTGCAAAAGATATTGCAAAAACAGATTTTGTTCCTCCTGAATATAAACATAGTGGTAGTTATGGGGGAATAAGGTATCCGTCAAGACAGTTTAGTGTTAAAGATTATCAAAATGTGTATCAAACACCGATTATAAATAAAGAAGAAACGGAAATTACTTCTGTTTCTGAACCGGTAAAACTAACACAAACGGATTTAATACAACAAGATAACTTCAAATTTATAGGACAAATCTTTGAAACATATATTTTGGTAGAAAAAGAAAAAAGTTTTTACATAATAGATCAACATGCTGCACAAGAAAGAGTAAGATACGAAATGTTTTCAAATCAGTTGGAACAAAACTCATTGAAAATACAACAACTTTTAATACCGGATGTTTTTGAGTTACAGAAATCAAAAGCACTTTTATTAAAGAATAATTTAGGTGCATTTAAAAAGTTAGGATTTGATGTTGAAGAGTTTGGAGATAACAGTTTTAGGTTAACAGCGTATCCCGCACTTTTGGGTAATAATGTTAATTTTATTGAAATAATAGATGTTTTAGTTGACTTTTTGGAAGAAGAAAAATCAACGGATGTTGAACAAATAAAAGAAAAAATTATAAGAGCTTCTTGCAGAACAAGCATTAAAGCAGGGGACAAAATTTATGAACAGCAGGCAAAATCTTTATTGAGAGAACTCTTTGCTTGTAAAATGCCGTGGACTTGTCCGCACGGAAGACCTACGATTTACACATTAACACTATCCGATTTAGAAAAATTCTTTAAGAGAATTTAAAACTACAATGTATAATTAACGACAAAAAATTGCCGTTAAACTATAAGATTTAAGCAAAAAATCTGAAAGATTTTTTAATAATCTCTAAGCTAAAAATTGCTCTGCAATTTTTTAATAAGCTATAACCTAAAAAAAAACAGCAGATAAATTATTATCTGCTGTTTTTTGTATAACCTATAAAATAAAATTTTTCAAATTTTATTTTATCAACATACTTGTAAATGATCTAACTACAAATATTATTGAAATTACAAAGAATATTGCTGCACAAACGATATGTGCTACAGGGTTTGTTAATGTTAATGCAAGTTCCAAAGCCAACAAACCAAACAATGTTGTAAACTTAATGATTGGGTTCAAAGCTACTGAAGAAGTATCTTTGAAAGGATCTCCAACCGTATCACCTACAACTGTTGCTTTGTGAAGTTCGGAACCTTTTTCTCTCATATCAACTTCAACGATTTTCTTTGCATTATCCCATGCACCGCCGGCATTTGCCATAAATATTGCTTGGAACAAACCGAACAATGCTATAGATATTAAATAACCTATAAAGAAGTAAGGTTCGATAAATGCAAAAGCTATTGTTGAGAAGAATATAACCAAGAACAAATTCCACATACCTTTTTGAGCATATTGTGTACAAATCTTAACAACTTCTTTACTTTGTTCCGTAGAAGCTTTTGTTACACCATCAAGTTTAATATTATCTTTAATATATCCTACAGCTTTATATGCACCGCTTGTAACAGCATGGTTGGATGCACCGGTAAACCAGTAAATTACCGCACCGCCGGCAATCAAACCTAACAAGAAAGGAGCATG